>JAVKCD010000003.1 GCA_040222855.1 Phycisphaeraceae bacterium | reverse complement strand
ACGGGCACGGTCAGTGCGACCTCGGTGCCGGGTGAGTTCACGGATAGAGCGAGCTTCTCGTTCAACGCGACGACGCCGTGCGAAGGCTAGACCAGCCAACACCAGGCCGCTCGCTGCGGCAGACGGGCTGGGCAGAACCGTCGCGTTGAACGAGAAGCTCGCTCTATCCGTGAACTCACCCGGCACCGAGGTCGCACTGACCGTGCCCGTGCCACCGACGCGACCCGTTACCCCAAGACTCGGGCTCAGGATCGTGCCGCCCGCGATATCCAGATTCGGAATGATCGACAGGTCCGTGTTCGGCAGCGGGATCAGGCTGTAGCTGCCACCAGACAGAATATCCAGCGCCGCGAACAGAGAGCCACCCTGGATGCTGGTGCCGATACCAGCCCCGCCTCCCCAGGACGCACTGTTGTAACCCGCCGTACCCGTTAGACCGGTAGGAACCGTCACATCACGGATGCCGTCTGCCCGATCGTCCTCGTACAGCTCAAAGCTGGCAACGGTTGTCGTGATCAGAGTCGGCGAGACCGTCCCGATCGTCAGCGTGAACCGGCCAAACAACTCAACATCGCGTGTCGAAAGATCGATGGAATCAATGAATGTCCCGCCAGGCGTATCCAGCGAAACCGATCCGATCGTAAACACACCCTCAATCACATCGCCTGCCAGGACCGGTGTGCCCGGCGTCAGATCACTCGAAATGCTGATGTCATTGAAGTCATACATCGCGGGCACGCCAACGTAGCCGTTGATAGCAGCTAGGTTGAACATCACATCTGAGACCGAATCAGCCCGCACCGTCCCCGAGAAAGCAACGCAACCCGCCGCCGACGCCAAAAGAAACTTGGAAACTCGCATGACTTGCCTCTCCTCGAACCCTTGTTCGATGGCGCAGGAGACCGCGCGGATACAACCGCTGGAACGACTCTCCCACGTGAAGTTGATTCCCTTTTCAATCCCCCTTATTCCCCCGACTTCACATAAGACTACAACCCGCCTAAAGCCACACAAGACGATCTTTCCCCTAAGCATCTTGCCGGATAGGATCAATCACTAAGCACACTCACTTAAGCATTGACACCACCAGCGCGCAACAACACCGCCCACACAACACCCCTGGCAAAAATCCAGCCTCCCCCCGTCCCTACCGCGGCCCCTTCACCTCACAACCCCCACCCGCGCCATCCGCCGGGCCCAGCACCATGTCGTCCACCGTCTTGCCCGCCGGGATCATCGGGTACACGTGCTCGTGCTTCTCCACCATCGCATCCAGCACCGCCGGACCATCATGCGCCAAAAACGCCTCCATCACCGCAGGCAGGTCCGCCAGCTTCGTCACACGGAACCCCTTGCAGTTCATCGCGTCCGTCAACGCCACGAAATCAGGGTTGTGCATCTCCGTGTGGCTGTACCGCTCCTCATAAAACAAATCCTGCCACTGCTTCACCATCCCCTGAAAATCATTGTTCAAAATGATCGTCTTCGCCTTGATCCCATACTGCGCCGCCGTCACCATCTCCATCGCCGTCATCGAAAACGACCCGTCCCCATCAATATTCACCACATGCCGCATCGCCCGACCCTCACGCTCGGCCATGATCTGCTCGCCCATCGCCGCACCCACCGACGACGGCACCCCGAAACCCATCGTCCCCAACCCGCCCGACGTCAGCCACTGCCGAGGCGTCCGGTAGTCATAAAACTGCGCCGCCCACATCTGGTGCTGACCCACCCCCGTCGTGATGATCGCCTCGCCACCCGTCTGCTTGTTCAACTCCTGAATCACCGCCTGCGGCTTCAGATGATACTCACGCTCATCATGCCCAAAAGCAAACGGTTGCTCCTTCTTCCACGCCCGGCACTGCGCCTGCCACGCCGAACGATCCTTCCCCTCCAGCAACGGCAGCAACAACTCCAGATTCTTCCGCGCATCGCCCTCCACCCCGATCGTCACCGGAACCGCCTTGTTAATCTGCTCCGGCGCAATATCAAAGTGAATGATCCCGCCACGACCCTCACGCTCCGCCGCCCGCGCACCCGGCGCAAACGCCGCGATCTTCCCCGTCACCCGGTCATCAAACCGAGCACCCACCGAGACAATCACGTCCGCATCCCGCATCGCCCAGTTCGCATAAGCCGACCCGTGCATCCCCAGCATGTGCAGCGACAGATCATCACGCTCATCAAACGCCCCCAGCCCCTGCAACGTCGTCGTCACCGGGATCCCAGCCTTCTCCACACACTGCCGAAGCACAGCCGTCGCACCCGACAGAATCGCCCCCTGACCCACATAAAACACAGGCTTCTCGGCCCGATTAATCAGCTCCGCCGCTCGCTCAATCTCCGATGACGTCCCCGCCTCACGAATGTGATAACCAGGCAGATACGGGTCCGCATGACATGGCCCCTGCAGAATCGACGCCGTCACGTCCTTCGGCAGGTCCACAAACACCGGCCCCGGACGACCACTCATCGCAATATGAAACGCCGTATTAATCGCCCGCGGAATGTCCTCCACCCGCTTCACCAGCGTGTTCCACTTCGTGCACGCCCGAGTGATCCCCGTCATGTCCGCTTCCTGGAACGCATCCGTCCCGATCGCACCTGTCGCCACCTGACCCGCAAACACAATCAGTGGCGTCCCGTCCATCAACGCGTCCTGCAGCGGCGTCACCGTATTGGTCGCCCCGGGACCCGACGTCACCAGCACCACACCCGGCTTCCCCGTCACCCGCGCATAACCCTCCGCCATGTGACCCGCACCCTGTTCGTGCCGCGTCAAAATAAACTTGAACTGGTCACTCTCAAAAATCGCGTCAAAAACAGGCAGAATCGCTCCGCCCGGATAACCGAAAATCACCTCAACCCCATGCTCCGCCATCAGATCGTGGAAAATCTGCGCCCCCGTCCTACCCACAAACCGATCCGTCGTCGGGCCATGCTGGCCAAAATGGGTGATCTGAGATGCATTCAAGTCCGAGTTTGTAAGCGTCATAACCAGCACTCCAGGAATCAAAGCCCCACCAACATCAGGCTCATGGCCAAAACAGACGGCAGGGAGAGGTGTCAGAATAAATAAGTCAGCAAGCTATCCAAACAACAAAAGAGCAGGAACCATACCCCTCAAATCACCCGGCAGCAGTCATCAATAACTCAAGCAGGGCACGAAAGCGGGGGATGAGGGGGTGGGGTGCGGGTCATCCGCTCAGCTAACGATGACGCCAGCCACGACCACGCGCACGATATCCGTTCGGCCTTCTTGCATCTCCCAACAATACCACGCTCCACCCACCCCGTTCAACTCTTTTTTGCGTCAGATCTCAACCACACCCCGCCCACCAGCCCCCCAGCCCCCCAGCCTCACTCCGCCTCCTCCGGCATCGCCTGAGGCATCATGCCCTCAGACCCCATCACCTTCCCAGGCATCGCCGCTCCAGGCCCCCCCACACCCCCAGCACCCGGACACAAGATCGCCGCCGCCGCCCGCGTCGCCACCGGCTGATCGCCCACCAAAAAGTAGCTCAACCCCGACGCTCGCCACAGAAAAATCGGCTTCCCATCCCCACTGCTCGCCGAATACAGCACCCCCTCCGCCAACTCACCCGCAATCGGACCCGCCGTAGGACTAATCCAAAGACTCAACCCCGTCTCAGGCGACCCAGCACCCGCCACAGGCTTGTACAGCACATGAATCGATCCCTCACCGGCAACCGTGCAGTTCCCCGCCTGCTCGAACCGGAACCCCATCACACTCAAATCCATAGGCAGCGTCTGATCAAACGAATCCCCGAAATACTCATGCAACGCCCCAGGCAACGCCATCACCTCCTTCGGCAGCACCACCTGACGCATGATCTTCGACGAATCCTTCGCACAAGCCCCATGCTGCGCCGCAAACGCATTCAGCCCGTTCGACACAGGCAGCACCAGCGAACCCCCCGCCAACCTCGCCCCCGACACGCCCCCAGCCAACAACACATCACGCTCGTCACCCCCAGGCGACAGCATCAAGGTCCACACCGCCAGCGACCCCAACAAAAACAACGCCGCCACCGCCGACGGAGCCCAACGACCAATCACCGCCAAAACCCCACCTTGATCACGTTGCCAACCCCCGCTATCACCGCCCGACCCCTCCGCCGCCAACGCCGCCTCAATGCAAGCCCGCAACTCAGCTGGCGCAGGCGGGGCCTTCCCCGACGCCTGACACATGCAATCCCGACACGCCCGCCGGAGCCGCTCCTGCACCGCAACCGACTCCCGATCCTCAGCGCACAACCCCTCCACGCCCAGCAGCCGGATCGTCTGCTCGACATCCAACTCGCCGTCCGCGTACGCCATCAACGCCAGTTTGTGCTCTAGATCAGCCATCGTGTTCAGCTCCCACCCGCTTTTCGACTTCAACCCAGACCATCATCGGCCGCACAACGCCTCCCATCCCCAAACCCGGACACATCGAATCAACACACCAGACCCCCATTTCCTTCCCGCCAAACAAAAGATAATCCCGCGGACCCAACGCTCGATTACCCATCTTCACGCTCCTCATCCCGCTTCCCCATCCCATGCTCCGCCGCCAACTCAGCCAGCGAACCCGTCAGAATCCCCCGCGTCCGATAAAGCCGACTCATCACCGTCCCCAACGGAATATCCAGCACCTCCGCCACCTCCCGATACTTCAAACCCTCCACCGCCGACAACAACAACACCTCACGATAAGCCTCAGGCAGCTCCTCAATCGCACGCTTCAACCGATCGTCCACCTGCTCCCAGTCCAGATGCTCCAGGTCCCATGCCGGCTGATCCTCCGCCAGCGTGCTCGCCGCCGCCCGAGGCTCCAGATCATCCGCGATCGTCGGCTCTCGCTTCCGCTTACCCACACGCGTATAGAAGTTGTTGTGCAGAATCTTAAACAACCACGGCCGAATCCCCTGCTCACGCAACTCAAAACGACCCTCCGCCTTGAGCGCCTTCAGATACGTCTCCTGCACCAGGTCCGACGCCTCGTCAGGATGACGCGACAGACTCATCGCCATCCGATACAGCGAGTCCATCTCCCCCAATGCCAGCTCTCGAAATGCCTCGCGGTCCAACAGCACACCTCACGCCCGCATCATCGCGGAAGCCCATCATACTAAGTGACCCACAACCCCCTGACCCCACCACCAAGCCGTTAACATCACCACCATGAACAACAACACCCTCAAACTCGCCGTCATAGGCGGGTCCGGCCTCGGCGAAGCCCTCAACTCCGAATCCGGCACCACCCACCTCCCCGACACACCCTTCGGCAAACCCTCCGGACCCATCACCGAAACCACCTGGTCCGGTACCCCCGTCTTCCTCCTCCAACGACACGGGCCCGGACACCTCTACAACCCCTCCACCGTCCCCTACCGCGCCAACATCTTCGCGCTCAAAGCCCTAGGCGTCACCCACATCGTCGCCTCCGGCGCCGTCGGATCCCTCCGCGAATCCGTCGCCCCAGGCGACCTCATGATCCCCGACCAGATCATCGACAAAACCCACAAACGACCCAACACCTTCTACGAACAAGCCGCCGTCCACGTCGAGTTCGCCGATCCCTTCTGCCCGGTCATGCGCCAATGGCTCATCAACACCGCAACCCAACTCGACAACATCCGCGTCACACCCAACGGCACCTACATCTGCATGGAAGGACCCGCTTTCTCAACCCGCGCCGAATCCCACCTCCACCGCATGTGGGGGGGGGACTTGATCGGCATGACCGTCATGCCCGAAGCCAAACTCGCCCGCGAAGCCGAAATCGCCTACGCCCTCGTCGCCCTCCCCACCGACTACGACTCCTGGCGACCCCACACCCCAAACCACGCACCACAAGATCTCCTCCAGGAAATCATCGGCAACCTCCAGAAAGCCACCGCCGCCTCCCTCACCCTCATACGCGAAGCCCTCCGCAACCCCCAACCCCTCGCCGACCAACCCTCCCCCGCCCACCACGCCCTCGACCTCGGCATCTGGTCCGACAAATCCAAAATCAACGCCGACGAAATCCAACGGCTCCACACCCTCTGGGGACGACACTTCTAGTAACGCCAGTCACCAACCAGTTCCCAACCCGAAATATAGTTGCCCACCCTACGACCCGGCGTATAGTTCGTACCGATCGTAATCCCCACGACGCGTGAATCTGGGTATACCGAGAAAGAGAGACAAGCATGAAGCTGCTGTCAGCCATCACCATCACACTCGCCATCACCACCGCATCCCACGCCCAGATCCTCTCCTCATTCGACGCCCTGGGGAACAACCCCATCGGAATCGCTTATGGCAACGACGAAGTCTTCGTCTTCGATGACTTCGATAACGTCATCCAGGTCTTCGACCGCTCCGGTAATCCCCTCCGCACCATCCCCCACCCAGGCGGATCAACCGACGACTTCGACATCGACATCGTCGACACCTCCATGAGCCTCAATGGCGTCAGCATCCCCGCCGGCTCCATGCTCCTGGTCGATGGCGATCAGAACCCCGACACCGTCTACGCCCTCAATCCAGCCGACGGCACCGTGCTCGCCACCCTCACCATCGGCAACGACCAGACCGTCGGCATCACCTACAACCCCGCCGATGACCTCATCTACTCGATCGACTGGGACTCCGACATCGTCCGCGCCTTCAGCCCCGCCGATGGCTCCCAGGTCAACAACTTCCCCGTCACCCCCGCAGGTGCCCCCGCTCTCGATGTCTTCTATGGCGACATCGACGTCGACGCCGACGGCAACCTCCAGATCGTCACCGACGTCATCGAGCAGACCCGCGTCCTCACCACCTCAGGCGACTTCGTCCAGGACTTCGACCTCACCCTCATCTCCCCCACCGTCAACCTCGACCTCACCGGCATCGCCTTCGACAACGCCCGTGGCGAAGCCTGGATCACCCAACGAAGCGGACTCGTCTACCAACTCGCCGGCTTCCCCGTCCCCGAACCCGCATCCGCCGCCCTCCTGACCCTCGGCGGACTCGCCCTCACCCGACGATACCCCGCCTGATCCAACCACCCCCCACCACCATAAGCCAGACAACACCCTCTCGACCCCGTCTATCTCCTCCTTGCCACCCCACCCCCAGCACCTCACGACCTGCCCACCCCCAACACCCAACCCAAGCGCGAAACGAGATCAGAACTAACTTCGGGAGACCATCAAGTTCGGTGTCATCGAACCTTACGGAAGGGTGTATTCTTTTCGCCCATCGAGGGCTCGCGGTTGTCGCCGACTATTCTTCAAAAATACGCGTGCGGTGATAGTCAAGAAACTCATCATGTGGCCGAAACCGAAGGGGTAGCCGCATCATCTCTCCCTGAAACCGACCAAAGAATGAGTCATAAACGCCATTCGGAACATAGTCCTTCAAGCCGCGACCCACGACTAACCGCAGCTTTTGATCAAACGTCAAAAGGCCTCGGTCAAAGCACGCGTCATGCAACGCATTCAGGGCTATGCCATTTCTTGGATCGAGCCGATGCTCGTGGTTTTGCGACCATGGAACAATATGACTCGCCCTCAATAACTCGCCAGCATGAATGCCTGTCACACAGCACGCACCTTCATACGCAGACAGCACCGCGCGCCGAAAGAATGCTTGACCGCGACGACTCTTCACGGTGGATTCAGCCTCCGTCACGACGTTGAAGCACTCACTTTCGGTCAGCTCGTCACCTGTCGTGTTCGCAGCTTCCGCTAGTTCATCCCATCTTCCGTAGTAATCCGACCATACCTGGCGATCCATCGCCGACGCATTCGACATGCCTCGCACACCTCGCTCATGATGCTCCGGGTCGAGACTCGCCAGATTGACCAATCTGAACGCAACCGATGACGGCGTTCGCCCTAGGCGGGAGGCAAGCGCGATCACCGATGCATTGCGATGGTGCATCTTCCCAAATGGAATCTGGCAATACAGAGATAACGCGGCTAGCGTTTGTTCCCGCGTCCATGCTTGTCCTGGTCCAGCTGACATAGCAGGCCAGGCTATCCCGCAGAATCAGATCCAGCACGTTACGAACCCCTACCCCGCCCGCTTCTCCCCACCACCACCATTCCCCTTCGGCTCCTCGCCCCGCGCCTTCTGATCCGCCAGCTCTCGCCGGTTCACCTGAGTCTCCCGCGGAAAATCAAACGCCAGCCGCACCTTGTCGCCATGAATGTCCACCACCCGAATCACCCCCAACGGGTTCTTCGGGTCGCCAATGACCACCTCTTCGCCGGCGCGTCGGGTTAATGCAAGCATGGGCCTGGACTCCGTGTGGCGGCCAATCGAGCCGGGCCTCACTGCCCGACCCCCTCCCCACAAACACCCTCCGCAACACATCGCACAAGCGACACGCACGCTCCCCACCCAACCATCAGCACCCTCGCAACTCAATGCGGGGGGAGCGGGGGCGGGGCGGGGGGGGGGCTCAAGGTCTATCGGGTCGAGGGCTCACTGCCGCCACCGATTCTTTCAGCATCAAGACTTACGGGACCTGCGAAACACCGGTCACCCCCGGCACATGCTGCTTCAAACTCGCCTCAATCCCGTCCCGGAGCGTCATCGAACTCGACGGACACCCCACACACGCCCCATGCAGACGCACCCGCACTTCACCCTCCGACGACACCTCCACCAACTCCACATCCCCGCCATCCGATTGGATCGACGGACGGATCTGGTCCATCACCGCCGACACCCGCTCAAATAGGCTGCTCTCGGCTTGGCTCGGCACAATCACTCCTACCCTGAAAAAAGTTCAGGCTGAGAATCAGTCTCGATATGATTGTACCCGCCTGCGACGCCCTCGCGCACCCAACATCAACCCGCCCATCAACAAACTCACCACCCCCGATGGCTCGGGCAGCGTCACCAGTGCCGGATTCGGCCGCCCCGGCGACGGCCGCGCCAACCCCTCCTCCGTGCGCACAAAGCCCCCTTGAATAACCCCCGAATACCACGTTTGATTGACGAGTTCGGCCGGATTCGACGCCAAAACCGCCCCAAAACCACCAGGCACGGTCAGCACAGACCCCTCCAAACCGCCCAACACAGGCGTAACACCCCCCGCGCCCCCCACACCCCCGCCTCCACCACGCCGCCCACCGCTCTCAGCCTCACCCGCCGTCAACGTGATCGAATCCACCACCATCGCCCGCCAAACCGGGTCATCCAGCCGCTCCGGACCCAACACCGACCACCGCGACAAGCCCGAGTCCCCCTCAATAAGCATCACCGTGACAGGGACTTGTGGCCGCCAGCCAGGTCCCAGCGGCAACGCCTCCGACTCCGGCGGACGCGTCGCCCCCAACGTCAACCACGCCTCACCCACCCCATCATCCGCCAGCAGCACCCGACCCGCCCCCAAACCACGCTCCACCCGCGCCACCCCCAACACCAACCCCCGATCCGCCACGTTGTCACTCGCGTTAACCATCAGTAAATCATAGACTTGCGCCTCCGCCAACCCATCCACCTCAACCATCGCTGGCCACGATCCAGCCCCTGATTCATGCGCTGGATACCACTCACTGATCACCGCCCCCGCGACAACCTCCCCCACCATAAAAACCGCCAGAAACAACCATGCGCACAACCCCACCAACCAAAATCCACCCCCAACACCACCCGCCCCAAGCTCGCCGCACCTGCACACCATGGCCGCATGATACAACCAATCCCCAACCCGTCCGAGAACCCTTCCCAACCTTCCCACACACCGCACCAACCGTTTGACGACCCCTCAGGCCAGCGTTAGTCTTTCGGATTCCGATGCTCGGCAGGGTGTTCGGTGTCGGCTGATTGTTCCGCACGACATCGTCCATAAATCCCTGAAAAACCGAGTGTTGGTCGAGTCGAACCCGACTCGGGCCGATGCCATAAAAACGGGACGGTTCACCCCGACCCGCAGGCAGACGCCACCCTAGCTCAGTTGGTAGAGCACACCCTTGGTAAGGGTGAGGTCGTGGGTTCGAGTCCCATGGGTGGCTTCACCGAAGAGTCGGCCGCCACTGGGTGTCCGACTCGACGGCAGACAAGAGCGTATAACACGCACTGTGACACACACCGGCACCGTGCCGGTGGAGCCCGAGGCACCCCCGAGACCTCAGGCTCTGATAGCGAACCAGTTTCGGGATATTCAAGGTCCCATGCCACGCGACAGTGGCGGAGGTTAATGAGCGATGGCCAAGGGTGTATTTGAACGGACTAAGCCGCACGTCAACGTCGGCACAATCGGGCACGTCGACCATGGTAAGACGACCCTGACTGCGGCCATCACCGCAGTGCAGGCCGCCAAGGGTCTGGCGAGCTTCACCTCATACGACGACGTCGCCAAAGCGTCCGCGGCCGACGGCCGTCGTGACGCCACCAAGATCGTGACGATCGCAACCTCGCACGTGGAGTACGAGACGGAAAACCGTCACTACGCCCACGTCGACTGCCCCGGCCACGCCGACTTCGTCAAAAATATGATCACCGGGGCCGCCCAGATGGACGGCGCCATCCTCGTGGTCTCCGCCGCCGACGGCCCCATGCCCCAGACCAAAGAGCACGTCCTCCTGGCCCGCCAGGTGAACGTCCCCAAGCTGGTCGTCTTCCTCAACAAGGTCGACCTCGTCGACGATGAGGAACTCCTCGACCTCGTCGAGCTCGAAGTCCAGGAACTCCTGGCCAAGTACGACTTCGAGGACGACACCCCGATCATCCGCGGCGCCGCCTTCCCCGCGCTCCAGAAGCCCGACGATGCCACCGCTTCGGCCTGCATCGGCGAGCTGATGAGCGCTATCGACACATGGATACCCGAGCCCGAGCGCGAAACCGACAAGCCCCTGCTCATGTCCATCGAGGACGTGTTCTCCATCAAGGGCCGCGGAACCGTCGCCACCGGCCGTATCGATCGTGGCGTCATGAAAGTCGGCGACGAGGTCGAGATCATCGGCCTCGGCGAGCAGAAGAAGACCACCGTCACCGGTGTCGAGATGTTCAACAAAACCCTCGATCAGGGCCAGGCCGGCGACAACGTCGGTGCCCTGCTCCGCGGCATCGAAAAAGAAGATGTCCAGCGTGGCCAGGTCATCGCGGCGCCCAAGTCCATCACCCCGCACACCAAGTTCGAGGGTGAGGTCTACGTCCTCACCAAGGAAGAGGGCGGCCGTCACTCGCCGTTCTTCAACGGCTACAAGCCCCAGTTCTACTTCCGCACGACCGACGTCACCGGCGGCATCACCCTCAAGGGTGGAGCCGAGATGTGCATGCCCGGCGACAACATCACCATGGAAGTGGACCTCGGCGAGAAGACGATCGCCATGGAAGAGGGCCTGCGGTTCGCGGTGCGTGAAGGCGGCCGAACGGTCGGCGCCGGCGTCGTCACCAAGATCCTGGCGTAACAACCAGCCAGGCTCGGAAGTCGGGTTGTCGGCTCCTGACAAGGAGTTGATCGCAGGGCTTCTGAGATGAGGCTGAATCAGGTATTCTGATGCGGGCGGCGGTTGACTCCGCCGCCCGCTTTTACTGACCCCCCCACGCAACCCCCGTCGCTACAGGGGTTGCGGATCCCCGGCCCGCTGATTCGGGCTGGTTCATGAAGATTGGAGGCCTGTGATGGCCAAGTCGAAAGATGCTGTCGAGTACGTCTGGCTGCAGTGCACCGAGACGCAGGACCTGAACTACCGCACCCCCGTGAACGTCAAGGGCGGCCTGCCCGAGAAGCTCAAGGAGGGTCTGAAGAAGTACAGCCCCCGCCTGCGCAAGCACACGCTCCACAAGATCAAGCGCAAGTAACCCCCCCGCCCCCCGCATTCAAGGCAGGTTGGCTGGGTGCACAAGGGTCCAGGTTGGTTGGGTTAGAGTTTTGGCGCTTCGTGCGCTGTTACGCCAGTAGCTCAATTGGCAGAGCAGCGGATTCCAAATCCGCAGGTTGCAGGTTCGAGTCCTGCCTGGCGTGTTCGGCTCAATAACATCCTTACCGCATCAAATCATGTTTCTTTCTGGGGACACCGAACATGTCTCTCCCCAAACGCCTCCCCGCCTCCGTCACACGTGCCCTCGGCTACTACGTCTATCTGTATGTTCGGCCTGATACTGATCAGGTGTTTTACGTCGGCAAAGGCAAGGGTAATCGCGCCCTCGCACACATCGACGGCAAGGGCGGCACCCCCCACGATGAGATCATCCGCGAACTCCACCAGAAGAAGCTCGAACCTCGCGTCGAGATCCTCATCCACGGGCTTGAAGAAGAGTCGGATGCCCTCAACGTCGAGATGGCTGCCATCACCCTGCTGGGTCTCGATCAACTTGCCAACCGTGTCCAGGGCCATCACCAGCGTCGCTACGGTCGGATGTCTCTCGACCAGATCAAGTCTCTCTACGACCGACGACCGGTCAAAATCGCCGAGCCGATCATCACCATCCGCATAGCCAGGGCCTACTACTACGGCATGCCCGCCATCGAACTCTACGACGCCACCCGCTCGGCCTGGAAAGCAGGCAGCAGGAGAGACGGGGCCGACTACGCCCTGGCCGTCTTCGAGGGCGTCGTGCGCGAGGTCTACCGCATCACCGCATGGGTGCCCTCCGGCTCAACCTTCAAAGCCATCTACCCGCAAGGCGATCCTCGCACCGACCGCTGGGAGTTCATAGGCGTCGTCGCAGGAGACAACGTCCGTCGAAAATACCTGGACCGCTCTGTCGCCGACCAGTTCACCCAGCACAGCCAGAACCCCATCCAATACTTCAACTGCTAGCCTCGTAGTTCATTATCTGAGTTATACTTAGCTCTAATAGTCAAATCAGGTCATAGTCGGGCTTGGGACGAGGCATGAATCACCGTCGGGAATGACCAGCCCCCGAGTTTAGCGCCAGTGGTAACACTTACCCCTGGAATCCGGTGCTGGCGGTCGGTAACCCAGCGACGAATGCGGCCTCTGGGTGTTGTAATGAACCCGCCACCGCTCGATCAAGACCTTCGACTCCTTGAGCGTGTCGAACCGCTCTCGGGCCAATAGCTCATCGCGCAGCTTTGGGTTTGATGGGGCGACGGACGGTGCCCGAGCCGACGGGACTGGTGCTGCTGAGCGTGGGAATGGCGGGGATCTTGCGGCGGCATCGTCTGTTCAAGTCGTCAGATGAGTCTCGTGGTGTTGGCGGTTACGATGGCCATGGAAAGGTGTGCTTTTCATGGTGCAGAAAAAACCATTAGTCCTCATCGTCATGGGCGTCAGCGGCTGCGGGAAGTCGACGGTGGGGGCGTTACTCGCCGAGCGGCTGGGGGTGCCGTTTTATGATGCGGATGATTTTCATCCCGAGTCGAACCGGGTCAAGATGGCGGCGGGACAAGCGCTGACGGATGAGGACCGCTGGCCGTGGCTGGATCTGCTGGCCAAAGAGGCGGCGGTCTGGGCCGAGGATGGGGAGGGCGCGGTGCTGGCCTGTTCGGCGCTTAAGAGGGCGTATCGGGAGCGGCTGCGGGCGAAGACGGATCGGGTGCGTTTTGTGTTTCTGTCGGGATCGAAGGACGTGATCCGCCAGCGGATGGCGCAGCGGCAGGGGCACTTCATGCCGCCGGCGTTGCTGGATAGCCAGTTCGAGACGCTGGAAGCACCCGGGCGGGTGGATGACCCGACGGACTCGGCGATTCATGTGGCGATTGATCAGGAGGCGGAGCAGATTGTGGGCGAGGTGTTGGCGGTGTTGCCAGACAGGAGTGCGTGATGGCTGAGGCTTTTCGGATGGGCGGCGTGGCGCAATCGCTCGATGAGCCAGCGGTGGCTTCGGCGCTGGATCGGATCGCTGAGGACGTGCGCAGTGGCGGGGCGAAGTCGGTGCTGTTGATCCCGCCAGATATCACGCGGCTGGATTCGATGGCGGGGGAGTTGGCGGCGGGTTTGTACGAGCGGCTGGTGCGGAGCGGGGTGCGGGTGCGCTTGATGCCGGCGTTGGGCACGCATCGGCCGATGACGGCGGATCAGAATCGTCGGATGTTTGGTGAGGCGGTGTTGTCCGAGCACATTCTCGCGCATCGCTGGCGCGAGGACCTGGTTGAGTTGGGTGAGCTTGATGCTGGCTGGGTGGATGAGTTGTCGGGTGGGCGTCTGTCGGCTGCGGGGGTGGCTACGCCGATGAAGGTCGCGGTAAATCGTGAGCTGATTCATGGCGGGCACGATGTGGTCATCAGCCTGGGGCAGGTGGTCCCGCACGAGGTTGTCGGGCTGGCGAACTACAGCAAGAACATTCTGATCGGCGTGGGGGGGCCGGGGACGATTCACCTGTCTCATTTTCTCGGTGCGGTGTGCGGGATGGAGTCGATCATGGGGCGGCTCGATACGCCGGTGCGTCGGGCGTTGGATACGGGGTTCGAGCGATTCGTGACGCCTCGGGTGGACGTGCGGTTTGTGTTCACGGCGATCGAGTCGCTGGTCAGCGGGCTCAAGCTGCGCGGGTTGTTCTACGGCAAGGAGCGTCGGACCTTCGAGGAGGCGGCGGAACTGAGCCAGCGAGTGAATCTGACACGGCTCGGGCGGCCGGTCGATCGGTGTGTCGTCTATCTGGAGCCTGAAGAGTTCGCCTCGACCTGGCTGGGGAATAAGGCGGTGTACCGGACTCGGCTTGCGATGGCCGATGGCGGGACCCTGATTGTGCTGGCTCCCGGCATCGAGACGTTCGGCGAGGACGAGGCGATTGATGGGTTGATCCGGCGGTTTGGCTATCGCGGGACGCCTGCGACGCTCAAGGCGGTCAAGGATCATCAGGCCTTGCGTGACAATCTCTCCGCGGCGGCGCACCTGATTCATGGCAGTAGTGAGGGGCGGTTCAAGATCGTGTACGCGACCGGCCCGGGCGTGACCAAGGCGCAGGTGGAATCGGTGGGTTACGAGCACGCGGACCTGGAGACGGTGCGATCGGAGTTGGGGCTTGAGGACCTGACGCCGGGCTGGCGCACGCTGGCCGATGGCGAGGAGGCTTATGTGATTGACAAGCCGGCGCTGGGGTTGTGGAGTGTGTGAGTGGTCGGTGTGCTCGTTGTTGATAGGCTGATGGGATGGATCATCCCTTGGTGCACTTTTCGACAGTTCTGGTCGCGTTTCTGGCGATCATGAATCCGATTGCGAATACGCCTGTATTTCTTGGTTTGACCTCGGAGTTATCTGATCGTCAGCGGAGACTGGTTGCGACCCGTTCAATCCTGTTCGCGTTCCTGATTGTGCTGGCGTTCACGCTAACGGGGAACCTGATCTTCGAGTTGTTCGGGATCAGTCTTCCTGCCTTCCGGATCGCGGGCGGGGTCCTGGTAGCGCTGGTTGGCTATCACATGCTGCAGGGGGAATCGTCACGGGTCCATCATCCCAGTGAGGATGATCAGGTCTCGAGCCAGGATGATGTCATGGATATGGCGGTCTCACCCTTAGCGATGCCGCTGCTCGCCGGACCCGGAACGATCGCGACGGCGATGAGTTATGCGGCACAAGGCGGTGTTGGGAATCAGGTCAGAGTCACGGCTGCGTTTGCCGTGGTGTGCCTGGTGACTCTCGGTTTCTTTCTGGGTGGTCGGTGGTTCGTCGGCATTCTCGGTCAGAACGCGATTAAGGTGATCACGCGGTTGATGGGTCTGATCCTGGCGGTGGTCGGCGTGGAGATGCTGATCGCCGGGATCCGCGGGGCGGTGGCGGGGGCCTGATTATTGAGAAGGAGCGATGGCGTACCCGCCACGGCGGTAATCGCCGACACCTGTGATGACGCCGGTGCCTGGATCGACGGCGATGCAGTGGGCTGCGCCTTGTGATCCATCGCGGACCTCGACGGTGTGGCCGAGGGTGAGGAGGGCGGTGATGGTCGAGTCGGAGTAGGTGTCTTCGACGACGATCTTGTCGGGGAACCACTGGTGGTGCATGCGGGAGGCTTCGACAGCCTCTGGCATGGGCATCTGGTCGTCGATGGTGCTGATGATGATGCCCAAGACGGTGTTGATGATGGTGCGTCCGCCGGGTGAGCCAATCACGGCAACCACTTCACCTTCGCGTTTGACGATCGTTGGGGACATGGAGCTGAGCATGCGTTTGCCGGGCTCGATGACGTTGGCGGGGGTGCCGATCTTCCAGGTGCGGTCGGTGTAACCGGGTTTCCAGTTGAAGTCACCCATCTCGTTATTCAGTACAAAGCCTAGGCCCTTGGGGATGATGCGGCTGCCCCAGGCTTGTTCGAGGGTGGTGGTGTTGGAGACCGCCATGCCTGAGGCGTCTACGATGGAGAAGTGGGTGGTACTGGGTGATTCGTCGGCGAGTTCGATGGGCGGGGCGAGTTGCTCGCTGGGCGTCATCCGGGCCATCGAGATCGAGCCGGCGAGTTGGTGGGCGTAGGGTTTGCTGGTGAGTTGGGCGACTGGGATCTCGACGAAGTCAGGGTCGCCGAGGTGTTTGGCTCGTTCGGAGAAAGCGCGTTTCATCGCTTCGGCGAGCAGGTGGGTGCGTGAGCTTCCGTAGCGTGAGGTGCCTTCGGTATCGAAGGCTTCGAGCATGTTGAGCATGAGGGTGATCGTGACCCCGCCTGAGCTGGGTGGCGGGGCACCGTAGACGGTGTGGCCATTGTAGTTGGTGCTGATCGCGGGACGGGACTTGGCGTGGTAGCTGGCGAGATCGTCTGCGGTAATGATGCCGCCGTTGTTGGTCATGTCATCAGCGAATACCTTGGCGACTTGCCCGTGGTAGAAGCCGTCGGCCCCTTGAGCGGCGATGGTATCGAGGGTGTTACCCAGATCGGGGAGGGTCATGGTGTCGCCGGCCTCCCATGGCGTGCCATCGGTTTTGGTGTAGACGCGGCGGAGTTCAGCGAGGTTGTCGGCGGTCTGGGTCTTTTTTGAATCAAGGACGCGATTGACCGAGGCGGCGAGGTGCTGATCGACGGTAAAGCCGTTGCGAGCCAGATCGATGGCGGGGGCAACCAGATCGGCCCACGGGAGCGTGCCGTGGTGCTCATACGCAAGAGCCATGCCCGCGACGGTGCCGGGGACGCCGACGTGCCGGTGGTGGTGCCGGTTCTCGCCGAAGGTGTACATGTTGGGGGTCGAGGCGACGGGGGCGGTCTCGCGGTAGTCGATACAGGTGACGCTGTTGGCATCGGCGGGTGCAACGAGCATGAAGCCGCCGCCGCCGATGTTGCCGGCTTCTGGCCAGGTGACGGCGAGGGCGAACTGGACGGCGATGGCGGCATCGACGGCGTTCCCGCCTCGGGCGAGGATGTCGGCACCGATCTGGGAGGCCTGCTCGGAGTTGGTGACGACCATGCCTGACGTCGATGTGGCGACATCAACGCGGAGGTCGGGATCGAGCGTGGCGGCTGATGGCGTTGAGGAGCAGGCGGTGAGTGTGATAAGCGCGAGAGTGCTGAGCAGGGTGATCAACGGACGCATGGTGAGGATTCTCGGGTGGGCTTAACAGAAGAAGAAGACGACGGCGGTCCAGCAGACGGTGGCGAAGGCCATGGCGACGGAGGCGGGGATGATTTGAGTGCGCACGTGATCCATCAGGTCGGCACCCGAGACCATCGAACTGAGCACGGTGGTATCGGAGATGGGTGAGCACTGGTCGCCATAGAGCGAGCCATTGAGGATCGTGGCGAAGCAGACCATCATGTAGAGTTTGGGGTTGGAAAGGTCCTGATTCTGGGCGATGGCCCACGCGAGGGGCATGCCAAGGGGGAAGGCGACGGCGTAGGTACCCCAGCTCGTTCCCGTGGAGAACGAGATGACCATCGTCAGGAACAGCAAGCAGACCGGCAGAGCGATGTAGGGGATCTTGTCGCCGAGGAGGGAGATGAGGTACGCGGCCCCCCCGGCGTCCTTGGAGAGATTGCCAACCATGATGGCGGTGACCAGGATCAAGGCGGCGACGACCACGGCTTTGATGCCGAGGCCGATGCCCTCGACGATCTCGTGGAGGCTCATGCCGCGGGCCATTTCCATGACGATTGCGGACACGAAGGCGATGAAGAAGGCCAGCGTGACATTGGGCGAGCCGGTCTGGATGTAGGTACCGATCGCAAAGGAAATCAGGAGCACCAGCGGGACGACAAAGCTCCAGAGGCTTGGGGTGAAGCCTTCGGGGGTTTCGGGGTCTTCGAGTTCCTTAGAGGAGAGAGGTGAAGAACCGGGTGCGTTGAGTTCGCCGGTGGTGCGGGCGCGGATGATGGCGTTCTGGAATCGGCGACCGATGAACGGCAGCTTCTCGAAGCAGAGCAGGAGTGTGCCGATGACAGCGAAGAGGGCGTAGAAGCTCAGGAAGATCGAGGAGAAGTAGAAAGCCAGGCGGTCTTCGGGTGTGGCGAGGTAGACGACGCCCGGGACGAAGATGAGTGCCTGAACGTAGGCAGGCCAGGCGTTGAGGGGGATCAGGGCTGCGATGGGTGATGCCGTGGAGTCGACGACGTAGCTGAGTTCCTCGTGGCTGACTTTCTCGCGGTCAGCGATGGGGCGTGAAGTCGCTCCGACCATGACGGTGGAGACGGTTCCGCCCTGGAAGAAGCTGACGCCAAGGAGCCAGGTGAGGAACTTGGCCGAGCGTGGTCCGGTGACGATGTGGCTGGCGGCCCAGTGGGCGAAGGCGAGGGCGGCCCCGCCACGGGACCAGATTCCGACGAGCCCGCCAAGGAGTCCGCAGTAGAGGAGGATGACTTCGGTGACGGAGTCGGAAGCGATGGTGGGGATGAGGACATCGTCAATGACGTTGTAACGGCCAAGCAGCAGGACGCCCGCGATGGCCCCGCCAGCGAGGGAGGTCAGGGGCTCACGGGTGACCACGCAGAGCAGGATGGCGGTGAAGGCGGGCAGCAGCGACCAGAGATGCCAGTGCTGGTAGGCACGCAGCTCGAAATAGTGTCGGCCATCATCGTTGGTCTCGTAGACCATCTGGCTGGTGACAGGCGGCGAGGTGCCTTCGATGAGGTTCTTCTCCACGAGTGGAGAATCCCCGACGGGGACGGCGGCTTCGAGTGAGGTTTCGTTGCCGCGGTAGGTGTAGACCCAGCTTCCCTCAGCGTTCTGGTAGGCGTCGAGGGTGGTGGACTGCACGATCCAGGTGGGCGGGACGTAGAGGCCGACGTAGGCGGCGCTGCCGAGGCACAGGAGCATCAGCCAGAAGCCGGGGTGGAGCAGACGATGTGAGAGCGAGCGAGAGGGGGATCTGCTATCGGACACGTGAGAGCCCTCCAGAGCGAAGAGGGGATACAGGCCAGAACCACGACAGCCCTCGTGCAGGGCGTTGACAGGGTACCGGATCGGTTGGGTCTTGTGGTCAGGGGGTGGTGGGAGGTGTCAACACGACGAAACCCTTGCGTGTAAACACGGCGAGGTTGAGGTTCGTATCGTTGACAATCAGATCGAAGTTATCAGCGATGGGCTGATGTCTGGTCCAGACGGACAGGCTGGCCCAGTCGGCGAGAACGTCGATGTCGCTATCAGCAATGTACTGCGGGATCGTGCCGTCGAGAACATGCTGGAGTGCGACGGGGTCTACCTTGCCATCGAGGTTTCGGGTTTGCTCGTGGAAGAAGCCGAGGGTTCCGGTCTGGACCGCACCGACCCAAGTGTCCTGTGAGACGTTGGCTTTGACCCAGTCAACGGATTGGAAGTGTCCATTGTTGGTGCCCTGTTGATAGCTACGCCAGTAGAAGCCTGAGGAGATCACGATGGCGAGAAGCAGGGCGACTATGGGTAGGAAGCGGCCGAGTTGGCCCAGGCGAGCTGACATCCACGCGAGGAGTAGAGGGGTCACCAAAACTAGAAAGATTGAGAGCGGGGCGAGGTATCGCGCAATGAAGTGCTCGGCACCGAAGAACAGCCCGTAGTAGCTGACATAGATGGCCGAAGCGGCGATCCCGAGCCCGGCGAAGAGACGAGCGGCGGGTGTCAAGCGATGCCAGTTGATGAGCGTGATGAGTAGGATGGCGGCAACGACGACCCAGCAAAGAGCCATGACTGCGGGCCTGGTTTCCAGCGAACTGGGAATGAGCAGGACGCCGGTGGCGTACTCGGAAAGTTTGGCAGGCACGGTGGTGAGGTTGCTGGCAAAGCTGGCGGAAGCTGATTGAGCTACGCCGCTGATGGGTGTGAAGCGATCGAAGCGTATCTTGTTGCTGATCAGCCATGGGCTGACCACGGCTGCGGCGGTGCAGCCCATGATCATGGATTCGCTGAATGCTGTGACGAGGTAGGCACGTCGCGTGCCCAGCCTGTACAGGCCGTGCCAGATGGTCAATGCGAGAATGAACAGGACAGCATCGATTCGTGCCCATGCCACCAGACCCAGGCTCAATCCGACCAGCCATGGTCCTGGTGTCGCCCAGCCAGGGCGGCCATCAATCACCCAGCGATGCCAGACGAGGATCGAGAGGATTAGTGTTGCGAGGTAGGTGGAGGTCTCCAGGCCGTTGATGGCATGTCCTGTGAGGGGGCCGCCGGTGTACCAGAAGGCAACCGCCATGGGACCGACCCAGCGTGGCAGGTTTGATCCGGCAAGGACCCGGCTTGTTAGTTGGTAGAGAAGCCAGGCGGCGAGCAGGAAGATTGCTAGTTGATAAATATGAGCGAAGAGGACGCCCCACCAGCGATCACCTTCAGCGAGGAGGAAGCCGACGGCATAAGTGAAGGTCGCCAGGGGTTGTGTGCCGTTGGTCTCGACGGTGCCAGCCGAGACAGTCATGCCCCGACCAAGCGCGATGTTACGGGCGATGGTGAGCGTGAGATAGCCATCCTCGGTCGCCCATTGCGTGAAGACACGATTGGGATCAAGCAGAGGAATTATTCGGCCTAAGAATCCGAGGAGGAAGAGGCCTGTAAGGAGAATGTGGGTGACCCACCCCGTGGTGTGCTGGTGGTCGCGGGGAATCGTTGGGATCTCAGGCATCAGTGGCAGCCTCGGATGGAAACGGGGTTTCTTCAGATTTGAGATTTTGTTGTCCGTTTGACGACCAGAAGAGCAGGGCGACGCCGAGGAGGATGGCGGCCATGCCTGCGAGGCGGATGATGGAGAGTTTTTCGCCAAAGACGACGGCCGACCATGCGGCAACGATAATCAGGCCCAGAGAGGTCATCGCGGGGTAGCCAATGGAGAGGTCGATCTTGGTCAGGGCAAAAGCGTAGAACGCTAGGGCTAGGCCAAAACAGAGGATGCCAGTGATCAGGATTGGATCGAGGATGGCCTGGAGGAAGAAGGCGGGCCCTAGCTGGGCATCGCTGAGGCGGCGCATCGCGGTCTTGATCAGGATGTTGGCAGCGGCGTTGCTGATGATGCCTATGGCCAGCGCGAGCAGGTGCATGAGGTTCTCCGGCGCGGATTTTAGATGCGCATGCGTTTGAAGATCGGCTCTGGGATCAGGGTGATGATGAGCATGACCCATCGCCAGAGCCAGAGTGTGTAGAGCACGTTCTGCTTCCGGCGAATCGCTTTGACGATGTCGCCGGCAACGCGCTGTGGGCTGGCCACAAGTGGCGAATCAGGGTTGATCAGTCCGTGGGTCATCGGGGTATCGACGAATCCGGGTTTCACTGTGAGGACGTGAACGCCCTTGCTGTGGAGCCGGTTTCTGAGGCCCTGGAGGAAAGCAGATAGCCCGGCTTTGGCAGAGCCGTAGGTGTAGTTGGTCGCGCGGCCACGATCGCCTGCGACTGATGAGATCGCGACGATCGTGCCTGTACCCTGCTTCTCCAATCTGCCAGCGAAGGCGTGGAGGATCGAAACGGCGGAGGTGTAGTTGGTGTCGATGGTTTTTCGGGCGATCGCGAAGTCGTGCTCGGTTTCTTCCTGAGGCGGCATTGCACCGTAGCAGAGGATGACGCCAGCGATCGGTTCGCCAAAGGCTTCCTCGCAGGCGGAGACGAAGGCGTGGTGGCCATCGTATGCTGTGGCCTCGAACCAGAAGGCGGTCGCGCTAGAGCCGGTGCGGATTTTGATATCTTTTGCCTGAACTCGCGCCTGGTCCTCATCACGTGCCGCAACGATCAGCGAAGCGCCTTGCCCTGCTAGCTCAAGGGCGATGGCTCGGGCTATTCCCGAGGTTGAGCCCAGTACCACCCAGTTGCCGAGAGAAGGCTGACTCATCATCGGGGCTCCGTGATACCGAGTCGTTGTGCCTGGACCGAGTCGAAGCGTTGGTCGGGGTCGACTTTATTTTTGATCGCTTTGAAGCGGTTGAGGTTCGGGTACATCGCGGAGAAGGTTTCGGCATCCATAGTGGCGTCTTTGGCGAGGTAGAGTCGTCCGCCGGCGTCGAGCAGCATGCGGTCGAGTTTCCGGGTGAGTTCGAAGAGTTGCGGGCCGTAGTTGGGGATATCGAGGGCGAGGGTGTGGCCCGGGAAGAGGTAGGAGAGCAGGCCGTCGCCGACACGTCCGCTGGTCTTGAGCACCGCGAGGAAAGATGCGGCACCGGCGGACGAGATTGCTTCGAGCACGCGGATCAGTCCCTCACGCGAGTTCTCACGCGGGAGCAGAACCTGATATTGGATGAAGCCCCTGCGGCCATAGATGCGGTTCCATGCATGGATGGAATCGAGGGGATAGAAGTAAGTGTCATAATCTACGATCTTGGTGGTGTCGGCGTGCTTGGCATAGAAGAGAGTGTTGAAGGCTTTAACGGACCAACTGTTAAGTGCGATGGCGGGGAAGTCGAATGGGACGGATTTGGTTCGTTGTTTGCGGATCTGGTACGGCGTGTCCCGGAGGCGATCGGGCAGGTCGGTGGGTTGGGCATCCCGGCCGAGCATCAGGACTGATCGACCGAGTGAGGATCCCTTGCCCAGGCAGTCGATCCAGGCGACGGAGTAGGGGTATTCGGTGTCTGTACGATCAAACAGTTCGAGTGCAGCGTCAAGGTTGCTCGCGCGCCGGTAAGCGACCTGGTAGTAGGCCGAGGGCACGCGGCGCAGGCGGAGTGATGCGGAGAGGATGATGCCTGTGAGACCCATCCCGCCAAGGGTTGCGGCGAACACATCCGGGTTCTCGTCTCTTGCGCAGGTCAGGATCGAGCCATTGGCAAGCATCAGCCGGAGCGAGGTGATGAAGCTGCCAAACGAGCCGTCGATGTGATGGTTCTTGCCGTGGATGTCTGCGGCGATGGCCCCGCCAAGGGTGACGAACTTGGTGCCTGGTGTGGTGGGTAGGAAGTAGCCACGAGGCAGGAAGGCGTCGATGATCTCGGCGAGGCTGACACCGGCTTCTGCGGTGAGCACGCCGGTCGTTTTGTCGAAGGCGAGCATGCGGTTGCGTTGGGCCTGAAGAACGACCCCGCCTTGGTTGTTGATGGCGGGATCGCCGTATGATCGACCGAGTCCCCGCGCGATGATCGATCGACCGTTGCTGCCTGAGAGTGCGGAGCGGACTTGCTCTTCTCCATCGGGTCGGCTGACGGGGCAGTCGTGGATTGGGAATCGTCCCCAGCCGCCGACGGATTGTGTTGCCCAGGTGACCATGGCGTGTGCTTTCTAGCGATCAGGTCCCGCTGGCCAACACGAAGATGAGTAGACCAACGACGGCGAGGATACGGCTGGCGCCGTCTCGAAGGGCAAACACGACGGGGTCATCGTGAAGCTCTCCGCGATGGGCCATAAGCCAGACGCGGGAGACCCAGTAGAGCAGAAGGGGGCAGAGCAGATAGAGAAGTTCAGGGCGGGCATACCAGGCCCGGTTGGCTTCGGCGATGAACATCGCCAGCACAAGGATGGAGACAAAGCCGGAAGAAGGGCCCATGGCACGGATAATCGCTTCGTCGCCAAGACGGTAACCGCGTCCGGTGTTGTCGGCATCGCGCTCGGATTCGATCCGGGAGACCTCGGTGTAACGCTTGGCGAAGGCCAGCGAGAGGAAGAAGAACATCGAAAACGCCAGAAGCCATTTGGAAGGATCGAGCCCACATGCCCATGCGCCCATGAGGACACGGAGGGTGTAGAGCGAGGCAAGGATGATGACATCGACGACGGCTTTGCGTTTGAGCCAGAAGCTGTAGAGGTTGGTGAGCAGCAGATAGAGGAGCAGCCCGCCGGTGGCGATCCACGGGAGCAACGTGACGGCAAGGATGAGACCTGAGATGCCGAGGACGCCAGCGATCGCGGGTCCAGCGGTCGGTGGGACCGAGCCTGAGGCCATTGGGCGCTTGTGTTTCGAGCGGTGGTGACGGTCAGACTCGATGTCGAGCAGATCGTTCACGACGTACACCGCAGAGGCGATGAGCGAGAGGGCAACGAAGGCAACGATCGCCATCATCAGTATGGTTGGATCGCTCAACTCATGGGCGAGGATGGCGGGTACAAAGACCAAGAGGTTTTTGGTCCACTGGTAGGGCCGGATGAGCTTGAAGATGTGACTGAGCTGGATCCCGCCTTCGTCGATGATGCGTGGTTTGAGTCCGAGTTGGTCCATGCTTTTGCGTAGACCACGCGAAGGTGCCACGGCAATCACTTCATGGCATTCGGGCCAGATGGCCAAGTCGGGGTTGGCGTCGCCTGCGTAGGCGAAGTGGTCGTGGCCGCGCTGGGCGCACCAAGCTTTCATAGCTTCGAGCTTGCGGTGAGCTTTGAGATTAATCGAGCCTTCGGAGGCCAGGACATCGTCAAAGACGCCGAGGTGGTCGGCGACCTTACGGGCCATATCGATGTGGGAGGCTGTCGCCAGAATGACCGGTCGCCCCGCCACTCGGGCCTGTTCGATGAGATCGAGGGTTGGTTTTCGGTAGGGGAGTGTGGCGGGGTCGATGTCAGCAATCTCAGCGGACAATCGTTTGAGTTCCGGTCGCCCCTGGCTGCGCCAGGCGAGCAGAACCTCAGGTGCTCGCCGAGGCGCACGGCGGACAACCCCGATGAGGCTCTCGACCAGGCAGTCTGTGGCTACAAGGGTGCCGTCAAGATCGACAAACAAGGGGATCATGTAAGACCTTAATCGGTCTATGGGGGGTTCACCCTGCTTCTTTCAGGGTGCGGACCGATACGGGTTGACGTTGGCAAGACGCAGGGGTCGGGGCATTATCCGGACGCATCGGCCGGTTCTGGCAGACTCACTTCTTCAGGAGGTCGCTGAGCTGATCGATAGCTGACTGACTGAGGTTCTCCCAACCCTCGACGGCGGCCTTCTTGAGTTCATCGAGTTGGGACTGAAGCTTCTTGGTCTGCTCATCGCTTTTGGCCGATGCGTCAGCTCTGGCGCGGTCGAGCTGGGCCTCGATCTCTTTTTTACGGGCCTGAAATCGGGCACGGAGTTCGGTGGTGTCAGGCATTGTCGTTCTCTCCGGTTAGAGGTTGATTGCTGCCGGTCTGGGTGATGCGGACGGGGCCGCCATCTTTGAAGACCAGCGTGCGGTAGGGGAAGGGGATTTCGATCCCGGCGTTGTCCAGGCCTTCCTTCACGGCCTGGATGACCTCATCGCGTGAGGCACGGATGTCGTAGGGCTTTGAGCCACACCACCACGCGACTTCGAAGTCGATGCTCGAGGCGCCAAAGGCCATCGCGAAGATCTCGACCGGGCGGCCCGGTGCCAGGCTCTTGCAGCCCTCAACGGACTCCTTGATGATACGGCGTCCTTCGGCGACGGATTCGCCATAGGCGATCCCGCAGGTGATGGACTGTCGGCGGGTGGTGCTGTGGGTGAGGATGCGGACGACGCTCTTGTAGATCGTGGCGTTGGGGATGACCAGCAGGACCCCCTCTACGGTGCGGATGAGCGTGTTGCGCACGGTAACGGAAACGACCTTGCCCATGTGGCCGTCGCACTCGATGAAGTCGCCGTTCTCGAACGGGAAGCGCCAGAGGATGAGCACGCCGGCGAAAAAGTTCTCGAAAATGTCCTTGAAGGCGAGGCCGATCGCGATGGAGCCGATGCCCAGGGCGGCCAGAGCGTCACCCGGCGAGATGTCGGGGAACACGATCATGGTCGCGACCATCAGGCCGATGAACCAGACCACGAACGTGATGAAGCGTTCACCGAGTTCCTTGAGCGACTCACGGACCTTGACTGGCAGCAACATTCGATGCGAGACCCGCTGAGCGATGGCCGCGAGGACCCCGGTAAGGATCAGGATCAGCAGTCCGGCGAACACCTGTGGGAGGCTCGCGACAAAGCCATCAACGAACTGCTGGAGCGTGTTCGTGAGGATCGAGCTGATACGCTCGATTGAGAAGATGGGGGCGTCGGGGGTGGGGGAGGATGGGCTGCCTTCCATGATTCTCAGATTAACAAGACGATCCAACTATGTGGATGTGTCCTAGCACCAGCTAGTCAAAACGAAGACGCTCCGAGTTGCCGGGTCTTAGTTTGATGTTCTTCCCGAGGCCGCACCACAGATGCAAAAAACGTGAAGAATCAAACCCGGGACGACGAGCAGGGCATATCCAATGACAACCACAACTAGCCATAGCAAGCCGTTTGCTATCTGCCCTTTGTAGATTTGTCCCGCGCCCGGAATCACAAGGCTAAGAACAGCAGCAACGCCAGGATTCCAAGAGGGTGCAGCTGAGGAAATGCGCGACTCAGACCAACGCATCGGGCGACCGCAGATCGGGCAAGAATGAGCCGCATCTGAGATTTTATTATCGCAGTCTGGGCAGGGTACAAGTGCCATGAATGAAGCCCTGTGTTTTCATTCAATAGATGCATCAAGGTCACAAAGGAAACCAATCGGGGCGGCCGGATTTGAACCGACGACTTCGGCCACCCAAAGACCGCGCTCTACCAAGCTGAGCTACGCCCCGATCTGCCCCCCGCGCGAGCAGCGGAGTATACCCTGAGTTGGCTCCGAGCCCTCAGGGCTGGATCAGCAATCTGATTTCGTGGGGATCCAGGCTCAGTCGGCGGGGTATCTCGGTGAGCTCTCCGCTGAATCCGTTGAGCCAGCTTCGGGACCATGGAAGGGTGATGTCTGATGGCTTGGGCCGGGTGTTGATCAGGATCAGGGCGCGTTGATCTCCCTCGTGGCGGACAAAGGCCAGGACATCCTGATTGCTCAGGTTCGTTAGCCGCCCGTTGCGGAGGACGGGATGGGCGTTGTAGCTCTCGATGAGTTGGCGGTAGCGCTCGCGGAGTCCTGTGTCTGCGGACCAGTCGATCGGGGCTCGTTCGAAGAACGGGATCGTTTCGGCGACGCCAATCTCCTGCCCGTTGTAGATCAGCGGGACGCCGCCGACGTACAACGCCGCCGCGAAGGCTGCCAGCGAAGCTTCTTCACCCTCGAAAATCTCGATCGGCGAAGCATCCCACGCGTGCTGGTCGTGGTTCGAGGTCCATCGCAGCCAGTGCCTGCCCGCGGGCAGTCCGCGATAACGCTCCGCGTGGGTGCGAAGGATCAGCGACGGCGGCTGATTCTCAACAAAGACCTTCTTGAGCGCATCGTAGAAGGACCAGTCGTAGTTCAGGTCGAAACCGGCCTGCGTGAGGTTCTCCGGGCGCGTGCCCTCAGCGAGCATCAGCAGCGGGCGATCGACCGAAGCCCTGGCCCGCGTGATGGCCTCTTGCCAGAAGTCAATCGGCACCCCATCGGAGAAATCGCATCGGAAGCCATCGACGCCCACGTCGCGGACCCAGTAAATCATCGCGTCGATCATGGCCCGCCGGAGCGCCGGGTTGTCGTAGTTCAGGTCCGCGACATCCAGCCAGTTCGTGCCGGGCGGATGCGTGATGTCGCCAGCCTCATCCTTTGTGTACCAATCCGGTTGCTCCGCGACCCAGGCGTGGTCCCACGCGGTGTGGTTGGCGACCCAGTCGAGGATGACAGCGATATCGCGGTCGTGCGCCGCAGCGACCAATGCACGCAGGTCATCGAGGTCGCCCAACTCCGGGTTTACATCGAGATAATCTCGGACCGAGTAGGGGGATCCGAGGCCGCCCACGCTCCGCACCTGGCCGATCGGGTGAATCGGCATCAGCCAGATGACGTTAGCGCCGAGCCCGGCGATGCGATCAAGGCCCTCGGTCACGCCAGTCAGGTCCCCTGAATCGCTGAAGGCACGCGGGTTCACCTCGTACACCACGACATCTTCGACAGGGGGCAGGGCGAGTGCTGTCGTGGTCAGCGACCACCAGAGCAACCCCATCAGCACGACGTAAGCCCTGGCTCGTTTCATCAAGAACCCTCTTTATCAAGCTGATTCGAGATACGCCGTCAGCAGGTCGATCGCGGACTGCAGATCGTCACGATGGACCATCTCGGTGACGGTGTGGATGTACCGCGTTGGTGTCAGGAGTGTCATCACCGGGATGCCCTCGCCGGCACGCTGCATGGTGCCCGCGTCGGTCCCGCCTCGGTGCAGTAGCGTGCGCTGGGCCTTGATTTTTTTCCGTGTGGCGATCGCCTCGATCTGCTCGTAGAGGTCCAGGTCGGTGATGGCGGCCCCGTCCATGACGTTGAGCCCGACGCCCTGGCCCTGCTCGGTGACGCGCTCAGTGTCGGGGACGCCGGGCGTGTCGCAGCAGAGCGTCGTGTCGAGCGCGATCCCGACATCGGGCTTGATCCCAAACGCGGCAGGCCCGGCACCACGCAGACCGACCTCCTCCTGCACCGTGAAGACGATGTTGATCTCCGCGTTGTGTGCCTTGAGACGGCGCAGCGCCTCGATAGCGATGTAGCAGGCCACTCGGTTGTCCATGCACTGCGAGACGATCGACTGCCCAACGGAGCGGACCGGCGCATCGAGCACGACCATGTCGCCGATCTTCACCAGTTTCTTGACCTTCTCAGCGGGGAGCCCGAGGTCAACGGTGAGCTCGTCGATCTCGGGCACCTTCTTGCGGTCCTCCGCCGAGGCGATGTGCACGGGCTTCCCACCCGGATTGAGGACGCCAGGGAGGTCCTTCTTCGGGTCTCGAACATCCGGGCAGACCTTCACGAGACGCGCGAAAAGATTGCGGGTATCGAACCCGCCGACCGAGACCAACCGGAGAAAGCCGTTGCTGTCGATGTGCTTCACCACGAACCCGATCTGGTCCATGTGGGCTGCGATCATGATGCGCAATGACGGCTTGGCATTCTTCTTCGCGCCCGACTTGGTTCTGGGATAGCGCGTGGCAATCAGCGACCCCAGCCGGTCGGTGCGGAGTTCATCCACCAAGGGTTTGACTTGCTTTTCGATGAGTTGCCGGACTCGATGTTCGCGACCCGGAACCCCTGCGGTCGTGGTGAGTTGCTCCAGAAGGGCGGGGACGGCGGGGGACTTCTTGCCTGAGGTGGTCTTGACCATGTTTGACTCCGTGAGATCGCGTCGGTGATCCAACCACGGTACACCACGCGGGTTGAGCAGGCCACGGAGCCGGCTTGAAGGATGTCAGGTGATGGCTAGTGTGTCTTGGCGATACCAACCGGAGGCAAGCTGTTCGAGACCAGCCATGCTACTGACCAGATGGAGACGCTCTGGCTGCTGCTCGGGCAGGGAAGGGAGGTCGTCGCCGATGATCGCGACGTCAGCATTGTATTGAGCCGCTGCTGCGCTCAACGCCATGCACCATTCACTCAGCATGTTCGCGCTTACAGGCACTGACACCGTCACCCAGATCAGCCTCGGTGGTTGTTCTTGTGCGGCTTCCAACAGAGCATCGATCGGCAGCGACGCGCCGAAGTTGGTGTCCTGCCACCCCAAGTCTGCGAGCAGCGTCGCGGCCATCAGCGAACCGATCGTGTTGGGGTCACCCGGGGCCGCCCCGCCCAGGGCTCGGGGCGCATCATCTGCGGGCTTGGGCTGGAGCCGCCTGATGTGGTTCAGCCCTTGCACGCACAGATCAACCCCCCGATGACGGACCGCCACCTCACCCGGCGTGGGTGATTTTGACGCAGGCTTAGCGCTGTAGTACGGACCCAGCGGGCCGTCACAGAGGCCAGCCACCGACGCGTGCTTCAAGTAGAAGTTCAGCAGGACCCCCCGAAACTTTACGATGTCCTCACTCTTCAAAGCCTCGTCGACAGGATGCACAGAGCACAGGTTGCCTTGATCCGATGGGGATGAGGCCACACTCGCCGGGCCATTTTTCATCGCCTCGACGAGTTCGGGCAGACCAGCCGCGTTCGGGTCACGGATCGGGAGTCCGCTGGTCCGGATGAACCGGATTGCCTCTTCTATGGGGATTCGCCGGTGCCCGCCAGCGGTCCGGGGAGCCCGTATGTTGCCGAGATCCACCCATCTTTTGAGCGTCGAGGGGCTGACATCGATGGCCCGGGCCATCTCTTTGGTTGTTAAGTAGTGCTTTGGCATTGCATTCCGAATGTTTTGGACGCTTTGACTATAAGCCACAACCGGCTAATGGGGAAGTTTTTTGCCTACTTTCTCAAATTTTTCCCATATGAGCGATCCAGCACTGGACGTGACTACTGGTATACGCTAGGGTGATCGTGAACGATATGAACGCTTTAGATATATTTGAGCGTGACTATCCCCTCCCGTTTCCCAGACCCCAGAATGAGGTGACATCATGGTCGGACAAGTTCAGAAAAAATCGAACACCGGAAATCAGGCCACGGGTCCCTCAGCGACCCTCACCCTCGAAGGTTGGTCTCTCCCCGCTGTGCTGCCCGCGGCTGATCACAAGCGTTTGATCGAACTTCTCGCCGACTCCATTGCTTACATGGGTAGCGACCTCTTCAATGACGATTTGGGTATCGCCGAGCTGCTGTCAGAGGCCGAGTCAATCCCCCGTGCTTCGGTCGATTGGTACTACCATCTCGAACAGAACACGCCGGTGCTTCAGCTCGCGAAGCCCCAACAACCTCAGCTTCTCACCGCGGCCGAGGAACGGGTGATCTTCACGGCTTACAACTATTGCCGGTACCAAGCCGAAGAGGTCCGCGAGTCGATCCAGACCCGTCGTGTCGGCATCCGCCAGGCAACGGCACTCCTCGACTGGGACCGCAGGGCACAACATCTCCGCGAGACCATCGCGGAGTACAACGTCGCACTCGTCCTGGCAATGGCTCGTAAGTTCGAGCGCAGTCGACTCGACTTCTCGGAGATGATCGCCGAGGGCAACATGGCTTTGGTACGGTCGATCGAGAAATTTGACGCTGGCCGCGGCTTCAAGTTCTCGACCTATGCCTGTCGCTCGATCCTCAAATCCTTCAGCCGCCTGGGCGAGAAAACCACGCGCTACCGCAAGTTGTTTCCCGTCGAGGCCAATCCGGATTTCGAGCGATCGGACCACGCCGAGCGCAAAGCCCAGGAGCAGGAGCTTGGCTGTGCCGAGCACGCCGTGCGACTCCTCGAGCACAACGTCGCCGGGCTCAGCGAGTTGGAGATCGAGGTCATCCGCCAGCGTTTTGGTTTTGATGAGGCAACCGCCGAGCAGCCCTCCACGCTCCTCGAAGTGGGTAAACGGATCGGTCTCACCAAGGAGCGCGTCCGCCAGATCCAGAACCGCGCGTTACGCAAACTCCGCAAGGGACTCGAAGAGACGTTCCTGGATAGCCACGCCAACCTCGAAGACCTCGCCGAGGACTTGGAACTCGCCGAGCAGACCGCTTAATCGGGCCACTTACCTTTGACCCCCCTCTTCTCGAATGCCCGCGGCACACATGCTGCGGGCGTTTTCTTATGATGCATGGTCCCCACCTGGAGATTGTGATGCCCGCCAGCTCAGACCCGAAAAAGATCGTGCTCGCCTACTCAGGCGGGCTGGATACCTCCGTTATCCTCCCATGGCTCAAGGGCCGCTACCCGGGCGTCAAACTCGTTGCCTTCGCCGCTGAGTTGGGTCAGGGCGACGAGCTCAAAGGTATCGAGAAAAAAGCCTACGCCTCGGGCGCCGACGAGGTCGTCGTCAAGGACCTCCGTAAGGAGTTCGCCGAGGAATACTGCTTCCCGATGATCCGGGCCCACGCGATCTACGAGAGCGATTACCTGCTGGGCACCAGCATCGCGCGTCCGCTGATTGCCAAGCACCAGGTGATGGTCGCCAAGCAGACCAAAGCGGACGCCGTGGGCCACGGAGCCACCGGCAAGGGCAACGACCAGGTCCGGTTCGAGCTGACCTACAAGGCCCTCAACCCCAAGCTCAAGATCATCTCGCCATGGAAAGACCCCGCCTTCCTAGACTCGGGTCTGACCGACCGCGAGACTGCGATCGACTACGCCAAGAAGCACAAGATCCCCATCGATCAGAGCAAGAAGAAGATCTACTCGCGCGACCGTAACCTCTGGCACATCTCTCACGAGGGTGCCGAGATCGAAAGCCCCGGCAGCGAACCGAAGTGGAACGACTGTCTGGTCATGTCCGTGCCGCCTGAGAAGGCACCGGCCAAGGGTGCGGTTGTGACGATCGGCTTTAAGAAGGGCAACCCGGTTTCGATCAACGGCAAGAAGCTCGCCGGCCACGAGGTGATCGAAAAACTCAACGCCTTGGGCGGCAAGCACGCTGTGGGCACCACGCTGCTGGTCGAGAATCGGCTCGTCGGGATGAAGTCGCGCGGTGTCTACGAGACCCCCGGCGGAACGATTCTCTACGAAGCACACAAGGCACTCGAACAGCTCTGTCTCGAACGAGACCTCTACCACGAGAAGCTCAGGCTCGCGTCGCGCTACGCCGAGCTGGTCTACAACGGCCAGTGGTTCCACCCGCTGCGCGATGCCCTCCAGGCGTTCTTTGATCGTGCCAACGAGGTGATGACCGGCGACGTCAAGGTTCGTCTCTATAAAGGTCAGGCCCTCGCCGTCGAGGCCAACAGCCCCAACACCCTCTACGACGAGAAGCTCGCGAGCTTCGCGATGGCGGGCTACGACATCACCGCAGCCCGAGGCTTCATCGATCTGTACGGCCTGCCCATGATGGTCGCGGGCCAGCGGCAACGCTCTCGCAAATAGACAACTTGTAAGGCTTGTATCGGTTGGGTTAGACGCGGCACGCTTGCCGACCGTGATGCCATGCGCCGACAGATTCTCGGAACTTTCAGTCCAGGCGTTTGGAGAGCCAGCTGTTGAATGGCATGGTTCTCTTGTCCGGCAACCGCCGGTTCTTTTTAACCTCTACGTGATTGGGGAGATTATGAATCGTTTGATGTTGGCCACCGCGCTTGTGGCCGGAACCATGGCTGGAACGGCTCAGGCCAGCAGCGTTGTCACGCTGAACTACGAGGGCTACCACGGCGGTGGCATCAACACCAACTTCGGAACCCGTAGCGCTGGCATCATCAAGTGGACGCAGGTCGCTGGCGACACACCCGAGGTCCATCTGACCTCGATCGGGAACGCCCAGGGCTTCATCACCTTCTGCATTGAGGCGTTTGAGAGCCTCAGCGGCGGCCACAACACCTACCACGTGCTCGATGCCGCTCAGGCACCGAATAACAACGTCGGCGGGCCGAACCCCAACCCGATGGGTGTCGTGCGTGCGGACAATCTGTCCAAGCTCTTCGCTGTCGGCTTCTTGGGCACCGACCTCGACGACTGGAAGGTCAACGGATCGTTCGACCTCACCTACATCAAGGCCTTCCAGCTCGCCGTGTGGGAAGTCGTCAATGAGAATGTCGTCCAGGGCCTGCAGATGCTCAACATCATGCAGTCCAGCGGCAACCGAGGTGCCTTCTACAGCACCTACGGCAACACCAACAACATTGCTACGACCGCTCAGAACCTCCTGGACATGACCATGTCCACCGAGAACTCGGTCGAACTGATCGCCTTCGGTTCACCCTTCGAGTCCCTCACGGCTCGCATCCAGGACCAGGTGACCGTGCGGAACGTCCCGCCCTCGCCCCCGGTTGTCCCCACCCCCGCCGCCGCGGGTGCCGGACTTCTCGGTCTGGCCGGCCTCCTGGCCCGCCGGAACAAGGCCTGATCGGCCTTAGGTTCGAGCGACTCATGACATCCCAGATTCACACGAAGCAGCCCGTCACGCGACGGGCTGCTTCTCTATCTTGACATTTCACGCGAATCGCCCGCGATCTTCTGCCATATCTCTAAGTTTCATTGGTGCAGGCCGGAATCTGTGCTAGGGTATTATTTGGGTAGGGACCCATAACACAGTTTCCCAACTGGGAGAGGATTTGAGATGATCGCAGGTAGAGGAATAATTGTAGCTGTGACTGCGCTGATGGCAGCCAGCGTGGCGGCGGAGGCGGCGACGGTTTCGCTCACGCGTACCAGCTTCTCAGGCAAGGCCGTGAGAATCTCCACCGACAGCGGGGCTTCGTACACCAGCCTCACGGGCGGACGCTTCACCTGGAACGGAGGCGGATCACTCGGCGCTGTCGAGTCGGCAGGCGATCTCATCACCTTCTGCATCGAAGCCTTCGAGACCGTCGGCAACTCGGCGACCTACAGCGTCGTGGATATCTGGGACGCGCCCAAGGACAACGGCGGGCCGCCGAACCCCAGCCCCATGGGCGTCGCTCGCGCGACCCTCCTTACCAAGCTCGCCAACGTCGCCATCGATGACTTCGGTGCTTCCATTGGTTCCTGGGGCTTCGACCAGATCGTCCCCTTCCAGATGGCCATCTGGGAGATCGTCAACGAGACCACCACGGGCCTCGGCAGCCTGAGCCTGACCGACGGCAGCTTCCGAGCCCAGCTCCGATCGGCCGATGCCGGCGAGCCTTGGTTGACCGATGCCCAGAGCCTTCTTGCTGATGCCATCGCCTTTACGGGTGCCATGGACTACAGCCTCGGTGGGCTCTCCTCACCCGACCCCAATGTCCCGCTCACAGCGAACAAGCAGGATCAGATGTACTTCATGGACTCGCCGCCCCCGCCCCCGATCATCCCGACCCCCACGGCCGCCTTCGCGGGCCTGCTGGGTCTGGCCGGTCTGCTCGCTCGTCGTCAGGCCTGATCAAGCCTCTTCTGGATAAACAGCAACGCCGCGTTCCCCACCGGAGCGCGGCGTTGTCTTGTTTCAAGACGGCTGATGCCCTTAACCGGTCTGACGCTCCGCCGGGACCAGCTTGCCCGCAGCGATCTCCTCACAACGCAGCACCATCGCTTGCGGATACTGATCGCGGAGCAACCCTTCAGCGTGTCGCAGGTCACGGGCGATCAACCGGATCCGACGACGCATGACGCCCTGAGCGTCAAGACAATCGATCTCGAATAATCTGGCGACTTGCTTCATGCCGGTCTCCACGAGCCTTAAAAAGACGACGGATCCTTACGATCCGCCGCCCGGAGGGAAAAGAGAGATTCGCTCGGGCCTCTCAGCCCTTCATCAGCGTCGAGGCTTCTTCGTATGCCTCGGGCAGTTGTTCTTCGATCCTCGCTAAGGCCTCGTCAGAAAGCCCCAGCGTGGCCAGCCACTCCGGCTTCGGCTCTGCGACCTCCTCGCCGCGTGTGAACCCGTAGCCAGCCTTCGCAGCCAGGCTATCGGCCACCGCGACGATCGTCGGCAGCAAGGCCTCCTCGCCGCTGTACTGCTCCGGGTCGTGATGCCCGCCCACGACGTTGATCAGTGTCTGCGGGAACTTCCACGACCGCGCCAGCACGCGCCCGAAGTCCTCGTGCGTCGCCCCAAATACCTTCTGCTCCGTCTCACGCAGGCTCACATCCGGATCACCCAAAACCTGCTCAAGAACCTGGATGAACTTTGGACGCCGGGCCTGAATCTCGACCATCAGCCCCAGATCGTGGATCAGCCCTGCCAGGAAAGCCTCGTCCAGGTAACCCATGGATAACTCGTTGACGATCAGTCTCGATGCACCCGCTGTGGCCGTGCTGTGCAGCCACAGGTCCCTGGCATCGAACTCCTGAGCGATCTTCCCGCCTCGGAACAGCTTGGTCAGACTCGCTGCAATCGCGATGTTCTTGATCGCATTCAATCCCAGCAGAACAATGGCTCGGTTGATGGAAGCCACCTGTCCCGGAACGCCGTAAAACGCCGAGTTGACGACTTTCAGGATCCGAGCCCCCAGCGCCGGATCGCTCTCGATCACGCTGTTGAGGTCCGCCGCCGTCGCCGACGGATCATCGATCAGGTCCATGATCCGGATCGTGATCTCTGGCAGGGTGGCGATATGGCTGATCTCACGGATCGCCGGCTCTGCGGCTTTCTCTGCCTCATTGATCGGAGCCGCGATCGGCGTGGCCTGGGCCTTGGTGCTGCTGGCTGTGCTCATCTGATGTTTCCCTATCCGATGTGAAGGTCCTTACCGGCATCGACGCTCACACCCACCGGCTTGACCAGCCCTGCCTGACCACCCGCGTTGCGGGGTCGGGTGGGGAGGTCTAGCATGGCTGAGATGCCTTGGGGGTTCCGCTATCAAAATCTCAGCACACCCACTAACCCGTGGGGTCGTGCGGCTCGGGCAAACTGGGCGTTCTCGGTGTCGATCCTCCTCGCCGCCCTGGTGGTTGTTTTGCCCCTGATCGCCCTGTTTCTGACTGCGGTCCTTGTCGGTATGGTGGCCTACATCGTTTTGAGTCTGTTGGCTGCTTTGCTCGCGGGCATCAACAGCCTGCTTCAGGCCATCGGCATTATTCCCAATCAACCCCTGCCGCCTGATGATCATGGGCGTGAGAACGTGCGAATCATCCGATGAACCAGTTCCTTTACCGCCTTGTCGTCATCCTTTGCGTGATGCTCGCCCTTGCTGGCATCGCTGGCGTGGTCGCTCAGGCCCAGCAACCCAACCTCGATGCGGCTCAAGACTCTGCCCAAGAGGTCCAGCAGACCGACACCGATCCCGGACAGAAAGAATCCTCCGTCGAGGAGGACGGTTCAGGTCCGGTTGTCAAGGTAATTCCTGAGCCCGATGACCCCCGCTGGAAGCTCGCCCAGGAATGGATCGAGGTGGTCGCCCCGCCAACGCTGATCGACCGTCAACTCCTCGGCCTCGCCTACTGGCAGTGGATATGGCTGTTCCTGTTCATCTTTGCCGCTGTCATCATCGACTTCGCTGTCCAACTCGCCTTCCGTGTTCTCGTCCGCCGTCGCCTGTCGGGAGCCGACCAAAAAGAACGTCGCGAAGAACTCCGCCGCACCATGCGGCCGTTCGGTCTCTATGCCGCCGCCGTATTCTGCCAACTCACCCTGAACTTCCTCCAGTTCGAGGGAGCCGTCTACGAGATCGCCAGCGGGGCGCTCGCGGTCTTCGCTGTTCTCGCCGGAGCCCTGTCAGCCTGGCGTGTTGTGGATCTCATTGGCCAATACCTCGCACGACAAGCCGAGAAAACCGCGACCCGCTTCGATGACATCATCATCCCGCTGGTCCGCAAGACCCTCAAGATCTTCGTCGTTGCCATCGGCCTGCTCTACCTCGCTAACTCGCTGGGCATCGAGGTCTGGCCGCTGATCGCCTCTCTGGGCATCGGCGGCGTCGCCTTCGCCTTTGCCGCCAAAGACACCGTCGAAAACTTCTTCGGTTCCGTCGCCGTGCTCATGGACCGACCCTTCGATATCGGCGACTGGGTCGTCATCGACGGCCACGAGGGCATGGTCGAGGCGGTCGGCTTCCGATCCACCCGCATCCGCACGTTTTACAACTCACAGATCACCGTCCCTAACGCCAACCTCGTCCGAGCCATTGTCGACAACTACGGTCGCCGCAAGTACCGCCGATGGAAATCAGTCCTCAGCCTCCAGTACGACACCCCGCCAGACAGACTCCTCGCCATGGCCGAGGGCGTCCGCGAACTCATCCGACAGCACCCTTACACGCGCAAGGACTACTACCACGTCTGGGTCAACGAGTTCAACAGCTCCAGCATCGATATTCTCCTCTACCTCTTTTTCGAGGTCCCCGATTGGGGCACCGAGTTGCGCGAACGCGAACGACTGCTTGTCGATATCGTTCGCCTGGCCGACACCATCGGCGTGAGCTTTGCGTTCCCCACTACCACTGTTCATCTCTACAAAGAAGAACAACCTCCGCAGTACGGTCAGCACGACAAACCTCAACGCAACTCGGACCGCCGATCCATGGCTCAGGGCATGCGCGCCGCCCGTCAGATCGTCGAGGGCCAGCCCTGGAAAGAGAATCGCCCCGCACCCGTCGACTTCGGCAAAGACGACCTCGGTAACGAACTTGACGCCGCGGGCAACCCCATCGACACACCCCAAGACGCTCAGCAGACCAAGTAGAACGCCATGAGGACCATCGCCATCTCGCTGATGCGTCTGCTGCCCACCAGCTCACGGCCGGTCATCGCCGACCTGCTTCGCGGGCTGGTCTACCCCATCGCCTTCCTTCTTCGACAGGTTGTTCGGGGGCTGATGATGTTCGCCGCCGTCGGTGCGACTGTCGCCCTCTGTGTTCGTCCATCAACCTGGACCCACGCCGTCCGCCAGGAGCTCGCTCGACAGCTCTTCAAGACCGCCGTCACCGCCGTCCCCTTTGCCATCATGGTTGCGCTGGGCATCGGCGTCTTCGTCGTCGTTCAGGCCCAGCAATGGCTCGACCGTCTTGGACACACCTCCCTGCTCGGACCTCTCCTGGTGATGTCGGTCGTCCGCGAACTTGGACCCCTCGCCACGAACATGCTCGTCATCGGCCGAAGCGGAACGTCCATGACCGCCGAGATCGGCAACATGAAGATGCTCGGCGAGATCGACCTGCTGGATGCTCAAGGCGTGGATCCCTTTGTCTATCTCATCGTCCCCAGAATCCTCGGCACCGGACTCGCTGTCACCTGCCTGACTCTCATCGTTCTCGTTGTCAGCATCGGCAGCGGGCGACTCCTCGCCCTTGAACTCACGTCAGACCCCTCACGACTCGTCACCTTCGCTGACCAGATCCTCCAGTCCCTGGAGTTGATCGACGTCTTCAACTTCCTCGCCAAAACCTTCCTCACCGGCATGCTCACCGGTGCCATTTGCTGCGTCACCGGTCTCCAGATCACCGGCGACACCGCTGGCGTCGCGACCGCAGCCCGCGAAGCCTTCGTCCGCTGCATGGCCGCACTCCTGGTCGTCTCCGCATTCGTGTCTCTGACCATCTACATCTGATCACCCATGGCCGAACTAAGACAAGACACTCAGTCCGCCATCGAGCACGACGCCAACCCGGCTCGCCTCGTGTTCGATGCCGTCGACTTGCCCGCCAGTGAGCGTCACGACACACCCCTCTCTGGCGTAAGTTTCGAGCTGGGCATTGGCGAGATGATGATCGTCCAGACCGAGCAAGGACACCCTCGACTGCCTCTCGCCGACGCCATCCTCGGGCTCATCAGCCCGATGTGGGGAACGATTACCCTCGACGGCATGCAATGGCGCGATCTCTCACCCTCTAAAATTAGCCGCTTAAGAAGCCAAGTTGGCCGGGTCTTCGACAACGAGCGATGGGTCAGCGGGCTCACTCTCGCTGAGAATGTCTACCTCGCCTCCCGTTATCACCGCCTCATGCCCGAACGCACCATGATCCACGAGGCCCGACGGCTCTGCGAAGTCTTCGACATCCCCCGCCTACCCGAGACGCCGGTGTCTCAGGCACCAAAAGCAACCAGACAGAAAGTCGCCTGGGTCCGAGCCCTCCTCGGGCCGCGCCGACTCATCATCCTCGAACGCCCCCTTCAGGGACTCAACGTCAGCGACGCCCCACGACTTGCCCACGCCCTGGGATCCCTGCGTGAACAAGGGGCCACCATCATCTGGATCACGGACCGTCCCGTCCCGATTGACCTCCCCGGCATGCTTCCCGATAAGCTGGGACGAGTTGAAGGCACCGGACTCACCGTCGAGCCCGGACCCGGCCCGCTGGGAGGTGATTCATGAGCACGCCCGTCGTCCAGCGTTACGCCGGCCCGATCACCGGGGCGTTCGTCGTCGGCGTCCTGCTACTCCTGTTCTTCATCGTCCTCGCCGCCGGGGCCCGAGGCGGGTGGCTTGCCTCCAACGTGCCCATCACCATCACACTCCCCCACGAAGGCGCCTTCGGCCTCCGCCAGGGCGCCGAGATCCAGGCCCTTGGCATCGTGGTCGGCAACGTCTCGACCATCCGCGTCGCTGGCGACCGGCTCGTCGCCCATGGCAGCGTCCGACAGGATCTCGCCCAACTCGTCACCGTCGATGCACCTGTCCGCATCAAAAAGACCCTTGTCCTCGGCGGAGACACGTACCTCGACATCGGTGCCGGCACCGGCACCACCTTCGCCGAAGGCGAGCCACTCGCACTCCTCGCTGCTGCCGACCCCTCCGTCGAAAATCTCCCCAGCGAGCTCCAGTCCACCCTCGCCACCATTGCCTCCGCCGCTCAGGCCTACGAGCAGATCGCCCATGAGTTCCGCGATCCCGATGGCCGATACCAGCGCATCATCACCGCCGCCGACCAGATCACTCACGACCTCCAGCAGGTCTCGACCGCCCTCGACGACAACGACTTCGCTGGCACACTCGAAGCCCTTCGTCAACGTATGGACAGCATGATCGCTAACCTCGACCAGCTCATGACCGTCGCCACGGAAGGCGTCCAGACCGCCACCGCCACTGTCCGAGGCATCGATCAGCAACTCGCCTACCTCCCCGAACTCGCCGAACAATCCGCTGGAACCATCGAGCTCATCCAAGGCAACCTCACCGAACTCAAAGACGTCATCCAGTCCCTTCAGTCCATCACCGACACCCTCGGCGAAGAACTCCGCGATGCCCCCGGCTCGCTGGTCCAGCTCCGCGCCACACTTCGCGAAGTTGAAGAACTCAGCCGAGCCCTACGCAACAGTTGGCTCGTCACAGGCCCTGGCGGGGCAGACGCCGACCCTCGCCACGATGCCGAGGCTGCTGGGGGTGCCGTCGACCTCATCGGGAGTCGCCGATGACAAACTTGCGAACGCCCCTTGCCCTTGGGCTGGTTCTCATTATTACCGGCTGCCAATCGAATCGGCCCGTCACCAACGATGACCCCATCGATGCCTACGATCGCCAGATCATCGAGCTCGCCGAAGAGGCTATGCAGCGTGGCGACACGGCACGGGCCGCCGAACTCTACGAACGCAGCCTCGAACGCGCGAGACTCGCCGACGATGCCACCCGCCTTATTACCGCAGCGGAACGCACCACCCGCGCACTCATCGCCTCGGGGCGCTCACGACAAGTCGGGATCATCCTCGATGAAGCCGAACTTGCCGCCCAACGACTGGGCCTCCGCCATGCGGGACTCCACTTGCTCCGCGCCGCCGCTGAACTCCGCGAAGGCCGCTCCGAGCAGGCCATCCTCACCATCCAGCCCCTCCTCACCAGCGATATCCCCACCGACGATGACCAACGCCTCGACGCCTACGTCATCGCCGGACACGCCGAACTCGACCTCGGCCGTCCCGCGAAAGCCGAACTCGCCTGGCACGACGCCACCGCCATCGCCGCGCTACTCCGTCAACCCTCCGGTGCCGCACGAACCCTCCGTCTCGAAGGACGACTCGCCTATGAATCCGGCGACCTCGATCGCGCCAGCATCGCTTACGACCTCGAAGCGGACCGCTGGCGCGAAGCCCGAGGCTACCTCCCCATGGCCCAGTCACTCCACCGCGCCGCCCGGGTCTACGCCGAGTCCGTCCGCAGCGACCTCGCCGCCGATCGCGCGCTGCGTGCCGGGATGAGTTTCATGGCCCAGCGACGCGACGCCGAAGCCGCCGAAGCCCTGCACCTTGCCCTTGCCACCGCCCGCGAAGCCGGCGACGCCACCCGCTTGCGACTCGCTGGCGAGGCCCTCATCGCTCTACGCGATCGACAGGATCAGTCCCCAGACGAGGAATCACCCATCGCCGAATAAGCCGGCTCCCGACCCTCCAGCACCGCCCACACATCCCGGACCACCCACGACATGTTCTCCATCGCCTCATGTGTCCGCGACGCCAGGTGAGGCAAAATCCGCACATTCTTCGAGACCTTACGCAGCCTCTCATTCGCCGTAGGCGGTTCCGGGTCCAGTACGTCTAACACCACCCGCGCCTCCGGATGCGCACTTGCCCACGCCGCCAAGCTCTTCTGATCCACCAGCATGCCCCGCGCCGCGTTGATCAGCACCGTGTCATCCCGAAGCATACCCAGCGTTCGCGTATTCAATAGATGACGATTCGACTGCCGCCCATCCACATGAACACTGACAATGTCAGACTCACCTAGCAGCTCCTCTAGCCCCACAAACCGAAACGGATACTCCACCGCCTCCCGCATCTGAGCCTCAGGCAGCAGATCGCACACCCGCAGATTCATCCCGATCGCGTGCGCCACCTCCCCCAGCCGACGACCAATCCGACCAAACCCCAGAATCCCCAGCGTCATCCGATCCAGTTGCCGCCCCACATGCTTCTTGCGCATGTGGTGGTACCCCGGCGCGTCCACATCTTCCGGCAGATCAACCCTCGGCCGCAACGCATCCAGCATCAACCCCAGCACATACTCCACCACCGCCTGGCTGTTCGCATCCGGTGTCGATACCACCTCAACCCCACGAGACCGGCATGCCTCCAGATCAATGTTGTCCAGACCCACCCCCGCACGACCCACCACCCTTAACTTCGGAGCCCTATCAAGCAAGGCCGGACCCACGATCGTGTACGTCCGAACCACCAGTCCCTCAGCATCCGCCAACTCACCATCGAACGACGCCGAATCGTGCATCGCCCACACCACACGACAACGCTCGCCAAGCCACGCCGCAGGCTCGGCACTGAGCGTCTCGCTGATCACAACCTTCGGCATCGACATCTCACTCATCGCAGACCCTCACGCGCAGAAAAAAGAGGCCGAATACTCGACCCCTTTAGGGTACCCACAGATAGCGAGCAGCGCGTAGACGCTGCGCAGAATGGGGGTTAAGCGTAGTACTGAGCGTTTGTCTCAATGAACGCAGCCCACTCATCCGGCAGATCCTCCTCAGGGAAAATCGCCTTCACCGGGCACTCGTCCACGCATAGTCCGCAGTCGATGCAGGTGTCGGGATCAATAAAGAGCTGATCGGCGCCCTCAAACTCAGTCTCGTCCGATGTCGGATGGATGCAGTCCACCGGGCAGACCGCCACGCAGGCGGTGTCCTTGGTCCCGATGCACGGCTCAGCAATAATATGCGGCATAGCCTGATACCTCCCAGAAGCCACCCGACAACGCGGGCACTTGGTGATCTAGCAGTATAGGTACGATCCCCAACCCGGCAACGCCAACAAATTTAGTGCTCTTTCCAACGCACCCTTCACCAACCCCCCCGAGTATCCTGCCCCGATGCCGCAGCCGACCCAGATACCCCGAAACAAGCTCGTCACCGAGGATTGTCTCAAGGCCATGGCACGCTGGCCGCAAGACTCCGTTGACCTCATCTTCGCCGACCCCCCCTACAACATCGGGTTCGACTACGGTGACCAATACCACGACAAACGATCAGACGACGATTACGTCGGTTGGACCTGTCGGTGGGTTGATGCCTGCGCCCGCCTGCTCAGCCCCACCGGGAGCCTCTACATCCTCATAGGCGACGAGTACGCCGCCGAACTCCGCGTCCACCTCAAGAAACTCCAAAGCGACCGTCAACTCCTCTTCCGCAACTGGATCGTCTGGCACTACACCTTCGGCCAACGCTGCAAGCTCAAGTTCAACCGCTCCCACGCCCACCTTTTCTACTGCGTCGGCTCAGCCTCCGTCGGCAATGACGGAAAACCCCTCAGCAACCTCGGCAAAAAAAACACCTTCACCTTCCACTACGACGAAGTCGCCGTCCCTTCAGCCCGCCAGACCACCTACGCAGACAAACGCGCCAACCCCAAAGGCAAACTCCCCGACGATACCTGGTACCTCAAACGCTACCCCGACACCGAACACTGGTACACCCGCCCCCAGGAAGCCGCCGAAACCGAGCAGGGCGGTCACTTCGACGCCGACCTCGACACCTGGTATCAGTCTCGCCTCTGCGGAACCTTCAAGGAACGCTCTGGATTCCACCCCTGCCAACTCCCCGAAGCCCTCCTCGAACGCATCATCAAAGTCTCCTCCAACCCCGGCGACCTCGTTTTCGACCCCTTCACCGGCTCCGGCACCACCCTAGCCGTCGCCCGACGCCTCGCCCGCGACTACCTCGGCTGCGAACAAGGCAAAGACTACGCCAAACTCGCCCAGAAACGCATTAACGCCGTCGAGACCCAGATCAACGGAACATCCCCAAAACCGCGTTCGCGCAAGCCAAAGCCCCAAACGATCTGATCTCTGACATGACCGTTCGCGCACCCTGAACCGCCTGCTAAAGTGATTGAATCAGTCACGATTCAACACCCTCGAAAGGCTCGCCAGGGATGGCCAACGCCCCCTCCATCACCGATTCCAACGGCTTCGTCCACCTCCATCTCCACAGCCAGTACTCCCTCCTCGATGGCGGGAACCGGCTCGACCGCCTCGTCAAACGGGTCGCCGAACTCGGCATGCCCGCCGTCGCCGTGACCGACCACGGCAACCTCTTCGGCGCTGTCGAGTTCTACACCCGAGCCAAAGACGCGGGCGTCAAACCCATCCTTGGCATCGAAGCCTACGTCGCCCCCGATGTCGATTCACCCTCCGACCGAACCTCACGTAACTTCACCGGCGTCGCCGATGGCGGATTCCACCTCGTCATGCTCGCCGAGGACCTCACCGGCTGGCACAACCTCCTCAAGCTCTCCTCCGACGCCTACATCAACGGCTTCTACTTCAAACCGAGAATGGACAAGTCCACCCTCGAGAAGCACGCCGAAGGCATCATCACCATCAACGGACACCTCGGCTCCTCGGTCGCCCACTGGCTGGTAAAACACGTCCAGACCGGCGAAAAAGCCCACTTCCAACGCGCGCTCGACGAAGCCGCCTGGCACAAACGCATCTACGGCGTCAACGATCAGGGCGAACCCCGCTTCTTCCTCGAACTCCAGCGCCACGAAGAAAAACTCCAGGACGACATCAACCCCCACGTCATCAAAATCGCCCGCAAACTCGACATCCCCCTCGTCTGCGACAACGACGCCCACTTCCTCCTCGAATCCGACTACGACGCCCACGACACCCTCTGCTGCATCTCGATGGGCAAGATCAAGACCGACGAAAACCGACTCCATTACCCTCGCGGGATCTACGTCAAGAGCCCCGCCGAGATGCGCGCCCTCTTCGAAGACATCCCCGAAGCCCTCGACAACACCCTCAAGATCGCCGACCGCTGCAACGTCGATCTCGACTTCTCCGAAAGCCATGCCCCCGTCGTCCACATCGCCTTCAAGGCCGACAAAGCCCTCAAAGCCAAAAACGCCCCTGCCCCCGGCACCACCGCCTGGTTCAAACAGGTCTGCGCCCAGTACGAACTCCTACCCTTCGACGCCACCCGCGATGCCAAACTCTCCGCCGATGACCTTAAAACCCAGTGCGACAAAGCCCTCCGCGACCTCTGCGAAGCTGGCCTCATCTGGCGCTACGGCACCGACGGCATTACCGACGAGATCCGCGCACGCCTCGACCGCGAACTCGGGATTCTCGCCGACAAATCCATCTCAGCCTACTTCCTCATCGTCTGGGACTTCGTCAACTACGCCCGTGCCAACGCCATCCCCGCCAATGCCCGTGGCTCAGGCGTCGGCACCATGGTCGGCTACGTCCTCGGCCTCTCCAACGCCTGCCCCGTCGAGTACGGACTCCTCTTCGAACGCTTCACCGACCCCGACCGCTCCGAATACCCCGACATCGACATCGACATGTGCCAGGATGGCCGACAGAGCGTCATCGACTACGTCCGAAACAAGTACGGCCACGTCGCCCAGATCATCACCTTCGGAACCCTCAAGGCCCGCGCTGCCATCCGCGACGTCGGCCGCGTCCACGATGTCTCCCTCGCCGAAGTCGATAAGGTCTGCAAACTCGTCGGCGACGGACTCGGCACCACCCTCGACAAAGCGCTCGACCAGGAACCCGAACTCCGAAAACTCTACGACAACTCCGATCAGCACCGCCGCATGATCGACACGGCCAGGCGGCTAGAAGGCATGGCTCGTCACGCCGGTGTCCACGCAGCCGGCGTTGTCCTCGCCACCCGACCCCTCGACGACATCGTCCCCCTCTACCAACCCGCAGGCACCGAACAGATCGTCACGCAGTGGGACGGACCCACCTGCGAACGCGTCGGCCTCCTCAAGATGGACTTCCTCGGCCTCCGCACCCTTTCCATCATCGAGCGTGCCAAGACCCTCATCCGCCAGTCCTTCTCCGAAGACCAGACCCGCGCCGCCGCCGCTCGCCCCGACCGCACCGGCCAGATCGACGACCCCGCCTGGGACCCCCTCGACCTCGAACGACTCGAATACGACGACCCCAGAGTCCTCCAGCTCTTCGCGCGAGGCGAAACCGCCGCCGTCTTCCAGTTCGAATCAGGGGGCATGCGCAACCTCCTCATGGCTATGAAGCCCGACCGACTCGAAGACCTCATCGCCGCCAACGCCCTCTACCGTCCCGGCCCCATGGAGCTCATCCCCAACTACAACAACCGCAAAAACAGCCGCGAAGAAGTCCCCCAACAACACCCCATCGTCGAGAAGTTCACCAACGAGACCTACGGCATCATGGTCTACCAGGAACAGGTGATGCAGATCGTCCACGAACTGGGCGGCATCCCACTCCGGCAGGCCTACACCCTCATCAAAGCCATCTCCAAGAAAAAAGAAAAGGTCATCAACGCCAACCGCGAGGCCTTCCTCGACGGCGCCGAAAAGAAAGACTTGCCCCGAGAACAGTCCGGCGAACTCTTCGACCTCATCCTCAAGTTCGCTGGCTACGGCTTCAATAAATCTCACTCCACCGGCTACGCCATCGTCGCCTACCAGACCGCATACCTCAAAACCCTCTTCCCCATCCAGTACATGGCCGCCGTGCTCACCTACGAATCCGTTAGCACCGACAAGGTCGTTGAATACATCGACGCCTGCCGACGACTCGCCCTCCCCGATGGCAGCCGAGGCGTTGAGGTCAAACAGCCTGACATCCAACGCTCCGACATCGGCTTCACCGTCGTCTACGACGCCGACGAACCCGGACCCGAGGCCCGCGCACCCCACCACGGCCACATCCGCTTCGGACTCTCCGCCGTCAAAGGCGCTGGTGAAAAGGCCATCAACGCCATCATCACCGAGCGAACCAAACGCGGGCCATACAAGAACATCCACGACTTTTGCGAACGCGTCCCCCTCGACGCCGTCAACAAAACCTGCATCGAAGCCCTCATCAAATGCGGGGCATTCGACGAACTCCACGGACAGGACCAGCGCGCCGCCATGCTCGAAGCCCTGCCCGACGCCGTCGTCGCCGGCAAACGAGCCGCCGCCGACCGCGCCTCTGGTCAGATGAACTTCTTTGGCGGGCCCGCTGCCGACACCACACAGGCCGCCCAGGCCCAACTCCCTAATACCGCACCATGGGCTCGACGCGAAACTCTCGCCTTCGAGAAAGAAGTTCTCGGCTTCTACGTCTCCAGCCACCCTCTCGACGAACACCGCGACGCCATCGCTCGCTTCGGTACCGCCACCACCGCCGAGATCGCCGACCTCGCCGAAGGCGTCGAGATCATCCTCGGCGGGATGCTCACCCGCGTCCGAACCACCGTCACCCGGGCCAAACAGGAAAAAATGGCGATGCTAACGATCGAGGACCATACCGGACCGATCGATGCCGTCTGTTTCCCCAAAACCTACGACCTCGTCGCACCCCTCCTCGAAGCCGACGAGGTCGTCTACCTCATCGGCAAGGTCGATCGCCGCCGGGAAGAACCCAACATCATCGTCGATAAGGTCATCCCCGCCGACCTCGCCGAAACGCGCCTCACCCGCACCGTCCTCATCGAACTCATCCCCGACTCCTCCATCAACAACGGTCACGCCGGCGACTACAAACAGACCCTCGCCGAGATCCGCGAGGTCCTCCGCCAGGCCGCTCGCCGCGCTAATGGTGCCGCCGCCGATGTCCACCTCTCGCTCCGCGACACCACCACCACCATCGCCCTCCGACTCCCCGGCCTCCGCGTCGCCGTCGATGAACACCTCACCTCAGCCCTCCGCGGGATCATCAACCGCTCCACCTGCGCCACCGGCTCCTGCACCCTCATGGGTGCTCCCCGCCTCCGCGCCTCCGAAACCACCAGCACCCACCGCTACGTCGCCGCCCAAGACACCACCCCCAAACTCGCCATGGCCTCCTCCGTCCAGGACAGCGAAATCTGCGCCAGCATCGATCGCTACTGATCCTCGCAGCCGGTTCTTACCGGTCCTCCCATCTCCCGCAACGGCTCCCACGCAGCCATGGCCGATCCTCAGGGAACCACCCGCGAGGAAACCCCATGCCATCGACCCTGACCCGCAGCATCAAAGACCTCTGCCCCTACTCACTTCGTAAAATCCTCGCTGGCTCAAAGTGGTGGCTCCACGAACGCCTGAGCCGCCGGGTCGAAGACGCGCCCCGAGCCACGTCCGACACCGAAGCCCGCCCCGTGGCCGGAATCTTCACCGACTACTACACCCGTAACCACTGGGGCAACGACGAGTCCCGCTCAGGCCCCGGCTCGACGCTCTTCTACACCCGCTCGCTCCGCAACAACCTCCCCGAACTCATAAGCAAGCTCAACATCACCTCGATGCTCGACCTCCCCTGTGGCGACTTCCACTGGATGCGCACCGTCGACCTCGCAGGCGTCGACTACCTCGGTGCCGACATCGTCGAGCCCCTGATCCACGCCAACCGCCAGCAGCACGCCGGACCACGCCGACGCTTCGAGGTCATCAACCTCCTCGAAGATCAACTCCCCAAAGTCGACATCATCGTCTGCCGCGACTGCCTCTTCCACTTCTCCTTCCAGAACGTCGCCAAAGCCCTCGCCGCCATCAAAAACTCAGGCAGCACCTACCTCCTCACCACCACCCACCCCCGCGGCACCAACATCAACATCGCCACCGGCCGCTGGTTCCCCATCAACCTCACCGCCGAACCCTTCAACCTCCCCAAACCCCGCCATTCCATCCGCGACTCAGCCTGGGGCTACCGCCGACGCGATATGGCCCTCTGGCGGATCGAAGACATCCCCAATATCACCCCCCAGGCCCCCGCCAACCACGCTGCCTGACGCAAACCGACCACACCACGATCGCATCTCACCGTCACCACAAACCTCCGCGATCGTCCTGACTTTTCTCTTGTCTCCCCATCGATCCCGAGTTACGCTCAAATCATATGGCCACTGCCTGAGGCACAACCCGGTTACCCAGCACCCGACATCGTCGCGAGCTGTAGGTCCGCTCCGAGCCAGCTCGTAGCCGGGTTAACTCCGCACGTTCATCGGACTCATCGATATCCCACGGCGCGATCACTCCGCCGATGAGCCACGGAAAGCCTCCATGTCATCACGAAATAAACGCCGTGACAACGACGACGGCTTCACCTGCATCCGCTGTCGTATGCACGTCTCTGGCGACCCCAGAGGCAGCCGACACCGCAACCACTGCCCCCTCTGCCTCTGGTCACGTCACGTCGACGAGGCCATCGGCGACCGACAGGCCACCTGCCGCGCTCCCATGGAACCCATCGCCATCCACACACGCGACGACGGCGAATGGTGCCTCATCCACCGCTGCACCGCCTGCAACACCTTCCGCACCAACCGCATCGCCGGCGACGACCAGGAGCTCGCCCTCCTCCAACTCGCCCTCCGGCCCCTCGCACGCCCTCCCTTCCCCCTTGATCACCTGCCGATAGCTGGCAGACCCCGAGGTCATCCATGACCTGACCGCCTACGCCTCCTCATCCTCCTCAATCCGCACGACCCTCGTCCGGTCCCTGCTGTAAACATGCACCTGCCCCGAAGCCTCCTTCTCAGCCTGACGACAAACCTTGTGCGCCCCATCACAATACGGCAGGTTCTGACTCAGTCCGCACGCACACACCCACACACTCTTGTCCTGTGGCGGAACCTCAATCGGACCCGTCGCCTCATGTCGAATCATTCTTGCCATCGTGATACCTTTCCAGATGAGTTGAGTTCATGCAGAAGCTCAAATAAACCCTGCATTTATGCCTGACAAACCAGGCCCAGGCGTTATAGTACGCCCCGCCTCTTGGAGTAGTGAGTGCGACGCAGCCGTAAGCCTATTGTCATCGCCTCGCGTGGGAGTGACCTCGCCCGTGTTCAAGCCCAACGCGTGGGCGCTGCGCTCGCCAAGCTCCATCCCAAACTCACCGTCGAGTTCCTCTGGATCGAATCCCACGGCGACCGCCTCGCCGACAGAGCCCTCAACGACGCCGGCGGAAAAGGACTCTTTACCCGAGCCGTCGACCAGAAAATCCTCGACGGTGCCGCCGACATCGCCGTTCACAGCCTCAAAGACCTGCCCGCCAAAGACACCCCGGGACTCGCCCTCGCCGCCATCCCCAAACGCAACGATACCCGCGATGTCCTCATCGCACCCAACGGCGCGACGAGCATCGCCGAACTCCCCAACGACGCCGTCTTCGGCACCAGCAGCCCAAGACGCCGTGCCCAACTTCTCCGCCTTCGTCCCAACCTCAACGTCAAACTCCTCCGCGGCAACGTCCCCACACGCCTCCAACGTGTCAACGATGGACACGATGGCATCACCTTCACCCTCATGGCCGCCGCCGGCCTCAAACGCCTCGGGCTGGCCGATCACCTCAAGCATCCCATACCGACCGACAACATCCTCCCCGCCGCCTGCCAGGGTGCCATCGCCCTCGTTATCCGGTCCGACGACCATGTCGCCCTCACTCGCTGCCTCCCCCTCAACAACGCCGTCTCAGCCGCCGAGGTCCACGCTGAACGCCAACTTCTCGCCGGCATCAACGCCGACTGCAACCTCCCCGTCGCCGTTCTCGCCGAGCAGATCAACCCCGGCCAGTTCCGCTTCCGAGCCCAGGTCTACGACGCCAACGGCACCACCTGCCTCTACCTCGACGAGCAAGCCAACACCAAATCCCTCCGTCGCGTCGTCGCCAAAGCCATTACCACTCTCCTCGACCAGGGAGTCGACCGCCTCTTAGCCACCCAACCCACGCCCACACGCCCAACCCCAGCTTGACTCAGGATCGTCACACGATCCGATATAGTGCATTACCCGCCAAGGCCACCCGGGCCCGTGGCTATCTTAAAACACTCCCTGATTTAGGAGACCGGCCGTGTCCACCCGCACGCCCACCGTCGGCGGTAACTGGAAAATGAACCTCCACCACGATGAGGCCATCGCTCTCGCCAAGGGCCTCGCCGCCCAGGCCGACACCTTCACTGGCGTCGAGGTCACCGTCTTCCCCGCCTTCCCCTACCTTCTCCCCGTCGCCGAAGCCTTGGCACCGTCCAAAATCCGCCTCGGGGCCCAGGACGCCTACACCCAGCCGAACGGTGCCTTCACCGGCGAAGTCAGCCTCTCCATGCTCAAAGACGCTGGCGTCTCCACCCTCCTCGTCGGTCACTCCGAGCGACGCCATGTCATCGGCGAGACCGATACCCTCGTCAACGAAAAAGTTCTCGCCGCCCTCGAAGCCGGGCTCGATGTTGATCTCTGCATCGGCGAGAAGCTCGAACAGCGCGAAGCCGGACAGACCGACGCCATCAACGCCGGCCAGCTCTCCCTCGGCCTCGCAGGCGTCACCGCCTCGCAGATGGCCAGCATCACCCTCGCCTACGAACCCGTCTGGGCCATCGGTACCGGCAAGACCGCCACCCCCCAGGACGCTCAGGCCGCCCACGCCGCCATCCGGAAAACCCTCGCCTTCCTCTACAACGACCAGGTCGCCCAGGCCGTCCGCATCCAATACGGCGGCTCCATGAAGCCCGCCAACGCCAAAGACCTCATCGGACAGCCTGATATCGACGGCGGACTCATCGGCGGGGCCGCCCTCAAAGCCGACGACTTCGCCGCCATCATCAAGGCCGCCATCTAAAACCCGACCTCAAATCGGGCTATACTCATCAATCGTACCTTACGGAGTGACCCTGTGATTCCTCTGATCGCCGTTTCCGCCCTCACCACCGCCCTGATGGTCGGCTTCCTGACCGTCGGCGTGGTGATGACCATGGTCGTCCTCATCCAACGCCCCAAAGGCGGCGGACTGGCAGGAGCCTTTGGCGGGGCCTCCACCGACGCAGCAGCCGTCTTCGGGGCCTCCATCGGCGACGTCCTCACCTGGATCACCGTCGGCTTCTTCGTCGTTTGGATCTTCCTCGCCATGGGCATGCAATGGTCCATCGCCGCAGAAATCAGCAGCATCGCCGCGCCCCCCGCCATCACCGAAACAGCCCCTGCCACCTCAACCGCCCCCGAAACAGCTCCCGCCCAACCCGATTCAACACCTACGCCCACTCAATAACCGCCTGCACTCTCACCCCCCATTGGCCAACGCATGATCCGATCCATGACAGGCTTCGGCAGCGCCTCCGAGGAGGCCGATGGCGTCCACTACGCCGTCGAAATCAAGAGCGTCAACAACCGCTACTTCAAAAGCCTCATCCGACTCCCCGATGAACTCGCCGAACGCGAATCCGATCTCGAATCGAGACTCCGCCAACGCTTCAGCCGAGGCTCCATCACCCTCACCGTCTTCCACCGCATCAGCGAAGCCCGGGCGATGTCTCGCATCAATGATGATGCCCTGCTCGAATACATCCGACACCTCGAAACCCTCCGCTCCAAAGTCGACGGCCAGTCTGTCCAGGTCGACCTCACCCAACTCCTCACCCTCCCAGGCGTCCTCCAGCCCTCCGAAGCCGAGCAACACCTCGCCGAACACTCCGCACCCGTCCTCCAACGCCTCATGAGTCTCGCCGCCGACCGGCTCGAAGCCATGCGCGCCACCGAAGGCAGCACCCTCGCCGTCGAACTCCTCGAAATCCGCCAGAGCATCATCGACCGCCTTGCCGAAGTCCGCGATCGTGCTCCCCACGTCGCCGAGGAATACCACGAACGCCTCAAAACACGAGTCAATCAGATGCTCGCCCGCGCCGAACTCGATGTCGCCCAAGTCGATCTCCTCCGCGAAGTCGCGATCTACGCCGACCGCATCGACATCAGCGAAGAAGTCTCACGCATCTCAGGACATCTCGGCCAGTTCGAGAAACTTGTCACCACAGGCGACGGTGAACCCGTCGGCCGACGACTCGACTTCCTCGCTCAGGAACTCCTCCGCGAAGCCAACACCATCGGCAGCAAGTCCAACGATGGCGCCATCAGCAGGGCGGTCGTCGAAATCAAGAGCTCCATCGATCGCATCAAGGAACAGGTCCAGAACGTGGAGTGACCCCATGACCGTCACCACCCGACTCATCATTCGCCTGACCTGTCTCTCACTGCTCATCATCTCTACAACTCTTGCCCAGCCCCGTGGCGTCCCCCTCCAGGCCAACCCCGACACCGTCGCCCTCGCCCCGCGCGACATCCTCACCCGGCTTGATGATGACGACTGGTCCGTCCGCGACACCGCCACCCGCGAACTCCTCACCAACCCCCGCATCGACCCTCAACGCCTCCACGAACTCATGACTCAGGCCACCACGCCCGAGCAGAAGCACCGCCTAATCGAGGTCGCCCACCACCACTTCGTCCAACGCCTCATCCGCGAAAACTTCGCCTGGGAAGGCGAAGGCTCCATCGGCATCATCCAACGTGAAGCCCCCTCCATCGAGATCGATGGCCAGCCCCGCGCCGGAATTTCCGTCATCCGCACCCTCCCCGGCCTTCCCGGCCACGAACGCCTCCGCGAAGGCGATCTCGTCGTCCAACTCGCTGGCGAATGGTTCGAAGAGGGATCCACTATGGAAGACTTCCAGGCCCACACCCGCAGCCAGCCCCCCGGCTCCATCCTCAGCCTCACCGTCCTCCGCGATGGCCAGACCCTCAGCCTCACCATCGAAACCGCCCCCCTCGAAGCACTCAGAGCCACCTATGAAGGCCCCAACTTCGGACTCACCGAAGGCCCCCTCCTCCTCTGGCATGCAGAGCGCCAACGACTTACCGGGGACACAATACCCCTCAACCAAGCCGCTGATCCCGCCATCACCCTCGAACCTCTCAACTCATCGTCGCTATAAACATCAGTCAATAATAGTTTTATATTATAAATTAACTGATGTTTTTCTCACCACATCAACAACACTGGACACCCGGCCGATCGTTATGTATGTTCTTTCTGTCACAACAGAAAGAACTGTAGCTATGAACCTCACCCCCGCCACCGAACGCTTCATCCTCCACTGGGGGGAAATGGGCACTCGCTGGGGCATCAACCGCACCGTCGCCCAGATCCACGCCCTCCTCTTCGTCTCCGAAAGCCCGCTCCCCGCCGACGAGATCGCCGCCACCCTCAAAGTCGCCCGCTCCAACGTCTCCAACTCCCTCCGCGAACTCCAGGGATGGGACGTCGTCAAAGTCGTCCACGTCATGGGCGACCGCCGCGACCACTTCGTCGCCGTCCAGGACGTCTGGGCCATGTGCCTCGCTATCCTCGATGAACGAAAAAAACGCGAGCTCGACCCCACCCTCGAAGCCCTCCGCGACTGCGTCGATGAAGCCCGCATCTCCGGCCGCGAAAGCCAGCACACCCAGGAACAACTCGAACAGCTCCTCGGTATGGTCGAGTCCATGAACGACTGGTACGCACGACTTCGGCGGCTCCCCAGCGGGGCCGTCCGAAGACTCTTCCAGATGGGCGACCAGGTCGGCCGCTGGCTCACCCCCGCCGGTGCCACCAAAGAGGAGGCAACCAGATGACCACCCAAACCCAGACACCTATCCACCACGCCGTCACCGGCAAACGCTACGAACGCACCCTCTGGATCGGCACCGCCGACCACGACGCCCTCGCCCAACGCCTCCACCCAGGACTCGAACTCGTCCGCCTCGGCGAACGCGGCTTCTGGTCCCTCGAAGCTACACCCGATGGCCTTCTCCCTCACCTACTCACCCAGGCCATGACCTCCGATGGCGACCTCATCCGCGGCCTCGCACCCGCCCAGATCAATGCCACCTCCGCCATCGACATCGCCGCCGCACAAGACCGCCTCGATCGACCCCACGCCTCCGTCTTCGCCACCGCCACCGACCTCCGCGAATGGCTCACCGCACCCATGTGGTCCCGCACCCTCGACACCCGCGACGGCTTCCTTATCGCCGCCCAACCTCTCCCCTGGCCCGACACCACCCAAGGCGTATGGTCCACCGCACCCCAGCCCCTCGACCCCGTCCTCGACCACATCTGGCAAACCCAGACACGACTCGAAGCGCGACTTACCCTCGTAGGCGTCGTCCGTACCCGCGAACTCATTCGCAAACCCCTCCTCAAAAACTCACTTACCCCCACCCCGGTCGCGCTCTCCGCCTGACTTAATCTCGCCCGCTACTCACCGATGCCAGCCCCTCACCACCCTGTGGCGTCGCGATGTCTGGCCGCAACTCCTGAAACTGCTGCTCCGTCAACCACAACAACCTACCTGACGCCAGCAACACCAGACGTGTCCGATCCCCCAACGGCTTCCACAACGACCACGCTGGCTGATAGAACGGCTCAGGCGTAAAAGCCACCCACCGGTAATCATTCTCGCCACCACGAAAACCCTGCACCTCCACATACCCATAAGACAACGGCCGCACACCCCCCTCAAACACCGGCTCCATCGTCCTCCCCACCCAACGCGCCGGCACCAAACGCTCCGGATGATTCCTCGCGTAGGTCTCAACCTCCGGGTAAATCTCCGACACCAAAGTAGCCTGCGCCCGCCAGTAAGACCGAATCGTCTGCGATGACGACCAGCACGCCGCCACGTTCAGCCCGAACGCCACAAACAAAGCCACCGACAACACCCGCGCGACCCCACGCATCGGATGCGACCACTGATGCAACGGATGAAAGGCAAGAAACACCCCACCGGTGAACGTCACCAGAGCAATCGTGAAGACCAGAGCTAGCCAGACAAGAATCATCTCGGGCAGCGGGCCTCGTAAGACCTCCCGCCGCGAGCGTCACATCTCAAGCACGCCGAGGCGGTGAGTCATCGTCCTCTGCGTCGTCCTCGGCGAGAACATCCTCACCGTCCTCAGACGACGCTTCATCACACTCGCTATCGTCCTCTTCCTCTTGCTCACTGCCATCCTCTTCCCAATAACCCTCCTCGGACCCATCCCCCTCATCAGCTTCCTCGTCCTCGTACTCAATCGCCTCCCCGTCCTCCTCCACCTCTTCGTCCGCTAACTCCGCCCCCTCGACCTCCTCTAGCGCCGCATCCGCCTCCGCCTGAGCCTTCATCGCCTCCCACTCATCCAGCGAAATATTCACCTCTCGGGCCTGGGCCGTCTTGTGGCCCCCCAGAATCCCCGACGCCTCCATCACCTCAATGATCCGCGACGCCCGCCCATAACCAATATTCAGCCGCCTCTGAATCAGTGACACCGACCCGCGATTCGACTCGATCACCACCTTCACCGCCTCGTCAAACATCGGATCACGCTCACTCAGGTCCGCATCCACCTCACCCCGTAACTGCACCAGCGACGGCTCGAAGTTCTGCTGAGCCTGCGTCTTGATGAACTTGCACGCCGCCCGGATCTCCGCGTCCTCCACCAGCGAACCCTGCGCCCGTGTCAGCTTGTTCGACCGTGGCGACAGATAAAGCATGTCCCCATGCCCCAGCAGCAACTCCCCACCCTTCTGATCCAGCACAATCCGGCTGTCCATTCCCGAAGCCACTTTGAACGCAATCCGCGACGGCATGTTCGACTTGATCAGCCCCGTCACCACATTCGCCTGCGGGCGCTGCGTCGCCAGAATCAGGTGAATCCCCACCGCGCGTGCCTTCTGCGCAACACGCACGATCGCTCCCTCCACCTCCTTGTTGGTCATCATCAGGTCCGCCAGCTCGTCAATCACAAACACGATGTAAGGCAGCTTCTTCGGGATCCGCGCCTCCTCCGCCTCACTACCCGGCTCCATCCGCTCCTTGATCTCTTCCCAACCCAGCTCGTTGTAACTCGAGATATCCCGAACCCCCACCTCCGCGAGCAGCTCGTACCGCTCGTCCATCTTCGTCACCGCCCACTCCAGAATCGACGCCGCCTTCGCCATCTCCGTCACCACCGGACACATCAGGTGAGGGATGTCCCGATACATCGACATCTCCACCATCTTCGGGTCCACCAGCACCAGCTTCAGCTCATCCGGCCGCTTCGTATACAAAAACGACATGATGATCGCGTTCATGCACACCGACTTGCCCGAACCCGTCGTCCCCGCAATCAGCACATGAGGCATCGCCGCCAGGTCCGACACCAAAGGCGTCCCCGAAGCATCCTTCCCAAGGAACATCGGCAGCTTCATCTTCCGCGTCTGATCCTCCGAACCCTGCATCAACTCCTTGAGCCTCACCCGCTCCTTCTTGAGATTCGGAACCTCAATCCCCACCGTGTCCTTCCCCGCCATGTTCGCCACCACACGAATATTCTGAGCTTTCAACGCCCGCGCCAGATCCGAATCCACCGCCTGGATCCGCGAGACCTTCGTCCCGGGGGCCAGCCGAACCTCAAACAGCGTGATCACCGGACCCGAATCAATCCCCACCACCTCGCCCTCAATCCGGTACTGCTGCAACGCCTTCTCCAGGTCCACCGCCTGCTCACGAACAATCGCCTCCTGCTCCGCCGTGAAATCACCCTCCGGCTCCATCAGAATATCCATCCCCGGGAACTGATAACCCTTCAGATCAATCTCCCGTGGCGGGGAACTGCTCTTACGCTGCTTCGGCGCAAAGTTGATCGGCAGCTGCGCCATCTTCGCCCGCAACTCATCAGGATCAAACTTCTTCCGACTCGACAGATAAGCCTCCGCGACCTCCGCCTCATCCTCGACGTCATCCTCCTCATCATCCGCACCCCCCTCGACCTCATCCTCGTCGTACTCCTCGTCCTCCTCCTCATCCTCGTACTCGTACTCCTCTTCGTCGTCCTCGTACCCCACCTCCTCAGCATCCGGATCGAAGGAGTGCGTCCCCGCAAACCCGCCCGCATCCTCATCAATATGATCCTCGTCCTCGACGACCTCACCCTTCCGCTTCTGCCGCGCCGCAGCCGACCGCTTCTTCGACGCCTCACGCATCCGCTCCAGTGGCGAAGCACCCCGCTCCCTAGGCCGCGTCATCTCACCCAACGCACCCACCGCGCCGCCCATCGCCCCCAACGCCACCGGCACCCCCACCCGCGCCCCGCGCCAGCTCAGCCCCATCAACCGAAGCGGCCACTCCACCGCCAGCTTCTCCTCCGTCACGATAGCCCCCACCCAGAACACCAACCCCAGGATCAGCACCGCCCCCACCAGCGAAAACCACCCAGTCAGCTCCATCGAGATCACCGCCGCCAACAACCCCCCCGGCCCCGGCACCGAAGCCGGCCCCGTGATCCCCCCAGGCGTCGCCGCCGCCACCAACGCACTCCCCGCCACCGCCATCAACACCAGCCCCACCCCACGCAGCGCCACATGACGCACCGGCACCCCAAACCCCCGCAACCCCAGATACGCCGCCAACCCCGCCACCAGAATCCACACCCCAGGCCCCAGCATCAGATAAGCCTTGTGCGCCAGATAAGCCCCGATCGGCCCCGCCAGGTTCTTGACCTCATCCCGTGTGACCCCCTCGGCAATGGTGGGGGGGTCCATCGCGTCATAACTCGCCAGCGACACCCCCAGCAGCACCACCAACACCACCCCCACCAGCCACAAAATCACCGGCACCGCCAACGACCCCGACCCCTCATCCGCTTTCGTCTTCCGCTTCGCAGCCATCAGTACTTAGGTCCTTCCCGCCCATCACGGGCGCACCACAACATTATCGGCGACTCCCCCTACTGAACGCCATACCTGCCAATCCGCTGAATCAGGGAGCCTGCAACTGCGTGATAGCCAGCGTCACGTCATCTTCATTCCCCATCACGCCATCAAGACCCGCCGACCGAATCTCCCACTCCTTGAAGTCAACCTCAACTATCCGTCCCCACGCATCAACTCCCAAATCTGCAACGTCACCCTCGGAGGCTCGGAGTTCATCGAGCCACGTGCTTTCATCCGGATGCCTCTCGAACTGCCTCTGGTACATCAGAAGGCCGTGCTCAACATCGCGTAGAACAAATCGAGTCTTTACGGCGTCGATGGTCTCTTGTGAAGGGGGAGGTGCCACAAAAAGAATCGCACCAGCGGCAGACAAAACCACAACCAGACAAAGCACTGCAAGCAGCAAATGAAACGTCTTTATCTTCTTTAGATTCATGTGATCTCACACCCCCGTACTCCCAAACCCTCCCCCGCCCCTTCCCGTCTCCTCAAGCACCTCCACCACCTCCCACACCACCCTAGGCACAGGCGTCACCACCATCTGCGCGATCCGCATCCCACGCTCCACCACAAACGCCTTCCCACCATGATTAATCAGCGGGACACCCACCTCGCCCCGGTAGTCCGCATCAATCGTCCCCGGCGCATTCGGCATCGAGATCCCGAACTTCAAACCCAACCCCGACCTCGGGCGCACCTGAGCCTCATACCCCACCGGCACCGCCATCGCGAAACCACACGGAATCAACGCAATCCGACCCGGCTCGATCGTCACAGGCGTCTCCGCACCCACCGCCGCATGCAAATCCATCCCCGCCGCATGCTCCGTCCCATACGAAGGCACCGGCAGCCCCCGCCCATGCTCCAGCCATCGCATCGACACCTCAACCACCGCCTGCTCCGTCACATTCATCTTCATCCCCCCAGCATAACCCCTCCGGCACCACGCTCGGGTGCCACAGGGCAGTTCGGTCCTCCGAATGCCCTGTACTGTCACCATCAACCTTTCCATCCCCTCTCAACCTTAAAAAGTGGAGGGGGTGGGGGGACTCACCATTTCCCCGCCAACATCCGCTCAATCGCCACCGCCAAACCATCCTCCTCATTCGACTCCGTTACCTGATGCGCTTCCGCCTTCACATGTCCAGGCGCGTTCCCCATCGCGACTGACAACCCCGCTCCCCGCAGCATCGGCAGATCGTTCACCTGATCCCCCACCACCGCCACCTCACCCACCTCAATCCCCCGCTCCACAGCCAGCCGCTCCAACGCCGTCCACTTCGTCACCCCCGCTGGAAACACCTCAAGCAGGTGATACATCCGCTCACCGTCCGGGGCTGGAATCGTCGCGAAATGATGCGTCTCCACCGCGTCCCCCAACGCCCGCTGCACTCGCCCGTACGACCCCTCGATCGACTCCCGAAACCCCACCACACTCAGCCGCAGACACCCCTCAAAATCCCCCGCCACAGGCGACCTCACCTCCCGGTAAGGCGTCCCGTTATGCTCAAACCACCACGTCGTCTCACCCTGAATCTCGCCCGCCCCTGTGATCATGTACTCATACCCCGCCACATCCGGATCGCGAAACACCAGCAGCGCCTGCGGCAACCCCCACAACAGGTCCAGCGACCGCCGCAGCAACCCGTCCGGGATCGTCCGCGCCTCGTGCGTATGACCATCCGACAGCCGAGCCGTGTGCGCACCGGTCAGAAACACCCCAAGGTCCAACGCCCCCACATGCCCGATCACCCGCCGCGCCTCCCGCCACGTCCGACCCGTACACGGCACCACCAACACCCCAGCCGCCACCGCCGCCTCGATCGCCCCCACCACCCGATCCGACACCGTCGAATCCCCCCGCAACAACGTCCCATCCAGGTCCACACCAATCATCCGGTACTTCATCCCCCAACCATAAACGATCCATAACCATCAAACGCAGACGCAGACCTCTACAGGCCTCTGTACCGGAGAAATGCTCTATCTCTCTCAAGCTGCCCGCACCCAAGGCAACAGGGTTCACAGCGGAGCATCACCTTGATCAGCAATACCAGCGGGGGGCTGCTTAGTCGAGGTCGGTGGTGAGCATGTGGAGGAGTTCGTTGAGTTCGGAGGCGGCTTTTTCGTCCTGAGCTTTGGCAGCGCGGTTGCGGCCAGACGTGGCGGCTTCGATGGCTGCGGGGGTTTCGCCCAGGTCGGCGAGGGCTTTGGCTTTTTGGAAGTAAGCGTAGAACTCGTCGGGGTTGAGTTCCAGGGTTTTGTCGAGCCAGATGATGGCTTCGGCGGGGTCATCGGCCTTGGTGTGTTCGAGCGCGATCGCGTAGGTGAGGAAGGGGTCCTTGGGGTCGAGGTCGTGGAGTTTCTGCAGTTGGGGGAGTCGGTCGCTCATAGGAGAGAGGTTAGAGGATTCGACGCGGGATGGGTGAGTGAAACCCTTGGATCCGTGGGCTCACTGCGCTCGTCCTCGGCCATCCGATGGCGAGAGATCAGTGCAGAAAGGGGGGGGTGGCGTCGGCCGGAAGGGAGATTGGGGCGGCCGTGGGTGTTTAGCCGGTTTTGTGCCGGCGGGGGGGTGCGTTGAGGGTGAGGTGGGGCTGGAGGAGGGCGATGATGAGGATGAAGGCAAGGGCGGCCGCGGCGAGGGCGAGGGTGAGGTCGAGAGGGGTGCCCTGATCGGCGAAGCGGCTCAGGAGAGCGAGGGCGAGGAGGAAGAGGGCGGGTGCCAGCAGGGCGACGTAGCTGGGCAGGGCGAGGTGGGTGCGGGGCATGGTGGGAACTTCGAGTGTCACGATGATGAACTCTACCCCGGCGGTGGGGTGGGATCGAGAATTTTTGGGCTTTGAGGGCGGAAAAGGGGGTTGTCCGAGGTGAGAGTTCGTTGGGTCCCGGGTTCGCTGCACTCGACTCCGGCCACTCGGGCGGTTGCTGGGCGGGGTGGGGATTTTTCTTTAGGGTGAAGGCTCAGCGGGATTTATGGTGTTTTGGCGGGAGGTCCGATAGTCTTGTTTATGCGCGTTGGTGTGATCAGTGATACGCATGACCGGCTGCCGACATTTCGTCGGGCGATGGCTATGTTCCGTCAGGTGGGGGTGGGGGCCGTGTTTCATGCGGGCGATTTCGTGGCTCCATTTGCGGCGAAGTTGCTGTTGCCTGAGGTCAGCGGGCTCGGGGAAACGCCTGTTCATTGCGTACTGGGGAACAACGATGGGGAGCGTGCGGGGTTGAAGGCGATGCTGCCGCAGGTGGTGGAGGGGTCGTTGCGGGTGGAGGTGGGGGGGCGCGTGGTGGTGATGTCGCACTTCATTGAGTGGCTGCGGCCTGAGGAGATGATGGGGGCAGATGTGGTGATCACGGGGCACACGCACGAGGCGGGGCATGAGGTCGTGGAGGTGGGAGGACAGCAGCAGTTGCGCCTGAATCCCGGGGAGTGTTGCGGGTGGGTGACGGATCGATGCACGGTGGCGTTGCTGGACCTGGAGACGCTGAAGGCGGATGTGGTGGAGGTGTACGCGGGGCCTTAGGGGCCTGCGTCAGGAGGTGAGGGGAGGGTTCAGGGTTGGGGTTGGCGGAGGGCTTGTTTGGGGGTTCTGTTGGAGAAGTAGAGGCCCCAGTGTTTTTCAGCTCCGTCGGCGTGTTCGTCGCCTTTCCATTTTTCGTCGAAGGCCTGGAAGAAGAAGTTGGGGATTTTTTCGGCTGTGGTCCAGTCGACGAACTCGCGGTAGAAGGTGGTCTGGTTGGCTTCGCTGGCGACGCCTGTGATGAGCTCGCCTTCTTCGCCAGCTTTGCGTGAGGTGGTGGCCCACCCGGCTTCGCCTATGACAAACTGGTGATCGGGGTGGGTGGTGGTGCCCTGGTTGTATTGATCGCGGGTCCAGTCGAGGGCGGTGTCGAGGGACTGTTTGTTCCACATGGCGTAGATGTGGGTCATGATGAAGTCGAGCTCATCGGCGAGGGGTTTACTCTCAGGGGTGGCCCAGTAGGTGGAGACGTCGGCGGTGGAGACGGGCGCGGAGGTGTGGGCGCGGGCATGGCGGATGTAGTTGATGAGGACAGGGAGCTGGACGGGGTGGAAGGACCAGTCGACCTGGGTTTCGTTGCCGATCGTGACGGCGGCGACGATGTCGGGGTATTGGTTGGCGAGTCGGATGGCGGTTTGGACTTCGGCCTGGTTGTTGGCGATGGTCTCGGGGAAGGTTTCCAGAGGGTTGCCGCCTTCGTCTAGGCTGGTTTCGGTGGCGATCCAGGCGCCGACGACGACCTTGAGGGGCAGGTCGTGTTCGCGGATGAGTTGGAGGCTGGTTTCGGTGGCTCCGCGGGCACCGTACATGCGGAGCATGTTCCAGTGTCGGGTGATGATGTGGAGGTCTTCGAGGACCTGGTCGGGGGTGGGTTGGAGGCCATCGGGGGACTGACCGTCGCGGTGGGGTCCGTAGCAGATGGCTTCGCCGGCCCACTGACCATTGACGGTGGGGTCGAAGGGTCGTTTGATGAACGGGCTCTGGCGCGGATGGCCGGGCTCGGCGGGGGGTTGAGCGATGGCGGGGGAGAGGAAGGTGAGGAATGCGAGGATGATCGTGAGGGAGCGAGGCATGGTTTTTCTCCATGTGCGATGAGGGTCAACTGTGAGGACTATAGGGGTTTACCGTTGTGCTGAGTTGGTTATTGGCGGGTTATCGGGTGGGTGGGGTTGGGTCTGATCCTCTCGTTGTGAGGAGAAGCGGGCCGGTGATCTGGCCGATGAAGAGGGGGATAACTGATGCTGTTGTAATTTCGGGTGTGAAGGATCGGCTGTGTCACGACCTAGTGAAGAAGAGCAGTTTCTTGACACGCTGAGGCTTCCGCCGGTGACGGTGGACAAGATTCTCGCGAAGCTCAAGGGTCGTGAGAAGATGCACGCGGGGAGTGATCAGCGTCGCCACACGCGTCAGGCCTTAAAGGATTGCGGGTCGGTGTTGATGCGGGTAACGCATCCGGGTGGATCGACGGCACAGTGCATGGTGCTTCCACGAGACATTTCGGCGGGTGGTGTGAGTATCTTGCACGGGAGCTTTCTGCACACGGGGACCCGGGTCTTTGTGGGCCTCAAGAATGTGCAGGGAGATCGGCACTGGTTTGGGGGTGTGATTGTTCGGTGCAGTTATTTCGAGTCGCGGGTCCACGAGTTGGGGGTGAAGTTCGATGCGTCGATCCCGATTCATGATTTTCTGAGGGCGGATGCGGACGGCGGGTCGGTCCGTCGGGAGTTGGTGGGGAAGGTGTTGTATGTGGAGCCTTCGGTGGATTTTCGGGAGTTGCTGCGGTTTCAGTGTGCGCGGATGGGCGTGAACATCACGACGACTGACAGCGGGGGCGAGGCGCTCGAGATGATGGAGGAGATTGATTTTGATGCAGTTCTGCTTGAGTTATCGCTGCCGGACATGCCTGGGGAGTTAGTGATCAAAAAGTTGTCGAAGATGAAGCCGAAGCCAACGATTCTGGCGTTGACGTCGGAGGATTCGGATTCTGGTGATGCGCTGCCGAGCGGTTGTGAGGCGTTGGTTCAGAAGCCCGTGCAGGAGGGTGATCTTTATCAGTTGTTGGCGACGTATCTGCCGACGGCGGATCGGATCAACTCGGGTGAGCCGATGTGTTCGACGTTCTGGTCGGACAGTCAGTTGCGACCGGTGATCATCGCGTTTGTGGAGCGGCTGGCCGAGAGTCTCAATGAGGTGAGGTCGAAGCTGGGTGAGGAGGGTTCTGCGGAGGAAGTGATCGCGGATGTCGTGCGCATCAGGAATGCAGCGGGGGGGTATGGTTTCCCGGTGATGTCGGAGTCTTTAGGGAAGCTGAGTCGTTTGTTGCAGACGGAGGAGGGCAAGGATAATCAGGGGTTGCGGAGTGCGTGGATGGAGGTTGAGCAACTCGCCCGGCTGTCGGAGCAGTTTATCGCGGGAATCAAGAGTGCTGAGGAAGAAGATGAACTATCAGGGGGTCTTGCGGCATGAGTGATTCACCACCTAAGACGGCGATGCCTGGCGGGATTGATCTGCTGGCGGGCCGCCAGCCGTTGCTGGATCGTTCGGAGCACCTGGTGGGGTGGGAGCTTGACCTGCAGCGGGGTCGGGGCGAGGCGCTGGATCACTACCGTGCGGTGAGTAAGTTGCTGCGGGATGAGACCTTGACGACGAGCAAGCCGATCTTTCTTCGGATGGGTCTGACGGATGTGCTGGCGGGTCATGCCCAGGAGCTTCCAAAGGACCGCGTGGTGCTGTGCGTGCCGGGTTCGGGGCGTTCTGCAGAAGAACTGGTTGAGACCTACGGTCACCTGACGAGGCGTGGGTATCGGCTGGCGCTCAATGGGCTGGGTGAGGGAGAAGGGTTTCGGAAGCTGCTTGGTCTGGTGTCGTTTGTTCGCATCGATCTGGGCAGTGCTGTGGACGAGGACCGTTTGGGTTCTGCGGTGGCGGCGCTGCATCGATACAAGCTGCGGGTGATTGCGACGGGTGTTGAGGATGCGCGTCAGCGAGTGATGGCCAATCGATTGAAGATCGATCTGTGCCAGGGTTATTACTTTCTGAAGCCAACGATTCTGCCGCGGAGTGAAGTCAAGCCCGTGACCTTTAACTACATGGAGTTGATCGCGAAGCTCAACAGCTCTCAGGTCGATTTCAAGGAGCTTGAGGCGATCATTAAGTCGGACATCAGCCTGTCGACGCAGCTACTGAAGTATCTGAACTCACCGATGGTGGGCTTGCGTGAGCGGGTGAGTTCGCTGCATCAGGCGTTGGTGTTGTTGGGGGAGACGGAGGTTCGCAAGTGGGCTTCTACATTGGTGATGGCGCAGCTGTCGGACGGCAAGCCTGAGCATCTGTCGATGCTGTCGCTGGTGCGAGGTCGGTTTTGCGAGACGGCTGCGGACCTGATGAACCGTTCTGAGATGAAGCTGGAGTATTACTTGACGGGCTTGTTGTCATTGCTTGAGGTGATCACGTCGCAGTCGGCGGACGAGTTGACGATGAGCCTGGGTTTGTCGCGGAAGGTTCGGCTGGCTTTGCTGGGGAGCAAGTCGGAGATAGGGCGGGTGTTGTCGCTGGCACGGGCTTGTGAGCGAGGCGACGGGGTGGCTGCGGCGGGGTTGTGCGGGGGGCTGGGTCTGGACCCGTGGGTGGCGATCCGCGCGTATTCGGAGTGTTTGGCTTGGGGCGAGCAGCTACACCTGGGTGGTGAGGGGACGTCGGCGGCGGCTTAGGGACTGCTTTTTTGGCATGGTTGGGGGGGTGCGGCTACATTGGAAGGGATGGCGCGGTTTTCGCGCGTTTCCCACCTCAAGCCCAGAGAGCCCAGCTGCGCCATGCCCAAGCGGAATGACCTGCGGACCATCCTCATCATTGGTTCTGGCCCGATTGTGATTGGCCAGGGCTGTGAGTTCGATTACTCCGGGACTCAGGCGTGCAAGGCGTTGCGGGAGGAGGGGTATCGGGTGGTGCTGATCAACTCGAATCCCGCGACGATCATGACCGACCCGGAGTTTTCCGATCGGACGTATATCGAGCCGATCACGCCCGAGGCGGTAGTGAAGATAATTGAGCGCGAGGCGGAGTTGGGTCAGCCGATTGATGCGCTGCTGCCGACACTGGGCGGGCAGACGGCGTTGAACACGGCGTGTGCGCTGCACGATTCGGGTGAGCTCAAGCGGCTGGGTGTGGAGATGATCGGGGCGAACCGCGAGGTGATTTACCGTGCGGAGGATCGTCAACTGTTCAAGGAGATCGTTGAAGGGATCGGGCTCAAGATGCCCAAGGCGGGGATCGCGCACACGATGGAGGAGGCGAGGTCGGTGCTGGAGGAGACGGGGCTGCCAGCGATCATTCGGCCGGCGTTTACGCTGGGGGGATCGGGTGGCGGGATCGCGTACAACCTGGAGGAGTTTGAGGACATCGCGCGGCGGGGGCTGGATGCCTCGATGAACTCGCAGATCCTGATCGACCAGAGCGTGCTGGGTTGGAAGGAGTACGAGCTGGAGGTGATGCGCGACCGCGATGACAACGTGGTGATCATCTGCTCGATCGAGAACTTTGACCCGATGGGGGTTCACACGGGCGATTCGATCACCGTGGCACCCGCGCAGACGCTCTCGGACAAGGAATACCAGCGGATGCGTGACGCCTCGCAGGCGATCATACGGGCGGTGGGCGTGGAGACCGGCGGGTCGAACATCCAGTTCGGCATCAACCCGGCGGATGGTGAGATGGTGGTGATCGAGATGAACCCGCGGGTGTCGCGGTCGTCGGCGTTAGCGTCGAAAGCGACGGGTTTCCCGATTGCAAAGCTGGCGGCGAAGTTGGCGGTGGGGTATAGACTCTGGGAGCTGCCGAACGACATCACGGGTCAGACGGTGGCGTGTTTCGAGCCGTCGATTGATTATGTCGTGACCAAGATTCCGCGGTGGACGTTCGAGAAGTTCCCGGAGTCGGATGAGACGCTGACGACGCAGATGAAGTCGGTGGGTGAGGCGATGTCGATCGGTCGGACCTTCAAGGAGAGCCTGCAGAAGGGTATCCGGTCGATGGAGGTCAAGCGGTTTGGTTTCGGGCTGGATGCGAACGACAAGTGGCTGGGGGCTTCGCGGGGTGTGAAGGCGGCGGACGGTTCGGCGGTCGAGTGGCCGATCAACGAGAGCAAGCTCAAGCGCAAGCTGACGGTGCCTTCGCAGGGGCGGCTGTATTACGTTCGGTATGCGCTGAAGATGGGCTGGGGGATCGAGAAAGTTCACGAGCTGTCGAAGATCGATCCGTGGTTCCTGGATCAGCTTCAGCAACTGGTGGACTTTGAGGATGTGCTGTCGGGGTACACGGCGTTGGAGGATGTGCCTAGGGAGGTGATGTTCCGGGCGAAGGAGCTTGGGTACTCGGACATGCAGCTGGCGAATTTGTACTTCGGTGCGATCACGACGAGCAATATCATTGCAGTTCGTCGCGCGCGCGAGACGATGGGGGTTTCGCCGGTTTATAAGTTAGTGGACACCTGTGCGGCGGAGTTTGAGGCGGTGACGCCTTATTACTACTCGGCGTACGAGCGTACGGTGGCGACGGTGGGTGGCGAGTCGCTAGCGGACGACGAGGTGCGGGTGACGGACCGCCCGAAGGTGGTGATTTTGGGTGGGGGTCCGAACCGGATCGGTCAGGGGATCGAGTTTGATTACTGCTGCGTGCAGGCGGCGTTTGCGGCGCGGGAGCTGGGATTCGAGGCGGTCATGGTGAACTCGAATCCAGAGACGGTGTCGACGGACTATGACACCTCGGATTTGTTGTTCTTTGAGCCGTTGACGCTGGAGGACACTCTGAATCTGATTGAGCGGATTAACGGCGGTCGGTGTGGGGAAACGGGTGCGGGCGCTTATGTGAAGGGCGTGATTGTTCAGTTTGGTGGTCAGACGCCTTTGAACTTGGCCAACGGACTGCGGGCGTCGGGGGTGCCGATCATCGGGACGTCGGTGGACTCGATTGATCTGGCGGAGGACCGGAAACGGTTTGCTGCGTTGTGTCACGAGCTGGACATCCAGCAGCCGGACAACGGGATTGCTTACGACTCGAAGGAGGCGGTGGAGATCGCCAATCGGATCGGGTATCCGGTGCTGGTGCGGCCGAGCTTTGTGCTTGGCGGTCGAGCGATGGAGACGGTGTTTGATGATGAGCAGCTAGGGTATTACATGCAGATCGCGCTCGGGGCGTCGGACCTTGAGAATCAGCCGATCCTGATTGATCGTTTTCTGGCCGAGGCGATTGAGTGTGATGTCGATGTGCTGGCGGATTTTGATCCGGAGGGCAAGGCGTCGGGCGGTCGGGCGGTGGTGTGCGGGGTGATGGAGCATATTGAGGAGGCGGGGGTGCATTCGGGGGACTCGGCTTGTGCGATCCCGCCTCACTCGCTGCCTGAGCGCGTGGTCGAGGAGCTCAAGGCGAAGTCGCGGGCGCTGGCGGAGGCGTTGCGCGTGCGTGGGCTGATGAATGTGCAGTGGGCGATCCGTCGTCCGCACGACGGGGAGGGTGATTACCAGTTGTTTATTCTGGAAGTAAATCCTCGCGCGTCGCGGACCGTGCCGTTTGTGTCCAAGGCGACGGGGGTTCCCTGGGCTCGTCTGGCGGCGAAGGTGATGATGGGTCAGAGTCTCGACGCGTTGGGAGTGGAGGAGTTGCCATGGCCGGAGCACACGGCGGTGAAGGAGTCGGTGTTCCCGTTTGCGAAGTTCCCCGGTGTTGATGTGATTCTAGGGCCGGAGATGCGATCGACCGGTGAGGTGATGGGGATCGACGCGAGCTTCCCGATGGCGTTTGCGAAGGGGCAGATGGGGGCAGGAACGGTGTTGCCGCTGGAGGGGAAGGTGTTCTTGTCGGTGCGTGAGGCGGATCGGCCAGCGGCGGTAGGGATCGCGCGCGACCTGCTGCGGCTGGGTTTTGAGGTGTTCACAACGAGCGGGACCGGAGCGTATCTGGTGGATCATGGCGTGATGGAGGCGAGGGTGCTCAACAAGATTTCGGAGGGTCGGCCCAATGCGCTGGACCTGATTAAGAACAAGGAGTTGGCGCTGATCATCAACACGCCAACGCGCAAAGGCTTGAAGACGGACGAGGGAAAGCTGCGGTCAACGGCGGTGCGTTTCGGGGTGCCGATGATCACGACGGTGACGGCTGCCCAGAGTGCGGTGCAGGCTATCGAGGCGCTCAAGGAGGGTGCGTGGCGTGTGGCGGCGCTGCAGGATTATTTCCCGGCTCCAGTGAGTGCGAGCTGAGGCTTTGTATTAGTCGGGCGGGAGAGCGAAATGTTCGGTACTGGCTAGGAGGTGTCTGGTGCCGGTGTAGTTGTGAAAGAGTTCGAGATGGGCCTGCCTGCCAGTGGCGTCGGACCTTCCGGGGTATTCGGTGATCCAGTCGAGGAGCATGGGTAGGTTGGCTTGCTGCTCTTCGGGGTTTGGGTACTTGTGGGGTTCCCAAGGGCGTTGTCGGGCGTGACGGAGGCAGGTGTCGAGAGGCGGGTCGAGCAGGACGAGGGTTGGGCGTTGCTGAAGGACGTGGGCGGCGAGATCTGCGTAGCAGCCTTCGATCACCCATCGGGTGTGTCGCGTGGTGTGGTGGTCGATGAGTGTGAAGCTGTCGGGGAGGAGGCGTCGGATGGGGGGCGAGGCGGTCTGCCAGGCGACCTGGTCTAGGTCGAGGTGGGCGAGTTGGTGTTGCTCGGTGAGGGCTTGGGCGAGAGTGGACTTGCCGGAGCCGCTGTTGCCGAGGATGAGCACTTGCATGTCATGGAGTATCGAGGTTTAGTTGTTGTGGTCAGTGAAGTCGTTGGGGATGTTGAAGTTGGTGTCGTCGGCGTCATCCACATGGGCCAGGTCAACGCCCAGCATGGAGAGGATGCCGTTGCTGATGATGAAGGCGGCCCCGGAGAGGTAGAGTCCGGACTGTATCTCGCGGGAGTAGCGGATGATGCCGGCTTGTTCGCCGGCGGCGAATCCTTCGTGGAAGAAGACGATGCGCCATGTGGAGCCGGGTTCAATTTTCTGGGTCGAGACGAATCCGAGACCGCCCCGGGAGATATCTCGGAGCTTGACCTCGATGGCGTTTGAGCTGGGGTTATTCCTGATGTGCGGCTTATCCATGGGGAGCAGGTGGGCCTCGCCCCTGACGAGGAAGCGTTGGAAAGCTCGGCGAGGGAGGTGCTGAGGGTCGCGGAGGTTTTCGAGTTTTTCGAGAGCTTCCAGAACATCTCTTGAAGAAGCGATCGACATGGGAGACCTCTCTCTGGACTGAGTTGGACCTTTTTCGGTCAATGGTCCTAAAGAGATCTATCGACATGCGTTCGAGAGAACTTCATGACGCAGGGATGGTGCGGTCTGAAAGCATTACAGGTGTTTGCGGTTTATGCGGTTTCAGGGAAGCATCTAACCTCTGCATAATGCCATTATGCAGCCCACCGACCTTAATATAGGACCCGAGCCTGCGGTGCAGTAGCTAGCCTGATGGGACGTGATTGACTTAGTAGACGGGGGTCCCGTGGAGACGCGAGGTTCGGTCGAGCATGAAGAAGCGCATAAAGTCGTCGCGGAACATGCGGATGTCCATGTCGATGGAGCGAGCGATGGTGTTGACATCCTGCTCATCGGTGGTGGCGGTGGAGTCGAGGGTGGGCGAGATGTTCCCGCGGATTTGGGAAGAGGTGACGGGGCTCTGGAGTTCTTCGGGCCCACCACAGCCGGTGAGGGCCAGGGAGGCGACGAGTGAGAGGGCCAGGAAAGTTCCGCGCATGATCAATCCTCGTTACTGCGGGTGACTGTACGGTCAGAGTTTAACGGGAGGCAGGGGGTTGTGTCACCTCGGGGGTTTCGGGGGTGGCGTCCGGGTCGGCATCGCCGGTCTCGGGGGGATCAGCCGGGCGGATTCTGAGGAGGATGGGGGTTTGGGGGGGTGGGATAAGGTCTGGGGTGGCCTGGAAGGCCTGATCGTCGTCGGCAGGTGAGGTGGTGGTCGGGTGGGTGATGAGGTCATCGCGGAAGGCGACGAGGGAGATGACGCTGCCGGAGAGGTCGGCGAGATAGATATCGCTGCCTTCGTGGGTGATGGTTCGGGAGCCGGTGAAGAGCCACGGGGTGTGTTCGAGCGTCGTTCTGGTGGGCTGGTGGGTGATCCAGCCGCCAGCGGGGATGCCAGAGGCGTCGGGGTCGTTGGCAAGGCTCAGGGTGATCAGCAGTTCCGGGCCGGTGGGGGGCGCGGTGGTCCAGTCGCCATCGGGGGATTGGATGGGTGTGGCGGGCCGGCCGGGTTGGAGCCCGAGCAGCAGAAGGGCCGCGTGGAGGTCGGAAGGTTTGGCGTCGGTGGCGAGCAGGGACTCGTGCTCGCGGGTATTGGTGGTGCAGAGCAGGAGTTCGAGCCAGTCGCCGAAGGTGTAGAGGAGTTCGCCTGTCTCTTCGGAGCGGACCTCGCGGCGTTCGTAGACGACGGTGGCATCGATCTCGATGGTGCGAGTGTCGCGGTCGATGCGGATGTGGTCGGTGAGGGGCGTGAAGTCGGCGCGGGCTGAGGTGGTGCAGAGCAGGATCATCAGGAGCAGGAGAGTGCGAGCGAGGTGCATGTCTGGATGGTAGCGGGGTGATGGATGAGGCTAGCGGTATCGGGCGATGCTGGCGGGGATGTGACCGGAGGGGGCGCTGCGGAGGGTGAGGCGTGTTTTTTGTTACGGCCACACTTTGTCTGCGCTACGCGGCGACGAAGTGTGGCACCCGGTACTACCTGCCCAAGGCTTTGAGGTAGGCCTTGATGGTTTCGGTCATGCCGAGGCGGAGGGCGTCGGCGGTGAGGGCGTGTCCGATGGAGACTTCGTGGAGGGGTTGGACGTGTTTGGCGAGGTCGGGGAGGTTGTTGAGGTCGAGGTCGTGGCCGGCGTTGACTTCGAGCCGGAGGGCCTGGGCGATGTGGGCGGCGGCGGCGTAGCTGGCGAGCAGGCGTTCGCGCTCGGACCCGCCTCGCGCAAAGCCGGCGGCGTACGGCTCGGTATACAACTCGATGCGGTCGGTGCCGAGGGCGGCGGCGGCCTCGATCTGCGCGGCGACGGGGTCGAGGAAGAGGGAGACGCGGATGTCTTCGTCCTGGAGTTCGCGGATGACGGGGGCGAGTTGCTCGGCGTCGCGGCGGAGGTCCCAGCCGTGGTCGGAGGTTTTCTGTCCAGGTTGGTCGGGGACCAGGGTGGCCTGGTGCGGTCGGACCTGCAGGAGCAGGGTCATGAAGTCGCCTTCGAAGGGATTGCCTTCGACATTGAGTTCTTTGTCTTTGTAAGAGTCTTCGGAGACCACGGCTTTGAGGAGATGGACGTCTGCGGGCCGGGTGTGACGCTGGTCGGGTCGTGGGTGGACGGTGACGCCATCGGCTCCAGCGTCGAGGGCGAGACGGGCGAAGTCGGCGAGGTTGGGGGTGTTGCTGTCACGCTGGTTGCGCAGCAGAGCGACGCGGTTGAGGTTGACGGAGAGGGCTGTTGTCATGGTCGTGTGCTATTAGAGGATGTCGTTCTGGAAGAGTTCGATGGATTCGCCATCAGGACCTTTGAAGAAGCAGATGTAGACGGGGATGGTTCGGTCGTCGGTGGTCTTGATGTCGATGTGGGTGGGTTCCATGGTGACGGGGTACCCGGCTTCGCGGACGCGGGCGATGACCTCATCGAGGTTGGTGGTTCGCAGGGCGATATGGAACCAGGGTTCGTTGCCGGCGTCGGCGTGTTGGGGGCGGTCTTTGTTCTCGAACATCTCGATGTAGTTGCCGTCGCCTGTATCGAGCATGATGGCGCGTTTGGGTGGGGCCTGCCACTGAGCGGCTTCTTTCATCCCGAGGAGGTTGGTGTAGAAATCGAGGGACTTGTCGAAGTCGGAGACGACGACGGCGACGTGGTGGAAGCCGCAGTTTTTGATGGTGGTGTTGGTGTGGGGCACGGGGAGGCTCCTGGGTTGGGTCGTTGTTGAGAGGGAGATCGTACACTGGTCGTCATGGACGATCAGGCGAGGACGGGTCCGCGGGTGTCGCTGGTGATGACGCTTTACAATCGGGCGAAATACGTCGCAGAGGCGATCGAGTCGGTTCTGGCCCAGACGTTCGAGGACTGGGAGCTGGTGGTGTGGGATGATGGTTCGACGGATGGTTCGAGTGAGATCGCGCGGGGTTATGCGAAGCGGGATGAGCGGGTCCGGTATGTCCGTGATGAGCGGAATCGGGGGATGTATTTCGCCTTGCATGACGGGTTGGCTTTGACCGCTGGTGGGTATCTGGGGTGGGTGGATTCGGATGATCGGTTGATGGCGGGGGCGCTGGAGCAGTGCGTTGGAGTGCTGGAGACTCGATCCGAGGTGGGGATGGTCTATACGGATCATGTGGAGATGGATGAGACAGGGCGGGAGCTGCGGGTCGGTGCGCGGTGCGCGATTCCTTATTCGAAGAATCGCTTGCTGCGCGACTTCATGGCGTTTCACTTCCGGCTGATGCGGCGGGAGGTGTTTGATGCCGTGGGCGGGATTGATGTGCGTTTTGGTTACGCGCAGGATTACGATCTATGCCTCCGGGTGTCGGAGGTGACGGAGGTAGAGCACCTGCGTGAGGTGCTCTATGCGTACCGGGTGCATCAGCAGAGTATTTCGCGGGCCTCGCGGCTCGGGCAGATCGAGGGCTCGGCGACGGCGGTGCGGCGGGCGTTGCGGCGTCGGGGGCTGGAGACACGCTACGATCTTGTGGTGGAGTTGGTGCCGCGGTTTCATGTGGTGCCGATTGAGGGCGATTGATTGGCGACCAGACCGGGCCGACACGGCTCGGCTCACAGGAGTTATTGGATGTCGGTGTTAGCTCAGACCTTGCAGAGCCTGATAGACCGCCAGCGGACATCGGTGACGGAGGTCAGTGAGTTGGCCGGGGTCTCAACATCGACGGTTTATCGCTGGCTGAGTGGTCAGAGCCGGCCGGACTTTGATTCGATCCGGTTGCTGCTGCGGCATCTGCCGAGCAAGGAGGCTCAGGAGGCTCTGCTGGCGGTGTTTGCCGGCGGGACACAGTGGCAGTTCGTGCGGGTGGAAATGGACCTGGATTACAACCGAGATGGCCGGGTGGACCTCAAGGACGCGGTAGACGCTGCGATCGCGGCGGTGCGCGATGCGGCGGATTCACTGGCGCGGCTGAGCACGGCGGATGCGGTTCCGCCCAGTGCCGAGGAGATGGTCTCAGTGGTCAGCAAGCTCCAGCAGGTGGTCGGCAGCTGCACGATCGCGCAGCGGGTGCTCACGGAGTTGTCGGAGCAGCGGTCGAAGCGGGCTGATCTTCAGGGGTGAGGTCGGCTCGCACCGCAGCGGTTTCCAGGGTATCTCGGGTGGCAATGAGGAAGCCGGAGAGGGCGACGTAGACGTAGCCGGCGGTGAAGAGGATGACGAAGGGGAGCCCCATGAAGGCGCCGGGAATGGTGAGCATGGTGGCGATGCAGAAGGCCATGTAGGCCGCCATGGCGAGTTCGACGAGGCTCATCAGGGGGATGAAGCGGGGCAGGTCGCCCAGGCGGAGTCCGCGGAGTGCCTTCGAGAGGTTGAGTTTGTGATCTGGGTTGTCACCGTACTTGCGGGTGCGGACGAAGGGTGAGGTGCGGCCGAGGAGGGCTTCGAGGACGCCCAGGGCGTTGTAGAGGGAGATGCCGATGCCGACGGCCATGAGGGCGGGGATGAGGGCGATGGTCTGGAGGAGGGAGCGCCGCTGGGCCCACTGGGAGGTGAGGTAGAAGAGGGCCGCGGAGGTGGTGCCGAGGGAGAAGAGGGTGAGGCCGAGGATGGCGCCAGAGAGAATGGTGTCGCCAAAGGGATTGATGTTGATGACGAGGGTGGGGTAGAGCAGCAGGGCGAAGAGGGTGATGAAGAGGTAGACGACGGGGGAGGTGAGGTGGAAGAAGGCTTCGGATTTGACAAGCCAGGGCAGGTCGGCGCGGAGGATTCTGGGCAAGAGTTTGATGGCGGTCTGGATCGAGCCTTTGGTCCAGCGGAACTGCTGGGACTTGAAGGCGGTGATGTTGGGTGGGAGTTCAGCGGGGCAGGTGAGGTTGGGGATGTAGCGGAACTTCCAGCCGAGGAGCTGGGCGCGGTAGGAGAGATCGACGTCTTCGGTGAGGGTGTCGTGCTGCCAGCCGCCGGCCTGTTCGATGGCGGTTTTTCGCCAGATTCCTGCGGTACCGTTGAAGTTGATCCAGGCCCCGCCTCGGGAACGGGCGGTGTGCTCGATCACGAAGTGACCGTCGAGGAAGACGGCCTGAGAGCGCGTGAGCAGGGAGTCGGTGCGGTTGAGGTGGGCCCAACGGGTCTGGACGACGCCGGTGGCGGGGTCGGCGAAGTGGTGGACGGTTCGGCGGAGGAAGGATCGGTGAGGGACGAAGTCGGCGTCGAAGATGGCGATCAGGTCGCCGGTGGCCGAGGCCATGCCGTACTCGAGGGCACCGGCTTTGAAGCCCACGCGGTCGGGACGGCGGATGTGAGTGATGTTGACGCCTCGGGCCTGTGCCTGGCGGACGGCCTGCTCGGCGGTGTTCTCCGAGCCGTCGTTGGAATCGTCGAGGACCTGAATCTGAAGCAGGTCTGGGGGGTAGTCGAGTTGACTAACGGCGTGGATGATGCGGGCGGCGACGGCGCCTTCGTTATAGAGAGGGACCTGTACGGTGACGGGCGGCAGGTTCTGGAGTCGGGCTGAGGGTCGGGTGCGTTTGGAGCGGTGGCGGGCGAAGAGGATGACCATCCAGTAGCGGTGGAGTCCATAGAAGCAGATGACCGCGATGATCGCGAGGTATGCCGTGATGAGGATGGATCGTTCGATGGCTGGGGCGAGGCCCAGGAGGGCGAGGGAGGTCATGGGGCGTCCGTGGGGGAGGGTTGCGGGAACTGTTAGCCGGGGATGAACCGGATTCTAGGGTATGAGGATGGAACTTGCGGGAGCGGGTTGTTGTTCCCTGGGGGTCGTTGGTGTGTGGAGGGGTTCGGGGGAGTCGTCCGATAAGGCAGGGTGTCGTCGGATTCGAGTGTCGGACCGGCGGCCTCCCGATAACGGTGCAGCGGCAGGGCCACTTGGCCGGGACTGGACGCCGTAGAACGAGGTTGCACCATCATGAATCTCCTGAAGAGCTGGGCCCTTTTGACTGCGACAACGCTGGTGCTTGGCACCGCTGGTTGCACGCAGCACTACAACGGCGCTTTGACGTTTGGGGCACCCAAGGGAGGCGAGGGGAACTACGAGGAGTTTCAGCAGGCGTATCGCACGCAGCTGCAGAGGGAGTCGGCTTCGGGCCGTCGTGGTGACACGATGGCCCGGTTCGAGACGGACCCCCGGCGTCGTCAGACGCCTGATCGTCCGGTGTCTCGGCCTGTGGCGGTTCCCGCAGCGAGTCCTGTGGCGGGTATTCAGGATGCCAACTATCAGTTGATCAGTGATCGGGCGGAGCCGGCTGCGCGAGCGGTCGGGTCTTCGCGTCTGTTTGGGGAGATTGGTTCTCGCGGGGGTGCGGGGTTCGCGTCAAGCGGATCGGGTCTCGACAACCTGGTGCGGGTGACCTTCACCGAGGAGGGCGGGGATTTCGATCCGTCGATCGATGCGGCGGGCGAGTTTCTGGTGTTCGCTTCGACCCGGCACAGCGAGCGGCCAGATCTCTATTACACGAAGTTCGGGGCCAACTCGGTGACTCGTCTGACGGATGACCCGTCGAGTGATGAGATGCCGGATGTGTCGCCTGACGGTGAGTTCGTGGTGTACACGTCGGATCGTTCGGGGTCCTGGGACATCTACATGATGGAAGTGGGGGGTCGGACGGCGGTTCGTCTGACGGATGATGACGCGATCGATATGCATCCGAGTTTTTCGCCGGATGGCCGGAGTGTGGTGTTTTGCAGCTTCAACGAGCAGGCTCAGGAGTGGCAGCTCGTGGTAGTGAACGTGGACAGTCCCGGGACCAAGACGTTTCTGGGGCCCGGGTTGTTTCCGAGCTGGTCACCTGTGGACAACCGGATCGTTTATCAGCGGGAGCGCGAGCGTGGGGATCGTCGGTTTGGAGTTTGGGTGCTGACATATGTCAATGGCCAGGCGACGTTGCCGACAGAGCTGGCGGCGAGCACGAATGCGGCGGCGATCACACCTGACTGGAGCCCGGACGGCAACTACATCGTGTTCTGCACGGTGGTGGAGCCCGGTACTGCAGAGATGGATGAGGCCGGTCCGAAGGATATCTGGGTGATGCTTTCGGACGGCGGCGGCCGCTCGCGGCTGACCGGCGGTCGTTACGAGAATCTGCTCCCGACATGGGGCAGCGACGGATATGTGTATTTCGTTTCGGATCGAGCGGGACTCGGGACTCAGAACATCTGGGCGGCCCGTCCGGATCAGGCACTTCGCCTGGCTCCGGCACAGGAAGCTCGTTTGGGGGAAGCGGGGCTTGGTGTTCCGCTTCCCGGCACGCAGTAAGAACGGTGTGCTAAAGGTTTGAAGGCTTGCGGGCGTTGGAAACGCCTGCTGAGTGGGCAGGATGCCATGACAAGTCAACAGGTTCAGCTGACCCTGGTGTCGCTGGTGTTTCTCCTGAGCGGCTGCTCGTTATTTGAGCCGCGGAGATCGCCACCTCTGGTCTCGCCTTACCCGGAACCCCGGGTGGTCGCGGTCGTGCCCTTTGTGAATGAATCGGGCATGAGTGCGGCGAGCGGGCAGGTGGTGGCGGACGCCCTGACCAGAACGCTTGATCAGGCCGATGGCCTGGTTGCCCTGCCGGTGAATCGTGTTCTGGCGGGCATGGAGCGTCTTGATGTGAGGCGGATCACCTCACCCGGCGAAGCGCGGGCGCTCATGCGTGGGATCGGAGCCGACTGCCTGGTGGTCGGGACGATCACGGCGTATGACCCGTATGACCCGCCGACGATCGGACTCGCGGCAGAGGTTTACGAGGTCGATGAGCGCCAGAGCACGGCGGTTGATCTGCGCGGCATGACCCGTGCAGGCAGCGGTCTGGCGGGTCGCGTTTCGTCGTCGGAATCGGGCGTGCCGGAAGGCGCGTCGTCTTCGATCAGCGCGGTGTTGGATGCCTCGGACCCGAGGACGCGGGACGCTTTGATGGCGTACGCGGTGGATCGTGGTCCTGCGTCGAAAGCTCCGGACGCGTGGGTGCATCATCAGCGGAACATGAACCTGTACATCGAGTTTGCCTGCCACGAGTTGGCCGGGCGACTGCTTTTGGCCGAGGCGCAGCGCCTTGGCGTGCCGCTTCCCGCCGGGAAGCGTGGGATTCGGGATCGGCTCGCGGGAGTCGGTCGGGCCCCTTAGTGATCCGTCATGGCCTCGCCGGCCCGACGCGGATCGGGTTTGGAGCGAAGCATGGACGGATCGTCATCCCAACCAGCGGCAACGTTGAAGGCCATCGAGGTCGATGGCCCTGTATGGGATAATGACCACGAGTTGGTGCTGGTGAAAAAGGGCAAGCGTCACGTGTTCCGGTGTGAGCCGGGGCAAGAGGCGGCGTTGCTCAACCAGTTGGCGGTGATGGTTGATGATCCGGGGAACGACCTGGACTGGTTTGATGCCGCGGTGCTGTCTCATCACATGGGGATGAGGCTGCGGAAGAAGCTGCAACGGCGGAAATCTGCCTAAAAGAGGCTGGAACGCCCTTTTCTATAGAGGATGCAAACGATGGCTCTGACCCTTTCTCTGCTGGAACGATTCTCGAACTACCTGCGTCACGAGCGCCACTTCAGCCCGTACACGGCGCGGTGCTACGGCGCGGACCTGCGCCAGTTTGTGGAGCACCTCACGGATGTGGCTCCCGACGAGGCGAGTGGCAACAGCGAGGGCTATCTGGAGGGCAAGCTGCGCACGGCCGACCCCGTACTGATCCGCGATTTCCTCGCCAAGCTGGATACGTTTGGATACAGTTCGGCGACGATGGCGCGGAAGATTGCGACGCTTCGTAGCTTCTACAAGTGGATGCTCAAGACAGACCTGGTGGAGTCGAATCCGATGCTGCTGATCCGCACGCCCAAGCAGACCAAGCGTTTGCCAAGGGCGATCACGGTGGAGCATGTGGAGAAGCTGCTCTCGGCACCGGACAACCGCGAGACGCTGGGGGCGCGTGACCGAGCGATCTTGGAAACGCTCTATTCGACGGGCGTGCGTGTATCCGAGCTGGTTGATCTGAACCGTGCTGACCTGGATGCGGACAATCAGACGCTGCTGGTGCGTGGCAAGGGCAAGAAGGAGCGGATCGTTCCTCTTGGTTCCCACGCGATGACGGCGATCCGGCACTACCTGACGCTGCTGGAGCCGGACCCCCGGTTCACGAAGGTTCGTCAGGAGTCGCTGGTGAATCCCCAGGTGGCTTTGTTTGTGAACAAAAATGGCGGGCGTCTGTCGAGCCGGTCGGTCCGGCGGAAGCTGGACAAGTATCTGATCGAGGTGGGTCTCGATCCTTCGATCAGCCCACACACGCTGCGGCACAGTTTTGCAACGCACCTGCTCGACAACGGAGCGGACCTGCGGAGCGTGCAGGAGTTGCTGGGCCATCAGTCGTTGTCAACGACGCAGGTCTACACGCACCTAACAGCGAACCGGTTGCGCACGGCTTATGAGGAAGCTCACCCGCGGGCGATGTGAGGCTTGTGAGGATAGAGAACTCTCTCGGCAAGGACGCCGAAGGAACGCGGCCCACGGACCAGGACGGTCCGTGGGCTTTTTGATTGGGGGCTGAGACGGTTGTGGGTGGGCCGAGTATGCTCGGGCGATGGCCAAATCCTTTGCTATCGCGCCAGTAGACCCTGATCGCCCGCCCGGGGTCGTGAGTCATTTTGTGATGCTGGGGTTGTCGGCAGTGCTGATGGGGGTGATCTATCCGGTGCTGGGGTGGTGGTGGCTGGCATACATCGCGTTGGTGCCGGGTGCGTTGGTGGTCAGTCGTTCGGCGTCGATGTGGCGGGTGGTGTGGGTGTCGACACTGGTGTTCTGGACCTGGTGGTGTGTGATGCTCTGGTGGCTGTCACCGGTGACGGTGGGCGGGACGGTGGCAGCGGCGCTGGTGCTCAGTGTGTTCCCGACCTTGGGGTGGCTGCTGATCCGACGGCTGACGCTTCAGGGTCGCTTGTCGCTGACCTGGGCGGTGCCGGTGGCGTGGGTGCTGGTGGAGTTTTTGCGAACCCAGTATCCGTTCGGAGGGTTCGCGTGGTTCTTGCTCGGTCACAGTCAGGGGCCGTGGCGACCGGGGCACTCGGCGATGCTGATTCAGATCGCCGACCTGTTTGGTGAGCTGACGGTGACGGCGTTTGTGGCGCTGGTGAATGGTTTTCTCGCGGACGTCGCGCGGCAGTCGTTTTCGGCGCCGAAGGAGGGCGTCACGCTTGAGCCGCTGCGGAAGCGGTTTGTGGCGCGGGTGGTGGTGGTGGGTGTGGTGGTGGCCACGGTGGTCGGGTACGGCATGACGCCGCCGATGCCGAGTTTGCTCCCGGATTCCTCCACGACCGTGGTCGTGATTCAGACCAACGAGCCGCAGAATAATCGGCAGAGCCCCTCTCTGGAGGACCGCATCGCGGACTGGCATGCGTTGCTGGCTGAGACGCGGCGGTCGCTGGAGTCGAGGCTTGACGAGGCCGAGGCGGGGTCACCAGTCGTGGTGATCTGGCCGGAGTCGGCGGTGCCGATGCCGATCAACGAGGAGACGCTGGGGCTGGCTGGGGCGGAAGACTGGGCGGCGATCCTGACGATCGAGGGACAGGTCCGGGACCTGGCGGCGAGCTATGGCGTGGACCTGATCGTGGGTGCACCGGCGTACGAGAGTTGGGAGCTACGGGAGGTCGATGGCGTAAAGCGGCCGGTGCCCGGGATGGGCTTCAACTCGGTGTTTCACTATCGGGCGGACGGGACGCGGGCGGAGCGGCGGTACGACAAGATGCACCGGGTGCCGTTCGGCGAGTACCTGCCCGGCATGGACCTGATGCCCTGGCTTGAGGACTGGGTGGTGAAGAACCTGACGCCATATGAGTCGAGCTACACGATTCAGGCGGGCACTCAGGCGGTCGTTTTTGAGGCGGGCGAGTTTGCTGTCGTGACGCCGATCTGCTTTGAGGACACGGTGGCCCGGGTCGTGCGTGAGATGGTGGGGGTGGCGCTGGCGCAATCAGAGCGGCCGGTGCTGCTGGTGAACGTGACGAACGACGGGTGGTTCCGATTGGAATCGCAGGGGTATCAGCACCTGCAGATCGCCGCGTTTCGGTGTGTCGAGAACCGGGTGCCGATGGCCAAGGCGGCGAACACGGGGGTGAGCGGCTTGATCTCGGCGCGGGGTGAGGTGGTCTCGGTGGTGGAGGTTGAGGGCGAGAGCAAGGGGGTGCTGGGGCACCTGTGGTCGAGTGGGGTGCAGCTGGCGCCGGGTCATGTGGCCGACTGGCGGGGGCTTTACGGGTTCTGGGGGGAGGTTCCGCTGCTGGTGGGGCTGTTCTTGGTGGGGTTCCTGGGGTCGGGGGTGTTGGATCGCGTGCGACGGGGTTAGAATCCCGGGATGAGCATGAACAACACACGTCGAGCGTTTCTGGTGGCGATGGTGGTGCTGATGGGTTCCTGGGGGGCGGGGCTGTCGTGGGGGCAGTTCCTGGGGCAGCGGTCGCTCAGCACCGATGAGGCGGCGACGCTGCGGGACCGGGCGATCGCGGAAGTGCGAGCGGCCGCAGCGGCGGAGGATGCAGCACTGCGGATGAACGCGATCGAGGCATCTCACCCGGTGCCGGGTCTGGCCAGTGAGTTGGTGGAGCCGATGCTGCTGGATGAGGTAGCGCCAGTCCGTTTCGCGGCGCTCATGACGGTCGGGCAGTTGAAGCTCGAGGAGCATGGCCAGGCGGCGGCAGACCTCTCGCTGGATGAGAACCTGTCGGTGCGAGCCGCCGCGATCTTTGCGGCGGATGCGAACGGGGTGGCCGTGGACGTGAGTCCGCTGGCGCGGCTGGTGCATTCGCCCGAGCCGGGTGTGCGGGGCAATGCGGCATTGATCCTGGGTGAGATGGGTGATGCCAGTGCCAAGGAGATGCTGCACGAGGCGGCACGGGTGCCGTTTGACCGGCGGATCATGGCGATCCGCCGTGAGATCGTGCAGGTCCAGGTGGCGGAGGCGTTGGTGAAACTGGGTGATCTGGAGGCGTTGACGCCGATTCGCGCGGCGGCGTATTCACAGAGTGATGAGATCCGAGTGCTGGCCGTCAGCATGCTGGGCCCGCTGGGGGATCGACGGATGATCCCGATGCTGGCGCGGATGCTGGAGCAGCCACCCGTAGAGTTGCAGCTGGCAGCGGCGCGGTCGCTGATGCAGCTGGGGGTTGAGGACGGGATGCCGATTCTGGTGCGGGGATTGGATTCGGCGATGCCGACCGTGCGTGCTCAGGCGGCCTTCTCGCTCGGCGACAGCGGGGACCCGATCGGTTTGGCGCTGCTGGGGGACACGCTGGAGGACGAGGTCCCCATGGTCCGGCTCGCGGCGGCGGCGGCGGTGCTCAAGCGGCTGCCAACGGCCGGGGAAGCTCAGTCTGCCCGTCGTTAAGCGGTTGGGAGGCGAGAGGTTGGGGTTGTTGACAGGCTTAAGAGGCTCTGCGATAACCCGAAGTATTGTGTTGACTCAATCGCCGGTTTTGGGCGATTTTCGAGCTTTCGAGAGGGTTTCCCGTTGAGCTTGCTGACCAAGATTTTCGTGCTCGTGGTGGCCTTTTTATCGATCGTGCTGGTCGCTCTGACCGTGCCCTACGTGGCAACAGTCGAGGACGTGCGCGGCGAGCTTGAGGAGGCCCGTGCCGCCCAGCAGGTCGCTGAGGCGAAAGCCCGCAGTGCTCAGGCGGAGATCAATGCTGCCCTGGCCGATGAGTCGGCCAAGTCGGCGTCCTTGCAGGCCACGATCGAGCAGCTCACCGGCGAACTGGCAGACGCCCAGTCGGAGTTGGCTCAGGCCAACGCGGGGCTTATTGATGCCAAGTCGCGGCTGGCACAGCGAGAGTCGGACATGTCGAGCCTCTCCGCCACCGCCCGGCAGAACTCAGTCCTGATTACAGAGTTGACCAACCGCATCGCTTCGACAGAGTCACGCCGCGTGGATGCCGAGGCCAAGCGTGTGGAGCTGCAGGACGAGGTGTCCGAGTTGGCGAGCCTGCGTGATAGCCTTGAGCGCACAGTTCGTCGTCTTCAGGAGGGCATGACCCAGGCCGAGCGTGATAACGCACAGCTCATGGCGTCTGTCGGCAAGCTGCCTGAGGAGATGCGTGCGATCGTGATGGGTGAGGCTTCAGCCGACAGCGATACGATCGATATCGAGCCTTCCACAATGATCCGCGGGATGGTCACGGGCATGCAGCAAGTCGATCAGTTGACGCTCGTGCAGGTCAACGTCGGCGAGGTCGATGGCGTTGAGCGAAACATGGTCTTCCGGGTTCACCGCGATGGCCGTTACCTCGGCAAGCTGCGGATCACGACAGTGGACACCGATTCAGCCGCCGGCAGCATTGAGCTGGCGACGGGCCAGATCGAGATCGGTGACAGCGCCCTGGCTGGTTTGACTCAGTAATCCGGAGACCGACGACGATGGCTCAGTACGACTCTGATGATGGCGTTTACTCGGTTCTGCTGCTGATCGCGCTGCTGATGCTGCTGGCCGGCATCGGGGTGGTGTGGATGCGCAGTGCAGAGTTGGCTGGCGGAATGCTGCCAGTACTGCCATTCTAACTTCGGAACAGACCGTCTTGAAGGATTGATCAAGCCGACCCTCAGCTCGGCTTGTTTTCTTGAGGTGGAGGGGCAGTAAAGAACAGCAGATCGAGGGTCGAGTCGCGGTACGTTCGCCGAAGGTTGTGTGGAATCGCAAGTTACGGGGGGCGGGCTGCCGATGAAACAGATACCGGCTGCTGCTCGCGTATGGGCGGTGTTGGTTATGATGCGGCGTCTGCGGCCTGCGTGGCGGCGCGATCTTCATGCAAGGGACGGGTCTCTTTGATCTTTGACGGCCTCTACGACAACTTCCTGAGCTGGTTCAGTGTCGATATGGGCATTGACCTGGGGACGTGCAACACCCTGGTGTGTGTGCGCGGCGAGGGGATCGTGCTCAACGAGCCGTCCGTGGTGGCGGTCAAGAAGAACACAACCCAGGTGCTGCGCAACGGCAACGAGCTGGCCGTGGGCTGGGTGGCCAAGGAGATGCTGGGCAAGACGCCGGGCTCGATCACGGCGATCCGGCCTCTCAAGGACGGGGTCATCAGCGATTTCGAGATCACCGAGGCGATGCTCAGTTACTTCATCCGCAAGGTGAATGGCCGGCACCCGCTCGTGAGGCCGAGAGTGGTCATCGCGGTGCCTTCAGGCATCACGGCGGTGGAGCGTCGGGCCGTGCTGGACTCCGCGGAGAAAGCGGGGGCTCGGAAGGTTTATCTGGTTGAGGAACCGATGGCGGCGGGGATCGGGGCGAACCTGCCGATCGTTGAGGCGACCGCATCGATGATCGTCGATATCGGCGGCGGGACGACGGAAGTGGCCATCATGTCGCTGGCCGACATCGCGCAGTGCGAGTCGGTCCGTGTCGCCGGCGATGACATGGACGAGGCGATCATCAACCACATGAAGAAGGCTTACAACCTGATGATCGGGGAGCAGACCTCCGAACGAATCAAGATCGAGATCGGCTCGGCGGCGCCCGAGGGGGAAGAACGAACCATGGAGGTGCGCGGCCGAGATATGATCTCCGGCTTGCCACGCAAGACGGTGATCACCTCCGAGGAGATCCGCGAGGCGCTCCAGGAGCCCTTGTCTGCGATCATCGAGACCGTGACACGGACACTCGAGCGCGCCGAGCCGGAACTCGCCGCAGACCTGGTGGACAACGGGATCGTGCTGGCAGGTGGCGGGGCGCTGCTGCGGGGCATCGATATTGTGATCTCGAACGCGACGGGGCTGGACTGTCGGATCGCTGATGACCCGCTGACGTGTGTGGCCCGAGGCACAGCGATCTACCTCGAGCATCTCGAGGAGTGGAAGGGGACGATGGAGAGTGATTCGGACGACTTCTAGTCGTCGGCTGGTTGCGGGTTCGTGCTCCGCTCGCGGCCGAGGGCCGGTGCACCAGGAGAACGAGCATCAGAGGTCCTGGTTTTCCCATCCCGAGAGTGCAGACGCTGGTGGTGCTGGCCTGCGTGGTGCTGGTGCTCATGCCGGGCGCTATGGTGACGGCGCTAGCGTCGTGGCCACGCGGGTTGCTCGTGTCAGCACTGGTCCCGGTGAGTCAGGTGCTCGGTCGGACGGGGCTGTTGGATTCCGAGGGAATGGACACGGTCGATGGCGGGGGTCGAGCCCCCTTAGGAGAAGGCCCGGCGCTGGATTATCTCCGGGCGCTGGAAGATGAGAATCGACGGTTGCGGGGGCTGGTCGATCAACTCGCAGAGTCGCGGGAGTTGCTGGCACGGCCTTCGGCCCGGCTGGTCCTCGCGCCAGTGCTGGCGGTCTATCAAGGCGGCTCGGGATTGTCGGTGCGCGCCGGTGAGACCAGCGGGGTCCGATTGGAGGACCCGGTGGTCGTGGGCTCACATCTGATCGGTAGGGTGTCGGGGGTGGCACCGCTTACCTGCGATATGGATGCGATCGCGCGGCCGGGGGTGCGTCTCGAGGTGCGGGTGGTGCCCGCTACCGTGACGGCTCCGACGCGAGAGGCGTTGGCGTGGGTGGACTACGACGAGAAGGCGGGCGGGTTTGTGGCGGAGCTGGCGCTGGATGTGCCGGTCGAGCAAGGCGATGTCGCTCACCTGGTCGATGAGCGTTGGCCGCTGCTGGCGCGGGGGCGGATCGTCGGGCGGGTGGCGATCGTCGATGACCGGACGAGCAAGCCGTTGCTGCTCAAGCGGGTGGTGATCGAGCCGGTGTATCGGGCGACGGACCTGCGTCGGGTGACGGTGGTGGTGGAGCGGGCAACGGCGGGGGGTGGCGGATGAACTGGGCGCTGTTTGGCGTGGTGGCTTATCTGCTGCTGGGCGTGTCGTTCGCGGCAGGGGGCGCGATGGAGGTAGCGGGCGTTCGACCCGAACCGATCCTGGTACTGGTGGCGTTTGTCGCGCTGATGGCACCGTGGCGGACCGCGAGCTGGGCGGCGGTGGCTGCTGGCCTGTGCCTCGATCTGTTGACGGTGTATCCCGGGGGCGTCGTGTTGATCGGCCCGATGGCGATCGGCACCGTGGCCGGGGCGTTCGTGGTGCATCAACTGCGCGGAGTCGTGTTTCGTCACTCCCTGTTGACGGTCGTGATCCTGACCGCCGTCTGCGGGCTGTTTACAGAGATCTTCTCAGTCTCATTGATGGCGGTGCGGACGCTCCCGTGGCCGGTCGGAGAGATGATCGAAGGATGGCGCGCCGCCGACTCGCTGTTTCGCGGGTTCCTGTCGGTGATCTACACCGCGCTGCTGGCGGGGCCGATCGGCGCGTTGCTGCTGGCGATCGAGCGCTGGTTCGGATTCGCCGAGCGGTGAATCAGTCGTTGTAGCCGTGGGGGTGCTCACGAAACCAGTTCCAGGCGGACTCAATCATCTCATGCACATCAGTGATCTGTGCTTTCCAACCCAGTTCGCGTTCGATCTTCGATGCGTCGGCGTAAAGCATGGGGGGGTCGCCCGGCCGGCGCGGTCCGAGGTCAACACGAAAGTCCACGCCAGTAACTTTCTTCCCAGCGTCGATGAGTTGCTTGACCGACAAACCGTTACCAATACCCAGGTTGTAGAACCGCTTGTCGCCCGGAGCCAGAGCGCTCATCACGGTGACGTGAGCGTCGATCAGGTCCTCGACATGGATGTAGTCGCGGATGCAGGTGCCATCGGGCGTGGGGTAGTCGGTGCCGAAGATGGTCATTTTCTCGCGCTGGCCCAGGGCGGTCAGCAGCATCACGGGAATAAGATGCGTCTCGGGTTCGTGGTCTTCGCCGATGGACCCGTCGCGAGCTGACCCGGCGACGTTGAAGTAACGCAGGGCGGCAAAGCTGAAGTTCTTGTTGGCCTGAGCGATATCGATCAGCATGCGTTCGACAAACAGCTTGGACCAGCCGTAAGGATTGATCGGCGACTGAGGTGTCTCTTCAGTGATCGGGACCGTCTCAGGCTCGCCATAGGTCGCGCAAGTCGAGGAGTGCACCATGCGGTTAACGCCCGCTCGCTGCATCGCGCGGAGCAGCGAGAGAACGCCCGCAGTGTTGTTCTCGTAGTAGTCAATGGGCTGCGTCACGGATTCGCCGACGTAGGCCAGCGCAGCGAAGTTCATCACGGTCTCGACCCGGTACTCGCGGAGCGTTGTCTCGATACCGTCGGTGTCTCGGAGGTCGAGTTCGGTGAGGGTCACGCCATCCGGGATGGCATCGCGGTGCCCGCGATAGAGGTTGTCGAGGATGACGACCTCGTGTCCGTCAGCAAGGAGTCGTTTGACGGCGTGTGATCCGATGTAGCCGGCTCCGCCGGTGACCATGACCTTCATGCTTCTGGGTCCTTGGTGTGCTCAGTAGTGCTGCTGGGTTTGTCGCGACCGATGCGATCGACGAGCAGTGTAAGCCCGATGCCTAGGGTAATCAGGGTCAGGCTTCCGGTGAGCTGCGTGTAAGAGGGCTGGAAGGTGGCGGTGGGGTAGTCCTCGGGTTCGACGGCTTTCCCGGTCTGTTCATAGATCAGCGTGTTGTTGTCATCGACGATGAGGGTCTGGTTCTTGAGGATGTCACCGGGGTTTGGCGCGACCGGCTCAACGAAGGGATAAAGGCCGACGACAGCCCCGAGCAGGAGCCCAAGGAGCACGCCAAGAGTCGCCTTCTCGTAGCGGCGCAGCAGGAATCGCAGCAGATTCGAGACCGCGGCGATACCGAGAACCACACCGAGTCCGACCGGGAGAATCGTACCGAATCCAACGGCGAGGAGGGTGGCGGTATCCACGGCTTTGAGCGCATCGACGAAGCTCGAGATGGCGGCGAGGATGGGGACATACGCACCGAGAACCAGCAGCAGGTACCCGCCCGAGACGCCGGGGAGGATCATCGCCGAGGCTCCCGCGACACCGGCAAGCAGCATGAACAGGAAGCCGTCGTTCTGGGTAGCGCCGGTCGCCTCACTCTGAGCGATCGCAAGGGCAGCCATGCCGGCAAAGCCGACGAGCACACCCAGCCAGGTCGCAGCGGTGGGTTGGTTGATCAGCCGCCAGACGACCGGAACCCCGCCGAGCGTGAGGCCGATGAACAGGCTGTACATGATCCAGCGGTGATAGACGACGAGGTCTTTAACGGGGCCGGCAAGCAGAGCGATGGCAAGGATCGCGGCGACCACGACGGTGGCAAGCGTGATCATCGACTCACGCCGGAATCGCAGAGTCGTGACTTCGCCGATGGCGTTGATGAAGCGCGGGTAGATGCCCGCAGCCAGGAGCATCGTCCCGCCTGAGATTCCCGGGACCAGATTGGCCAGGCCCATGAGAGTCCCCCCCAGAGCTGATCGTACGACCAGCAGGGCGGCAGGCGGGCTTGGATCAGATGTCGGACCCGGCGGATTCATCGGCATGGAACTCACCATCCTGAAGGCGTTGCCAGTAGTGGTCGACTTCACGCTTAACCACGGTAGCCAGCAGGATACCGCCCAGGATGTTGGGGAGGGCCATGGAGAGGATCGAGAGGTCAGCCGTGTCGAGAACATTCCCAAGGCTGGCAACCGAACCGATCCACACGAAGACGACAAAGATGATCCGGAAGATGAAGACCGAGCGGAGCCCAAAGAGATAACCCCAGGCGCGTTCGCCGTAGTAGCACCACGAGATCATCGTCGAGAAGGCGAACAGAATGATCGAGATCGACAAGACGTAGGGGAACCAGGCGAGGAAGGGGATGGACTGAAAAGCGGCCAGCGTGACCGCGACGCCATCGCCTTCAGCGGTCTTATAGGCACCCGTGATCAGAACCACCATGCCCGTCATAAAACAGATGATGACGGTATCGACAAAAGGTTCGAGGGAGGCCACGAAGCCTTCCCGAGTGGGTTCTTTGGTCTGGGCGGCGGCGTGCGCGATGGCGGACGAGCCGAGCCCGGCTTCGGACGAGAAGGCGGCCCGTTGGAAGCCGATGATCATCACGCCGATGATCCCGCCATAGATGGATTCTGCGGCGAAAGCCTGCCCGAGAACCTGACCAATCAGATCGGGTAGGGCAGAGAAGTTGGCAATGATGATGGTTAGACACGCAGCGACGTAGATAACGGCCATACCCGGGACCAGCTTGGACGTCGTCGCGCCGATGCGCGTGATGCCCCCTAGGACGACGGCACCAACGACAGTCGCCATCAGCAGTCCAAAACCCGCGTTGGTCCATCCCTGAATGGCGGCAATCTCGGTCGCGGTCGCCTCCGGGTAGGCGGCCATGACGCCAGGCTGCACGAAGGTCTGGAAGAAAGCCTGAGCGGACTGATTCGCCTGGAACATGTTGCCCCCGCCGATGGCCCCGAACATGCAGGCGACCGCGAAGAACCCGCCGAGGAACACCCCGAACGGCGCGAGGGCAGGGTAGTGCTCGCGGATACCTCGCGAAAGGTAGTACATGGGCCCGCCGGAGTAGGAGCCATCCTTGTGCCGGACGCGGTACATCTGAGCCAGTGTGGAGGAGTGAAACTTCGACGCCATGCCGAAGAAACCCAGGAACATCATCCAGAAGAGAGCACCGGGGCCGCCCATCTTCATGGCAATGGCCACGCCAGCGATGTTACCAAGGCCCACGGTGGCCGAGAGAGCGGAGGTCAGCGCACGGAACGGGGAGACGTCACCATGGTCATCGGAGGAGGTGTATTTCCCGCGCAGCACGTTGATCGCGTGTCCGAAGCCGCGCAGAGTCAGGAAGCGATGGAAGAAGGTGAAGAAGAGAGCACCGATGATCAGCCAAACGACAAGAAACGGCGTCTCGGGGCCTTCGAGTTCCCCTGAGATCGGGTTGACCGACTTGAACATGCCGAAGCTGATGTCGAAGAACAGGACCGTCGAGATGTGACCGTTGGCCCAGCCGATGGTCATGTCGAGTTGCTCGACCAGGGTGGGCCCCGCTTCGGATGCAGCGGGCTCAGCATCCTGAGCAAGGGTGGTCACCGAGCAGAGCAGTAGGATCACGATGGCGAGCAGAGCGTGTCCGGCGTGGGCGGACAGGAGACGGCCTAGGCGCATGATGGACCCTTCTACGAGGCGAGATGACACAGGCACTGACGCGTGATCAGGTTATCAAAATGATCGGGATGCGGGCGTTGCGCTGACCAGCCGGGGGTACTCGAGGGCCCCCGACGCCTGGGCCCGGAGTGAGGCGAGGATCGTCTGGACGCCAGCGTCATCACGCCGCAGTTGCAAGCGCCCGGTCAGGTTGCTGCGACCCAGCCGGTCGCGAAAACCCAGCGATTGGTCGGTGAGGATCAGGTCGGCTTCCCAGACTTCGGCACCAACCAGCCGATCACCGGGCTTGTCGTTGAGGTAGACGTAGCCTGCTCCCGCATACAGACCAACCTCGCGCAGGTCCTGATCAACCCGGTCAGCAAAGACCATGACTTCAATCGAGGTGTTGGTCGCCGAGCGCGAGACAGGCGTCGCGCCAGCACGAGGACTCCAGAACACACGCAGGACAATCGCGCGCTGCGGGGCTTCGGCGGAGCCGGAGAGCAGGATCGCGGTAAGCGCCTGCTTGCCGTCGAGAGAATAGATCGCCCGGTCGATGCTGGCGGTGAGCTGAACCCGCTCATCGGCACGCGAGGTGATCGTCAGCGTGCCAAGACTCGACAGACCAACCGTGTCACAGCCCGTCAGCAGCAGCGTCAGGGCCAGCAGCAGGGGGTTGATCGGGCGCATGACCCTCACGCGCCGACCTTGTTGTCGTAGTCCGGGCCGGAGAGGAGCTTCTCAAGGTCACCAGCGTTCGCGGGCTTGACCTTAATCAGCCAGGCGTCACCAAAAGGGTCCTCGTTGACCATCGCTGGGTTGTCGATGACCTGCTGATTGGTCTCGACGATCTCGCCGTCGATCCCGCAGTAGAGCTCGGAGGTCGCCTTGACCGACTCGATCTCCCCGAACGTCTCGCCCGCCGTCACCGAACCCGAGTCCTTGATGAACTCGACGTAAGTCACGTCCGCGAGCTCATCGACAGCGAACTGCGACAGCCCGATCACAACCAGATCGCCTTCGGCCTTGTGCCATTCGTGAGAATCAAGGTACTTACGGTCGTCGGGAGAGGGCATAGGGGCTCCGTATCAATGGGTAACGGAGCATCCTAGGGAGCAGGCCAGCCGGGGACAAACGGAAAGATCAACCGGCAGATTCAGAAGGCATCCCCAGCGAGAAGGTCCCACTTGTTGTCCGGGTTGTCGACGGGGTTGGGCGGGCTGGCAAAGTCGTAGGCGCCAAGTTCGCTCTGCCAGTCGTAGATGACATAGCCCTCTGCAGCATCAGACCGTTCCTGATTGATGGGCAGGCTCTGTGAAGACGAGTGCCCGTCGGCCCAGGCGATGTTGACGCTCCCGCCCTTGCTCCCGCCATGGCGGGCATGAACCGTCTCAGAATAGTTGGTGCGTGCGTTCGCCCAGTAGACGCCGGTGGGGATGGCACCGTCATTGACAAAGAGCAGCACCCAGGAGTCGGCGGCAAATAGCGTATCAGAAGGGTCCTGCACCTCCGCCTGCTTCGAGGAAATCGCGAACTGGAATCCGGAGACCGGCGGCCGGGCGTTCGCGACACCGAGCTGGGCTTTGAGCTCGCCTTCATCCTGCTGGCGACGTGCGGTGAGCCACGCAACATTCACACCGTAGTCAGTGTTGCGCCATCCGTTGTCAATGGTCCCATTGGTGTTCTTCTCGATGTCAGCGTCTCGGATATTCTCGTAACTGCTGCCATCGACGGAACGCTCTTCAGCTTCCGGAAAGCGAGCGCAGGTGTAGACCTCTCGGGTGGCGTAACCGCCGTTGGCCAGGCTCCATGTCCAGCAATGGGTCGTGGTCTGAGTGAAGTCGGTGTTACCCATGGGGCCGCTGCCAAGACCGGCACGTTTGCCTAGTTGCCCCGGGCTCACGGATTCATCCGAGGCACGAACGTAGTACTCCCGGTTGTCAGTGGCGTAGGCGTAGCTGGCGATCGACATCTGCCGAGTGTTGCTCAGGCAGGAAATGTCACGGGCGGTTCCCCGGGCGCTGTTGAGGGCAGGCAGCAGGATCCCGATCAGCAGCGCGATGATCGAGATCACCACAAGCAACTCGATGAGCGTAAAAGCACGAGGCGACGGGCTGCGCGGCGGAGTGAGCATGACAGAACCTCGTGCTGAAATGTGTTTGAATGCGATTGAATCGACAGGCACATCCATTTTACCCTTGCTGTCGTTCTGAACGCCAGAAGAAACCCCGCCAGATGGGAAATAAAAAAACCCCGCCGGAGCGGGGTCGGGGGGCGATCGGTCGTAACTGAGTGCTAATAGGCATCGCCTGAAAGCAAGTCCCACTTGTTGTCAGGGTTACCAACTGGTGTCGTATTGCTGTAAGCACCAAGGACACTGATCCAGTCATAAACGGTTACGGCACTATTTGCTGTGAGGCTCTGATTAATAGGCATTGTCTCAGAGCCAGAATGTCCGTCAGCGTAAGAAATATTGACTGCCCCGCTACCATGTCGTGCGTGTACGGTCTCTGAGTTAGCATTAGTAGCACTCGCAAAGAACACACCATAGGTGCCCTGGTCGGCAGCTGCGATTCCAGCGAAGTATGTGTCAGCGGCGAACAGAGTTGTAGTCGGTGCCTCCACACTGCTTAGGCGTGAAGAGATCTCGTATTCCTTGCCAGCGAGACCACGGCCACCTCCAGGAACCAGTTCATTCACATTGGGATTGCGACGCATGGCGGTTAACCAAGCAATATTGACGCCGTAATCAGAATTCCGCCAGTTCTGATCGATGCTGCCGTCGGTGTTCTTCTCGACCGAGGCGTCACGGATATTCAGGGAGCCACCGCCAGTGCTGAACTCTTCGGCTTCGGTGAAGCTGGGGCACTCGTAGAGATCGGTGGAGGCGTAGTTGCCGGCGACAAAGGTCCAGGTCCAAGCATGACTGGCATTTCCAGGAAGCACACCATCCAGCCCGTTCTGACCAAGGTTGGAGGGCTTGCCCCCTCGTCCCGCTGCAACGGCCATGTCGGAGAACCGCACAAAATAATCAGCGTTATCCGTAGCGTACGAGAAGCTCGCGATGGAAAGCTGGCGAGTGTTGCTCAGGCACGCAATGTCCCTCGCCGTCGCCCGTGCCGCACCAAGTGCCGGCAGCAGGATCCCAATCAGCAGCGCGATGATCGAGATCACCACGAGCAACTCAATGAGCGTGAAAGCGGGGCGGTGAGCGTTCTTCATGATGAAACCTCATCAGTGAGGGGTGCTGAAACGGAAGTATAAGACTTTATTAAGCATCTTATACCCGATTGGGGGTCTTCTGCAACAATTTTAACGCGCTTTGGCTCAGTTTCCTCTTTTATTTTCGGGCTTTTGGAGGGGTCAGGTTGATCAGGAGACCGCGAATAAGCTGTATAAGAACCATATTTCAATCGCCCCAGACGGAAAAGCATGGCATGATGGATAAGGTGAGTCCGGTCGGGTGCTTGGAGTGGCGTCTTCCCGCCCCGGCGATAGTTGCTCCCCAGCGGGTGGCCGCTAGTGATCAAAGGAGTTTGATGTGATCGAACGATCGGGCTGGATGGTTCGGGTTGCTGTGGTGACACTGGTCGTGGCCTCGCTGGGCGGAGTCGCCCGGGCCGGGCATCCGGTGATCAACTCGTCCATGAGCTACGAGGACTACGTCGGCATCTGGGTCACGCGATTCGATTATTCCAGCGAGGCTCAGGTCCGCTCGATTATCGCCGACGCCGCCAGCCTCGGGTTCACCGACATCCAGTTCCAGGTCCGCGGCCAGGGCGATGCACGCTACGACAGCAACTTCGAGGTCTGGCCTCAACAGTCCCCCTACTTCAGCCAGGACCCGGGCTGGGACCCCCTGGCCGTCGCCGTGGACGAGGCCAATCAGCACGGGGTCCGCCTCCACGCATGGCTCAACACCATCCCAATGTGGAACGGCAGCAGCCCGCCGACCGACCCGAACCACCTCTGGAACGCCCACCCCGAGTGGCGCCTCAAGGACTTCAACGGCAACGACCAGCCGCTCTACAACGGCTACGTCGGCATCAACCCGACCGTGCCCGAGGCGCAGGACCACATCGCCAACGTCGCAGCAGACATCGTGGCGAACTACGGCGTCGCCGGCATTCACCTCGACTACGTGCGCATGGTCAGCGGGGCCGGGGATGATTACGCCCAGGACCCTGCCTCGCGCGCTCGCTTTACCGCTGATACCGGCTTGCCCTTCACAGGCGCGAACAGCGCCTTCAAGCAGTGGATCGCCGACAACATCACCGAGTTGGTGGTCAAGGTACGAGACTCAATCAAGGCCCTTGACCAGAATCAGATCCTCTCGGCCGCAGTCTGGCGCGATTTCAACATCGCCATGAACAGCCACCAGCAGAACTCCGAGCGTTGGATCGAGGAAGAGATCCTCGACCTCGCCCTGCCGATGACCTACCTCAGCCAGCAGTACGATCACCTTTTGGAATCGAACGTCCAGATGTACGCAGGCATCGGCGGGGATACAGCGGTCGTCACGGGGCTGGGGCCTTACCTCCACGGCACCGACACGGCGCTGACGCTCGACCAGATCGAGCGATCGCGGGACAACGGGTCACACGGTTTTCAGATGTACGCCTACTCGACGATCAGGAACACCGGCCCGATGCGCACGGCAATTGCCGACTACATCGCCAGCCTCGTCACACCCGCTGAGTTCACTGTCCTAGCTGATTTCACCATCGAACCCGAGCCGTTCACCACCCCCGCGTCGTCATCGGCATTGACCAGGTTCGTCAACAGCTCCTCGCAGCAGGTCACCACGCAGAGCGCCATCGATGGCGGGCAGTCACTGAGAATTGACGTCGATGGCGATGCTTCGGGCTGGACGCTGGACCTGCTGTCTGACCCGATCGATGAGTTTGCTTCGCAAGGCTGGCTGGGCTTGTGGGTCAAGACGGAATCAACGGACGTGAGCATCAGCCTCACCCTCGCCGATGGCGGCCAGACCGAAGTGTCAGCGGACCGTGATCTGATCGGCGATGGCGTCTGGCGACTGGTTCAGTGGGACCTCGATAACCCCGACGACTGGTTCGGCCTGTCATCGCGAACCGGCAACGGCGTCCTTGATGAAGCGATCGTGTCCCTAAGAAGCCTCCGTGTCATCGGCGAAGGCGTGTCCTGGCTCCTGGTCGATCGTCTGGCCCACAACCCCGACGGCATGCTGGACCCCTGGCTGGGCGACTTCAACGGCAACGGCGGGTACTCGATGGTCGATCTCAATCTGATCGCCGCAGGCATGGGCACGCCTGATTACGACCTCACTGGCGACGGAACCACCACGGCGGACGACCTGAGGTTCTGGATCGAGGAGTTATTCGGCAGCAAGCTCGGTGATACGAACCTCGATAAAAATGTGGACCTCACCGACCTCTCGCTCCTGGCCTCATACTTCGGCCAATCTGGGCTGGGTTGGGGGCAAGGAGACTTCAACGGTGACGGCGAGGTCGGCCTGGTGGACCTCAGCCTCCTGGCGTCAGGTTTCGGATTCGGCGCGGCCGTCCCGGAGCCCGCCACGGCAGGATTACTTCTTGGCCTGCTGGCGATACAGCGGCGGCGTTAGACTGTCGATAGCCACCAAAGTCCCGGGGGCAATGGTGCGAACGATGGACTCGTGGTCGGAGTGGACGTGGCTGAGCGCATCCGAAACATGCGAGTCACCCTGTACGGGACGCAGGGTAGCTGCTCGATCTTCCCCTCGGCGGCCGAGCGCCAGGCACGGAAGGACCTTTCCGATGCGCACCTGATCGAGGTCGTCCTGCACGATGCCCTCAGGCGGCGCGAGCGGGTGGACTCAATCGAGAAGATCCTTGGCGGGCCAGTGACCCGAAAACGCCTCCTGGCCTACCGCGATCGTTTTGATCTGCCGTCTCCACGGGTCTACGACGGCTGGACGACCTGTGTGCGTGTCGAAACGCCCGACGGCCATGACCTCATCTTTGACGCCGGCTCCGGCTTTCGAAACTGCGCCAAAGACCTTCAGGTGAAGTGGGCTGATCAACCCGAGCGCACCCTGCATCTCTTCGGCAGTCACTCGCACAACGACCACACGGTCGGTTTCGACCAGGCCGCAGTCTGTTTTGATCCGCGAAATCGATTGAAGGTCTACGGCAACCCACAGTTCCTCCGGGCACTCGACAGCTACTTGGGAATTTTCTCGCGCAAACTCGACAGCGAGTTGCACGGCGTTCAGACACCGATTTACTACAACGTCATGCCCGCAACCTTCGAGGCGGTCGCGCTGACAGGTCCCGATCAATCATCCGCCAAGTATGACCTTCGCGCCATAGACCACGCGCTCCCCAAACCGATCATGGTCGGCGACACGCAAGTCATGGCGTTCGAGGTCTATCACCCCGCACCGTGCCTGGCCTACCGGGTGGACCACGGAACGTCGTCCTTTGTGTTCTGCACCGATCACGAGCTTCGCCACGGCTCGGACGAAAGCGATCCCCGACAGCAGGCGTCCGTCGCAGCAGAAGAATCGCTGATGGATCACTGCGACGGTATCGACCTGCTCTATCGAGACGGCCAGTACCTCCGCAGCGACTACGACGGCATCTCGGCGATCGGCTCCTCATCCACAGTGTCACGGCTCGACTGGGGCCACTCGTGCATCGAGGACATCCAGGAGATGGCCCAGCGCTGCGGCGTCGAGCGGACCCTGATCGGGCACCACGACCCGAATCGGGAGTGGTCCGAGCGAAACGCCATCGATGACGGCCTCGCCCGCTGGTGCCGCAACCGTGCCGAGAAGGTGGAGCTGGCGCGAGCCGACATGGTGATCGATCTCTAACTAATAGTTGGCTGGTATCATGAGGGTATGAAAGCCAAGCGACGGTTACTGCAAATGGCAGGGCTCGCGGTAGCCCTGGGACTCGTCGGCTGTGACGAACAGACCGACAAAGAGGTCGACGTTTCCGGACCTTCGGAGCCACTGGTCGTCGTAAATCCCGATCCGGTGGTGGTCTTTGATCGCGTGCTCGGACAGCAGGTCTATCAGGCCAACTGCGCGGGCTGCCACGGGCAAGACGGCGGCGGGATGAATGGCGGCTTCCCGGTGCTCAAGGGCAACCAGACCGTCGTTGGCGATCCGAAACTGTTGATCCGGATGACACTTCATGGCGTCGGCGCGGGGCCTAGGGCACTGCCTGGGTCGGGAGCCTACGGATCGATCATGCCGGGAATCAGTTTTCTTTCGGATGAGGAAGTCGCTGCGGTGGTGAGTTATGTCAGACAATCGTGGGGCAATCAGGCTTCGATAGTCTCTGCCGACGATGTGATCGCCCAGCGCTGAGTCAAGATACTCAGAAAGGTAAACAGGATGAGCCAGGGGTCGATGAACGAACGGCTGGCCGCTTGCAGTTGGAGCTTTCAGCCCGACAGCCCTGCGGACCTCATCGAGAGCCTCGGGTGTACAGGCTTGTCTCGCGCGTCGCTGTGTCTCAACCCCCTGGTCGAAGACCTGTCGTGGTCGCGTGCCGGCGCAACGCTGAAGGACGCCGGCATCGAACTGGTCTCGGGCATGTTCATGCCCATCGGCGAGGACTACAGCACACTCGAAACCATCAAACTCACCGGCGGGATCGTGCCGGATGAGCACTGGCCCGCTAATCGCGATCTGTACGCCCGACAAGTGGGCATCGCGACCGCACTGGGCCTCGATCAGATCACCTTTCACGCCGGCTTTATCCCGCACGACCCCAACGACCCAGTGCGATCGAAGGTCACCGAACGACTTGGCGAGCTGGCAGACCTCTCACGCTCTGCGGGGATTGATCTGCTCCTGGAAACAGGTCAGGAAACAGCCGCCGACCTGGCCGGATTCCTCCAAGCGTTGAATCACCCTGCGGTGGGCGTGAACTTCGACCCCGCCAACATGATCCTCTACGGCAAAGGCGATCCGATCGAGGCCGTGAAGTCATTGATGCACTGGGTCAAGCAGGTACACATCAAAGACGCGCTGCCAACCCCGCAACCAGGAACCTGGGGCAGCGAAGAACGCGTCGGCAGCGGGGCGGTCGACTGGCCCGCCTTTCTCAATGCACTTCAACAGGGCGGATACCGTGGCGATCTGGTCATCGAGCGCGAGGCCGGCGACCAGCGGGTCGAGGACATCGCCTTCGCAGCCCGCCACATCAGCGGACGACTGACGCAAGCCTGACCGGCCGCCTAGGGGGCTAACAAATACTCAATGACTGTCAGGCTGACTAGGTCAAGCTTAACGCCTGGGCCGTGTCTGGCGGCTGTGCTGAGATCGTGTTTCATAAGTGTCCTGGTTGTGTCCGGTAAGACTCGATCCGGGCCAAGGCCGGTTCGATGACCTGCTCTGGAGATCACTGCGGTCTCTGGAGGACGATCATGGCCCTAAGAGCACTCCTGGCTGCGGGACTCATCCTGACCACGGTCGGATGCAAGGCATTCGACGCCGCCGAACACAGAGACCCCGCAACATCCAGCGGCGTCCTCTTCTCGGCTAGGCCCTCGACCAACCTCGGCTCCGGCGACGCCCTCGGCGAGTTTCACTACTTCCGCCAGCCCGAGGTGGCCGCCCTGCTGGAGACCCGACCCGAGACCGCCACAGGCGGGCTCGACGCCCTGGCCCGCGACGCAGCCGCGAAGCTCCTCGAAGATGTCTACGCCGTCGACCCGATGTCCGCAGACGATCTCCGTGAAGCACTTCACCCCGGGGTCTACGAGCCGCCAAAAGATTGACCCAACCCCCATGCCTTGGATCGGCCCCGGACGTCTCGCTTCACAGCGAGGCGGCGGGGCTTTTTCTTTATCTGTTAGGAAGTTATGAGTCCAGACAAGGGTTGTCGCTCAAAAGTCTTTCGATTATTATAGTTGATAGATTAAGCCCTTCGTTCATGTAACATGCTCTCCAGCGCCGGGCGGTCCTGGCCCTACGTTCGCTTATATTGCCCGTGTATCCAAGAGGAGCCTGCCCTTGTCTTCCGCTTTTGATCTGCAGATGGCCAGTCGAGAGAAGATCCCGACCCGTGTCCTGACCGACCCCGCCGAGGTCAACCAGGCGGTCGCCGCCGAGATCGCCGAGCTGATCGAGACGCGTCAAAAAGAGGGCAAATCCGTAGTACTCGGTCTCGCCACCGGCTCAACCCCCACAGGCGTCTACGCCGAACTGGTTCGCTTGCACAAAGAACGAGGCCTGTCGTTCAAGAACGTCGTGACCTTCAACCTCGACGAGTACTTCCCCATGCAGCCCAACGAGCTGCAGAGCTATCACCGGTTCATGCACGAGCACCTCTTCGATCACATCGACATCGACCCCAGGAACGTCCATATCCCAGACGGCACGCTGTCGATCGAGGAAGTACCCCATTACTGCCAGTCATACGAAAAAGCCATCACCGATGCCGGCGGGATCGACATCCAGCTCCTGGGCATCGGGCGCACCGGGCACATCGGCTTCAACGAGCCAGGCTCAGGCAAAGAAAGCCGCACACGCCTCATCTGGCTCGACCGCAAAACACGCATCGACGCCGCCAGCGACTTCTTCGGCATCGAGAACGTCCCGACCAAGGCCATCACCATGGGGGTCGGGACCATCCTCGGCGCTCGTCGTCTGATCATGATGGCCTTTGGCGAGGGCAAGTCAAAAATCTCCGCCGAGGCGATCGAGGGGCCCGTCACACCAGTCATCGCCGCATCCTTCCTCCAGGATCACCCCAACGCGCAGGTCATGCTCGACGGGGCCGCCGCCTCCAGCCTCACGCGCACCAACCAGCCCTGGCTGGTCGGGCCTTGCGACTGGGACGCCAAACTCATCCGCCGGGCGGTGATCTGGCTGGCACAGCAGGTCAAGAAGCCGGTCCTCAAACTCACCGATGAGGACTACAACGAGTCGGGACTCCAGGACCTCATCGCCGAACACGGCCCGGCCTACAGCATCAACGTCAATGTTTTCCGCTACCTCCAGGCGACCATCACCGGCTGGCCCGGCGGCAAACCGACCAGCGCCAAACGACCCGGCGATCAACGCCGCGCCAGCGACGAGATCTTCCCCAAACGCGCCATCGTCTTCTCCCCCCACCCCGATGACGACGTGATCTCCATGGGCGGGACGCTCATCCGTCTTTGCGATCAGGGCCACGAGGTCCACATCGCCTATCAGGTATCCGGCAACATCGCCGTCTTTGACGAGGACGCACTCCGCTTCGCCGACTTCGCCGCCGACTTCAACAAGATGTTCGGCGTCAAAGACGATAAAGCCACCGAGATCGAAGCACATATCGAGGAGTTCCTCCGCAGGAAACAGCCAGGTCAGGTCGATTCCCCCGAGATCCAGAAAATCAAAGGCCTCATCCGCCGCGGCGAGGCACGCGCTGGAGCCCGCGCCGCTGGCGTGCCCGACGAAAACCTGCACTTCCTCGACATGCCCTTCTACGAGACCGGCACGATCCGCAAGAAGCCCATCGGCGAAGACGACATCCAGATCATCGTCGACCTCCTCGAAAAGGTGAAGCCCCACCAGATCTACGCCGCCGGCGACCTCTCCGACCCTCATGGCACCCACCGCGTCTGCCTCATGGCGATCTTCGCCGCCGTCCACCGCGTCAAGCACCACGAGTGGTTCAAAAACTGCAACCTCTGGCTCTATCGCGGCGCATGGCAGGAGTGGGAACCCGAGCACATCGAGATGGCCGTGCCGATCTCGCCACAGGAACTGCTCCGCAAACGCCAGGCAATCTTCAAGCACGAATCACAAAAAGACAGGGCCCTGTTCCCAGGCAGCGACCCCAGAGAGTTCTGGCAACGCGCCGAAGACCGCAACCGCGGCACCGCCAAACTCTACGACGAACTCGGCCTCGCCGAGTACGAGGCGATCGAAGCCTTCGTCCAGTGGATCCCCGACACCCAGGGCGAAGGCGGAACCGTCGGCTCCGGCCAGGCAGTAACCCTGACCGGCGTCAAAAGTTAAATCGCTAAGCTCGTGGAAGATGAACCAACGATGGACCCATCACAATGAGATCCAGCGATTAGATCTGCTTTTAGTTCAGCGACTCGATGTCACAAGAGGGGATGCTAAACGCGCCATCGAAGCTGGTCATGTCCTCATCAATCAGCATGTGGCTCGGCGCAACGCGGAACAGATCGAGCCCGGAACTATGATTGAGATCACCGGGCCGATCGCAACTGCCGATCAACGCATCCTGCCCGAACCTGATGCCCCGCTATACATCCTCGCTCATGGCGATGGTTGGATCGCCGTGAACAAGCCATCAGGACAGCCCGTACACCCGCTGGTTTGGAACGAGACCGGCACAACACTCAATGCAGCGGTCGCTCGCTATCCGACGATCCAGGATATCGGTGAAGCCGGACTGCGTTCAGGTGTCGTCCACAGACTCGATGTGGGCACGACAGGTGTCCTGCTCATAGCGACGAACTCAAGAGCATGGCGAAGACTCCGTAACAAGTTCGCGGATCGCCTACTGCTCAAGAGATACCTCGCCCTTGTTGAAGGAAAACTTGATGGCGAGGGTAATGTCCGCATGTGCCTGAGCATCCATCAACACAACCCCGCCAGAGTCCAAGCTCGACCACCCAGCCAACACCTCAAGTATCAGCCCGATGGCCGCATGTGCGATCTATATTTCCGCTCTCTCTGCAAGAACGAGTCCGCGTCACTGATCGAGATCGACCTCGGCACCGGCTTCCTCCACCAGATCCGTGCCATGATGGCGGCCAACGGCCACCCCGTCCTCGGCGACACCCACTACAACGCCTCCCTCCCCGCTCCCCGACCCATGCTGCACGCCAAACGCATCGAGTTCGACGGCCACATCATCGAAGCCCCGATCCCCGATGACTTCGCCATCGCGATGAGTACCCACAACCTCACCGCGTCGCCGTGATGTAGACAACCCAGTCCTCTCGCGTCGGCAACGCCTTGACCGGCCGATACAAACCATCAGATGACCCCGCTCCCTCGTCATAACAATCACACCAGACCGTCACGTTCTTAAAGCCCGCCTCATCGAGCGCATCCCGGACCTCTGCGGGCGTCCACAGCCGCCAGTCGTATCGAAAAGCCGATGACATCACAGGCCCATCATCAAAGCCGAAGTGAATCCGACAATCGATCCGCCCGCTGCTGGCGTCCAAAGCCCGTTGCTCCCAGTGATAATCAAACGCCGCAAGACGCTCACCCGTACACGGGTCAATCGGCTCCTCGTGCCGTCGGGTCTGCGTGCCGGTGCGCTGCGACCCAGGACCACCAAACAAATCCAGATAGATCATCCCGTCGGGGCGCAGCCCCTTACGTGAGTGCTTGAGATAACCCACCAGCGCCTTTCGCGTGTGCAACTCACACAAGCTGAAGTTCAGCACCGCCGTCACATCGACTTTTGGCCCCGGCACCGCATGGACATCCGCCTCAACGATGTGAAGGTCATCAGCGCGCTGCCCCAGCGTGTCAACGCAACGCTTCGCCGCCCATCGCGCCGTCGGGCCGTGGCGCTCGATCGCCATCGCCTGACGATCCGGGTCGGAAGCAACCCACGCCATCGCGACCGCCGAGGTACCCGCGAAGTCCTCGCGCAGCAGCAGCGGCGTACTGTCGCTGTGCTGGGCATAGGCCGTCTCAATCATCGCCACCTCGGCCATCGGATGCTGGACCGAGCACACATAAAGTGACAAACGATGAGGTCGGCGGGGCTTCGCAGGCATCACAGTCTCAGACGAACTTCAAGTGACCAAAATACGCCGGCTGATGAAACCACAACCGCTCACCAATCGGTGCCCACGCGCCCCAGTGCCGATGCGAACTCTCATCCGCGATCTTGTAGAAATTACACCGCCAGTTCACACCCGCCGCAGGCTTGCGCTCACCCAGGTCCCCTTCAAGCTCCGCAATCAGACTCAGCGGAATCGCCAGACTCGCGTGCCACGCAATCGGTTCCTCAATCTCTTCCTCGATCGGCCCTGTTAACGAAGTCCAGCGTTCGACCTGCTCGATGAGCTTAGGATCGACCTCCCCGCCCTCTCTCGGCTCGTCCTTCCAGTGCCCCAGCAGGATCGTACCGATCGCGTTCATCTCAAGATTGATGTAGTGGTTCTCGCGCTGCTGAAAAAAGAACTCCACGCAGCTGTCCTTGTAGACCGGCTCGTTCGACTCGGTCCGCGTGGCGATCACATAACGGTCCTCAACATCAAATCGCAGGTAGAGGTTGTCCTCGTCATACAGCAGCCTCGCCGTGGTCTTGGGGTGATGGCTCGAGCTGCGTTCGTGAAAATGCTCGACTCGAGCCACATCCGCGATCGACCACAACGCATCGTGACCTTCAAGAACCGGCGGCCGCTTCGCCCTTCGAGCCACATAAGTCGGGCGGAGAGCTGCGGGGGGAGCAGGGTGGGGGGGATGCGGGGGGGTGTCAGACATACAGGCCTCACGAGCGTTACAGACGGTCCAGTCGTTGCCATCCTCGCAGATGCTCTGAGCATCCGCACAACACGGTTAGTTCTCGCAATGCACGCCTTCCCGGACTCAACCCGGCCCATCCGAGGGCCGATGGCTTCCAATGACCGCATGCGCGAGAACCAAGGTTACAGATCCCTGATGGGAAGAAGGTGGACTGACGATGAAAACGAGGCTTAAGCAAATCGGATGGCGTGGGATGACAGCGATGAGCCTGCTGGCCGCGGCCCTGACCGCAGGCGGTTGCTCGAGCACCGGGCTCCAGAGCCCGTTCGCCTCTCAGAACACCCAACCCGCGCAACCCAAGCCTCTCGCCGAGAAGCCGACGAGCCCGGCCGATCCCAAGCAGGCCTACGACCGCACCGCCTTCGCAACGACCGCCGCAGGACCCACCGACATCCAGAACCGCTTCGAGAAGCTGGTGGTCAAGGTCGCCAGCTTCACCGACGCCCAGCCCTCGGGCGTAGCAGTGTCCGACAACGGCCGCGTCTTCGTGAGCTTCCCCTACTGGACCAAGCAGCCCGAGGTCGCCCTCGCCGAGGTCTTCGCCGACGGCACCATCCGTCCCTTCCCAACCTTCGCCTGGAACCGCTGGGATGGCGAAGCCGGACCGTCCGCCCTAAACAGCCTGGTCTCCGCCGAAGCCATCTTTGTAGATGAACTCAACTACCTCTGGGTTCTCGACTCAGGCAATCCCCAGGCCGGCGACGGCATCGTCACCGCAGGACCCAAAATCGTCCGCATCGACCTCACCGACAACACCGTCGCTCAGGTCTTCTACATCGATCACAAGCGTCAACTCGGCACCAACAGTTTCCTCAGCGACTTCAGAGTCGACCTTGAGAAACGAGTCGCCTACCTCGCAGATGCCGGCTCCGGCGCCATCATCGTCTACGACCTGACTCAGCGCTGGGCTGCCAGCCGCCTCCTCGGCGACCCTTCGACCGCACCGGTCCCCGGCACCGAGTTCACCGCCGACCGCACCCGCGCCGCCGGCGCTGGCCGCCTCGGCGTCTGGGGACTGACCCTCTCCAATGACAAACAATGGCTCTACTACCAGCCACTAGGCGCCCGCGAGCTCTACCGCATCTCGACTCAGGCCCTGCTCGATGCCAACCTAGGCGACGCCCAACTCACCCATCGCGTCGAACTCGTTGGCGACCTCGGAACCGCCATCGACGGCCTCTGGCTCGACCAGGATGACCGCCTCTACGCTGCTGGCCTCGAAAACCACGCCATCATCGTCCGCGAGCCCCATGGCCTCGTCGAAACCGTCGTCGCCGGACCTCAGCTCAAGTGGCCCGACTCCATCGCTCTGGGCCCGGATGGTTATCTCTACTTCACCACATCGATGCGTGACCTCGTATCGCCCTACGCAACCACCAGCCAGCGCAGCGAGCCTTACGCGCTGCTTCGTGTCTCACTCGACAAGGTCCAGCAGGCCGCCAAAGCCTCGCGTCAGGCAGAAGAAGCCCGAGCCCGCGCCAACGAGGCCCGCTTCGATGCGGAACGTGCTCGCCGTGAAGCCGAACAATCACTCCGCGAAGCCGAAGCCAAGCGAGCCGCCGCCGAGCGCGCCGCCCAGCGCGTCAGCCAGCAGTCCGAGAACGTCTATCAGGCCCACCAACTTCGCTCGCAGGCATCGCGCTCGATCGCGGTGGTCACCCAAGAACACCAGCAGGCCGTGCTGACAGCCCAGGCATCGCTCCAGATCGCCGAGGCACGCACCAGCGCCGCCCGCGAAGCAACACAAATCGCCGAGCGTCTTATGCGCCTCGCACAGAACCGTGCCGAGGAAGCACTCGCCCTCCGCGACAAGGCCGTCGACGCGCACATCGACGTCGAACTGGCCAAGGCCGAAGCCCAGGCCGCCGAGCGCGCCCTCGAAGAAGCACGTCTGGTCTTCAGGGAATCCGAGAGCATGCTCCGCGAAGCCGAGCAGAGTCTCGCCACCCAAGGCGTCAACGCACTCAAAGCCTGGTCAGTCGCCGAGCGTGCCAACAAGGAAGCACGCCTCCGCAACCAGGAAGTCCTCTCCGCTGAAGCCTCCGCTAAGCTCGCAAGGCAGATCGCCGAGCAAGCCGTTCAGGAAGCACTCGCCGCCGAGTTCGCCGAAGTCCCCGGCTTCACACCACGTACCAGCACCGCTTCGGTCCCCGTCCAGGACTGATAGCTGACAACGCAACACATCAAAAAACGACAAGCGACGCGCCCCGGCGCGTCGCTTGTTCAACTAGTCGGTGAGTGTCGCAGGAATGCGGGGGTCGTCAGACCGATGCTCGAACCCCAGATTCAAAGTGGGTGCGTCGCCGGATCATCCTGGCCTTCCGCTCAGTGGCGGCTTGGCCGTCGCGCCCGATCCTGCTCCCTTGGGGTCCGTAAGGGCTCGAGGCATGTGGGTCTGAAAACTGGATCGACCCCAGCAACCCTGGGACACTCTTGACTTGTCCATGCATTATATCGGCTCAGCCCCCAACGCCACGATCAGTTTTGAAAAACTCACAACCTTCCCCTCGCTAACCCGGTTCATCCCTCAGGGTCATCCCCTCTTGACACCACGCACACGCTGCGCCTCATTCAGGTTGCTCCGCAGGTGGTCGAGGTTCAGCGACCCCAGCGTCACCGAATCCACGCCACCGTCAGCCAGCAAAAAACTCAGAGCATCCGCAGCCCCCAGCTTGCCCGACGCCAGCCCCTTCTTGATCAGCACACCAACCCCCGCCTCGTGCGCCCGCGCGATCACACCCGCCATCCGCGTGTCATCACTGTGATACTCAACCATCAACACATCAGCCCACGCCATCGCCCGATCGAAACCCGCCTCGGTCTTCCCCGACAGCCCGACCGCACGCACATCGCCAGACCTCTTCAATCGATCCAGCGCCTCGCACGCACCCGACTTCTCCATGATCTCCACATCCCTGCCATCCGAATGAATCAGCACCACATCAAGATGATCCGTCCCCAGCCGCTCAAGACTCCGCCGCACCGACGCCGTCACCGCGTCGCCCGAGAAGTCGTATCGCGATCGCCCGCTCTCAAAAGTCTCACCTACCTTCGTCGACAGGATGAACTCCTCCCGACGCCCAGCCAGCGCCCTGCCAATCCTCGCTTCACTAACCCCATACGCAGGAGCCGTATCGATGTGGTTGATGCCAAGGTCCAGCACACGATGCAGCAGCCGGGCCGCCTCTTCCTCCGTAGGCAAATCGTAAGCACGGTCGTACTTGATCCCCGTATTCCGACCGATCTTGAACGCACCAAAACCAATCGGCGTAATCTCCAGCCCTGTCCGCCCAAGCGATCGTCGGATCACAGCCTCGTCCACGTCACGTCCTCATCCCACGGGGCCAACGCCACCTCCGGCCGAGCCATCGACGCCAACGCCTCACGTAAACCCTCGGCATCACCCACCCCGGCCGCCGGCAGAGTCTCAGCCACCTTGCTCGCCAGATAAGGAGCCAGCACCAGCTTGGTCGGAAACGCCGTGTGCACATTCCCCTCGGTCCGAAGCGTCACCGAATCCGGCTTCATCCCCGTCCGCGTCGTCGCCTCCGCACGATCAACCCGATAAGCACTCCACTCAACGCCCGACAAGTCAAGCCCCGGCAGCACCGCACCGACCTCGCGCTTCCCATGCTCAAGCAACTGCTCATGCTCCATCTTCACCCCATCCTCCGACACCTGACCGCCCACCTGCCAGGCCCTTCGGCCCGCTCGATCAGTCCCGCTGGTGATCGTAGCCCGCGTGTGCGCACCATCCACGCAATGGCCATACACCTCCGGCAGCTCGCCACGCATCATCAGCATGTGTAACGGTCGCTTCTGCGTCGCCTCACGCGCAAGCCCGATCCACTCACGCAGCACACGGTTGCCCGACCCCGCCGTCAGGATCACATGCTCAGGAGCCAGCGACAACGCCTGCCCGTTGGCGCTCGTCGCCTCAATCCGTGTAACCCGATCACACTCACGCCCAAACTCGATCGCCGTATCGGCATCCACACAAACGATCGACTCGCTGTGCTGCTGACTCAGATCACGAACCATCGACACCGGATCAATCACCCACTCATCAACACGAAACACCTCGCCAGGACACCCCGCCAGCGCCGCTGGCCGATCCTTCTCATCGAGTTTGATCGGCCGCGTCGACAGCCCCGCCCGAGCCCCCACCATCCCCATGATCGAACTCAGCGCCGTCGTCCGCCAGAGCAGACACGCACGCGTGAGCACACTCGTCTCAGTCAGCAGCGGCTCACGCTCACCGGCAAGAGAACGCTGCCAGATCGTGGGCGCATCCCGATGGGCTCGCGCCGAATCGGTCATCATCCCCGACAACGTGTACTTCACCCCGCCATGCAGAATCCCCTGCGCACTCACCGTCTGACCCTGCCCAAGTCGCCGCGATTCAAGCAGGACAACCGAGTAACCAAGACTCTTGAGATGCGCCAGCGTCCACAGACCAGCCACCCCGCCACCAAAAATCACCACGTCCAGTCGAAGAGCCTCAGGCATGATCGAAGATGGTAGACGACCCAAGCCTGCAGCAATCAGTCATCATCACGCTCGCGAACCGGAACCGATGGAATCACAATCGACATCCCCGCCCGCACCGCATTCGGATCCGGCCCGATCGACGAGCGATTGGCATTGAAAATCACCCGCCAATGGGTCGCCGTGCCGTAGTAGCGAACCGAGATCGACGACAGCGACTCCCCAGGCCGAATCGTGTGCCGCTGCACAGCCCGCGGGGCCCGGATCCCCGCTTCTTTGTCCGTCAGGGCACCCGACTCGGTACCCGCGTCAATCGCCGGGATCACGATCGTCTGCCCGATCTGCAACCGAATCGGATCAACCGTCGGATTCGCCCGCGCCAGATCCACCCAATAGCGACTGCTACCGAAAAGCTCGTCCGAAATCGTCGAGAGCGTGTCACCCTCCGACACCTCATACGTCCTCGGCTCAGGACCGCTCTCTGCGGGTGTCGCCCGCAGTACGGTCCTCTGCGCCCCAGGTCGCGGGGGTTCCGACAAGGCCGTCTCCGTACCCGCACCCGTGTCGCCCGACTCAGCGGCCCGATCGGCCGTGGCTTCATCCTCAGCCACGGCATCCGTCTGATCCGCCAGCCCCGCCGGGATCAGCGGACCCGAACTCACCCGTGGCGTCGGCTCCACCGTGTTGACCGGAATCAGCGGACCACGAGTCCGAGCACCAGGGCTGTCCTCACCCTCACCCGCCTCCGGACTCGATCGGTTACTCACGATCGACGGCCGCCCGTCTGCCACCAGCACCGTGTCCGCTGGCGGAGGCTTGAGCCCGCTACCCGCCGAGACCTCGTCCGACCCCGTCAAAACCTCACCCTCCGACCCCGGAACCATGATCCGATAACCCACCGCAAACGTACAGACGCCTATGCCCAGAAGCAACGCGATGTAATAGGTAGGTTTCATGAGTTCTGGACCGCCGGGGTGTATGCCCTTAGTGTACGCGAACAGCCTGCCTGTTTTCCCCAAACCCCGCGAGTTTCTCAAGCCATCACCCCCAGCAGGCAACGATTGCTTGACACCCGTTTCGGCCCCGGCTAACGTCGCGCACCCGACTACGGGCTCCCAGGAGAGCGGTTGATGACCACCAAGGATTCGCGACTCGTCATCCACGAGCAGGGTGAGATCACCCGCATCGAGTTCCTCGACAGGAACATCCTCGAGGAGGCGAACATCCAACAAATCGGCGAAGAGATCTCCACCCTGATCGAAAAATCGTCGAACCCCAAGATCCTCATCAGCTTCGAGAGGGTCGAGCACCTGTCCTCCGCAGCTCTGGGAACGTTGATCACCATCAACAACAAAATCCGCCAGAAAGCCGGACAACTCCGCCTGGCCAACATCGACCCCCAGATCTACGAGGTCTTCGTGATCACAAAGCTCAACAAGCTCTTCCAGATCCACGAGACCACCGACAAGGCGCTCGCTAGCTTCAGTTGACCCCCAGTTCGGAGGGAGACGAGGCACGATGGGCGCAAAAGGCGAGCCCAAAACCCACCAGATCATCATCCCCAGCGACCTCGCTGAGGTCTCAGGGGTCCAGGACCGCATCCTCAAGGACGCCAGCGACGCCGGCTTCTCCGAAGATGCCCAGTTCGCCCTCAAGCTCTGCCTCGACGAGTCCGTCACCAACGCCATCCGACACGGCAACGACTCCGACCCCACGCGCAAAGTCACCATCTCCTACACCATCGACGACCAGAAAATCCAGATCACCGTCTGCGACGAGGGCCAGGGCTTTAACCCCGGTGCCGTACCCGACCCCACACTCGCCGAAAACCTCGAACGACCCTCCGGCCGAGGCGTCATGCTCATGGCCGCCTACATGACCTCCGTCGCCTACAACGACTGCGGCAACAGCGTCACCCTCGTCAAGTCAAGAGACTGCAAACTCCCAAAACCGATCAAGCTCTGAAACCAAGTCCTCTTCGAGACCACAGGAACCCACTCCCCGACGGGTTGGGGGTACAATGCGAATCCGATGCTGACCCCCATCATCCTCCAGGACGATCCCGCCAACGCCCCAGGCGACGACGACCCCGACCCTTCCAGGGCCGATGAGCCCACGCACCCCGCTAACCTCATCGCCGTCTCCCCCGATCATCCCCAGGCCCAGCCCCACGCCGACTGGCTCGCCGCACGCTTGGCCGAGGTCATCACACAACTCAACACACCCCTCATCAGCCTCAGCCTGGCCCTCGTCGATGACGCCACGATGGCCAAACTCCACGACCAATACCTCGGCGACCCCACCACCACCGACGTCATCACCTTCGATCTCGCTGACCAGCCCCGCACCATCGAGGGCGAGCTGGTCCTCTGTGTCGATCAGGCCCGCCGACAGGCCGACCTACACAACCATTCGATCGAGCACGAACTGCTGCTCTACGCCGTCCACGGCGTCCTCCACCTGCTCGGATACGACGACCACGACCCAGATCAAGCTCGCAAGATGCACGCCGAGGAAGACCGCCTGCTCACCCGCATAGGCGTCGGCCCGGTCTACGCCGTCCAAACCAGAAACGCACCGGGCTAAACGCCCGCGAGCGCTGGCGGGCCCCGGACCGCCAGTCGCGACGATGCGGCAAACCGCCGCAACACCGGGGAAGCGAGACGCCTGACCTTTGGAACTGTCGATCATCATCACAGTGGTAGCAACCCTCCTCGGCACTTACCTGGCCGCCTGTAACGTCGCCCTCAAGACCTTCTCTCGACGTAAACTCGAAGAACTCCTGGAGTCTCAGGGACGCCAGTCAGCCATGGCGACCTTCACTCAGCGCCTCCCCAAACTCCAGTTGATGACCGGACTGCTACGCACCGCCTCAAGCCTCCTCGTCCTCCTCGCCGTCCTCGACCTCTTCGTGGGCTCCTACCAGGGCTGGGTCGCCTACGGCCTCGCCTTCGTCTGCGCCGGATCGATCCTCGCGGTCTTCACCGTCGCCATCGCCACCAGTTGGGGCCGCTACACCCCCGAAGGCCTCATCGCCGCCTCACTGCCCGTCCTCTACATCCTTTACTTCATCCTCACGCCCGTACTCCAACTCCTCAACACCATCGACCCCCTCGTCCGCCGCGTCTCAGGCGTCGATCTCGTGCCCGCCGATGAACTCTCCGACGACGTCCTCTCCGTCGTCGAAGATCACAAGCATGGCGGAAACGTCAACGAAATCCAGAAACAGATGCTCGAAGCCGTCTTCGACCTCCCCAACACAACCGCCGGCGAGATCATGACACCCCGCACCGACGTCAAAGGCATCGACACCACCGAGGCAACACTCCCCCAGATCCGCGACGCCGTTACCACCATCGGCTATTCCAGAATCCCCCTCTACGAAGAGAGCCTCGACCAGATCATCGGACTCCTCTACGCCCGCGACCTCATCAAGTACCTCGGCGACGCCGCCGACTTCGACCTCGACCAAATTCTCCGCGAACCCTACCTCGTACCCGAAAGCAAATCCGTCGCCGACCTCCTCGCCGAGTTCCAACGCACCAACCAGCACATGGCCATCGTGCTCGATGAATACGGCGGAACCGCAGGACTCATCACCATCGAAGACATCCTTGAAGAAATCGTCGGCGAGATCCGCGACGAATACGAAGAAGGCGCCGAGCCCGACCCCACCATCTACCCCATCAACGAACACGCCGCCGACATCGACGCCCGCGTCTCGATCGACGAAGTAAACGACCGCCTCGACCTCGAACTCCCCGAAGATGACGACTTCGACACCATCGGCGGCTTCGTCCTCAGCCACCTCGGACACATCCCCAAACAAGACGAGACCTTCGATCTCCAAGGCGTCCGCTTCACCGTGGTCGCCGCAGAAAAAACCCGCGTCGTCCGCGTCCGCATCGAAAAACTCGATGAACTCCCCGCCGCACCCGACGACAACGCCGCCTGATCCTCCGCTAAAATCACGCCGATGATCAAGCCCCGCTTCTACAACACCCTCACCCACCGCCTCGAAGACTTCCAGCCGATCAACCCCGGCCGCGTCCTCATGTACAACTGCGGGCCCACCGTCTACGACTACGCCCAGATCGGCAACTTCCGCAGCTTCCTCTTCGCCGATGTCCTCAGGCGCTCTCTCGAACTCTTCGGCTACGCCGTCCACCAGGTGATGAACATCACCGACGTCGGCCACATGACCGATGACCGCAACGTCGACGGCGCCGGCGAAGACAAAATGGCACTCGCCGCACAACGCCTCAAAGCCTCCAAAAAACAAGGTACCGCCAACGTCGATGACCCCACCGACCCTTACCAGGTCGCCCGCTACTTCGAGCAGGCCTTCCTCGACGACGCCCGCGCCCTACGACTCAAAATCGCCGACGACCCCGAGTCCCATCGCCCCCGCGCCACCGACCACGTCTCCCCCTCCATGATCCCCATGATCGCCCGACTCATCGACAACAACCACGCCTACGTCGCAGACGATGGCGCCGTCTACTTCTCCGTCGAAAACTTCCCCGACTACGGCCAACTCTCCGGCAACACACTCGACCAGCTCCGAGGCGGCGCAGGCGGACGCGTCTCCGAAACCAACCAACAAGCCAAACGACACCCCGCCGACTTCCTCCTCTGGAAACCCGACCACAACCACCTCATGAAATGGCCCTCCCCCTGGGGAACCGGCTACCCCGGCTGGCACATCGAGTGCTCCGCCATGGCACGAGCCTCCCTCAACGCTGACATCATCGACATCCACACAGGCGGAGAAGACAACATCTTCCCCCACCACGAGTGCGAGATCGCCCAGTCACGCGGAGCCTCCGGCAAAGACCGCTTCGCCAACTACTGGCTCCACGCACGATTCCTCCTCGTCGATGGCGAAAAAATGTCCAAGTCCCTCGGCAACTTCTACACCCTCCGCGACCTCACCGACAAAAGCACGGATGGAGTGGGTGGCGGCGAAGGTCGGGGGGTAGGGGGGGGCGGGGGGGTGGGGGGGGTGGACCCTGCGGTCATCCGCCTCGAACTCATGCGCGGCCACTACCGCAAAAACGCCGACTTCCGACTCAAGGGCCTCGAAGAATCCGCCTCCGCCGTCCGCCGCCTCCGCGAAGCCGCCCGCAAACTCAACCTCACCCCGGACACCCCACCCGCCCCTGCCGATCACCCCCAACTCCAACCCTTCATCCGCGCCCTCGCCGACGACCTCAACGTCGCCGGAGCCCTCGCCGCCGTCTTCGAGTTCATCACAAGCCCGCAAGCCCAGAACGCCGCCACCCAGGACTCTGCTGATGAGGGGGGGGTTCTCGCTGCCATGGATTCCGTCCTCGGCATCATCCGTGAGACCGAATCAGCCTCCGGCATAGACGATCAAGCCCAACAACTCTGCGCCGCCATCGATCACGCCCGCGCCACCAAAGACTTCCCCGCCGCCGACGCCGCCCGCGCTAAACTCCAGGCCATGGGCTACATCGTCCAGACCACCAAAGACGGCACCACCGCCCAGAAAAAACTCGCCTAACCCGCTCAGTACCCCGACCCCAGCAGATCAATCGTCCCGTCCGGCCAACCCGCCTTCTCCGGATACACCACCACCAGCTCATCCGGATTAAACGCCGGCATCCGCATCCCCTCCGTCGCCAGCGAGTTGATCACCTCATTACCCACCACCATCGCACCCAGCCGCGTGTAAAACCCCCGGTTGTGCTCACCCGTCTGGAACAGCGAAAACCCGAACACACCCCGATCCACCCGCTCCAGCGCACCCCGCACCACCGCCGCCCCCAACCCCCGACCCCGAAACGCCTCCTCAACCACCACCCCCGACAACGCAAGAACCTCCATCCGCCCAGCAACCGTCCCGATCGTCCGCGCAAACGTCCGCGCCACCGCACACACCCGATCCCCCTCCTTGATCACGTGATACCGATGCCCCCGCTCCGCAGGCCCCTCATACGCCTCCGCTTCCTCAATCAGCCGCCGAGCCTCAACCTCAGCCGCCACCGGCTCATCCCACGGCCACGTCCGCATGCACAACGCCGTGACCTCCGTCGCCAGCGTCAGCTCATCCCCACAAACCGCCACAGTCACCACATCAGCCATCACCACTCACCCGTTCTCCTCCTCCCACTCAGCAAACTCACCCCGCGCCGAAGCCTCAGCCACATACTCAGCAAACTCATTCGTCTTGTAGCTGATAAACACAAACGCGTGATGCAACGTCAGCCACTCAATATCCGTCGGGTCCTTGTCCAAGTCCTTCCGCAACCGATCCAGTTCCGCGAGCAAAGGTTCATGTTTCATGCCCGCAGTGTAGGCATCCATCGCGACCCGTTCACCCCTCCGCGGCTATCCGCCCCGACCCGGCCCGATAGGCGATGTACATGGCGATCGCATAAAAGAGCAAATCCATCGGGTGGAACATCCCGAGAATCCCCGCGTCACGCGCTTCACTGCTGACATAGCCCATCAATGCCTCGTGAACCGCCTCCTGATTCTCAATCAACTCCTCTCGATAATCCTGACGATCCGCTGGCGACATGCCCTCCCACAAAGCCTCCGCCTCCGCCCAGATAGCCGCTGGATAGTCCGCTTCACGCTCCCGCTCCTCATACTCGTCACCACCCGGCCACGCCAGCGTCTCGCCCGCATCGGTCCGCTCCATCGCCACATCGTCCGCCAGATAACTGATCACATACTCATCATCCGTCGCAAGCCGATCAAGCACCGGATCAAACAACTGCGATTGTGCCGTTGACAGTTCATCCTGAATCATGATCTCCACGATCGCCATCTTGCCCAGCGTGATCGAAGCACACGTCACCGCCACCGCCAACAAACCGTTGATCGCCGTGAGATGACCACCCGAACCGTAATACGCCGCCGCCCCGACAAACACCCCGATCAGACAAGCCACCACCGCAAACTCATACTCCGTGGCAAACGCCACCCACGCCCACAAACCAGCACCCAGCAACCCCGCGATGACCATGGCGATCGTACCCCTGAGCATGATGTCAATCCCTTATCCAGAGTCAAGACACAGGCACACCCACGGCATGCCCCGGAACACCGACATTAAGCCCACCAATGCGATATCACAAGAGTGTCTAGTCAGCTTTTTCAGGGATAAATGACCGATTCCCCGCTACGCAGCCACCGCGCCCGTGATCTTCTTCGCCGCGTCCGTCAGGTCCGCACCGATCTGCATCGTCGGGATCTCCTTTTTTGCCGCCTCCAGGATCTTCCGCGCCGGCTCAACATTCGTCCCCTCCAGCCGAACCACCAGCGGGACCTTGAACCCAACCTCCTTCGCCGCCACCACGATCGCCCGCGCAATCGTGTCACACTTCGCAATCCCACCAAAAATATTCACCAGCACCCCGTCCACCTTCGGGTCCTTGAGAATGATCCGAAACGCCTCGGTCACCGCCTCCTCCGATGCCGAACCGCCCACATCCAGAAAGTTCGCCGGCTCCCCGCCATGCAGCTTGATGATGTCCATCGTCGCCATCGCTAACCCCGCACCATTCACCAGACAACCAATCGTCCCGTCCAGCTTGATATACGACAACCCAAACCGCGCCGCGTGCGCCTCATCCGGGTTCACCTCGGCCGGATCCTCGTAACCCTTGATCTCCTCCTGACGCATCATCGCGTTCTCATCAAAGTTCAGCTTCGCATCAATCGCCATCACCACACCATCCGGGTGCTCGTCCGTCGCCTTCGTCACAATCAACGGGTTGATCTCCGCTAACGAGCAGTCACTCTTCAAAAACAGGTCCGACAACTGGTGCATGATCTTCCCCGCCATCCGCACCTGCTGACCCTTGAACCCCAACTGATAAGCAATCTTCCTCGCCTGATAAGGCGCCAGCCCCGCGATCGGGCTGATCGACTCCCGGATAATCGCATCCGGGTTCTCATGCGCCACCTGCTCAATATCCATCCCTCCCTGCGACGAAGCAATCAGCACCGGCGCCCCCGTCTTCCGATCCACCGCGATCGCCAGGTAATACTCCTTCTCAATATCAACACCCGCCGCCACCAGCAGCTTCGTCACCGGCACACCCTCAGGCGGGGTCTGAGGCGTGATCAACGGTTTGCTCAAAATCGCCGCCGCCGCCTTCCGTGCCTCCTCCGATGACCGCACCAGCTTCACGCCACCACCCTTGCCACGCCCACCAGCATGCACCTGAGCCTTCACTACCGCCAACGTCGCCCCATGACGCTTCGCCAGCGTCTCATATGCCTTCTCCGCCTCCATCGGGTTCGTCACCACGATCCCAGGCGGAACCGGCACACCAAACTTCTGAAGCAACTCGCGCGCCTGGTACTCGTGAATGTTCATACTCAAATCGCCTTCCGGTTCGGGGTGAGGGACGACGAGTCTAGCCGGATCAGCCCCCGCCTTCAGCATCCCTTACCACACCCACTGGAACTCCGCCCCCAAGGGGGGCATAATGACACCGTGCAGAAGCCCACCCTCAACACCTCAGCCTGTGCCTGGACCGGCGTCATCACCCTCGTCCTCATCGGCCCCTGCCTCATGGCCCTCACCGTGCCCCACGGCACCAACGGCCACCACGGACTCCTACGACTCGTCTGCTTCCTGCCCGCCGACGCCCTCCACACCGTCTCCGAAAAAACCGCAGCATCAGCCCACGAAGCCCGACAGGACGCCGCCCGATCCGACCTCCGTCGCGTCGCCAAAGCCTCCTCCGCCGCATCCACCAACCCGCTATCGGACCTCGAAGCCCTCCTCGACCTGCCTCCACCCGCCCAGATCGCCTGATCCGCGTCGAACCCCGATGATCGGCCCTCCTGCCGCCTCACCGGGCCCTCCCCCCCGATTTCTCCGATAAACACACCAGATGGCGCCCGCCACACGGGGGCCATAAACCATCCCGCCCGCGGCCAATGCCCCGGACGCTCTCTCGCAAAAAGGTCAATCACATGGTTTCCAAGGCCGTCAGCAAGGTCTTCAGCAAGCTCTTCGGCTCCCGCAACCAGCGCCTCGTCAAGAGCTACCACCGCCGCGTCGAGCAGATCAGCAGCCACGAGCAGGCCACCCGCCAACTCACCGATGCCCAGCTCCGCGACAAAACCGCCGAGTTCCGCCAACGCGTCAAAGACGGCACACCCCTCAGCTCCTTCCTCCCCGAAGTCATGGCCGTCGCCCGCGAAGCCATGGACCGCGCCGTCGGACTCCGCAAAACCCTCGACCCCGCCAACGGCTTCGACGCATCCCAACTCCCCGAAAACCTCCAACCGCTCTACCACGAACTCGTCGAGAAGGCCTCCGCCCTCGAACCCGAGCCCGTCATAGGCGGAGAACCCGCCCCCGGCTGGCTCCAGGTCGAGGTTCCCAACGAACTCTACGACGCCATCCGCGCCATCTACCCCCAGTCACGACCTCCCTTCCGCGCCCGACCCTTCGACGTCCAACTCATAGGCGGAATGGTCCTCTCCGAAGGACGCGTCGCCGAAATGAAAACCGGCGAAGGCAAAACCATCGTCGCTCCCCTCGCCTGCTACGCCGCCTGCATCGAAAACCACCGATGCCACGTCGTCACCGTCAACGACTACCTCGTCCAACGCGACCGCGACTGGGTCTTCCCCTTCTACTACGCCCTCGGACTCACCGTCGGCGCCATCCACCCCCAGCACATGGTCCCCCCTCAACTCAAAGCCCAGGCCTACCACTGCGACGTCGTCTACGGCACCAACTCCGAGTTCGGCTTCGACTACCTCCGCGACAACATGAAACTCTCCACCCAGGAGCAGGTCCAGAAACGACGCGACTTCTGCATCGTCGACGAAGTCGACTCCATCCTCATCGACGAAGCCCGCACACCCCTCATCATCTCCGGCCCCGCACACGACCAGCAGCCTCGCTACGCTCTCGCCGACCAGATGGCTCGACACCTCATCCAGTGCCAGAAGCAGTGGGACGCCGCCGATGAAAAAGTCCAGGCTGCCAACCGACGCATCAAGGGACTCGAAGGCGACATCCGCAACAGCCGCGACAAAGACAAGATCGCCGAAATGAAAGCCGAGATGAAAGACCTCGCCAAGCAGGTCCCGATCCTCGAAGCCCAGCGCGATCAGCACACCCAGTACTACGAGGTCAACCGCGAACGCAAAGCCACCTACCTCACCCACGAAGGCATCGAAGAAGCCCAGAAACAGGCCGACGTCGGCTCCTTTTACGTCGGCACCAACATGGACCTTCCCCACCTCCTCGAAAACGCCCTCCGCGGTCACGTCATCTACGAACGCGATAAGGAATACGTCGTCCAGAACGGCGAAGTCGTCATCGTCGACGAGTTCACCGGCCGCCTCATGGTCGGCCGGCAATGGTCCGACGGACTCCACCAGGCCATCGAGACCAAAGAAGGCGTCACCGTCAAACAAGAAACCCAGACGATGGCCACCGTCACCCTCCAGAACTTCTTCAAACTCTACAAACGACTCGCCGGCATGACCGGTACCGCCATCACCGAAGCCACCGAGTTCCGCGAAATCTACGAACTCGACGTCGTCTGCATCCCCACCAACCGCGAGATCGCACGACACGACCGCGAAGACCTCATCTTCCTCTCCTCCAAAGATAAATGGAACGCCATCGTCGACGAGATCAAACGCGTCCACGACTACGGCCGACCCGTCCTCGTCGGAACCACCTCCGTCGAAAAATCCGAGATGCTCTCCAAACTCCTCAACCAGAAACACGCCATCAAGCACGAGGTCCTCAACGCCAAGCAGCACGAACGCGAAGCACACATCGTCGAAGCCGCCGGCGAACTCGGCGCCGTCATGATCGCCACCAACATGGCCGGCCGCGGAACCGACATCAAACTCCGCGCCATCGACCGCGCCAACCTCGTCCGCCACTGGCAACTCCGCAACCTCCTGCCCAAGCAGGCCGCCGCCGAGATGACCGATGACGAACTCATCAACCTCGCCTACCGACACCAGGCAGCCACCGAACTCGGCCTCAAAAAACGCGACCTCGAAGAACTCCCCGATGACCAGCTCCGCCTCAAACTCTTCCGCCACTGGTGCCTCACCGACGCCTTCCTCGAAGAAAAACGCGTCGAGAAAATGGACCTCGACGACTGCACCAAGGCCCTCGACGAGCTCCCCGACTACGTCAAACACCGCCTCCAGATCTGGACCCACGCCGAAAAAATGGGCGGACTCCACATCGTCGGCACCGAACGCCACGAAGCCCGCCGAATCGACAACCAGCTCCGCGGTCGCGCCGGACGACAAGGCGACAACGGCTCCTCTCGATTCTTCATCAGCCTCGAAGACGACCTCATGAAACTCTTCGCAGGCAAAACCACCATGATGGCCCTCTCCAAACTCGGCATGAAAGAAGGCGACGCCATCGAACACTCATGGGTCACCAAGTCCGTCGAACGCGCCCAACGCAAGGTCGAAGAACGCAACTATCAGATCCGCAAACAACTCCTCGAGTTCGACGAACTCATGGAACACCAGCGAAACACCTTCTACGACCTCCGACAACGTGTCCTCGAAGGCACCGCCATCCGCGACCTCATCTTCGAATACTTCGAAGACGCCATCGAAGACGCCGTCGGCCTCTACCTCGACCCCGAGTTCCGTCGCGGACAGGTCGCCGAGTGGTGCCGAACCAACCTCGAGTTCAGCATCGACCCCGCTCGCATCCACCTCGACAGCCAGGACGACCTCGAAGCCTCCATCCGCAACGGCGCCATCAACGAATCCCGCGATACCATCAACGTCACCCTCGGCGAATACATGCCCGACGAACACAACCCCTCCACCTGGGACGCCAAAGCACTCTCCGCATGGGCCATGAGCCGCTTCCAGGTCAACCTCCCCATCTCACGCATCGAAAAAATGTCCGCCGAAGAAGTCCGCGACCAACTCAAAGAAGCCGCCGCCGAACAGGTTGACAAACGAGACCTCTCCAAACTCGCTATCTACCTCAACGCCCGCTTCGGCTACGAAAAACTCGCCGAATGGGCCAATGCCAAGTTCGAGATCAAGATCGATATCGACGACATCTTCGAGCAGGAGTTCGACGACACCGTCGACCACATCCTCGAAAAAGCCAAGCACGCCTACTCCGAACGCGAAATCGTCTACCCCGTCGAATACCACCTCGAAGCCGTCTATCAGGGCGCCCTCCAGGACCAACGCTGGGCACTCGACCGACTCCTCGAACTCGCCAACAACCGCTACGGACTCGACTGGAACGACGAAACCATCGGCGCCATGTCCGCCCAGGAAATCTACGACAAACTCATGGACACCGCACAGGGCTGGCTCCGCGACGGCCGACTCGAAGAATACCTCGACCAGCAGATCAGCCAACGCAACGCCGACCCCAAAGAAGTCGCCGCATGGGTCCGCGAACGCTTTGGCGTCGAAGTCCTACCCGATGAACTCGAACAAGCCGACAACATCGCCGACTTCCTCAACCCTCGCTGCCGTGAGACCCTCCGCAGTGAACTCACCCAACTCGAACGCTTCGTCCTCCTCCAGATCCTCGACCAGGCCTGGAAAGATCACCTCTACGGCATGGACACCCTCAAAGACTCCATCAACCTCCGGGGCTACGCCGAAAAAGACCCCCGCATCGAATACAAACGGGAAGGCGCCAAACAGTTCCGCGAGATGCAGGCCGGCGTGCGCGACCGCGTCGTCGAACTCATCTTCCGCGCCAAACTCACACCCAACGTCAAACTGCGAAACGTCTACGGCGACCAGCAAGCCGTACACCCCACCGCACAGTCCGCTATGGCCGCCACCCCAGCTGGCGCCGGCAACCCCGCAGACGCAGCGATGGGCGCCGCGGGTCCTGGTGGGATGGGTGGGGGGGCAGTCAGCGCCGAGACCGAACAGCGTCTCAAAGAACGCGCCGCCCAACTCCGCGACCAGGCCGACAACACCACCGCCCCTCTCAACCGAAAACAACGCCGCGCCCGCGGTAAAGGCAAAAAATAACCCGCACACCAAAAACCCTACGAGCCCCGGGGTGCCCCGCGTCATAACCCCAAAGATGGGTGGCCCGGGTCATAACGCCACAGGCGTTTGACCCGGGAACCACCAACCGTTCTCTCCACCCCACTCCAACCCATGCCCCGCCCACCCCGAAAACCCCGCCGCTTCCGCCTCCTCGCCGCCATCCTCGGCCTCATCCTCGGCACCTGGGCCGCCGGCTGCTACCAGCAGGTGCGCTGGACCCAGCAAGCAGCCCAGCAAGCAGCCCAGGATGCCAGCAACCCTTAAAACCACCCCAGCCCGAGACCAAACCCACACCCTCCGCAGCCCCCCTCGGGTGCCACATTTCCGGGTGCCACATGGCACGCTAAAGGCGTGCTGTGTGCCAGCACCCTCACACGCCAGGACCTGTCGTCCACCCCCCCGGGGGTGGCTGTGGTCAGCCAAAGGCTGCCCACAGAATCACCGCATGCGCACACCAGTTACCTATGCGCACAAACCACCGCCATTAAACCCCCTTTGGCGTCGTTTCACGGTCGTTGACCACCACTTCACGTCGTTTTACAGCCCAAAACCACCCCCAAAAACAACCTCAAAACACGCCACAAACCCCGCTAAATCCCCGCCACAGCCTGCGACACCCCCACCCCACCCAAAATCCACCCCCACCATGCGCACACACCCCCATGCGCACACCCGCCCCTAAAGCAGCCGCCCCACCACATCATCCCCCACAAACAACCCCTGCCCCGTCAGCCGCAGGTGCGTCTCCGTCCGCTCCAGCAGCCCCATCCCAACCAACCCCTCGATCTCCGCCCACCGCCAGTCACCCTCAGGCAGCAACGCCCCCAACCAACCCAGCTCCGCCCCCTCAAGCAGCCGCAACCGCAGCATCAGCAACTCCCCACGCCTCTGATGCTCCGGCAGCTCCTCCTCATCCACCCGTGGCGGGGCCGGGCTCCCACTCAAATACCGCCCCAGATGCGGCTCGTTCTTCCACCGCCGACCATCCACATGCGACGCCGCCCCCGGACCCACCCCCAGCCAGTTGTCATTCTGCCAGTACGCCAGATTATGCAGACACCGCTCCCCAGGCCGCGCCCAGTTGCTGATCTCATAGTGCTCATACCCCGCACCCCCCAGCCGCTCCAGCACCCGCTCGTACATCGCCCGCTCCAGCTCCTCCTCCACCCGCCGCACCCGCCCCAGCCGCAGCCGCGTCGTCAACGCCGTGTTCGGCTCATACGTCAGCCCATAACACGACACATGCTCCGGCTCCAACGCCAGCACCTCATCCAGATCACGATCCAGCTCCCCCAGCGTCTGACCCGGGATCGCGAAAATCAGGTCCAGGTTAAGCCGCCTCACCCCCGCAGACCGCAGAATCCGCACCGACCGACCCACATTCACAGGATCATGCCAACGCTCCAGAGCTTTCAGAAGACGCGGCTGAAAACTCTGAGCACCGATCGAAAACCGCGTCACCCCGCCCGCCACCAGCGTCCCGGCCAACTCTTCTGTAACAGTCTCCGGATTCGCCTCGACCGTAAACTCTTTCACAAAAGAACGATCCAGCACTTTGTCTAGCCCGTACAAAAGCAGGCCCCATACTTCAGGACTCATAAGCGTCGGCGTCCCGCCCCCAGCAAACACCGTCCTCGCCTCGATCCGCATGTCCCCCGCCGCTCGCTCCAACTCAGACACCAGCGCCCGCACAAACGGCTCGTGCCGGTCCGTCCGGCCCTCAGGCTCCGCCAGACTGTAAAAATCGCAGTAATGACACTTGTGGAAACAGAAGGGAACGTGCAGATAAAGACTCGAAATCATCGCGACCCCTGATCCCAGCGACGCACCAACCCCATCTCCAGCTTCCGGGTTTTCTTGGGGCGGTGAATGGGCCATCGCAGGGTATGATGACCGAAGAGTCCGCAACGTGCGTGAGGTGACATGAACATCGAACTCGTCATGTTCAAAGCCGACGGCAGCCACAGGGCCTTCCCCCTGAGCACCGGCAATGTCATCGTCGGCCGCGCCGCCGGCTGCGACCTCCGCATCCCCCTCGCCTCCGTCTCACGCAAGCACTGCGTCTTCGAGGTCGAAGACGACGCCGTCACCGTCCGCGACCTTGGCTCCTCCAACGGCACTCACCACAACGGCCTCCGCATCACCGATGCCCAACTCGAGCCCGGCGACGAAATCACTATCGGCCCCGTCGTCTTCCGCGTCCTCGTCGATGGCCAACCCGATGACCTCGAACCCGTCATCTCCGTCATCCCCGCCCAAAGCCGCACCGACGCCGAAGAACCAACCTCGCCCCAGCCATCCCCCACCCAAGCCCTCTCCCGCGAGGACTAAGCCATAGGTCATGGCCACGCTCCACGCCTGATGGCGGGTGCCCAGAGTCCTCGCGCACCGTGACCCGGGAACCAGAGGCCCCCTCCCCTCAACTTACGACTTTCTCCTCTCCACTCTCTAGCTCGGCCTTCGGCCGAGATGGGGGGGCTACCAATACCTCTCAAAATGCAGATTCCCGTCCGGGTGCTCACGACCCTTCGTCACCCACCCCCGCGCCTCCAACTCTTCCTGACACTGATCGATCATCGCCGGATTACCGCACAAAAACACATGTGAATCCTCAGGCGTAAGCTCCACCCCCGTCAGCTCACGGTAACGCTCCGACTCCAGCACCACGTGCACCCGACCCCGCAAACCACTCCAGTTCGACGTGTCCGGCTCCCGCGTACAGATCGGCACATACACCAGCGACGCATCCTCCCTCGCCGCCTCCTCCAGATCACCACGATACCCAAGGTCCGCCGCCAGCCGCGTCCCGTGAATGATGACGATCTTCCGCCAACGACCCGCCCCCCGATACTGCTCGAACATCGACAGATACGGCGCCAACCCCGTCCCCGTCCCGATCATCACCAGGTCCTTGCCCTCCGGCACACCCTCCAGCGTGAAATGCCCCTTGAGCTTCGGATCCATGAACAACCCATCGCCCGCCTTCAGTTCCCACAACCGTGGCGTCAGCTTCCCCTCATCCACCCGCACAATGAAAAACTCCAGGTATTCCTTCTGCCTCGGCGCCGACGCGATCGAGTACGCCCGCCGAATCAGCTTCGGACCCTTCCGCCTCGGATTCGGCGCCGCCTCATGGTCGATCACCCCCAGCGTCGCAAACTGACCCGGCTCAAAATCAATCGCCGTCCCATCCTCATAAGCCACGCGAAACGCCGCCAGCTCCGGGTTGAAATCGATCCGTTCCAGCAGCCGCGCGTTGTAGGGATTGTCCTCACTCATGAGCCCGAGTTTACAGACCCATCCATCCCTTGTCCTCGCCACACTAGACTGATCGATATGCGAAACCTCATCGGCCAGCAGCACGCCATCGACCTCCTCACCCGGCAACTCGCCTCGGGCCGACTCCACCACGCCTATATCTTCCACGGACCCGCCGGCGTCGGCAAAATGACCGCCGCCCTCGCCTTCGCCGGCGCCTACCTCTGCCAACAACCCGCCGACGGCCAACCCTGCAACACCTGCCCCTCCTGCAACCACCTCGGCGAAACCCTCCTCAACGCCACAGGCCTCGACCAACTCACCGATGACCCCACCGAACTCGACCTCAGTCAGGTAGGCGGAGGTCATCCCGACCTCCACATCATCACCAAGGAACTCGCCCGCTACGCCGACGACGCCGACATCCGCAAACGCAAACTCACCCAGATCCCCACCGAGATCCTCCGCGAACAACTCATCGAACCCGCCTATCACGCCCCCGTCCTCAGCGGGCGCAAAGTCTTCATCGTCGATGAAGCCGAACTCCTCAACCTCACCGGCCAGAACACCCTCCTCAAAACCCTCGAAGAACCCCCCGCCGGCACCATGATCATCCTCGTCACCTCCTCCGAGGACCGGCTCCTCCCCACCATCCGATCACGCTGCCAACGCATCGGCTTCATCCCCCTCGACGACCAGCACGTCCGCGACTTCCTCACCCGCCGCGCACAAGACCTGTCCGCAGACGATACAGAGAGACTCGTCGCCCTCGCCGATGGCAGCCTCGGCCGCGCGCATATTGCGTTGACGTTCAACCTCATCGAACCAGCTTTGATCGTCGAGCGCGGCCTCAAAGAGATCGAAAACGGCCGACCGCAGCCCGAACTCGGTGCCGAAATTCACCAGACCATCGACACCTTCGCCGCCGCCTGGGTCGAAAAACACGCCGGGGCGTCCAAAGAAGCCGCCAACCGCCTCGGCCTGAGCCTCATGGTCGCGCTGATCTCTGGTATCGCCCGCCGCCGCCTCACCACCCTCGCCCCCACCTTAGACCCTGATACACCCGAGACTTCCGATCAGGTTATGGCCGGCCCCCTCGGCACCATCGACGCCGTCGAACGCTGGCAACGCCTCGTGCGCACCAACGTCAACCTCTCCCTCGCCTGCGATCACCTCGTTGCCAGCATCGAACGCGCCGCCCTAAGCTGATTCGCATACGAGCTTAGTGCAGAAAGAACCGCACCCCCGACATCGCCATCACCATCCCGTGCTCGTTCGCCGCCGCGATTAAGTCCTCATCCCGCTTCGATCCGCCCGCCTGCAGCACCGCGCGCACACCCGTCCGCGCCGCCCGATCCAGATTATCCCGGAACGGGAAAAACGCGTCCGAGCTGATCGCCAGGTCATCAAACTGCTGGAGATACGCCTCGCGCTCACTGGGCGTGATCGGCACCGCGTCCGCCGTCAACGCTCCACGCACCTGCTGCTGCTCGATCGGCCCCAGTTCCTGCCAGCGCACAAACTGATCGATCACGTTCACCTTCTCCGCCCGCGCCAGCCCTTCCCGAAACGGAAGGTCCAGCACCCGCGGGTGTGTCTTGAGCAGCCACGCCTCCGCCTTGGCGCACGCCAGCCGCGTGCACGCGATCCGGCTCTGCTGCCCCGCCCCGATTCCCACCGCCTGACCGCTCACCGCCAGCGCGACCGAGTTCGACTGCGTGTGCTTGAGCGTCACCGTCGCCACCATCAGCGCCTCCGCCGCCCCATGCGTGAAGTCCTGTTTCTCCGTCACCACCCGCTTGAGCAGCTCCGGGCTGATCACCTGATCATTCCGCTTCTGCTCCAGCCGCATCCCGAACTCGACCCGCTCCTCCAGCTCAGGTGGTTCGTAGGTCGGGTCGATGTCCAGGATGAGGTACTTCCCACCTTTCTTGGCCTTGAGAATCTCCAAGGCCTCTGCCGAATAGCCCGGCGCGATGATCCCGTCCGACACCTCCGGCTTGAGCAGACGCGCCAGCGACTCGTCCGCCGGCTCGCTCAACGCCACAAAGTCCCCAAACGACGCCGATCGATCCGAACTCCGTGCCTTCGCGTACGCCGTGGCAATCGGCGACAGATTCGGCCCATCATCGATCAAATGCCCCCGGCAGAAGGTCTCGGTCAGCTTCCCCGCGATTGCCGACCCCGCCGGGCTGACGTGCTTGTATGACGCCGCCGAGGGCTTCCCCGTCACCGCTTTCAGCTCCCGGACTAACTGCCACCCCCGCAGGGCGTCCAGCACATTGATATAGCTCGCCCCCCCGTTGACCACCCGCAGCGGGGTCTGGCCCTCCGGCATCATCACCCGGGCCCCGGTCTGGTTCGGGTTGCATCCGTATCGAAGCTCGATGTCCATGCTCACTCCTGCAGGTTTACCCAGATAACCCCCTCCAACCATCCGGTGGTGGGCATATGAGTATCGGAAGTTACTCGAATCCCGACTGGACGGCAGCCAGTCCCTGTGTTTCACTTCTTATACCTACCCATCCCGCTCTTCAGCGCTAGGCTGTTGGTGGATACCCGGAGTGAAAAAGGAGCCGCCCGTGTCGCATGTCGTTCGCCGTACACAGGACCCATCCGCCCGTCTCGAATCCTTGGAAGACCGCGTCCTGCTCAGCGGGACGGGTTTCTCGACCGCTGATGTGTTCGAGACCCCGCTCGATCAGGCACTGCTGACCCAGGGCGTCATCCAGATCGACAACTCCGTCACGCTGGAGCTGGCCGAGGCGAGCACCGCCGACTTGCCGGTACCCGTCGGCACCCAGCCGCAGGGAGCCTTGTCCGGCAAGATCGTTTACGTCCACGCTGGCCACGGCTTCACCTGGACCAACGGCTCGTTCTGGACCACGCAGCGCGGCGAGGGCTTCGAGCTGGTCGAGGACCTTGGCAACATCGATCAGATGAACTTCCTGGTCGACCAGCTCTGGAACGCGGGCGCGACGATCGTCCCGCTGCGCCCGGCGCAGCATCAGCTCAACGAGGTTGTGCTCGACAACGTCGATCCCGAAGTCACGTTCGTTGGCGGCTGGTCGAACTCCTCGCAGACGGTCTACTACGGCGAGGCTGGTGAGGTGCCTTACCGCTTCGCTTCGACCTCCGCGTCCGAAACGGCCTACGCCCGCTACCGACCGGATATCCCCGAAGCGGGGTACTACCCGGTCTACACCTTTGTGCTCTCGGGTTCCGACCGAGTCGACCAGCTCTACCGGGTGCATCACACCGGCGGGATCACCGAGGTCAGCGTGGACCACACCAAAGTCGGCACCGGCTGGGTGTACCTCGGTAACTTCTATTTCGACGAGGGCACCGACGGCTACGTTGATATCTCCAACCGCAACGATGACTCCGGCGTCGTGATCGCCGACGCGATCCGGTTCGGCAACGGCATGGGCGACATCGCACGCAATGGTCAGCTCTCGGGGCGCTCACGCGAAGACGAGGCGGGGCTTTACTGGGTCGAGCGCCTGGTCACTGACAGCCAGGGGATCCCGACCTCGGAGTACCGAGCGTCATCCGACGATCGTTCTGCAACGGTGAGTCTGGCCCCGCGTTGGGCCGAGTTCATGAACCGCGAAGCGTCGGGATCACTCCAGGACCGCGTGTTCCTCTCGTTCCACTCGAACGCTGGTGGGGGCCGTGGGGCTGTTGGCCTGCTGAACACCAGCTCAGGAGCAGCCACCCCCAACCAGGCTCTCTGGGCCGAACTCACCGGTGCCGCCATCAACGATGATTTTCAGGCCATCGGCACCCCAGCACTCGAACACCTCTGGTCTAACCGCTCGATCAATGTCTTCGCGTCCAGCTTCGGCGAGATCAGCAACTTCAGGATTAATAACGAGTTCGACGCCACCATTATCGAGACGGCGTTTCACGACAGTCAGCTCGATACCGAGCTGATGCGTGACCCCGAGGTGCGTCAATGGATCGCGCGGTCGCAGGTCCACGCGATGATGCAGTACTTCGATCAGATTGGCACGATCGCCTCGACGGTCGAGCCCCCCGAGGCTCCGACCAACACCGCGGCACGAACCAACTCGGCGGGTGAAGTGACGGTCAGTTGGGATGTCCCTGTTTCGGGTGGCGTCAACGGCGCAGCGCCCACCGGCTACCTCATTCAGACCTCTTTCGACGGGTACGGCTTCGATGGAGGGACGTTCGTCGCTGGCGGGGCGAGCACCTCATTTACATTCACAAATCTTGATCCGGGCAACGGCGTCCACTACTTCCGCGTGCTGGCGGTGAACGATGGCGGGGTCTCGCTGGACTCGCCCGTGGTCGCGGCGAATCCGGGACAGACCGATGACTCGGCGATCCTGATTGTCAATGGCTTTGACCGGTACGACCGCTCGCTGAATGTGCGCGAGCAGTTCATCGGCTCAGCGGTGATCGACCGTGTCCGCCCGCAGTGGATGAACACGTTCGATTACACCATCCAGCACGCCGACGCGATCTTCGCCGCAGATAGCAGCATCGGTTTTGACTCGGTCCAGAACGACGCGGTGATCTCCGGCGCTGTGGACCTGTCGCAGTACACCACCGTGGTCTGGGTGCTTGGCGAGGAGTCTTCAGCGGACGCGACGTTCAATGCCACCGAGCAAACGCTGGTTGGCAACTTTGTGAGCGCTGGTGGCAACCTCTTCCTGTCGGGCTCTGAGATCGGCTGGGACCTCGATGCGCTCGGGAACGGATCGGCTTTCTTTACCAACACGCTCCGCGCGGATTATGTCTCGGATGACGCGAACACTTACAACGCCTCGGGCACTGCGGGATCGATCTTCGCCGGGATTTCGCTGTCGTTCGACGACGGCGACCTGGTCTATGACGTGAACTCCCCCGACGTGATCAGCGCGACCGGTCTCTCGCAGGCCGCGTTGACCTACGCCACCGGCGGGACAGCGGCGATCCAGTCGGAGGCGACTCTGGGAAGCCAAGGCGGGCTGGTGATGCTCGCGTTCCCGTTCGAGGCGATCACCGATCAGGCCGACCGCCACGCGATCATGGCCGCGGCCCTCACGTTCCTGGGCTCTGAGCCGATCGATCGTCCGGATACGCCGACGTCGGTGGTCGCCGAGAGCTTCCCCGGTCAGGTCGTGCTGAGTTGGCAGGCCCCTGTTGATGTCTCGATTGTTGGCTACCACGTCGAACGACAGGACAGCCCGGGCGGCGACTTCAATCGTCTGACGCTTGATCCGGTTGCCTACCCCGTCTATCTGGATTCCGCCGTGGTCAACGGCCAGAGTTACACGTATCGAGTGGTCTCGGTGAATGCCGAGGACACCGAGAGCCTGGCGTCATCGCTAGCGCAGGCAATGCCACAAAGCCTAAGCGTGGTGATTGAAGACATCGAGCCGGTCTTTGGCAATCAGCTCTTTGGTACCTGGTCGCCATTCACTGGCGTTGGCTTCGAGGGTTCCGATGCACACGCAGCAGCGACGGGCGACGCGAACTCAGCGACGTGGACGCTGTCACTCCTAGCATCGGGCAGCTACGAGCTTGACGCGCTCATCCCAACCGCCATCGCGGGCTTCCTGGGTGACATCGCAACGTATCGCTTCATCTCCGATGAGGGTCTTCAGATCATTGACATCGATCCATCCTCTTCCACCGGAGATGGCTGGTTATCTCTTGGCGTCCATGATCTTCCCGCGGGTGATTTGCTCATCATCCTTGATGCCAGCTCATCCCCACCAGGTGGTTTTGTGGTTGCCGACGCGGTCCGTGCCACCCAGCTCGCTGACATCCCGACCGACAACCCGCCGGTGGTCACCGAGGTGGTGGTTGGTTCCAGTTCATGGTCGACCTCGTTCCTCGATCAGATCGATCCGGGTCGTGGGTTGGGCTACTCGATGCCGACGGGTGCGGATCAACTTGACGCCTTGCCGTGGTCGAATCTCAACACCATCTCACTGGTGTTCTCCGAGGAGGTCTTTGTGACTCAGGGCGATCTGGTGTTGGGTGGTAGCGTGATTGACTTCACCTTCAACGACGCCACCATGACGGCGACATGGACACTCGCTGCGCCTCCAGGCACGGGCAACTATATGCTCCAGCAGGCGATCGGTTCGATCGTCGATGGTCAGGGCGTGAGCCTCGACGGCGAGTGGCTTGATGGTGTTTCTGTGGCATCGGGTGATGGTCTGCCAGGCGGCAGTTTTGTCTACAGCTACGGCGTGCTTCCCGGTGACACCAACGGCGACCGGATCGTCGATCTGATCGACCTGTCTACGCTTGCTTCGAACTTCGGTGACCCAGGACCCGCAGGCGATTTCAACGGCGACGGCGCTGTCGATCTCATCGACCTCTCCACCTTGGCCTCGAACTTCGACACCGAGCTTACCGGACCTCTCCCGGCCCCCGCACTCACCGCCGAGACCGATACGCCGGCCCCATCCAGCAACCTCGCACAGACCGAGGCGGCTCATCGCTGGGCCAGTGCGAGGCAGACAACCCTTGGCTCCACAACGACCTCCAGCGCAAGCTGGCTCGAGTCGGACACCGCAGACGACGACGAGAGCCCATTTGGGCTGTGGTGAAGATGATGTGAAGCTGGGTCCTCTCGCTCTGATTCCTGCGGATTGCCGATAGGATGGGTAGGGAGAATCCAGGGCCTCGCTCGTGGTGAGTGCCCGCCAACCGGTGGCTGATGTCTACCTCTGTCCACGGCGTCGGTGACCTTGCCGCGTCTACGCAACAGCATTCTGAAGACCCGTTCGGCCTCGACGGCCCGCCGGACCAGTTTTTGGCGCGCTTCCTGGCAGCCCAGCGAGCCGCGGGGCTGGCACTTGCTGGCGCGATGCTCCGACCCGAACGGCAGGGCGTGGTCGAGGTCCTGGCACTGGACCCGGCACCTCAGGCTGGTGAGCCCCGCCGCCCGCGTTGGCTTGCCGATGCCATGCCCAACGTCTCCGCTGTGCTGACCGACGGCAAGCCCCGGGTGATGCCTCATCAGGACACCAGCGGGCTCTACCTCGGATCGCCGACCGGTCATGTCGCGCTGCTGCCCTTGCGTGGCGAGAACGACGTTCGTGGCGTTGCGGTCTATCTACTTGGCGACAGCAACCCGGGCAGCGCCCAGCAATCTCTGCGTCGTCTGGAGCTTGCCGCTGCGGGAGTCAGTCTTTTTGAGCTGCGGCAGACGTTCAAGCGAAAGCAGGCCGATCTCGAACTCATGGGCGGGGCCGTCTCGCTGCTCGCGACCGTCGCGGAGCACGATCGTTTCCGCGCTGCCGCGATGGCGGCGTGCAACGAGATCGCGCAGCGCACCAAAGCCATGCGTGTCTCACTAGGCATTCTTCGTGGGCGTTACATCCACCTGCTGGCGATGAGCCAGACCGAGCAACTCAATCGCAAGATGCGCGTGGTCCAGGACATCGAGTCGGCGATGGAGGAGTGCCTCGACCAGGACGTCGAGATTCTCGTGCCGGCGTCTCCCGAGGCGGATTATGTCTCTCGTGCGACAGCAGAGCTCTCGGAAAAACACGGGCCATCACGAATCCTCGCGCTGCCACTCCGGCTAGAAGGCACGCCCGAGGCGGTGCTGCTGATCGAACTACCGTCCGATCAGTCGCTGACGCTCCGGCAGGTCGAGGGCCTACGGCTGGCCGCCGACCTGCTCGCGCCGACGCTGATCCGCCAATCGCGATCGGACCGCTGGTTCGGGGCTAGGGCAGCTGCGTGGGCGCGTCGGCACGTGGGGGAGTTGGTCGGGCCTCGGCACACCTGGGCGAAGCTGACGGCGATCGGCTTGCTGGCCTTCCTGCTGATCGCGACGCTTTATCCGGCGCGGTATCGAGTCGATGGCTCGTTTGTTGTGAAGGCCGCCCAGCGGCAGATCGTCTCGGCACCCTTCGCCGGCTATCTCGCCACGGTGAATGTCGAGCCTGGCGACACGGTCATCCCGCACATCACGATTCTGGCCACGCTGGACACCGCCGACCTCTATCTCGAACGAGCCTCGTTGCTGGCTGAGATCGAGGGTTTTGAGAAGGACCTGGCAACCGCCCGCCGGGATGGCGAGATCGCGGAGCTTCAGATCGCCCAGGCCAGGATTGATGAAGCCCGGGCCCGCGCTGACCTCATCGCCTACCGCATCGAGCAGGCGTCGATCCGATCGACGGTCCCGGGTGTGGTGATTGAGGGTGATCTCAAGCAGCAGATCGGCGTCGCGCTCGAGTTGGGGCAACCGCTGTTTGAGATCGCTCCGCTCGACGATCTGTACGCTGAGCTATCGGTGACCGAATCGCGCATCAACGAGGTCGAGCCGGGTCAGACCGGGCTGTTCGCCTCAGTGGCGAGTCCTGGCAAGTACTTGCCGTTCACGGTTGATCGCATCAACCCCGCTGCGGAGGTCGTCGAAGGTCGCAATGTCTTTAAGGTCCGCCTGCGGTTTGATGAGCCCGACGCCACGCTCCAGCCGGGAATGCAAGGCGTCGGCAAGATCGATGCCGGCCAGCGACCTCTGATCTACATCTGGACGCGCGACGCGATCCGATGGCTCCGCATGAAGCTCTGGGTCTAAGCACCACGCCATGTCCTCCCGACGCCCCCTGTTCTCCGAGTCCTGGTACCGCGTTGCCGAGATGGCACCGCGCATGCGACCCCAAGTCGAGACCTACCGGCAGCACTATCGTGGCCGACTCTGGCATGTGATCCGCGACCCGTCCAACAACAAGTTCTTCCGTCTGGATGAGCCGTCGTATCGCTTTGTGGCGATGCTCGATGGACGCCGAACCATCCGTCAGGTCTGGGACGCCTGCTGTGATCAGCTTGGCGACACGGCGCTCACGCAGGGCGAGGCCATTCAGATCGTCGGCCAGCTCTACACGGCCAATCTGCTCGATGCGGATGTCTCCGCCGATACTGCGGGGATCTTCGATCGTTATCGCGAGCGTCGCCGGCGCGAAGTCACCGGCTACCTGATGAACCTGCTGTTCGCACGCATCCCGCTTTATGACCCCGACAACTTCCTCGACCGCTGGGTGCACCTGACGCGCTGGGCTTTCGGGCCGATCGGCCTGATTTTCTGGGCGCTTCTGGTGATGACCGGTCTGTTCGTCGCCATCAGCCGGGCGGACATGCTCATCGACCAGGCGTCATCGATCATCGCACCCCGCAACCTGTTCTGGCTGTATATCGCCATCGTCGTGATCAAGCTCTGGCACGAGATGGGCCACGGCTTCGCCTGCAAACACTTCGGTCAGCAGCGCCACGCTGGCGGGGAGGTCCACACGCTCGGCATCATGCTGCTGGTCTTCGTGCCGGTGCCCTATGTCGATGCGTCCTCTGCCTGGGCGCTGCGCAACAAGTGGCATCGGCTCTGGGTCGGAGCCGCGGGCATGTACTTCGAGCTCGCCGCCGCCGCCATCGCGACCATCGTGTGGGCCGGCACCAACGCGCAGACCACCTTCTACGGCGTGCCGATTCACGCGCTGGCCTACAACATCATGTTCATCGCAGGCGTCTCGACGATCCTGTTCAACGCCAACCCGCTGATCCGTTTCGACGGCTACTACATGCTTTCAGACGGGCTCGAGGTCCCCAACCTCATGCAGCGGTCCAAGGACTATCTGTACTACCTCGTCAAGAAGTTCGCCTACGCTGTCCGCCGCCCGTTCAACCCCGCTCACACACCCGGCGAAGCGCCCTGGCTGCTGAGCTACGCCATCCTCTCGGGCATCTACCGCATCTTTTTGATGGTGACGATCATCCTCTTCGTCGCGGATCAGTTCTTCTTTATTGGGGCGATCTTCGCGATCTCCGGCATCATCGGATTCGTCTTCGTCCCGCTTGGCAAGTGGATCAAGTACCTCGCGACGAGCCCGGAGCTCACGCGTACACGATCAAGGTCTGTCGCCACGACGGCGGCCCCGATCGCGTTGATCCTTCTCGCGTTGGCGATCATCCCGGCGCCGGAGCACGGCCGAGCCGAAGGCGTCGTCGAGGCCAGGCAACGCGCGACCATCGTCGCCGGTGCCGATGGCTTCCTGATTCAACGTGCCCCTTCGTCAGCGAGTCTTGCACAGAATGACACACTGCTGCTTGCTGAGAATCCCGAACTCATGAGTCGGCACAAGCAGCTTGCCGCCCAGCTTCGCCAGCTCGATCTCCAGCTCGCTCAGGCGCGCACCGAATCGACCGCCCAGACCCAGGCGCTTCAGGAGCAGCGAGGCGCTCTGGTTCAGCGGCTCGACCGAGTTGCCGAGCAGGTCAGTCATCTCACCGTCGAGGCACCTTTTGCTGGCGATTGGGACCCCGCCGATGGCCTGACGCCGGGCCGATTCCTCAAGCAGGGCGAGCCCCTTGGCACGCTGCTTGATGTGTCCACGCTCGACATCCGCATTATCGCCGATCAGGGACTCGGCCCGCGCCTGCTCGATCGTCATCTCGTGGGCGACCTCGCTGTCGAGCTTCGTGTCGCCGGCCTCCCGGAGCACACGCTCACCGGGGACATCACCCGGGTCGCGCCCGCAGCCCAGTCGAATCTCCCGAGCCCCGCACTCTCGATGAACGCTGGCGGGCTCATGGCGACCGACCCCGAAGACCCCAACCAGCGCCGCGCCGCGCAGCCATTCTTTGAAGTTCGCATCACGCCGACTGATGCGCTCGCCGCGAACCTCCGCCCCGGACAGCGCATCGTGGGGCGATTCGCCATCGGTCATCGCCCGCTGCTGGCTCAGTGGTGGGATGCCGTCGCGCGGCTGCTGCAGGAGCGCTTCGGGCTGTGATCGCCACGCAACCCGCCCAACTTGACCACGAAGCGCCTCCGCCCAGTCAGCTCTGGCGGAATCTCAGCCGACCGGCCAAGCCTCCCAAGCTCCCGCGTGGTCTCGATGCTTTCTGGAACACCGCCAGTGCGCGCGTGGTCTCCCTGATCCCGCGCACCGCTGCTTACCTTCGTCGAGCGGAGCAGGTCCACGCGACCGCCGAGGCCCTCCGTACCGCCGCATCCCCCGCGCTCGATCAGCAGGTCGATGAGTTGCGCACGCTCTTTCGTCGCGGTCGAGCTGAGCAGGTTCACACCGATGCTGCACTGGCGTTGGTTGTCGAGCTGGCCGACCGTACGCTCGGGCTCCGCCCCTTCGTCGTTCAGGTCGCCGCCGGGCTGGCGATGATGGATGCTCGACTCGCGGAGGTCGCTACCGGCGAGGGCAAGACGCTGATCGCCACGCTCCCGGCGATCCTCGCTGGCTGGATCGGCCGCGGTTGCCACGTCATCACCGTCAACGATTACCTCGCCGAGCGTGACGCCCAGACGCTGGCCCCGCTTTACCGCAAGGCGCAGCTGCGTGTCGCGTCCATCGATGGTGAGATGCGCGACGACGCCCGCCGGGAGGCTTATCTCGCCGACATCACCTACCTCACGAACAAGGAGGTCGCCGCTGACTACCTCCGCGATCGACTCAAGCAGGGCAGTCAGCGTGGGCTGGCTTCGACCCTCGTGGACACGATTACTTCTGGCCGTGGTGCCCACGGCAGAGGCCTCGTCCAGCGCGGGCTCTCCCGTGCGATCGTCGATGAGGCCGACTCGGTTCTCATCGATGAGGCCGTCACGCCCCTGATTATCTCCGCTGAAGCCCAGAACGAGGAACAGGCCGAAGCCTTCGCGCAGGCTGTCAAGCTCGCCGAGAATCTCCAGCGGGATCAACACTACCGCGTCGATGCACGCTTCCGCGAGATTAACCTCACCCGCGCGGGCCGTGAGCATGCCGCCGAACTCGCTGAGGCCCTCGATCTCTCAGGCGTCTGGTCGACGCCTCGCGGGCGCGACGAACTCGTCCATCAGGCACTGTCCGCTAAGGAACTCTTCCTCAGCGGGCAGCACTACGTCGTCCGCGAGGGCAAGATCGTCATCGTTGACGAGTCCACCGGTCGCCTGATGCCCGATCGCAGCTGGCGGCATGGTCTGCATCAGGCCGTCGAAGCCAAGGAAGGCATCGATGTTACACCAGCCAAGGAAACGCTCGCTCGCATCAGCTTCCAGCGATTTTTCAGGATGTACGAGCACCTCTCGGGGATGACCGGCACGGCGTGGGAGGAGCGCAACGAGTTCTGGGAGGTCTACCGCCTCGTGAGCGTGCGCTTCCCGACCAACAAGCCCTGCATCCGCGATGAGCAGCCCGATCGCGTCTTCGCATCGAGCGATGAGAGGTGGCATGCTGTGGTCGAGGAGACCCGCCGACTCCATGCCGCTGGCCGTCCCGTGCTGATCGGCACGCGTTCGGTCGATGCCTCCGAACACCTGAGCACGCTGCTCACGGCCCAGGGTCTGGTGCACGAGGTGCTTAATGCGGTCCGCCACGAAGAAGAGGCCGAGATCGTCGCCCGCGCCGGCGAGCCTCGCCGCATCACCGTAGCGACGAACATGGCCGGTCGCGGGACCGACATCAAGCTCGCGCAGAACGTAGCCCAGTCGGGCGGGCTCGCGGTCATTGCCACCGAACGGCACGAAACCCGGCGGATCGATCGCCAGCTCTTTGGTCGTGCCGGCCGGCAGGGCGATCCCGGCTCCGCCGTCTGCTTCATTTCCCTGGATGACGAGCTGATCAAACGCCATTCCCGCCGAGTCGATCGTGCGTTGCTGACCCGCTACGCCAACAAGCCATCGGCGACACGATTTCTGTTTAACCAAGCGCAGTCGCGGGCGCAGCGTCTTGCCCGTGCCCAGCGGAAAGCCGTGCTCGAACACGACCACTGGCTCGAACGCCACCTCGGCTTTGCCCCCGAATAGAACTCACTCGATCGGGTCGAGAGACCCCAGCCGTACCACAAACCCCGCCGGGATGGCGCCGTCCGGGTTGTCGATCTCGAACATGCACCGGAATGTCTGGCTGGCCGGATCGATCATCGCGTCCACCACCGTCAGCTCGCCGACCAGCTCTTCGGGGGCGGGCGTCGATCCGATCAGCCGATACTGCCCACCGACCTTCAAAGCCCCGTAGACGCGGGCTGGCAGGTGGATGTCCGCCCGGATCGGGCTTCGGCTCGCGACGATCAGCAGCTCGTCCTCACGCTGGACGGTCGCGCCCGGCTCCACCAGCCGACGGAGCACCACGCCGTCGAACGGTGCGTCAATCCGATAGCGTTCAAGCCGTGCCAGTTCCAGCTCGTACCGCTTGATCGCCAGCTTCTGGTTGTCCATGGCCAGCTTGTGGTCGGCCTTGGCCTGGTCACGATTGAGCGATGTCCGCCGGACCTCCCACTCGCTCGCCGCGTCGCGCTCGAAGCTCTGCTGGATCCGATCGACCAGGATCTCTGTCTCCTTGACCGCGTACTCGGCTCGCTCGATCTGAGCCGTACTCTCTGCCTGGAGCTTGGCCGATTCGGCCGCCAGCCGCTGAACCTCATCATCCATCTGAATCAGCGGCTGCCCGACGGTGACAATCGCCCCTTCTTTGATGAGCACCGCGTCAACTATTCCGTCTGTCGGGGCCGACAGCCTGACCTGCTGCATCGGTCGGGTGACGCCCTCGTACCTCGAAAAATCCAGCGGTTCGTCTGATTGACCCATCCCGGAATCCGCGATCACGCCAAGACCCACGACCGCCGCCAGCAACAACATCAGGCTCTGCTTGTTCATGCCACCAAGGTAACGCCATCCCGCTACGGCTGACACCTTGCAACCCTCAGCACCCCTCGTGGGTAAACTCACGGGCATGATCAGCCGCATCACAGGTCATCTCGAGCGTGTCGCCCCCGACCGGGTGACCCTGCGCTCAGGCCCGATGAGCCTCGACGTCCTGGTCCCCGCCGCCGACGCCGAACGCCTCGAAGACCGCCTCGGCGGCGACATCACCCTGCACACCCTGATGATCATCGACAGCCAGAACCAGGGCACGAGCTTCATGCCCCGCCTCCTGGGCTTCGCGACCGCCGACGACCGCGCCTTCTTCGAGCTGTTTATCACCTGCAAGGGCATTGGTCACCGCAAAGCACTCCGTGCGATGGCACTACCCGCATCGGCCATCGCCAACGCCATCACCCACCGCGATCTCCCGACTCTCCAGCGGCTCCCCGAGATCGGTAAGCGCACCGCCGAGACGATCATTGCCACCCTCTCCGGCAAGGTCGATCGCTTCACCCTCCCCGACCCCGACCGACCCGCTGTCCCCACAAAACCATTGGCCTCACCGTCGGGCCTCTCCGGGCCTGCCGAGGAAGCCGCGGGGATCCTGATCCGCCTCGGCGAGCAGCGGGCGACCGCCGAAGTGCTGATCGATCGAGCCCTCAAGGCCGAGCCCGACGCCGATAGCCCCGACGCGATCCTGGCCGCGGTCTACCGACTCCGCTGACCCTCGCCCCAGGCTCTCCGCCTAGGCCGTTGCTCGTTATCTGCGTGGAGATCCTGAGCATCGGTCTGGACCACGCCCACCTCATGCCGCCAGCCCTCGCCGCGCTCATTGTGGATGACCGATTCCGTCGCCCACCAACCCAGACTGAGCACGAACACGATCACCAGCGCCGCCGCGCCCAGGCCTGTCACAACCTTGGTCCCCAGCGACGGGCAGCCCTTCGCCGCAGGCCAAACGCCGCGCCGCGCTGTAATCAGCACCCAGCCCCAGTGCACCGCCAGGTGCAGACCCACCAGCACTACGACCGTGTAGCTCATCCACAGATGTACCTCTCCCCAGCCGTGTCGACTCAACCCCCAGAGCGTTGCCGAGTGCCCCGTCCCTGCGGGCAACACATACGCCATCCCCAAACCCGTCAGCAGCAGCCCCAGCATCAGACCCGCCAAGGCCAAGTCAATCAGCCCATTGAGTGAGTTCCGTGTCATGGCTCAACCCTTTCATCGCTAGATGCTTGTCTAACGATGAAAGAGTCGGTTGATTGCAGTGGGGATTTACCCTCATTCAGCGATCGAGCCACCACCGTCGATGCGCGGCGTATGCATGGCGGCGAGGCTCGCGGGGGGGTTACTCGATCCCCTGATCCGCGAGCCAGCGTTCGGCGTCGATGGCCGCTTTGCAGCCCATGCCGGCTGCGGTGACGGCCTGCCGGTAAACCGAGTCGCTGACATCGCCCGCGCCGAAGACGCCAGGGATATTCGTGTCGGTCCCGGACCCTTCGACCTTGAGATACCCGCCGTCGTCGAACTCGAGACCCGAGTCACTCAGGAACTTGGTTGCGGGGGTATGCCCGATGGCGATGAACAGGCCGCCGAGGTCCAGCGTCGATTCCTCGCCCGTCACGGTGTCCTTGAGCCGGACGCCGGTGATCCGCTCTTCGCCGAGCACCTCGACGACGCCTTTGTTCCAGAGCACCTCGGCCTTTGGGTTGCTCAGTACGCGATCCTGCATGGTCTTGGAGGCCCGCAGCTCGTCACGGCGGTGGATGATGTAGACCTTGCTGGCAAACTTGGTCAGATAGCTGGCTTCTTCCATCGCGGTATCGCCCCCGCCCACGACGCCGAGAGGCTGATCCCGGAACGCCGGGAGCGCGCCGTCGCAGACCGCACAGGCACTGACCCCGCCACCCATCTGGGCCAGACGCATCTCGCTGTCGAGTCCCAGCCAGTTGGCCGTCGCCCCGGTCGCGATGATCACGCTGTGAGCCTTGATCACGGTCTCCCCCGAGGTCAGCACGAAGGGCCGCTGGGAGAAATCGACCGTGTCGATGTCCGCCATGATGACCCGGGTGCCGAATCGCTCGGCCTGTTTCTTGAAATCGCCCATCATGTCCGGGCCGGTGCGGCCATCGGGGTATCCGGGGTAGTTCTCGACCTCGGTCGTCAGCATCAACTGCCCGCCGGGGAGCACGATCGACGGCGTCTGCTTGGGGAAACCCTCATAAACCAGCGGATTGAGGTTCGCTCGGGCCGCGTAGATCGCCGCCGTCCACCCCGCCGGGCCGGAGCCGATGATGACGACCTTCTCGACCCCGTCCGTCCCGTTAGGCTCAACTGCATCATTCATATGGGGGATACTAGCGACTCCGCCAAACTGTTCCCGCGTCGAACGGCCGCTCATGTCGGATGAGGATTAAACTTGCTACCTTTGTTCTGAACAATGGATGAACTTAACTCACGGCGTCTCTTGAATAAGCACTTTTTTTCTCTGTCAATCGTATGCATGGTCTTCTGCATGACGACGTTGACCCAAGCTCAGGAGCAGGTCATTAAACGCATGGAGTTCGCGGGCTATACCTGGGGGATCAAGCATACCCCGGAGCCTGCGGGGCCTGGGCCCAATCACTTCTCCCACGAGCCCACCGAGGTCTGGGTGGACGACGATGGCTTTCTGCACTTGCGTCTGCACGAGCGTGACGGCCGCTGGCTTAGCAGCGAGATCATCTCAGATTGGCCCGTTGGCTACGGTACGTATGAGTTCCGACTTGCGCCAGGCACTGAACACCTCGACCCAAACGCCGTCCTGGGCCTGTTCACTTGGGACCATCACACCTGGGCCACCGACGCCAACTCCGAGATCGACATCGAACTGACCCGATGGGCAGAAGCTGATGCGCCGAATCTGCACTACTCGGTCCATCCCACGCGAGGGGTCGAGGGCCAACGGCACCGGGAGCGCTACCGGGCCGAGACCATTGATCTCCAGGGCGAGGGCTCAACGCACGTCATCCGCTGGACACCCGATCGCATCACCTGCTCCAGCTATATCGGCGACCAGGGGCCCGACGCCGATCGGCTGATCGCTGCGTGGTCGTACGACGCCAGCAACCCGCCACGCACCACAGGCAACCCGGCGGGCGAAGTAACCGGCCCCATCACCATCCCGCGTCCTAGTCCCACCACTTCGGTGCGTATCAATCTCTGGTTGCTTAACGCAGACAGACAGGGCTTGGGAGACCCGCCGACCGATGGACAGCCCGTCGAAGTCATTCTGACGGGCTTCTCGTACACGCCGTTTGATGAAGCCGACTGATCCGATAGCAACTCGACATCTCATCATCTCATCCCCCTGCCTTGCCCGGAAAGCTCCTCTCCGAGAGGATCGTGGTCACGACCGATCTGTCATCGCTCGTCAGCAGGAACATACTTTGAGGAAACGACTTGCGGCCCCTCATCGACGGACATCTCGACCTCGCACTCAACGCCCTGGGCATCCGCCGGGCCATCACGCAGCCCCTTGAAGCGATCCGGGCCGCCGAGGCGGATTTACCGCGCGGCCCCAACCGGCCCTTCGACACCGCCACGGTCTCCCTCCCCGATCTCCGGGCTGCGGGGGCGATCCTTGTCGTCACCACCCTGATTGCCCGGGCTCGTCCCTGGCGGTCGCGCTCCGGCCAGGCTGTCGGGTCGCTCGACTTCCCCGATCAGGACGGTGCCCACGCCATGGCGGCGGCGCAGCTCGACTACACCCGCTGCCTCGAAGATCGAAACATCCTGCGCATCATCACGACCACCCGAGACCTGCCCGCCCTCGACACGCCCACCCCGCTCACCGATGACCAGCCGCTGCCCATCCTCCTGACCTTCGAGGGCACCGACCCGGTTCGCGACCTCGATGACCTGCACCGCTGGCACGCCCAGGGTGTACGCACCCTGATGCTCGCGCACTTCGGTCGCTCGACTCACGCCCACGGCACCCCGTCGGAGCCTTACAACCATCACCCCAACGATGTCGATGGCCCGCTGACAGCGGAAGGCCGTCGGCTGCTGCCCGAGATCGAGGCGCTGGGGATGCCCCTCGACCTGACGCACCTGTCGGACACGTCGCTGTATGAGGCGATCGATCGTTTTGGCGGGGCCATCTACGCCAGCCACTGCGGGGCTCGCGCCCTGGTCCCCGAGTGCCAGCGGAATCTTCCCGATGAGGTCATCAAGACCATCGCGCAGCGCGGGGGCGTGATCGGCCTACCGCTGCACGGCCCCTACCTCGTATCTGATTTTGCACCCGAGACCCCGCGCGAGCACTGCTCGATCGAGCATGCCGCCGATCACCTGGACCACATCGCCCAGCTCACCGGCTCGGATCGCCACGTTGCGTTAGGCACTGACATGGATGGCGGGTTCGGTCTCGAATACACGCCAACGGGGATTGATCGCTACGCCGAGTTGCCGAAACTCGGCGCCCTGCTCGAAACCCGAGGCTGGAGCGATGAGGCCATCAACCGGCTCTTCGCGGGGAACTGGCACCGGTTTTTCGCTAGCCATCTGCCTGCGTCCTGATCAGGTCGCCCGACGGCGAACGACCAGAGCGCTCAGCCCCAGCAGCACCGCCGCCGTGGGCTCGGGGATGGCGAACAACGCGATGTCATTGCCGTCGCCGGACAGGTAGGTGATGAACAGGTCCGCCCCGCCGATGTTATCGACGAAGGCACCCTCGTCCAGACCGAGGAAGGCGCCTGTTAGCGTCCCGTCGATCGTCATCAGCGGATAGACCTCGCCACCGATGGCGGTGAAGTCGAGGCCCACCAGGCTCAATGTTCCAGCCAGCGTGACATCGCCGATCACGACGATGTCACGATACTCGTTGCCGTTCATCAGGAACTCGAGGTTCACCGTGGTATTGAGCTGGTTGTAGTCGCCCGAGATCTGGGGCCCGCTGCCACCTCGTCCCGAGCCGAACCGCCGAATCGCCAGCGTTCCTTGGTCGTGCAGGTAGCCGCCGTCGATCGTGCCGACCTCAAGCCGATCGCCGTTGAAATCAAACACAGCGGTCGGGTCCTGCAACCTGAGGGATCGCTGCTGCATCAGGGAGCCATTGAACTCAAACTCCGAACCCGCAGCGATGAAGACCGAGCCCCCACCCAGGGATGTCAGATCCTGCTGAGCGGTGAGTCTGCCGCCAACAGCCTGAATCGAATCGTTGTTGATGACCGGTATATCAAGAAAGCCCTGCCCACGGATCGTGTTGTGGGTATTGGTCAGCACCCCGCCGCTGCCTCGGACTTCGCCGATCCTGGCTTCAAAGTTGTTCATATCGAGATCCCCGCCACCCAAGATCTCCACCGGGCCGTCGAGCAGAAGGATTTCTGGGTTGCTGAACCCGCTGTTCTCGAAGGTGATCTCGCCAGTGTTGTGGAGTGTGCCGGCGACGCGTCGGTCATTGATCGTGACGGTCATCACGCCGTTGAGGGTGATGTCCTTGAGGAGCCCGCCAAGAACCCGTCCACCGCCATCGATATCGAACGTGCCCCCTTCGACGGTTCCGCCGAGGTTGAGGGTTGAGTTCGACTCGATCTCAAACGTGCCGGCGTTGGTGACATCGACGCTGATGGTGCCGGAGTTGCCGGGGCCGATGACACGGATGGTGTTGTCGACGTTGTTGAGCCCCCCGGTGGTCCCGCCGACGTGATCGATGCGGGCGTCGGCGGAGTTCATGACGATCTCGCCGCCGCCGTCGAGGGTGACCGGGCCGTCGAGAAAGAGTATCTCGCCGTTGGAGAATCCGTTGTTCTCGTAGGTGATGGTGCCGGTGTTGGTCAGCGTGCCCTTGACGACCAGGTCGTCGATGGTGATGGTCGCGGTGCCGGAGAGGTCCACATCGTGCAGGCCGTTGCCCTGGATGAAGCTGCCGGCCTCGGCGTGCAGCGAGCCACCGGTGAGCGGGCCAGTGAGGTGCAATCGAGCGCCGGCGGCGATCTCCACGTCACCGGCAGTGTTCTGGGTTTCGGCGAGGTTCAGGCGCCCGCCCTCGGCGCGGATCAGGTGGTTGTTGACGACCGGAACGCTGATGGTGCCGTGCCCGCGGAGGGTGTTGTTGGCGTTGATGAGCCCGCCGGTGCCGGTCTGCTGGGCGATGAGGGCGTCGTTGCTGGTCATAATGACCTCGCCGCCGCCGGTGAGGGTGACTTGATCGTTGAGGAGCAGGGCTTCGTTGTTGGCGAACCCGCTGTTTTCGAAGGTGATGGTGTTTAGGTTGTTGATCGTGCCGGCGACCGGGCGGTCGCTGATCGAGACGGTGAGGGTATCGACGTTGGTGATGTCGCGGAGGAGCCCGCCGTTAATGATCGCGCCGGGGGCGATGTCGATGAGGCCGCCGGTGACCTCTCCGCCGAGGGTCAGGGTGGCGCCGGGCACGACTTCGATGGTTCCGGCGTTCTGGACGTTGACGTTGATCTGACCGGAGTTGCCCGCAGTAGCGCGGAGGGTGTTATCGACGTTGATCAGGTCGCCGCCGCCGGGGTTGATCTGGTCGATGCGGGCGTCGCCGGAGTTCAGCTCGATGACGCCGCCGCCATCGAGGGTGACGGTACCGTCGAGGCCCAGCTGCTCGGCGTTGGAGAACCCGCTGCTCTCGTAGGTGATGAGCCCGGGGTTGGTGAGGGAGCCGGTGACGACGAGGTCGTCGCGGTGGATGGTGACGGTGCCGAGGAGGTCGACATCGACCAGGCCGTTACCGTCTAGGGTGCTGCCGGGCTGAGCGGAGAGGGTTCCGCCGGTGAGCGGTCCGGTGAGGCTGAGGCGCGCGCCTGCTGCGATCTCGACGATTCCCTGGGTGTTGTCGGTGGCGGCGAGCTGGAGTCGGCCGCCCTCGGCGCGGATAACGCTGTCGTTCTCGACCTCGACGGAGATGACGCCCTGGCCGGCGATGGTGTTGTTGACGTTGTGGAGGGTGGAGCCGGGGAGGCCTGCGTCGATGCGGGCCTCGAAGTTGCTCATGTTGACCGAGCCGCCGCCGGTGAGGCTCACAGGTCCTTCCAGGAACAGGACTTCTGCGTTGGAGAAGCCGGAGTTTTCGTAGGTGATGGTGCCGGGGTTGTTGAGGGTTCCGGCGACGCGGCGGTCGTCGGTGGTGACGACGAGGGTGCCGGCGTTGGTGATGTCGGCGAGGAGTCCGCCTCGGAGGTAGCCGTTGGGACCGTTGTCGATGGTCCCGCCGGTGACGGTTCCGTTGATGGTAAGTCTTGACCCATCCGGGACTTCGATGAACCCGCCGGTGTTGTTGATATCGAGGTTGATGCTGCCGGAGTTGAAGGCGGTGGCGCGGAGGGTGTGGCCTGAGTTGATGAGGGAGCTGCCGGGGCTGGCGGCGTTGATGCGGGTGTCGCCGCTACTGAGTTCGAGGGTCCCGCCGCCGGTGAAGGTCACAACTCCTTCCAGTGAAAGGACTTCCGCGTTGGAGAAGCCGGAGTTCTGGAAGGTGAAGGTGCCGTTGTTGGTGAGGGTGTTGGTGAGGGTGAGGTCGTCGAGGGAGAGGGTGAAGGTGATGGCGGGGTTGATGGTGAGCCCGCCGGTCTGCCCGCCCCCGGCGGTGGCGTTGGCGGGGATGGTGGCGGTGTCTGTGAGGGTGGGAAACCCGGAGACGATGCTGCCTAAGTCGAGATTAATCCAGTTGTTAGCGTCGTTCCAGTTGGAGTTCCCTGCGGCGCCGGTCCACTGGAAATCGTCTGCTGGGGCCGCGACGGCGAGGGCCAGCAGGGGCAGGGCGGCGATGAGCGATCGGGTGTGGAATGGGTGTGATGTGCGCATGGTGCTCCCTCTCCAGGTGCGTGCGTGAGGCAAAAGTGTTCTTTATTAGACCACAGGGGGGTCCTGGGGGCTAGTGGAAAGGCTTTAAACGGGCTGATTCATGGGGTTTATGCGCAGGACTCGTCAATCAAACGTGACCGATGGCCCCCGGAATGCGGTTGATTGTGCGCACGATCGGGGCTGAGGGGGATTGGGGCGGGGTTGTGGGGAGATGGGGTCTGGGGCTGTTGGAACCAAGACGCGGCAACAGCCAGCGATGAAGAGACATGTGGGTGAACCCAGATTAACTAACTAGCGGATGGCTTGTTACTCTCTCTCCAGAGTTGTTGCACTTGCGGGATCGGAAGTACTCCAGTTGGCTGACCTTCGGTGTATTTAAGATTTCTTAAGTCTTTAACAAGATCTTCGGGAGTATCATGATCTACTGCCATCTTGGCAAGCGTGTCACTTCTAAACCAAACAGAGTAAAGAATGCCTGAAGCGAGAAGCCGCGACTTCTGATAATCCTTATCTGAGCCCTGAACATCTCGGCCATGTAGGACATCCGACCTTTTATCATAAATTTTCTCTACAAACCGCTCGGCAGAAGTCCTCATTTCCAACTTGGGTTCCATTAGAACAGCTACGCGTTCAGCCAACACTTTTGTAGCACTGTCGCCTTTCTGACCTAGAAGAGCATCGATCGCAGTGACTGCCAAGCCAAGCGAGACAGCAACATTCTGTTGGCTATCAGATTCCGCGAGCAGACGTACAGCATTTCCGAGTCTACGAGACAATGTCCCTTTACCACTTTTACTTACATAAGCGAACTTCATACATTTTGCAATAAATTGCTTATGCTCTATTAAGCAGCTGAGCTTGATCGATAAGGGTAAGTCGGTACGATAATCTGAACCGTGGCTAACAAGTGCTGCACAACGCATCGCACATCGAAGCAATGGAAGCAGGTCTGAACAAATGTTCTCGGAAGCCTTTTCGGTCATTCTTCCTGTCAGGCTTACTACCAGATCGCCGTAGGGCTTCTCATTATCTGATTCATCACCTGACCTCGTTGTACTGCGTACTCGTCGTATGCTTTCGATGTGGTCGCAACGTAGTTCTAGATCATCTTGCGACCAGAAAACTAATCCGTCGAGTCTTATGGATTCATCTGTCAATGTGTTTGATTTACCCAGATCAGATGTATCCAACTCACCTAAGACTGAATCGCGACCTAGAGAGAGCATTCGCGTTCCTATATCAGTTTGATACATATCTTTTGAAGGTAAATCTGTGACTCTACAGACCTTAATTTTCAGATCATGTTCTCTTAGCATTCGGCTGTTTACATGATCAAGAAATCGTTTGTAATCGCCTTCTACCTGGTCTATGTCGCGGTATCTTTCAAAGTACGCGGTGAAGGCTTCAACTAACTCGCCGGTGATAGCTACACAAGGCGATGGGAACTTTTCGATATGAATACTGAGCATCCGTTCCAACTCATTGAGACTTAAGCTGCTATGGATCGAGTTAAACCAGTTTCCATAGAAAGTACGGACGAGGTCTGGATCCACTTCTTCATCATCAAACTCATACAAGAACCATGCGTCGTGCATGACTTCTAGATACTTCTCATTAACAAGAGATACCCATTCGGGTTTAGCAAGGTGGTTAAGTAGAAGTTCGGCTCGTTCTGGGTCTTTCGGATCTTCAGGCATGGCTGCAAGACTCTCAAATAACTCGGTCTAGGTAATATTAGTTTTTTGTTTTTCGCGCCGTGGTCATGAGTTGGGTGAAGGTGGTTTCGCCGGTGTTGAGGGCGGTTTCGAGGTAGGGGCGGCACATGCCGCAGCCGGCGGACGCGCCGGTTTGTTGGGCGAGGTCATCGGCGGTGAGGCTTTTGGCTTTGGCGAGGGCGAGGAGTTCGGTGAAGGGGATGCCGGCGCAGATGCAACGGTCGATGCAGATTTGGGGGCGGAGTGTGTGCAGGGGGTCGGTACGTGGCGGGGTGCGGTTCGGCATGTGTGGAGTTTAGGGGGTGGAGAGGCGGGGGTGGTGGGTTGGAGGCTTGTGGTTCCCGAGCCACGCTGCGCGGTGATCGGGGCACAGGAGTGGGTTGGTGGTCGCCCGACTTGGCCCTTGGTGTGGGGTGTGCACGTAGCAGCTGATTATTCGAGGTCGAAGAGGGTGTTGTTGTCGGGGCCGAACCAGCCGAGGTGGAGTTGTTGGTTGGTGGTTTGGGAGACGCCGTAGATGGAGGCTCGGGTGAAGCTGAGGGTTTGGGTGCTTTGGTGTCCGTCGAGCCAGGCGGCGTTGGTGGTGTGGTGGTGTCGGAAGTGGATGGAGGGGGAGGCGGGGAAGCCGGGTCCGTGGGAGGGGGGTTCGGCGAAGGAGTATTCGATGAGTTCGACGCCATCGGTGGAGAAGGCTGTGTCGGCGAAGTGGAGGGTGTTGGTGGGGTCTTTGGCGTGATGGAGTCTGGCGGAGGATTCGGAGCGGAGGTTGTCGGGGTTGTCGGTTCCGAGGAAGCGTTGGTTGTAGCCGTAGCCGCCGTTGCCTGCTTCGAAGCCTGGGCGTGGGGTGTCGAAGGTGGGGCATTCTTTGATGGCGGGGACCTGGAAGTAGGGGAGCAGGGGCGAGCGTGTGTGGTCGAAGGGTTGGTCGAGGGTGTCTCGTTCGCCGTGCCATCGCCTGAGGTTCTGGAGGATGTTGGGGGCACCGGGGACGAGGTGTTGGTTGTGGTCGTGAGCGTAGGCGAGGTTAGCGAGGGTGAGTTGTCGGAGGTTGGAGGCGCAAACGATGGCTTTGGTGGTGTGGCGTGCGGTGCCGAGAGCGGGGAGGGTGATGGCGATGAGGGTGGCGGTGATGGAGATGACGACGAGGAGTTCGATGAGCGTGAACCCTCGAGATGTATTGGTGAGAGAGGCCCCCGGGCTTCCGCCCGGGGCTCGTGGTGTTGGTTGGTGGTGGTGTTGTGGTGTCATCGTGAGGTCCGTCGGGTGAGGGCGGTGAGGGCGAGGGTGAGGAGGGTGGCGGAGGCGGGTGTGGGGATGAGGGTGAGGTTGTCGAGGGCGATGTAGGTGGGGGTGTTGATGCCGAAGGTGCCGGTGTCGGTGGAGAAGAAGGAGAGTCCGATGGAGCCCCCACCCACGTTTTCCAAAGCGAGCGGGGTCAGATCGACTTCAAGCCAGGTGTTGAGGATGAAGTCGAGGTTGTTGTCGGCGAAGGTGTAGTCGGCGAGGACGACTTCGACGGGTGTGCCGATGGTGTCGCCCTGGCCGTTGGGTTGTGTGTAGGCGGTGAGGGTGATGGTGAAGCGGTCGGGGTCGTCGCCGGTGAGGCCGCCGAAGGGTTTTGAGAACGGGTTGCCGTCGCGGATGGTGAGGGCGGTGTAGGTGGTGTTGGTGATGTAGGCAGATTCGGGTGAACGGCCTGGCGGGAGGTTGATGTAGGAGCCGTTGCCGAAGGCGATGGCGTAGTTGCCGTCGCCAGAGAGGTCGGTGCCGGTGAAGGCGGCGTATTGGTTGTTGAAGGAGGCGTCGGCGGTGTTGTTGGTGTTGGAGAAGGTCCAGCCGGCGAAGATGCCGCCTGTGAAGTCTGTGTTTTGTGTGTTGAATCCGGCGCCGGTGAAGTAGTCGGGTCCGGGAGGGGTGAGGTCGTCGAAGGTGATGGTCGTGGTGGCGAGGGCGGGTGTGGTGAGGGCGAGGGCGATGAGGGCGGGGGTGAGGGGGTATGTGTTTGTTGGGGTTGGTTTGTGGTCGTGGGTTGGTTGTGGGTTACCTGACCCCAGGCTTGCGCCTGGGGCTCGTAGTTTTTGGTTTTTTGGCGGGTTTTGTTGTTGTTGTTGGCGTCGGAGCAGGGCTCGGCAGCCGAGGAGGGTCAGTGTCAGGGATGAGGGGGCGGGGATGGAGGTGGTGGTGTTGCCGAAGTTGGCGGCGAGGGTGGAGAGGTCGATGAGGTCGATGGTGTGGTCAGCGTTGAAGTCACCCAGTCCCCAGCCGGGTGGTTGGATGAAGTCGACGCCGAAGTTAGCGGCGAGGGTGGAGAGGTCGATGAGGTCGACGGCGTGGTCGAGATTAGTGTCGCCGAAGTGTGTGTTGAGGAGGTCGGTGACGAGTCGGTGGAGGTCATCTTGATTGGCGAGGCGGTCGCCGGTGAGGTCGAAGTCGGGGTTGCCGAAGTTGTCGGTGAGGGTGTCGATATCGTCGGGTGTGATGGTGCTGTCGTTGTTGATATCGCCAGGGAGTGCGTTGGGTGGTGTGAGGAGGGCGACGCCGGCGTTGTTGAAGGAGAGGTCGAAGCCTGCGGAGCCGAGGGTTGGGTGTGCGTCGAGGATGGTGTTGCCGTGGGTGTCGGTGAAGAAGCCTGTGCCGGGGATATCGATGAGGCGGAGGTGAGTGATCGCTTGGAGGTTGACGTTGCCGGTGGTGACAGCGGGGTGATCGATGAGTTGGGCGAGGTCGAAGGGGGTGCCCCATCCTGAGGCGTGTTTGCCGGCGAGGTTGTGGACGTTGGTGGTGTCGAGGGTCGTGAAGGCGCCGAAGCCGATGAGATCAGCCGGGGTGTTGAGTGAGGTGGAGGGGAAGCGTGCGAAGGTGGTGCCATCGGATGAGACTTCGACGAAGGCGAGTTCGGCGAAGAGCTGGTTGGCGGAGGTGGTGAAGCCGTTTTCAAAGACGGCGAGATCGAAGCCGGGGCCATCGACGATGGGGTGGGCGAGTTGGATGGTGGCGGAGCCGGGGTTGTCGATGCCGGTGAAGCCGTAGGGGTCGGTGGTGTCGTTGATGTCGCCTGAGAAGGGTGTTTCGATCCCTGAGAACGGTGGTATTTCGCCGGTAGGGGGCGGGTTGTTGGGGTCGTAGAGGTCGCCGAGGGAGGCGAAGCCAGTGATGGGGTCGTTGAAAGTTGGGTTGACGCCTGGGGAGGGCGAGTAGTCGGCGAGTGAGCCGTTCCAGGCGGTGATGCGGGGGTCGGTGCTTGATATGGGGGGATCGATGGGGTGAGCGGGGTCATTGGAGGGGGCGGAGAAGGGGCCGGCGAGGGCTGGGTTGGGGGTGAAGAGGGCGGAGAAGGCGATCGCGCAGGCGACGGCCGAACGGTGGCACCGTGGGTGCGTCATGGGGACCTTTCCGGCCATCGCGCAGGCCGACTCCCGAGGGTGGAAGAGGGGTCCTCGCGTGGTCCGGGTGTTGGGCTGAATCGTCGGGAGAACGAGACGGCGCGTGGCCCGGGCCGTCCTGTTCGCGAGGACAGAAGCCCAAGCCTCGGGCAGGTCTTCCGGCTCAGGGCTGTGGTTCGGCCCGCCTTCCCACTCGGGCCCGTTGCGGGCGAGAGCAGTGGCGTGTGGGTCGAACCTACCTATCCCTTGTGGAGTAGGAGCCCATTACGGCGGCGCGTCCGCGGAGGAGTTGTCACGGTCTGAAGGGCCGTGACTCACCTCGCTTCCCTTTTCAGGAGACGTTTTCGGGGAACCGAACCGTCTCGCACCAGAGGCGAGTGCAGGGTAGTTGCCTGGATTGCCCAGTCAATACGGGACAACCCTATCTCGTGAAGAAACTGGGTTCAGGTTGGTTGGGGCTTGCATCGGTGGGGGTGGCTGGTACCTTACTTGGCCCGGCTGGAACGTCGGTTGTTTGCGGGTGTAGCTCAGTGGTAGAGCGTCACGTTGCCAACGTGAATGTCGTGAGTTCGAATCTCATCACCCGCTTTTTTTGATTGACGCCACACTCTGTTGAGTGTGGCGTTTTTTTTAGTCATTGATGATGTGCGGGAATTTTCTAGTGTATTCAAGTCAAGTTTGGTATCCAGTCAAGGTAGGTTGTTTGTTAAACTCTTTTTACAAAGGTGACCAGCATGATTAAGTCTAAGCGTCGGTATTTGGGGTTGCTTCTGGGCTTTGGTTTGGCGTTTCCGGTTGCGGGTGCGTTGACGGGATGCAACATGATGGAGGGGGCGGGTGAGGATATGGAGGAGACGGGCGACAACATCGAGGATGCGGCGGATGACGCTGCTGACGAGGTGAAGGATGCAGTTCGTGAGGTTAAGCGTGAGATTCAGTGACTGAGTGCTCGGGTTGAGCACGTGTGATACGGGTGGTGATTATTCCTGAAAGGAGAATTTATGCTTGGCTGGGCATTGACTTTTTTCGTGGTTGCGATCATTGCCGCGGTTTTTGGGTTTGGAGGGATTGCTTCTGGGGCGGCATCGATCGCGCAGATCCTGTTTGTGCTGTTCCTGATACTGTTTTTGGTCAGTCTGATTCTGGGTTTGGTTCGAGGTAAAGGCCCGCGGGTCTAGATCAGTTTACTGGCTGGTTTTTTGTGCCAAGATGGTGTCACTGCATGACAGCACGCCCGGTCGCTCTGAGCTGCCGGGCGTGCTTTTTATCTGATGTCATAGCGGGTTAACGAAAACCGGCACGCCCTGAGGGGCGTGCCGGTGATGTGTTCTGGATGTGGGGTGTTAGCGAGCTGGTTTACCAGCGGTCGCCGCCGCCGCCACCGCCGCCGCCGTAGCCACCACGGCCACCGCCGCCGCCGCCACGACCGCCACCACGGCCGCCGCCGAAGCCACCGCCACCGCCGCCGGCGGGACGCTCGGCGCGAGGACGGGCTTCATTGACGGTGAGGGTACGGCCTTCGAACTCGGTGCCGTTGAGGGCTTCGATGGCCTCGCGGCCTTCTTCGTCGCTGCCCATGGTCACGAAAGCGAAGCCGCGGGGGCGTCCGGTTTCGCGGTCGGTGATGACAGCGACTTCATCGACCTGGCCGTAGTTAGAGAACAGGCCTTCGAGGCCTTGCTCTGTGGTGCGGAAGGACATGTTGCCAACGTAGATCTTCATCTCGAAGCTCCAAAAGTGATGCAGCTGCCGGGAGCTTCGTTCTGACGCTTTGATGTCGAATGCACGAGAGTACCCGCAAACCTGCTGAACGGACGACCGCCGGGCACACGCCCGGTACGGTAAAGATGCAGATCGCGTGGCCGCGTGTCGCATCGAACCAGAGTCAACAGTATCGGCGTGGGGGGGGTGCCCTGTCAAGGGCTAAGGTGATTTGGGGGTTGATGGCTTCATGTGTAGGTGTTTTGGGGTTGTGAGAGGGTCTGGCGGGGGTGGACTTGGGGACGGGGGTGGTTTATGGTGTAGAGGTGCAGTCTGACGCTATCGGGGAGTCAGGTCGGGCCGTTGCCCGGGACGCTGTAGCATGGAACGTCGCCTGTTTTTGGCAGGCTGCTGAACGGAGCTTTGGTCGATGGCATTTTCGTTGTACAAGCCGGGTCAGGGTTACTACACGCGGCTGCTTAGCGCGATCGGTGCGGGGACGCTGGTGTTGTGCGGGATCGCGTGGGTGTGGGGCAAGATGTCGGGGATCCCGTCGGACACGCGGGTGTTTTGGCAGGCGGGGATGGCCTTTGCAGCGGTGATGATTTTTGGGACGCTGCTCTACTGGATTTTCAATAAGCCCGCAGTGGCTGAGTTCATGATCGCAACCGAGGCGGAGATGAAGAAGGTGAACTGGCCATCTCGTCGAGAGATTGTGGGCTCGACAATCGTGGTGATCTCGGGGACGCTGATTTTTGCGGCGTTCCTGTTGTCGGCGGACGTGGCGTTTTCCTGGTTATTCCAGGAGATCGGTGTTCTTCAGAGTTCGTGAGTTGGGTTGATTTTTAGAGACGCGCCCGCTGGGATGCGGGACGGAGATGAATGATGTCAGACGAGATGACGCGGACAGAGACGACGGCCCCGGTGGATTCGCCGATTGCGGAGGGCGGGATTCCTGCGGATGAGCCGTTGGTGATGCCGGGGATGAACTGGTTTGTGCTGCGGGTGGCGTCGAACAAAGAGGACTCGGTGCGTCAGACGCTGCTGCGCAAGATCAAGATCGAGGACCTGACGAACCTGGTGAACCGGATTCTGGTTCCGACGGAGAAGGAGAAGACGATCAAGGGCGGGAAGCAGCGCGTGATCGAGAAGAAGCTGTATCCCGGATATGTCTTTGTCGAGATGGCGCTGGAGGACGATGGCCGGATCCCTCAGGACGTGTTTTTCCTGATCAAGGAGACGACGGGGGTGGGAGATTTCATTGGGACGGCGGGTCGTCCGTCGCCTATGTCGGAGCCGGAGATCGAGAAGATGCTGATGGCGTCGAAGCCGGCGGAGGAGCAGCCGCAGGTGAAGATGGAGTTCGCGAAGGGCGACCACATCAAGATTGTGGATGGTCCGTTCGAGAACATGGAGGGGACGGTGGACGAGTTGATGCCGGACCAGGGCAAGGTGAAGGTGATCGTGACGATTTTTGGTCGTTCGACGCCCCTGGAACTGGAGTACTGGCTGATCGAGCGCGTTGAGGATGCCTAAGCGAGCGGCGCTCGCTTGTGGGTTAGGGGCCATTCTGAATCGCGGTAAAATCCTATAAAAGCCTGTTATGCATGGCCTTAGTGGGGTTGATGGTGGGGCTTAAAGTGGTGGTGAACGCCGATCTTGCCGATATGGGGTGTAGGAGCGGGTGTTCCTGCCCTCTTACTGGAGTGCGACCATGAACATTATCCAGCAAGGCTTGGCCTCGTCCGCGTTGCAGAGCTCGGAGACCTCTCGGGATGTCGCGCGGGATCGGGACAAGCGGGTCCGGGATTCACGAGGCGGGCAGACGGCGGCGGACCAGTTGGAGTTGTCGTCGTCGCAGCGGATTGCGGATGACGCGGTCGAGAAGGATGCGGCGGCGCGCGGGGTCAAGGATGATGAGCACGGTGCGGGGACGACGGCGGAGGTGCTGGACACCCCGCCTGTGAAGGGCCACGCGAAGCCGGAGGAGCGGGTGGAGGCGGTCGAGAAGGTGGCGAGCGAAACCAAGGGCGAGCGGCCGGTGTATCAGCATGTGGACCTCAAGGCGTAGCCGCAGCAGTCGGCCGCTGACGAGTTGATTGGAGACAGCGGCGAGAGGGGAACCGGAGAGGGCGGGGGTCTGTTGTGTTTATGATGGGGGGATGATGACAACGCTATTGGTTGGACTTGGCGTCTTGTGTGGTGTTCTGGGTCTGGGGTGCGGGGTGTTGTGGCGGGGGCGCGAACGGCAGAGACGGGTGGCGGAGGAGCGGCGGGTCGCGCTGGAGCACGAGAAGCACCTGGTGGGGGACCTGGATCGTGAGTTGCGCGATGCGGAGGTTGAGCAAGCACGGCTGCGCGAGCAGGTGGCGGGTTTTGAGCAGCGGCTGGTGGAGCAGAAGAAGGCGCTGGAGGAGGCGCTGGCCAAGTCGCAGGAGGCGTCGGAGCGTGTGTTCAAGGCGCTGGCGGGGGATGTACTCAAGTCGAGCACGGATGAGTTTCTCAAAGTCGCCGGGCAACGACTCAAGACGGAGCAGAAGGAGGGGCTGCATCAGATCGAGGAGCGCAGGAAGGCGGTGGAGGGATTGGTGACGCCTATTCGGGAGGCGCTGGCGAAACAGAGCGAGTCGGTGACGAAGATGGAGAAGGAGCGGGAGGCTGCGTATCACGCGCTGCGTCAGCAGCTGGTGAGTCTTGGTGAGACGCAGATCAAGCTCAAGGATGAGACGGGGAATCTGGTCAAGGCGCTTCGGCGGCCGGAGGTGCGCGGGCGCTGGGGCGAGATTCAGTTGCGTCGGGTGGCGGAGTTGGCGGGGATGATCGATCACTGCGACTTCGCGGAGCAGCCGAGTTTTGACAAGCCGGAGGTGGGCAAGCAGCGGCCGGACATGGCGGTGGCGCTGGCGGGGGGCCGGCGGATTGTGGTGGACGCGAAGACACCTCTGGATGCCTATCTGGATGCGATGCAGGAGTCGGATGAGGCGGCCCGGGAGGTTCAGCTGGATCGACACGCGGCGCAGATCATGACGCAGGTCAACAACCTGTCATCGAAGGGGTATCAGCAGAACTTTGAGCGTTCGCCTGACTTTGTGGTGCTGTTTATCCCGAGCGAGGCGTTTCTTGAGCCGGCGCTTCGGCGTCGTCCGACGCTGATCGAGGAGGCGATGGGCAAGGGGATCGTGATCGCGACGCCCGGGACGCTGATGGCGCTGCTGAAGGTGGTGGCGATGGGCTGGCGGGAGGAGCGGGTCGCTGAGAGTGCACGGGAGATCGCGGAGCACGGCCGGGAGCTGCACAAGCGGGTGGCGACGGCGGTGGCGCACCTGCAGCGGCTGGGCAAGGCAATCGACTCGACGGTGGACTGCTACAACAAGTTCGCGGGTTCGGTGGATCGCCAGGTGCTGCCCCAGGCGCGGCGGTTTGAGGAGCTCGGGGCGGGGAGTGAGAAGGAGGTGGGCGAGGTGCGGATGGTGGAGGGGGTGGTACGGGGGGTGGAGGGGTGAGATGTTGCGTGGGTGGCTCAGCGGATCGCTTTAGTGCTCGGGTGCTGACATTGTTTCGGGTGTGCTACGGAGTCTTGATTACCGGGCTTTTTGTTTTTGTGGTGTGGCTGTTCACTGGTTGGGCATGGCTTGAGATGGCAGGATTATTGATCTGCCTGCTTACATTCTTTCTCTTCTGTTCGATGCCGGTCTTCGGTTGCTGGCTTCTTCTTCTCTGGATAAGGGACCGGCTAGGTTGGGTCCAGTTGATTAAAGCGTTCTGCGCGTGTTCATTGATGATCGTTCCGTTCGTCGTTGCCGCTAATATTGTTGATGAAGCTATAGCGTTGGACGGCGTCTGCTGGGTGATTGTTGAGAATCAATCGAGCACGCCCGTTGAACATTTAGTTATTCAATGTGGCGGTGGACACTATCGGGTTGGGGAATTATCGCCAGGTGGGACTAAGCGATTGGACGTTGATGGTCAGATTTGGGGTGCTCTGTTCCTTCAGGGTGAGTGGAGCGAGATTCGATTGTCCAGGGAACTGGCGTTCAGACCCTTGTTTTGGTGGCGTGTTGTTCGAGTGATTGTCGGGGTGAACGGGGATGTTGAGTTGAGAGCAGTGATGTGGTGATCAGATGAGTTTGGGCAGGTGTTCATCGACTTCCGGGAAGTACCGGCGGATGACCGAGCAGTCGAACTTGCTCATGATCTCGGCGGGGGACTCGCGTTCGAGGAGGAAGGTGAAGGCGGCGTGGACGACTTTGGAGGGGGGTTTGGAGCCGCGGGACCAGAGGTCGTAGTCGGCGAAGGAGAGCGAGACCTCGTAGCGGTGGGTCTTGCCCTGGTCGAAGACGGTGACGTCGTAGTGCCAGCGGGTGTCGGACTGGGTTTCGGGGCCGATTTCGACTTCGGGCATGGTTTCCGCCTACGCTTTACCCCCCACCTCAACCCCCTGCATGATGAGCGAGGGGGGCACGGATCGTGCGGGGTGGGCTTTGTGAAGGGTATCGGCATGATGGCGTCCGACGGTCCGGAACCTGTGGATGGTGGCCTTGGGGGGGCGGTGTTTGCGGGTGATGACCCGCCACTGGCGGTGAGGCGGACGACGGATCGGTGCTTTTTCGCGGTGGAGGAGGTGACGGCGGAGGGTGTCATCGTGGAGGGGTTCCTGATCCGGTTTGATGAGATCGAGGAGTTTCGCATGACAGAGGGTGGTGGCGAGGCCTGTGGGGGGTGAGCGGGGGCTGTATGCTGGATGTTTACCTGGCGTGATTCGTGTTGTGTTTTTGACGGCGGGTTTTGTTGATGACGTTTTTGCTCGAGACGCTCCGGCTTGGCTTTACCAATCTGCTGCTGCACAAGCTGCGGTCGCTGCTGACGATGCTGGGGATCATTTTCGGGGTCGCGTCGGTGATCGGGATGGTGGCGATCGGCGAGGGGTCGAAGGTCAAGGCGTTGGAGGAGATCGCTCAGCTGGGGGCACGCAACATCATTCTCCAGAGCCGCAAGCCGCCTGAGGATTTGGGCGCGGCGAACGCGAATCAGCGGATGATTTCGTACGGGATCCTGCGGACGGACCTGAATCGGATCCGGGAGACAGTGGATGGGGTCGAGCGGCTGGTTCCGCTTAAGCGGGTGGGGAATCGGGTCATGCAGCGGATTTACGGGGCACCTGCGGAGGTCTACGGGACGACGCCAGAGTTGTTGGATGTGACGGCGTTGACGGTGGCGCGGGGTCGTTATATCGAGTCCGAGGACATGACCCAGGGGCGTCGCGTGGCGGTGTTGGGGGCGGAGGTCGCGGAGGCGTTGTTCCCGCTCTCGGACCCGCTGGAGGGCGTGATTACGATTGACAACGCGCCGTTTCGGGTGGTCGGTGTGCTGGCGGAGACGGGGGTGCTGGGCGGAAACATCACGTCAGACGTGGGGCGGAATCTGAACTACGACCTGCATATCCCGTTGCCGGCGGCGGAGAATCAGTTCGGCGACATGCTGATCCGGCGACGGTCGGGGTCGTTCGAGGCGACGAAGGTGGAGTTGCAGGAGTTGATTCTGGTCGCGGAGCGTCAGGAGGATGTGCTGCCGATCGCGGATCGGGTCCGGCGGATTCTTGAGCTGTCGCACGCGGGCAAGGACGACGTGGCGATGGTGGTCCCGCTTGAGCTGCTGGCTCAGGTCGAGCGGACCCAGCGGCTGTTTAACCTGCTGATGGTGGCGATCGCGTCGATCAGCCTGCTGGTCGGCGGGATCGGGATCATGAACATCATGCTGGCGACGGTGACCGAGCGCACGCGGGAGATCGGGATCCGCCGGGCGCTGGGCGCGACGCGCGGGCACATCGTGGCTCAGTTTCTGGTCGAGACGACGACGCTGTCGGGCCTGGGTGGGGTGTTGGGCGTGGGCGTCGGGTTGTCGCTGGCGGGGGTACTGGCGCTGCTGCACACCCAGGTGGACGGGCTCGAGATGCCGGTGGTGACGCTTTGGTCGGTCCTGGTCAGTTTTGGCGTGGCGACGGTGGTGGGAATCGTGTTCGGGTTGTACCCGGCGGTCAAGGCGTCACGGCAGGACCCGATTGACGCGCTGCGGCACGACTAGTGCTGGTGATCGTGAGGGGGCAGGGCGTTGTTGAGCCAGCGGGGGAGTCGGAGGTCTTCGGAGTTGCGCCAGGCGGTGAGATACAGGGAAGCGGTGGCGTGGGCGCCGTGTCGGACACGGTCGATGGTGTAGTCGATGACCTGCTCGTCGTCGAGTTGGGTGACGCCGATGGGCGGGATGCGGTCGTCGAGTTCGTAGGAGAGATCGACGTGACTGTTGCTGACACGCATCTCGCGGACCATCATCAGTGGCAGGTTCTGGGCGACATAGGGGGCGGGCAGGGGCTCGGCGGTGAAGCGAGCGGGATTGACCTTGCCCGGCAGAGAATCGATGCGGCCGTGGATCCCGGTGCGCGGTGAGGAGCCGTCGGGGTTGGCGCGGCCGTTGTAGTGGACGGTGCAGTGCAGGGGCATGGACAGGTCGCCGGAGTAGTGGGCGAGCAGCCCCGCGTAGGTGATCGCCCGCTGCTTGACGGCTTCGGAGTCGGGCCGACGGCGGACTTCGGCAAAGGCCAGCGTGAGGCGCTCGGTCATCTCCATCACGACGTATGGGAGGGTGCCCGCGTCGTCGATGGCGATGTTGTTGTCGTTGCAGAAGGCGATCCAGTCTTCCCGGGTTTCAGGGAGTTCGGGGGAGGGCAGTTCTTCGAGGTGGAAGTAGTGATCGGGCGCCTCGGTGGGCGTGAGATGAGGGAGCTGTCGGTTCTTGAAGAGGTCGGGGTCGAGCGAGCCTTCGGCGATGGCCTGGGCGTTGTCGCGGAAGAAGGCGGGGACATCTTCGGGGAGAGATTCGACGGCCAGGCGAGCGATGGCCATGTGGCCCTCAGCGTGCCAGGCGTGGGCGGGGGTGATGAGCGAGAGGGTCAGCAGCAGGGGGGTGAGGATGGATTTCATCGGCGAAGTTTAACGGACGACTCACTCTTCGGGCGCGTCCTCAGGCAGATCGATCTCGACGACGCCTGGGGAGCCGATGTCGAGTTCGGAGTAGCCGGCACGGTTGATGGCGTTTCGGGCCTGGTGGGTCCTGGGTTCGGAGCGTGCCCAGTTGTGACCATCGTCATTGAGGTCGGGGTCGATGGCGTGGGGCAGGAGGTAGATGGAGGGGCCTTCGGGGGTGTCGGTGGGCCAGGGGTCGGTGTCGTCGAAGTTCACGAGGTCGGCGATGGAGTCGTCGGGGCGTCGGAGCGAGAGCACCTCGTTGGTCGGTGAGGGCTGGTTGGAGAGCCCGCCGAAGCCGCCCCGGCGCCAGCCGTCGAGTTGGAGGACGGGGTACGTTTGCTCGCCTCGGCGTTGTGGCCAGGCGGAGCGGAAGGCTCTGGGGTCCTGAGCATCGGGGATCAGGACGAGAGCCTGCCCGCCGGGCAGAATGGCGTTATCGGGGATCGGTGCGGATTCGCCGTCCTCATCGGCGAGCTTCCAGCCCGAGAGATCGACGGGTTGGTCCGAGCGGTTATAGAGCTCGACCCACTCGACCTTGACGGGCTGTTTCTCGTTCGAGGCGGGGTTGTACATGATCTCGGTGATCACAATGGCGACGGCGGCATCAATCATGGCGTGCTCCTTCTCACTGGCGAAAGAGCAAGTTAACCGCATCGAATCAGGATGTCAAGAAATCATTAAACTTTATTCATGGGCCGGTCGGGCTCGGGCCAGTCGACGTGAAAGAACTCGCCGCGCTTGGCGTCGAGTCGCTCGAAAGTGTGGGCACCAAAGTAGTCGCGTTGGGCTTGGAGCAGGTTCGCCGGGAGGACTTCGGTGCGGTAGCCGTCGTAGTAGCTCAGAGCCGAGGAGAAGGCGGGGACCGGGACGCCAGCGTGGGTCGCCATCGCGACGACCGAGCGCCAGTTGGCCTGGCTCTTGTGCAGGGCGGACTTGAAGTAGGGATCGAGCATGAGGTTCTGGAGCTTGCGGTCCTTGGCGTAGGCCTCGGTGATCTTCTGGAGGAACCGGGCGCGGATGATGCACCCGCCCCGGAAGATCTTGGCGATGGCGCCGAAGTTGAGTTTCCAGTTGTATTCGTTGGCGGCTTCGGCCATGAGCTGGAAACCCTGAGCGTAGGCGCAGATCTTCGAGCAGTAGAGCGCATCGCGGATGGCGTTGACGGCCTTCTCCTTGCTCATGGGCAGGCGGGGTGCCTTGGGGCCCTTGAGGGCTTTGCTGGCGACGATGCGCTCGTCTTTGATGGCGGAGATGCATCGGGCGAAGACGGCTTCGGCGATGGCGTTGGCGGGGATGCCCAGGTCAAGAGCGTTGGTGGCGGTCCACTTGCCGGTGCCTTTTTGCCCTGCGGTATCGAGAACGCAGTCAACCAGGAACTTGCGCGGGTTCTTGGGGTCTTTCTGCTGGAGGATGTCGGCGGTGATCTCGATCAGGAACGAATCGAGATCGCCCTTGTTCCACTTGGCGAAGACCTTGCTCATCGCGTCGGGCTTCATGCCCAGCAGAGATTTCATCAGCATGTAAGCCTCACAGATGAGCTGCATATCGATGTACTCGATGCCATTGTGGACCATCTTGACGTAGTGGCCCGCGCCATTTTCGCCGACGTGGACGGTGCAGGGCTCCCCACCTCTGGCGACCTTGCCGGGCGTGTTGACCTCGATGGGCTTGCCGGTCTTTCGATCGACCTTCGCGGCGATGGCCTTCCAGATCGGCTCGAGCTGCTTCCAGGCTTCTTTGGACCCGCCGGGCATAAGGGATGGGCCGAATCGTGCGCCGGTCTCGCCACCCGAGACGCCCGAGCCGATGAAGTGCAGGCCTTTGGCGGACAGGTCTTTCTCCCGGCGGATGGTGTCGGTCCAGAGGGCGTTCCCGCCGTCGATCACGATGTCGCCCTTCTCGAGGTAGGGGAGGACCGAGTCGATGGTGGCGTCGGTGGCTTTGCCAGCCTGAACCAGCAGGACGATCTTGCGCGGCCGGCGGATCGACGAGACGAACGCCTCAATGGTCTTGGTGCCGATCAGCCGGGCGTGCGACGGCTCTTTTTCGCGGGCCTCGGCGATGAAGTCATCGACCTTGGAGGTGGTGCGGTTAAAGACCGCGACGGTGTAGCCGTGGTCGGCCATGTTGAGGATGAGGTTCTGACCCATGACGGCGAGACCGATGAGGCCGATGTCTGCCAGACCGTCTTTGGGGGTGGATTTGCTTGCCAAGGGTGTTGCTCCGTGCGGGGTTGGCTGATGGATATCAGACTACCGCATTGAGCCACCACCGTGGTGCGTGACGGGGGCGTGCGCATGGTTCGCGCCATGAAAAAGGCCCGCGAGAGCGGGCCTTGGGGTACCGGGATGTGGGTGGTGCTCATCGACGGCGGAGCGAGAGGAGCCCGCCCAGCGCCAGCAGGGCGGCGGAAGCCGGCTCGGGGGCGCTCAGGGAGGTGACAAGTCCCGGCTGGTCGAACGAGCCGGTGAGGGTGCCCCAAGCGTCGGCGGAGCGGGTGCCGAAGGCGGCGCTGGTGCGGAGCGTCTGCCAGACGTAGAAGGTTTCGCCGGGGACCACGTCGAAGGTCAACGAGGTGGTTTGTGTGACCTTCACACCTCCGGTGTCGTTGTTGATGAACAGCGCGTCTTGGTCGTATGCGTCATTGCCGAGGCTGTCCTGTTTGAGGGTGGCGCCCTCTTCGAGGGTGAGCGTCGGAACGTCATCGAGGAAGCGGTACTGCGGGGTGTCGGCGAAGACGGCGACCTGGGCGCGGATGAAGGTGAGGGGGTCGGCGATGCCGGAGAAGCCGCCCGAGTCGACGAGGGTGCCTTCGAGGCTGTAGTTGAGCGTGATCGTGCCAGGCTGATTGCCGGTGTAGAGGAAGATGTCGGAGACAAACACGCCATTGCTGGCGACCGCGCCTGCGGGGAACGACCCGAACTTGAACTCTTGGGATAGGTTGCCGGTCAGGGTGGATTCCGAACGCATCGGGTTGGGCTGGTTGCCGGCAAAGGTCAGTCCGGTGAAGCCGCGAGCGAGTCCGCGGTCCCACGGCCCGTTGCCGGAGAAGTCGGTTGAGACGGCGTCATTGAGCTCGGTGTCGGCGATCGGGATACCCGCTCCGCCAGCTGAATCGAAAGTGAAGTTGGACTGTCCGCCCGTGGAGCGGATGTCGCCAATGCCGCTGGTGGATTGAGCGCCCCATTCCTGGGCGAGTGACGCGGGGGCCAGGATGAAGGACAGGGAAAGGGCCAGAGCGCAGGTGAGGCGTATCATGCGGGATATCTCCTTCTCTCTTGCTTCTAGATACCGGGTCAGGATTTTAAGTGTTGTTTACGCGAGCACCAAGGGGTTTCTGCGCTGCTTTGATTAAAAAACCTGCCTGAATACGCCTCTAGCTCCGCCAGACAAGTCTCGCGCGGGTAAATACCCACACCACGATGGCCAGTGCGAGGGTCTGCGCCAGCGCCCAGAGGAACAGCGACCACGGCCCGCCAGGGGTGAAGTAGTCATTGGCCCAGGCGTTGAGGGACTGGAGGCTGGGGTCGGAGATGAAAGGCGCCAGCAGCGGCAGCGCGACCAGGGGCGCGAGCAGGTTGCGGATTGCGATGTAGGCGAGCATCGGGTTCTGGCCGTTGGCGATCAGCAGCCCGAGGGGCCAGCGGATCTCTCGGGCATCAACCCACATCGTCCACCAGGCGACGAGCAGAATGCCTAGACCGAGGCTCAGGCAGTACCAGCTCAGCGTCGAGGGCGGACCCTTGGAGACCCCGCCTTCGAGGAAGGCGAAACGCATCGTCTCGACGCCCGAGGGCACGATGGCGAGCAGCAGACCGATCACCAGCCACGCGCTGCCCCACCACGTCAGCACCCGGACGTGACGGTCCCAGAGATCGGTCGCGGGCTGGACCAGAAAGATCGTCAGCGCAAGCGGGAAGAGCACCAGCAGCGAGGCATAAGGCGTGTCGATCGAGATGAAACCGAGATCGACAAAGGGGGTGGCGTAGTCCTTGAGTCCCACAAAGGTTCCGATGATGGTGAGCAGCATCAGGATCGAGATGGCGGTGATGCGGGCATAGCCCCAGCGTTCGACAGTCTCTTCGGGCTCATTGGCCGCCTTGCGAGCCCGGGAGATGATGATGTCGCCGATGATGGTGCCCGCGACGGTGATCCAGACGAACTTGAAATAGCCGAAGTTGTAGAGCGGAGAGAGATCGAGCAGCGCATCGGGGAGCTTGCCGGGGATGTGATTATTCAGCCAGCGGAGGTCGAGCCACGGGGCTGACCAGATGGGCTCGACAAGGGTATTGATCCGGTCCCCGATGTTGTTAGCCACGCCGTCGGGGCTGGGAGAGAAGATACGCCACTCGGCTTTCATCGACTGATGGTGCGCGATGAAGGCGAACGGCAGGCCGATGATGAGGGTGAGTCCCGGGATGGCGCGGGCCACATACCAGATGAGGGAGGTGGCCAGGGAGGCCCAGGCCAGCAGGAGGATGATGATGTCGTAGTTGCCCCAGCTAAAGCTGTGACCGGGGCGACCGTTGATATAAGCGAGCAGCGCGATCGCGGCACCGACACCGAGCAGCCGGAGGTTGATCCAGGCACCGTAAGTCGCGCCCTTGGGGATTCGCGCAAAGACAGCGAACGGGATCAGGAACGCGATGAGCCCCAGGCACCAGGTGCCGAAGGTCGGCGGATTATCGATGAAGTAGGGCGTGACTTGCCTGACGTAGATGGCGAAACCGACAAGGACAACGAAGCGCCAGACCGTGCTAAACGGATAAGCCCACCACGATGCGCCTTTGGCCCTGCGGCCGTAGTAGGCCAGCGGGATCGCGACCCCCATCGCAAACAGGAAGAGCGGGAACACCCAGTCGACCCAGGTAAATGAGGGCCAGTCCGCGTAGAAGGCTCCGGGGTCCGAGACCGCAGGCCACACCTCCGCCGCTTGATCGGTGAGGGCCGGATCGACCACGGGGACGTCGAGCGAGGCCTCGAGCGCTTCGGTGTTGGTCGCTCCCGGATCGGGCTGCGCATCGTGGTGATACTCAGCCGGGAGGAACCGGGGATAGTAGCCGTGGTACATGCCGTTCCAGAGTCCATTGGGGACGATCCCGGAGAGGCACATGCCAAGGATGGCGATCCCGCGCAGGGCGTCGACGGCGTAGGAGCGCATGACCCCGATGGGCCTCGATGGCTTGGGAGCCTGCTGCTTCTGCTCGATCATCTCGGGAGCGGCGGCGGCGGGCGTATCGGCTGTCGAGGCTTTCGCCGATTCACCGATGTCTGACAAAGCGTAGCCCTGCGGAAGATCCCGCTGGACCTCGCCCTGATACGCGGGCTCGGGAGCAACGGGTTGCTCACGGGCGTTGGGGTCCACAGGCTCGGGCCCGCCGATGGGTTGCGGTTGATCCGAGTCGCCAGGGACGGCGAGGGGGTCTCGCTTGTCGGGCTGAGGATCGCCGGGCTGGTCGTCGGGGCCACGTCTTAGGGGATCAGGTGATTCATTCATGGCTACCTATCAGAGTACCCTCCTTGAGGGTCAGGCGTCGATCGGCGGCTCGGGCCACGGTCTGGTCGTGCGTCACCATCACGATGGTCTGACCTTCAGCGTGAAGATCGCGCATCAGGTCGAGAATTTCAGCGGACGTCTGCGCGTCGAGATTCCCCGTAGGCTCATCAGCCAGCAGCAGGGCGGGCTGGTTGATGAGGGCACGCGCGATGGCGACGCGTTGCCGCTCGCCGCCGGAGAGTTTCTCGACGCGATGGTTGATGCGGTCCGCAAGCCCCATCCGTTCGAGGAGATGACGGGCGTGGGCGCGAGCCCGGCGTCGTTTGAGCCCCCAGGTCAGCGGCGACGGGCCGATCATGGCGGCGATCAGCACGTTCTCGATCGCCGAGAGTTCAGCCAGCAGGTGATACGCCTGGAAGACAAAGCCGACATGCGTGTTGCGAAAACGGTTGATTCCGATCGTACGGATGTCCTGATCGTCGAAGGCGACGCTGCCAGCATCAGGGTGATCCAGCCCGCCCAACAGATGCAGCAGCGTCGATTTCCCCGACCCCGAGCGACCGAGAATCGTTACCCACTCACCGGTTTCGACGGCCAGAGAGACCTCGCCGAGAACATGCAGCCGCCGGGTTCCCGATCGAAAGGTCTTCGAGAGGTTCGAGGCGGCGAGCTTACTCATGCCGTAGCGCCTCCACAGGATCGAGTCGAGCGGCCATGATGGCGGGGAGAGCCGCTCCGACGACCGAGGAAAGAATGGCACCAAGCACAATGGCCAGGGTTTCAGCCGGGTTGATCTTGTTCGGGATGCTGTCGAAGAAGTACGTCTGCGGGTCCCACATCCGCCAGCCCGACAGCGCGTAGATCACGTCCTGAATCTCGTTGAGGTTGATGACGATCGAGGCACCAAGAGCAAAGCCCAGCGCAGCGCCAACGGTGCCGATCGCCAGTCCGTAGCCGAGGAAGATGTTGAGGATGCCGAGCCGAGAAGCCCCGACCGCACGGATCACGCCGATGTCGCGGATGTTCGAGAGCACAGTCATATAGAAGGTCACCGCGACCATGACCACCGCAACAATCGAGATGATCACAAACAGGAACGTCACCATGCCCTTTTCGTTCTGCACCGCAGTCAGAATGCGCGCGTAGCGTTGCTGCCAGGTCAGCACATACAAAGAGTGCGCCGATCCCAGGTCAATCTGTGCCTCGGCGATGGCGAGGCGCACAGCGTCAGCGGCGGCTTCGGGACTGACGCCGTCCGCGGCCTTGATCAGGATCTCGGAGGTCCGCGCCGGAATGATGTCGCCGGTGGGCTCACCGGTCTCGGGATCCACACGGCTCGCAGCGTCCATCCGCAGCATCTGCTGGACGAGCTCGAAGGGAGCGTAGACGCGGTTGGCATCGACCTCGTGGTGCCCGGACTTGAACTCGTTGACCACGACCATCCGGCGCACCGCCGGGTCGAGCAAGGCACCGGACCGCGTGATAGGCACAACGGTAAGCGTGACTTCCTGTTCCAGCGATCGGTCTTTGAAGACATACTGGCCAGTCGGGTCGCGCTGACTAAACGGGTTGACCTCGACCCCCATGACCAGACCGGGAAGCGGGTCAGTCTCCGGGAGCTGCCAGGTGGCTGGCGGGGTCATCGTCATACCCGCTTGCACCGGGTCCGACTGCTCGAGCTGCTCGCGTTGCCGCCTGGCAACTTCCCGGCCCTGATCCGAGAGCTCCGGGAAGGAATCGACATAAGCATCAAACTCACGAAGATAGTCCTCGGTCTTCCAGTACAGCGTTTGCTCGAAATCGAGCACGCGATTCAGTCGTGACGGGTCGATGCCCTGGACCTGCACCGTCAGGGTCTGTCCCCTGAAGCGAACAAGCCCGTAAGCACCAATACTCGGCGCCGCGGCCCGAACTTCGGGCAAGGCCTCGATCCGCTGGATGTACGCGTCGTAGTAAGGAAAACCCTCTTGAGCATAAGACGTGACGATGACATCACCCGAGAGCTTGCGGATGGACTCGCTCAGCAGATCAATGAACCCACCCATCACCGAGATGACGATGATCACCATGGCGGTGCAGAGCATGACCGTCAGCGCGGCGAAGAGAGGCGGGAGCCTCCTGCGCAGATAACGCCGGACCATCGTGTGCTGGTACACCCCGCCTCGGAGTGAGACGACGAGAAACAGCAGCAACGCGGCGACGGGTGCTCCCCAGAGCACCATGCCGCCGTAGTCTTCCGAGAGCAGGTTCCCCGCAAGAAGAAACACCCCGGCGATGACGCCGATCAAAGCCAGCACGCCAACAGTCAAGGCGATCAACTTCGCAACCGTCACGGCGAGGTCAGCGGTGAGACCCAGAACAAGACCGGCGACGCCGGAGTCCTTGTCACCGTCATCGGCGCCAGCTGCCGTTGATTCGGGCGAGTGGTCGCTCACGCAGGATCGCCTGCCTTGGCGGTGTTCTCGGGCATGGGTTCCGATGCCGAACGGTTCCCGCCTTGGGGCCGCATCAATGGGAACAGGATCACGTCACGGATCGAACGCTGGTTGGTCATCAGCATCACCAGCCGATCGATGCCGACGCCCAGCCCGCCAGCGGGAGGCATCCCGACGCGCAGCGCTTCGAGGAAGTCCTCATCCACGTTCCGGAAGGTCGACTCCTCATGATCGATACCGTCAATCTGCTGGCGGAAGTTGGCCTCCTGCACATCCGGATCGTTGAGTTCGGTGTAGGCGTTGGCGATTTCCATCCCCGCGATGTAGAGCTCGAACCGCTCGGCAATCTCGGGCTTGCCACTCTTTTGCTTGGTCAACGGGCAGAGCGACGCCGGGTAATCGATCACAAACGTGGGTTGGATCAGGTGTTGTTCGACGGTTTCTTCCCAGACTTCCGAGAGCAGCAGGTCAGCGTCCTTACCGTCGGTCTCGATGTCGAGTTCTTGCGCCTTGTTCTTCAGAAGTGCCATGTCGCCAGCGGGGAAACCGTTGTGTTCCTCAAACAGCTCGTGATAGGTCGCGCGGCGGAAGGGCAGGGCGTAGTCGATCTGCTGTTCGTTGAACGCCAGGACCTTGCTCCCGATCGTTTCCTTGGCGATCGTGTTGATGAGGGTCTCCGTGAGGGCCATCATCGACTGATAGTCGCCGTAAGCCTGGTACAGCTCGAGCATGGTGAACTCGGGGTTGTGCCGTGGCGAGAGCCCCTCGTTGCGGAAGTTCCGGTTGATCTCGAACACGCGCCGCATCCCGCCTACCAGCAGCCTCTTGAGATACAGCTCAGGCGCGATGCGCAGGAACAACTCCAGGTCCAGCGCGTTGTGGTGGGTGATGAACGGTCGCGCCGCAGCCCCGCCCGGGATAGGCTGCATCATCGGCGTTTCAACTTCGAGGTAGCCGTCGCCGATGTGCGCCGGCGGGTCGGTCAGGAAGGTTCGGACCTTGGCGATGATCCGGCTGCGCTGACGAAACACCCCCATCACTTCGGGGTTGTCATATAGATCGACGTAGCGCTTCCGATACCTCAGCTCAGCGTCCGTGAGACCCTGGAACTTGTTTGGCGGCAACGCCAGACTCTTGGTGGTGACGGCGAACCCGCCTTCGGCTGCGCCATCGTGCCGCGTCGACCAGAGGGTGATCTCCTCGGTCTTGGTCTTGGCCAGCGGGCCCTCGGCCATGACCAGATCAGCGAGGTCCACGGCCTTGGCCATCCGGAAGGTCTCGGGGCCGACCGCCTTCTTGCTCACAGCAATCTGTAGGTCGCCCGACTCATCACGCAAGAGCATAAAGATGAGGTTGCCCATCACCCGGTGCTGGATCACACGCCCGGCGACACGGGCCATCGGCCGCCGGTCATCATCAGCGTTGGCCTTGTGAGCCTCATCAGCGCTGGGGTCGTAGCGGTGTCGGGCAGTGTCGAGAGACACCAGACCATCGACACGCTGGCCGTAGGGGTCGATAGCAAACTCGTCACGCAGCCGCGTGAGCTTCTTGCGCCGGTCCGCGAGCAGCTCGGAAGTGGTGGACTCGGGCTTCTGGGGCGGGGTGGGTTCGGCCATGGTGATGATCGTAGCAGAGGGGTTCATATCGATCGGGTTACTCAAGAGATCGGCGAGTCGGGGTCATCCACGACAACGGCCGTCCCGCAAGAGGACGGCCGTTGGTCTGTTCTTGGATGGGGGGCTCGCTTTTAGCTCGCGTCCTCTGCTGGCTTGGTCATGATCTCGGCCTTGGAACCCTTGAGGGTCGAGGCTTCGATCACGCCCGTGACGTTCTTCAAGCCGCGACGGCGATCGCGGAGCCGGCGGGACTTGCCGACGCGATCCCGGAGGTAATACAGACGCGAGCGACGAGTGTGCCCGTGACGAAGGATCTCGATCGCAGCCACACGCGGGGAGTGCAGCGGAAAGGTTCGCTCAACACCCTCGTTGGCGACAATCCGCCGGACCATCATGTTCCGCTCAAGGCCCTTGCCCTGCAGCTTCATGACGACACCCGAGAAGACCTGGATCCGCTCCTTGGCCCCCTCGATGATGCGCACGTGAACATTCACGGTGTCACCCACGTTGACGGTGGGCAGGTCGCTTTTGAGTTGTGAGGCCTGCACGGCCTGCATGATCGCGTCGCTCATGGCGTGGGTCCTTCTGGGTCGGGCGAGCCGAATAATGTACCGCGATAGGGCATGGGAGACAAACAGCAGAGGCCACCGCAGCGAGCAGCCCTCAACCGCCAGCGGGGGGCCAGTGGACCGGGCCCCGGAGGCTCTCCATGCGCTGAGAGCGGTGAATACAGAGCCATAAACCCTTTTCAAGATGGTCTTTAGCGATGATCTGGTGGTCTGAGGCAGGGGCGTAGCCAGCGGGCGCACACTCTGATTCGATCAACGTCGCCGTCGCCCCTGCCTGGTCAGCGGCGGCGGTCAGTTCCTCAATCAACACTGCGCTGAGGGCGTCACCATCGACTTCCGGGGCAATCAGCAGGGGGTGAAACGCAAGCAGACCCCTGCGGGAGGGCTCCTCAACGAGCGTCGCTGGCAGCAACCCGGCAAAAGCGACGACGCGACCGGCCTGCGTGGCCAGTCGGGAATCGATGAACTCGTCCGCTTTGAAGAGCACCGTGAGTCGATCGGCGAGCCCGCCAGCAGGATCAATCGTCCCGGCAAGCCCGAGAATGGCTGAGCTGTCCGAGGCACGCGGGGTCCGCAGGACCACCGGCGGGGCGGTCGTGCCCGGCGTGTGGTGCCCCAAGAGATCAGGCCTGCGCGCACGAGTGCGTACAAGGGCCTGTTCCTGCCGCCAGGCGGCGATCTTGCCGTGATCACCAGCGAGCAGAACCTCCGGCACATCCCGCCCCTGCCAGGTGCGGGGGCGCGTGTAGACCGGTCCTTCAAGCAGGTTGGCGTGGTCGCCGGTGAAGCTGTCCTCCGTCGCGGACTGGTCATCGCCGAGTGCACCGGGCAGCAGCCTCACGATCGCATCAATCAGCACCATTGCCGGCAGCTCTCCGCCCGAGAGAACGTAGTCGCCCAGCGACACCTCCGTGATCGGGTCCAGAGCGTCGATCACACGCTGGTCGATGCCCTCATAGTGACCGGCGAGGATCAGCACACGAGGCTCCTTCGAGAGCTCCGTGGCGAGTGCCTGAGTCAGCGGCTGGCCCTGAGGCGTCATCAGCACCCGACGCGCCGGACGCGCGTCCTGCCCCTCGGCATGACGGACCGCATCAAAAACAGGCTGACACTGGATCACCATGCCCGGACCCCCGCCAAACGGCGGCTGATCAACCTTCTGATGCCTGTCCTCAGTGTGGTCCCGGATGTTGGTGAGGTGATAGCTCACGACCGGCGCGCGGACACGGCTCGGGTCCGCCGGATGGGCCACCGACTCAGCAGCCCGGCGGAGAATGCTCGAACCCAAAGCAGCGTCGAACATCTCTGGGAAGAGCGTCAAAATGTCGATGCGAGTGGTCATAACTGGCTGCGCAGCAAAAAGCCCCGAAAAACGACCGGGGCTCGGGGGGGCGATCGGTTGGAACCCGCCAGCACCAACACTTGCGGCCGGGGTGAGACCGCAGCGGGCGGGCGGGGCGGGGGGGCCGGGGGGGGGTCAGGCCTTGCCCGGGGTCGGATCGATGCCAGCCTTCTTCAGGAGGTTGGCCACCGTCTCGCTCGGCTGGGCCCCGACACTCAACCAGTAACGCACCCGGTCCTCTTGAACCTTGAACTGCTGGTCCTCGTTCTTATTGCAAGGGTCGTAATGCCCGAGCTGCTCGATCTCACGGCCATCACGACGGGTGCGGATGTCCATGGCGTTAAGCCGGTAGAACGGATGATGAGTACGGCCAAAGCGCTTGAGACGAAGTCGGACCACGGGGATCTCCTTGGGGTCGGTCGAGCCAAACAGTGTAACAAGGGCAGGCACCGGGTCAAAGCGGCCTGATCTGAACGCCCCTCACGCGTGCGCAAGGTCTTGTTCCATCGACACATAATGCCCCGGCTCGCCGGGGACCTCCTGCAGCGGCGGGCGGTCGAGCAGCGAGTCCCGCGAGAGGAAAGTCACGCCGCCTTCGGTACGCTCGCCCGCTGTGCCACGGTTCTTCGTGCGGCTCTCGTCGTCGCCCAGCATCACGATCGGCGACGGCACATCCCCCTCGAGCATGATCCGGTTCCGCACCCGCTTGGGATCGGGCACAGGAGCCGCCGAGAGCAACGCCCGCGTGTACGGATGCATCGGGTTGCGATAAAGCGTGTCTCGATCAGCCAACTCGACAATCCGGCCCAGATACATCACCGCCACACGATCCGCGAAGTGCTCGACCACCGCGAGATTGTGTGCAATAAACAGATACGTCAGACCAAACTCGTCCTGCAGGTCGTTGAGCAGGTTGAGAATCTGAGCCTGGATCGACACATCCAGCGCCGAAACCGGCTCGTCACAGATGATCAGCTTGGGCTTGAGCGCCAGCGCCCGAGCGATGCCGATGCGTTGGCGTTGCCCGCCCGAAAACTCGTGGGGATACCGCCGACCGTGATCGGGCGTGAGCCCGACGTGCTTCAGCAGATCCGCCACCCGGTCATCAAGATCGGAGCCCTTCGCCAGCCCGTGGACCTTGATCGGCTCGCCGATGATCGAAGCCACCCGCATCCGGGGATTCAACGAGCCCACCGGGTCCTGAAAAATGATCTGCATCTGCCGCCGGAGCTTGAGCATCTCCGACGACGAGGCGTCAAACACGTTGCTGTTTTCGTAGAAGACCTCGCCCGAGGTCGCCGGGATGAGCCGCAGTATCGAACGCCCCACCGTCGACTTCCCGCAACCCGACTCCCCAACAAGCCCAAGCGACTCACCCGGCGCCAGATCAAACGACACGCCATCGACAGCCCGGACGTGCCCGACGGTCTTACGCAGCAGCCCGCGCTTCACCGGAAAGTGAGTTTTAAGGTCACGCACGCTCAGCAGCGGCGCGCTGGCGGGATTGCCTGCAGAGTGTCCGTTGGCCTGGGCGGTCGCTTCTGGCATGCGGGAGATGATAACCCCATGCCCGAAACATGGCTTGAGACCATCACTCGCCGGGGATTTCCAGAAACACAAAGGTGGGGTCTCCCGACTGCCTCGGGTCCGTCACCCGGAGCCGGATCACGTCGCCCGCACCAAGCCCCTCAATAAGCGGGCTCAGCTCGTCGAGCCGGGTGACCGGCTGCCCCTGCGCCTCAAGAATCACCGTCCCACGCGTGATACCCTGCGCTGCGGCGACCGAACCGCCGCGGACAAACGTCACCAGTATGCCCGCCCCGGTGTCCACACCCATCCGCTGGGCGTCCTCAGCCGTGAACCGGGCAATCCCCTGAATCCCCAGCCTAAACAGCAGCTCCCGTGCTTCGGGCATCTCCTCAAGCTCCCGTTCGGGACGCGAAGCCGTCCGGATGGTCTGCTCGGGGAACTCGGTGAGTGTGACGGTAATCGTCAGCGTCGTGCCGTCACGCCAAACGCCCAGATCGACATCGGTCCCAGGCCCCATCCGCGCAATGCGGAAACGCAGATCGTCAGCGTTATCGATCGGCGAGCCATTGATCTCCGTGATGATGTCCTCCGGCTCAAGCCCCGCGACCTCAGCAGGGCTGCCAGGCAACGGGTCTTCGACGAAAGCGCCGCTCGTTGAATCGAGGCCATAAGCACGAGCCATCGGCTCGGTGATGTCTCGGATCCGCACCCCGATGAACCCCCGCGACACCCGACCATCGCTAATCAGCTTGGTGACAATATCGAGGATCATCTCCGACGGGATCGCGAACCCAACGCCGTTGGACCCGCCCGTGCGCGACGCGATCGCCGTATTCATCCCGACCACCTCGCCGTGCACGTTCGTCAACGGACCACCCGAGTTACCCCGGTTGATCGCCGCATCAGTCTGGATGAAGTCCTCGTAACCGGAGTTGCGTCCCCTGCGGAGAATGCCGAGCTGCCGACCCGTTGCCGAGACGATGCCCTGCGACATCGAGAAATCAAAACCCAGCGGCGAACCGAACGCGAACACCATCTCCCCCTGCCGGACAGGCTGTGTGTTGATCGCCGCCGGGTGGAGATAGTCAGCATCCACCTTGAGCACAGCGATATCCGTCCGCGGGTCCGTACCCACGATCTCGGCCTCGATTGTGTCCCCATTGGCAAACTCAACCCGCACCTGATCGGCACTCTCCACCACGTGGTTGTTGGTGATGATGTGACCCTCAGTGTCATAAACCCAGCCGGAACCCGAACCAATCACCGTCGGCGCATTAAATCGGTTCAGGTCCTCCTCCTCGTCTTCACGAGGGTCGGGCGGCGACTGACCGGGCCGATTAAAGAACCAATCCCTCAGGTCGGGGTTGCCCGGCCGGTTCAACGTGGACGACTGCTGACGCGCCAGCACCACAATCTTCACCACCGACGGCTCCACCGCCTCGGAGACCCGAGTAAACGCCTCCGACAACTCCATCAGCACCGATGAGCTCTCAAGACTCTCCCGGGCGAGAATGATCCGCTCCGATTCCTGAGCGTGCACGATCTGCCGGGCCGTCGTAGGTCCAAAGATCATGACAGCCATTGCGGCGATGATGAGGATCAATGAGGGACCGTACCAGCGTAACTGACTCATACGTCCAGACTCCTGCTTGGCTTGAAACGGTTGGTTGAGTTCGTAAGAAGCATACGCACACAGAACCGGCCGGGTTCACTCACGCCCATACGGCCCGCCCTCACGTACATAGTCGCCCGAGTTCACCCGCTTGCGCCAGGCGCTCGCCGCGTCCTGAATCTGCCTGCCCAGGTCGGCCTGCGGCCGCGCGAAGCTCGGCTGGTGATCCGTCAGCCCCAGCAGATCATGAAGCACCACCACATAACCGTGGCAGCCCGGCCCCGCACCACAGCCGATCACCGGCACCGGCCGCCCGGTGTGCGGCTGCACAGCCAGATCCACGATCCGCCGAGTCACCCCATCCGGCACCGCCTCGACCAGCAAGGCGACCGCCCCCGCGTCGATCATCTTCTGAGCCGTCTCCACCAGCAGCTGCGCCACCCGCTCATCCCGGCCAGCCACAACCGGCGTCCCGAACGACCGATACGTCTGCGGCCGGCTGCCGATGTGCGCCACCACCGGGATCCCCGCACGAGTCATCCGCTCAACCAACGGGGCATACGTCTCATCCACTTCCAGCTTGACCAGGTCCGCGTCCCCATCCTTCAGGAAAGCAGCAGCATTCGCCACAGCCTCATCATCCCCACACTGATAAGAACCAAACGGCATATCCGCCATCAGACAGACATTCGGGGCACCCCGCCGAACCGCCCGCGTGATCTCGACCATGTACGGCATCGAGACAGGCAGCGTCGAGTCGTAACCGAGCATGGTCTGCGCCGCCGTGTCCCCAACCAGCATCACCCGGATCCCCCCCCGAGCCAGCCAACGGGCCATGCTGGCGTCATAGCACGTGAGAATCGCGAACGTCTCGCCGTCACGAGCCCAGTGGCGGAGGTGTCGGATCGTGGTCCGGGTGGCTTCAGGCATGCTCATACGCTGGATTGTAGGTGAGGGCGATACGGGTCGATAGCTGGGGCTTCAGACGCCGGAACGGACAAACTGCCGGTACAGCTGCGCATACAGCCCATCCTGGGTCAGCAACTCGTGGTGCCTGCCGCGCTCAGCGATGTTCCCGTTATCCAGAACCAGCACCAGGTCAGCGTGCCGGATCGTCGATAACCGGTGCGCCACCACAAAACTCGTCCGACCCGCCAGCAGCCGAGACAGACTCCGCTGGATCCGCGCCTCGGTGATCGTATCGACCGAAGAGGTCGCCTCGTCCAGGATCAGGATCGCCGGGTCCGCCAGCATCGCCCGCGCAAAACACACGAGCTGCCGCTGGCCCAGCGACAGGTTCCCGCCCCGCTCACCAACATCCGTACCAAGGCCATCCGGCAGCGCCTCAAGAAGATCCAGGCAGTCCAGCCGACGCACCGCCTCGAGCACCTGATCATCGCTGGCGTCGTACTTACCCACCCGGATGTTGTCCATCACGCTTCCGGTAAACAGGAAGTTGTTCTGCAGCACGATCCCAAGATGCATCGCCAGCGAGTCGGTCGTGATCTTTCGCGTCGGCACCCCATCGAGAAGCACCCGCCCCGATGTCGGCACATAGAACTTCGAGATCAGCTTGACGACCGTCGATTTGCCCGACCCGGTCTCACCAACCAACGCAATCATCTGCCCAGGCGTCACCTCGAAGTTGATACCGTGCAGTACCGGCCGATCCGCGTCATAGGCAAACGTCACATCCTCGAAACGAACATGCCCCGACAGCGTCGGCACGACCTTGGCATCCGCGTCGTCCAGCGGTTCCGGCTCGGTGTCGAGCAACGAGAACACACGCTCGGCACCCGCCATCGCCGCGAGAGCGGTGTTGTACTGCCGACCCACCGCCGTCACCGGACCAAAAAACAGCGGGGCCAAAAAGAAGAAGTAAACCACCGCGTCGTAAGCCCGCTCGGGCGTCTCAGGCGCAAAAAACTCGCCCCGCAACACCTGCACCGCTCCAAGCGCCAGAATGATGGCGATAAAAAACTGATTGTTCAGCTCCAGCATCGGCAGAAACACACCCCGCAACCGAGCCTCACGGTTGTGATGCAGCGAGTGATCCTCAACCAGGTCAGCAAACAAGTCCGCATTCACATCCTGCCGCACAAAACTCTGCGTGACCCGGATCCCATTAACCGACTCTGCGAGCGTCGAGGTCACCCGCGAGAACGACTCCTGGATCTGCCGGTAGACATTCGTAAGTCGGTTGCGGAAGTACCGCACCACAAACCACAGAACCGGCGCCATCACAGCCAGCGCCAGAAACAGACCGATGTCGATCCACGCCATGATCACCGTCGCCACCAGCATCTGACCAAGCTGCACCAGCGAGACAAAGAAAACATCCTGCACACCCATCCGCATCGCCTCTGCGTCCGAGGTCATCCGCGAGATGATCCGACCCAGCTTCGTCCGGTCGTAAAACCGCATCGACAGGCGCTGAAGATGATCAAAAATATCGTTCCGCAGATCGTGAATCACCCGCTCGCCAAGCCGAAGCGCCAGCATCATCCGGTACCGAAACACAAACGACGTGAAGCCGGCCGACAGGATGAAGTAAATCGATCCCCAGATGATGCCCGGCACGTCCTTCTGCTGGATCGGCCCCTGAAGGACATAAGCCAGCAGCGTCGCCGTGATCGGGATGGTCAACGCTCGCAAGAGCACCAGCACGATCAGCGTGTTCCGTAGCCCCGCATAAGGCGCGGTATACGCCCACAGCCGCCGGATCAGAGCCCAATCCAGCGGGCGATGCTTCGGCTCGTTCTCCCCGTCTAGCGCAGTCCGTCGCGTGATCGCCCGCCGGGCGTTCTCAATGTCGAGGGTCGGCTTGCGTCTCATGTCCGCGCCTCCTCGGTCTCACGCAGCAACCGCTGGCTCTCATCATCAATAAGCTGCAGATTCGCCGCCTCGAAGTAATGACCGACCTCCGCCATCAACTCATCGTGCGTGCCTGACTGCACGATCCGACCTTTGTCGAGCACGACCACCAGATCGGCTCGCTTCAGAGTAGACAGCCTGTGCGCGACCGTGAAAGTCGTCCGACCCGACATCGCCCGGTGCATCGCCGAAAGGATCTCCGACTCTGTTTCAGGATCGATCGCCGAGGTCGGGTCATCGAGGATCAAGATCGCCGGATCAAGCAGCACCGCCCGCGCAATCGCCAGACGCTGACGCTGACCGCCCGAGAGATTGCCCCCACCCTCAGACAGAATCGTGCGGTAACCGCGGTCGAGTTTGTCAATAAAATCACTGGCCTGAGCGATCTCCGCAGCCCGGACGATCTGCTCGTCCGTCGCCTCGGGATGACCAAACGCAATGTTCTCCGCCACCGTCGTCGAGAACAAAAACGACTCCTGAAACACCACACCGATCGACCGCCGCAGGTCATCCAGACTCAGCGAACGCAAGTCGTGACCATCAAGAGTCACCCGTCCCACCGTCGGGTCATAGAAACGCGGGATCATATTCAGCAGCGTCGACTTGCCCGACCCCGTCGCTCCCACGATCGCCACCGACGCACCCGGCTCCGCGATCAGGTCAATCCCGTCGAGCACCGGGCTGTGATCGTGCTCGTACTGAAACCGCACCCCCTCGAAAGCGACCCGACCCTTTGGCTTCGAGATACGCACCGGCTCAGCCGGTGACATGATCTCCACCGGCTCATCAATCACCTCGAACACCCGCTGGGCACCCGTTAGTGACTGCTGCATCGCGTTGGCCACCTGCGCGATGTTCCCTACCTGACCCGAAAACTGCTCGAGCAGTCGAGAAAAAACCACCAGCCCCGCACCAAAAGCGATCTCGCCCTGAGCGAACAGATACCCGCCAAAACACAGCAGAATCATCAGATTCAGATTCGGAATGAAGCTGATCAGCGGGATAAAGTTCCCGATCTGCCGAAAGATCCAGTTCTTCTGCTCATAGACGTCCCGGTTCGCCGTCCGGTACTTCTCAATCTCCCGGTCCTGCGTCCGAAACCCCTTGACCACGTGCACCCCCTGCACGTTCTCCGAGAGCACCGTGATCGAGTGGTCAAACAACTCGCGATTCGTCCGGTACGCCGGCCGCACCAGCCTGGAGAACATCCCGGTCAGCAGCCACAGGATCGGCGTCGTCGCCAGGCAAGCCAGCGTCAACGTGACGTGGATCTGCAGCATGTACACGAGATAAAAAACCAGCGCCAGCGCCATCAGCATCAGCTCGATGATCACGCCATCAATAAACCGCCGCACCGCCTGCACATCACCCGTCACCCGGTTGATGATCGACCCCGACGGGTTCTTGCTGAAAAACCGAAAGCTCAGCCGCTGGATCTTGTCATACACCTCGGACCGCAGGTCCACGATGATCCCCTGCACCAGCAGCGACTTCTGCACCGTCGAGATGTGCTCCAGCACAAAACGCACCGCCGCAATACCCAGTATCGCCCCCGCCAGCACCAGACAAAGCGTCATCGGCCCCCAATCCTCAGGCGGATGCCAACCCAGTGGCCACGAAGGCGCCCGATCCAGCACACCAATCGCGTGCCCCAGCACATCCAGCGTCAAACCCACAAAGCCCAGCCCCGACAGCGTCAACGCCAACAGCACGATCTCCAGCGCCACCACCCCCAGCGAGCCAAACTTGTACCGCCACGCCAGCCCCAGCAGACGCCAGATCAGTTGCAGATTCGAGGGCCCATCGGATGTGGCGTGCGCGGCTGATGATGGTGGTGATGTGCCCAAGTCCTGCTCATCCTAAGAAACCTGACTCTATCGCGGTCAACGCCGGTTAGCCACGGCGCGCGCACATTTGGTTGTCGTTTGGAGCCGTTTTGGGCACGTTGTGCGCGCTTTTCGTACGCTTTTGCAGTCATGAACGACCGAACGCTCAACATCTGTGTCTATTGCGCGGCGTCCGGCGACGTCGATCAGGGCTTTCTCGACCTCGGACGCTCGGTCGGACGACGACTCGCCGAGGACGGCCACCGCCTGGTCTATGGCGGGGGCGGCGTCGGCCTAATGGGCGAGGTCGCCCGCGGCGTCCACGACCGTGGCGGAACAGTCGTAGGCGTCATCCCCGAGTCCATGCGCATCACCGAAGTCGCTTACCAGCAAGCAGATGAGCTCATCTGGACCGACCACATGCGACCCAGAAAAGCCGAAATGGAACGCCGCGCCGACGCCTTCCTCACCCTCCCCGGCGGGCTAGGCACCCTGGAGGAACTCTCAGAAATCCTCGTCCTCCGCTACCTCGGCTACCACGACAAACCCATCGTCCTGCTTAACCACCAGGGCTTCTACGACCCCCTCATCGCCTTCTTTAACCACCTCCTCGACACCCATTTCGCCCGTGCGCGCGCCCTCGCGGACCTCGCCGTGGTCGGAACGCTCGATGAGGCGATGCTCGCGCTGCAGGGCTGCTAAAGCCGCGATACACCGAGACCGCCGACGCGGGGCTGCTACAATCCCGTCGCTAAGGGGTGTCCAGCCTTCCGCTGGCCATCAACCTCGAGCCCTCCACTCATCGCTAACCCGAATCGAGCCTGCCATGACGACGGCCACTGCGCCCCAACAGCGACTCCTGACACCAGGACCCACCGCCGTGCCTCCCCGCGTATTGACGGAGATGGCCTTGCCCATCATCCACCACCGCACCAAGCAGTTCCAGGCCATCTTCGCCGACCTCTCAGGCATGCTCCAGCAGGTCTACTGCACCGCGGGCCCCGTCCTGAGCATCGCCGGATCGGGAACCACGGCCTACGAGGCCGCCCAGGTCTCCCTGATCCGACCGGGGTCCAAGGCCCTGACCATCGCCGCCGGCAAGTTCGGCGAACGCTGGCAGGACATCTACGACGCCTACGCCAAGGCCCTCGGCACCACCCAGGTCCGGATCAACGTCCCCTGGGGCCACGCCGTCGATCCCGCTGAGGTCGAGCAGGCCCTCAAGGACCACCCCGACATCTCGGTCGTCACCGTCGTCCACAGCGAGACCTCCACCGCAACCGTCTGCGACGCCAAACGGCTGGCCGAGATCGTGCAGAAAACCGATGCGATCCTGATCGTCGATGGCATCACCTCGGTTGGGGCGATGCCCGTCGAGATGGACGCCTGGGGCATTGACGTGCTCGTCACCGGTTCCCAGAAAGCCATGATGCTCCCGCCCGGCCTCGGGTTTGTGGGCCTGGGCCAACGCGCGATCGCGCGACTCGAGGAGGTTCAGCCAGGCCCCTACTACAACCTCGACCTGCGAAAATGGCTCAAGAGCCACGCCAAGAACGATGTCCCGTTCACGCCCCCGGTCTCGCTGATCCGGGCCCAGAAGGTGGCCTGCGAGATGATCCTTGAGGAGGGGCTGGCGGCCGTCCACCGCCGGACAGGCGGGCTCGCCGCGGCGACGCGCGCGGCGTTCAAGGCCATGGGGCTGACGCTGGCGAGCCACAGCCCGTCGGATTCAGTCACCGGCGCGTACTACCCTGAAGGCATCGACGACTCGAAACTCCGTGGGGCCGTCCGCGACAACCATGGCGTTCACATCGCCGGCGGGCAGGACGGCCGCGGCGACAAGTGGAAGGGCCGTGTGTTCCGCGTCTCCCACATGGGCTTCGTCGACGCCGAGGACACCCGGGTCGCCCTGAGTGCGATCGAGACAGAACTCACCGTACAATCCGGCGGCTCCTTCAAGCCCACCCCAGGCACCGCGGTCAAGGCCTTCGATGCGGCCTTGTTCGTTGGGTGATTACTGATCGCGAGGTTTATCCGCCTCGCTGCCCGCCACGGCGTCCGACCGGACCGTTCGCGGGCGCTTCGCCATCAAAGCAGACTTCGATCGATCTGAAGGATTCCACGGCTTCAACATGCCCGTCGAGGAAAGCGACATGGCCGACGCCGTAGTTCAGCTCTCCGCCGATATCAGAATCACGGATGTTGGCCCCCACGGCGCTGTAGCGGCTGGGGTTTTTGCTGCCATGGAAGGTCGCGATGGTGTCGAGCGCTGGCCATTTGAGTGTGCTGTATGCGTAGGGAAGGAAGACGCCATCGTTGATGGCACCGTACTGCCCGGCGAATGTGGGGTGAGGCCACGGGTTTTCTTCGGTGAAGACCGCCATGCCGGTGGTGTCTTTGATCTGTGTAGCGCGAGAAAACTTCTCGCCCTCGTAGCCGCCGACTTTGTCTCGATCGTTGAGGTTGCGATCGAGGTTGAAGTTATAGGAATACGAGAAGTAGACGTTGTCGGGTTCGGATGCGGAGGTGCCGTTGGGGACACCGCCTTCGACGATGGATTCGTACATCGGGCAGACCATGCTTTGCATGTCGGAGAGGTAGGGCACCAGGACGCCGTACTCGATGATCCGGGTCCTGCTGGCGCGGACCGTGCGATCGGTTGGGGAGAAGTCGAAATCACCCGGAAAAATGCCGTACTCGAAGTTCTGGAGGCTGGCTACCGGGAGTGCCTGGTAGCGATCAGCGTAGATGCCGTAGAGGGGCATGTAGTCGTCGAAATCGACCAGATAAACGGCGTAGGCCTGCATCAGCGAGCGGCCATTGACCTTGCACTGGACGTCGAGAGCGGTCTTCCTCGCCTGACCAAGGGCCGGGAGAAGGATACCGATGAGCAGGGCAATGATGGAGATCACCACCAGCAACTCGATCAGGGTAAAGGCATGGCGCTTGGAGGGCATAAAAAGAGACACCAGCGTTGACGTGAATGGGTATTGATTTCCGACAGGCCGAGTCTTTTGCAAGGTTATACGATGGATCTAGATGTGCCAGTGGAAATCCCCGGGGAGGATGAAATGCTGGTCTGGTCCTCGGGTTTCTGCTTTAGACCTGTTCTCAGTCGCCGATGTCCTCGTTCCAGAGGTCGGGTTGAGTGTCGATGAAGGTGCGCATCAGGTCGATGCAGCGGTCATCGTGGAGGGTGATCAGTTCGACGCCTTTCCAGCGCATGAGTTCTTCGGCACCGACGAAGGTGGTGTTTTCGCCGATGACGACCCGGGGGATCCGGAACAGGATCGCGGTGCCTGAGCACATGATGCAGGGGCTGAGGGTGGAGACGAGGGTGAGGGTGTTCCAGTCGCGTCGTCTCCCGGCGCTACGGATGCAGGCGACTTCGGCGTGGGCGGTGGGGTCGCCGGTCTGGACGCGGAGGTTGTGTCCCGCGGCGACGATGTCGCCTTTGGTATCGACGAGGACCGATCCGATGGGGATCCCGCCTTCGTCGCGGCTTTTCATGGCCTGGTCGATGGCGTGGTTGAGCCAGGTGGCGGCTTGCTGATGCATGAGGTGCTCCAGGCGGGGTGGTTCTCTATGCTAGGGGCATGATTGGCCTTTTGATCCTGCTGGCCACCGGCCTGCTGGTGTTATGGGTGGGTACGACGTTGTACGTGTTCTGGCGCCTGCGGCATCCGCCCCGGTGGCGGAGGGCGATGGCGATCGCGCAGGGTATACCTGTGGAGCTCGGGGATTACGGGTTGCACGGCGACGGGGTGGTGTTCCGGTTTGCGCGAGGCACCGAGACGCCGGGCTGGATTATCAAGGGTGGTCGTCCCGATCGTCCGGCGGTGGTGATCACGCACGGTTTTGGGGACAGCCGGTTCGGTTCGATGATGTTTTCCATGGTGTATGCGCCCCACGCCTCGGCGGTGGTGGTCTACGACCTGGCGGCGCACGGCGACTCGACGGATCACAAGCTGGGTTTCGCCTTGCGGGAAACGGATGACCTGGCGGAGATCATCGCTCAGCTGCCGGAGGCGATCAAGGGACGTGGATTGGTGCTCGCCGGATACTCGATGGGTGGGACGGTGAGTGTGCGGGCGTCGCTGCTGCCATCGGTCCGTGGTTGGGTGCGGGGGCTGGTTTTGGATGGTCCTTATCGTCTGTGGTGGCAGCCGATGTACGGGATGCTGCAGGTGATGGGGTATCCGGCGAACTCGATTGTTTTTTTGGCGCGGGTGCTCCGGCCGCTGCTGTGTCCGGGTGTCACGGAGATCGAGAATGCCCGGGATGTGGCTCGGCTTGATGTCCCGGTGCTGGTGATGCACGGCGATGACGACGGGGTTTGCCCGGTGGAGGCCGGTCGAGAGTTGGCGGAGGCGGCGAAGTGCGGGCGGCTGGAGGTGTTTGAGGGCGGGGGGCATCTGGACTTGGCCGTAGTGAACCCCGAGCGATACCATGCGGTGCTCGAATCGTTTTTTACGACCTTTGATGAGGAGTCTGCCGTTGCAGTTCGCGTCGCTGATTGATCACACGAACCTGAACCCTGAGGCGGAGCCCGCGGCGATCGAGCGGCTGGTGAACGAGACGATCGAGCACGGGTTCGCTTCGGCGTGCGTCTCAGGGCGTTATGTGGCCCGGGTGGCCGAGCGGCTGTCGGGAAAGACGCCGATGACCTGCGCGGTGGCCAACTTCCCGAGCGGGTTGTGCAAGGTCAGTGTGGCAGCGATCGAGGCGACGGTGGCCGCGAAGGATGGGGCGGATGAGATCGATATCGTGGCGTACATCCCGCACCTGATGAAGGCCGACGCCGAGTCGGCCCGGGTGGAGTTGGCCGAGGTGATCGGCGCAGCCCGGGCGGTGCGGGGGTCGGTCGTGGTGAAGGTGATCGTCGAGTCGGCGTATCTGATGAAGGATACCGATGAGGCGACGGCGGAGAAGCGGATCGAGGCGGCGTGCACCGCGTGTCGAGAGGCGGGGGCGGACTTCATCAAGACCTCGACGGGCAAGCACCCTGCGGGCGGCGCGAGTGTGGAGGCGCTCCGGCTGATGCGGAAGCACGGCGGCCAGCTCAAGATCAAGGCCGCTGGCGGGGTCCGGACGTATGAGGACGCGGTTCGGATGATTGAAGCGGGGGCCGACCGGATCGGGGCCTCGGCTTCGGTGGCGATTCTGGGGCAGGCCGAAGCGGCGGGTTCGGTATGAGTGGCGTGCTGAGGCTTCCCGGCGTTGAGGTGGGCCCGGGGTGCCCGCTGGCGATCATCTCGGGGCCGTGCATGGCGGAGAGTCTGCAGCTCTGTCAGGACGTGGGTGGGGCGGTGGCGGAGCGCTGCCGAGCGCTGGGGCTGGGTTACATTTTTAAGGCGTCGTTTGATAAGGCGAATCGGTCGTCGATTCACACACCAAGGGGGCCGGGGCTGGAGAAGGGGCTTGAGATTCTGGCTGCGGTTAAGGCGGCGCTTAATGTTCCTGCGACGACGGATATTCACGAGGTCAGTCAGGTGGCCCCGGCAGGCCGGGTGGTGGACCTGCTGCAGATCCCGGCGTTTTTGTGTCGTCAGACGGACCTGCTGGTTGCCGCTGCGGGGACCGGGCGTGCGGTGAATGCGAAGAAGGGCCAGTTCATGTCGCCTGGGGAGATGGCGAACGTGGTCACTAAACTGCGGGAGTCCGGCGCGGGCGAGGACCAGATTCTGTTGACCGAGCGGGGGACGTTTTTTGGTTACCACCGCTTGGTGAATGATTTTGCCGGGTTCGCGGACATGATGGAGCTGGGCCCGCCTGTGTGTTTTGATGCGACGCACTCGACGCAGCAGCCGGGCGGTCAGGGGCAGGCGTCGGGGGGGCGACCGGAGCGAGCCGGGACGCTGGCGAAGGCGGCGGTGGCGGCGGGGGCTCATGCGGTATTTGTGGAAACGCACCCGAATCCCAAGCAGGCGTTGTCCGATGGGTCGTCGATGCTGGTTCTTGAGGATGCGCTGAGGCTGCTGGATGATCTGGCCCGGCTGCATGCGGCGGTTTCGGGTTCGTAGAGAGCCGATCTCGGGATCATTGAACTTTGGGGGGCTGGGCGTCATAAGATGGGGGGTAGGAGTACCCCGGGATGTCGAGGGTCCAACGATTGCTGGGTCGCGCCCGGCGCCGAGTCTGGATGATCGAGTCGCTTCGGCGTCTCGGGGGGCTGCTGGTCTTGGCGGGGTTGGTGAGTCTGCTGGTGGTGGTGGTGGATCGGCGGACGCGGGTTGAGATTGTGCCCTGGATTCATGCGATTGCCCCGATGGGGGCGCTGGTGCTGGCTGGCGTGTGGGCGTGGATGACGCGGCCGGGCGCTGGCACGCTGGCTGCGGTGCTGGATGATCGGCTGGGGCTGCAGGACCGACTGTCGACGGCCCGGTATCTGTCGGCGTTGGGTCGGGGTGATGATGCTTTTGCGAGGCAGGTGATGGATGAGGCTGAGGGGATGGCGGCGGGGCAGTCGCTGGCTCGTGCGCTGCCGGTGCGGCAGGGGCTGGGCCTGGGGTGGCGCTGGCTGGCTGGCGTGCTGGTCGCGGTGGGGTTGACGTTCTGGCTGCTGCCCGGAGCTGAGTTCGAGACGGAGGCGCAGGCGGAGGCGTCGGCGGTGGCGAACACGCCTGAGGCCGAAGCGGAAGAGGCGGAGGCGGCTCAACTGCTCAGTGAGCTGCGCAGCGAGGAACGCGACCTCAAGGATGTGACGACGCGGGATGATCTGCTGCGGAGGGTGGCGGAGTTGGCGGAGGCCGGGCTGGAGCGCCCGGAGCTTCGTGAAGAGGCCGAGGCGGTGGTCTCGGACCTTGAGCAGGACCTGGCTGCGGCGCAGGAGCGATCGGCCGAGCAGGCGGAGTCGTTGCAGAACGATCTGTCTCGGCTGGACCTGCCGGAGGCGGGCGCGGCGACGGAGTTGGCTGAGGCGCTGCGGCGAGGTGATTTCGAGGAGGCCGCCAAGGCGCTGCGGGAGATGGAGGAGTCGCTGGCGACCGAGGACCTGAGTGAGGGTCAGCGCGAGCAGCTGGCGCAGCAGATGGAGGAGCTGTCGGAGCAGCTCGAGGAGATCGCGCAGGAGCAGGTGGAGCGATCGGAGACCGCAGAAGCGGCGGTGGATCAGATGCTTAAGGAGGCAGGGTTTAGCCAGGAGCAGGTCGATCAGATGCGTGAGCAGGGGTATGACCCCGAGATGATGCAGCGCATGGCGACGGAGCAACTGGCTCGGGAAATTCAGCGTGATGGCGAGTCGATGGAGCAGGCGCGCGAGCGGGCTCGGCAGATGGCCGAGCAGCTTGCCGAGGCCGCGCAGGAGCAGATGGAGCAGGGCCAGCAGCAGGGGGAGAATGGCGAGAGCACGGAGGGGATGTCGCAAGCGATGCGGCGGCTCAGTGAGGCGATCCGTCAGGGGCAGGGTGAGGGCGGGGCTTCGGCGGCAGCGCAAGAGCGTTTGCGGCAGATGGGTGGCTCGCAGCAGAGCGCTGAGCAGTTGGCTCAAGATCGTCAGCGGGCACTGAATGCTCTGGATCAACTGGCTCAGGGCGAGGGTGAGGGTGGTATGGAGCCGGGTGAGTTGAGCGGGACCGGCGGGCGAGAGGCGGGCTACGGCGAGGGGAGTGAGGTGCTGGGTGATTCCCAGAGCGAGGTGGCGGGGTATACGCCCGAGTTGACCGAGGATCTGCGGGACGTGCGGCCGGGTCGTGTGATCACGTCGTGGGGTCCGGGTGGGGGTCCGACGGAGGCGGAGTCGCGGGTGCGGCATGACACGACGGTGAGAGAGGCGCGGGACGCTGCGGAGCGGGCGATCGCGGAGGATCGTGTGCCCAGGCGGTATCACAGGTCGATTCAGCGGTACTTCGAGCAGTTGCCCGAGGCGTCTGGTGAGGGTGAGGCGTCGACGCCTTGAGCTTTGACTACCCTGAACGATTGATGTTGTTGCTGCTCGCCGTGCCGGTGATCTGGTTGGGTGTGCTGGGGATGACGGGGTTTGATCGTGTTCGTCGTGGGGTGGCGATCGGGTTGCGGGTGATCGTATTGCTGTTGCTGGTGGGGGCCTTATCGGGGGCGCGGTCGGTGTGGGGCCAGGACACGCTGACGGTGGTGGCAGTGATCGATCAATCGGATTCGGTGCGGACGTTTGCGACGCCCCCCATGCCTGCGAGTTCTGGCGAGCTGGCACGAGGCTACGAGGGGTGGGTGGTGGATTCGTTGTCGCGGTTGTCGAATGATCGTCGGGCGGATGATCGTCTGGCGGTGGTGACGTTTGATCGACAGCCAACGGTGCGGCGGATTCCGATGGCGGTGTCGGCGGTGCGTGATGATGTGTTCACGGTGACGGAACCGGGCAGTGATCTGGCGGCAGCGGTACGGTCGGCGATTGCGTTGTTCCCGCCTGACAGCGGGCGGCGGATTGTGCTGGTGAGTGACGGTCATCACACGGAGGATGCGGGGTCGGATGTCGTGAGCAGCGGGGCGGCGGTGCTGGCGGCGGCGCGTGAGGCGCGCGGGCTGGGGATCCCGATTGATGTGGTGCCGGTGCGGTACGAGGTTCGTGATGAGGTTCGTGTGGATGCGCTCATTACGCCTGCGGAAGCGCGGCGAGGTCAGACGATCCCCGTGCGCGTGGTGCTGCGGGCGACGCGGCCGGCGGCGGGTCAGATCGTGCTGCGGCAGGCGGGCGAGACCCTGGACCTCAATGGGGCGCAAGAGGGCATCGGCTTGCCGGTGACGGCGGGGCAGTGGACGGCGGAGGTCGCTGACGATCAGCGGGGTGAGGGCGGAGCGCGGTATGTGCTGGTCCGGCAGGTGGATGTCCCGTTGGAGGATGCGGGGGCGGCGCGGTTCGAGGCGATCTTTGAGCCGGGTGTTCGCGGTGACACGGTGGTGGCGAACAATCGGGCGGAGGCGGTCACGCTGGTGCAGGGTCAGGGGCGGATTCTGGTGGTGGATTATGTGGGGGCCCCGTCGGGTTTGGTGCTGCCGGAGACGCTGGCGGAGCACGGGATCGAGACCGAGGTGGTTGATCCGAGGGGGATGCCGACGCGGCTGGATGCATTTCAGCGTTACGACGCGGTGATTCTTCAGGATGTGCCGGCGGATCAGGTGAGTGTGGCGCAGCAGAGAACGCTGGCGCGGTATGTGCACGACACCGGTGGCGGGTTGATCGTGGTGGGCGGGCCCAACAGCTTTGGTGCGGGCGGGTGGACGCACTCGATCCTGGATCGGTCGATTTATCCGGTGCAGTGCGAGATCCCCTCGCAGACGATTCTGCCAACGGGGGCGTTGGTGATCGTGATCGATCGGTCGGGGTCGATGTCGAGTCCGGTGGGTCAGTCGGGGTACACGCAGCAGGAGCTGGCGAATGAGGCGGCGGTGCTGGCGCTGTCGACGCTTTACCCACAGGACATGGTGGGGGTGGTGGCGTTTGACTCGGTGGCGACGGCAGTGGTCCCGCTGCAGTTGAATCGAGATCCGAGTGTGGTGTCGAATCGCGTGCGGGCGATTCAGCCGAATGGTGGGACAAATATCTACACGGGGCTGGAGATGGCGCATCGTCAGCTTGCCCCGCTGACGGTGCAGGACACGTCGATCAAGCACGTGATTTTGTTGACCGATGGTCAATCGACGCCGCCCATGGGCGGGAGTTATCGCGGGCTGGTTGAGGAGATGGAGCGGGCGGGGATCACGCTCTCGACGATCGGCGTGGGGGATGGTCACGATGCGGACTTGCTGGGGACCTTGGCGCGAGCTGGTGGCGGGACCTATTACCCGGTGACGGATGCGAATCGGCTGCCGGAGATCTTCATCAAGGAAGCGACGACGATCCGCCGGAACCTGGTGAAGGAGGAGTTGTTTACGCCAGGGATCGCGATGGCGTCGTCGCCGGTGATCCGGGGTATCTCGGTATTCCCGCCGCTGCGGGGGTTGGTGCTCACGGGCCCGAGGGAGGACCCGCGGGTGGTGAATACGCTGGTCGGTAGTGAGGGCGAGCCGCTGCTGGCGCACTGGCAGGTAGGCTTGGGTCGGTCGGCGGCGTTTACGTCGGATGCGCACAATCGTTGGGCGGTGAGCTGGTTGGGCTGGTCGGGGTATGCGGATTTCTGGTCGCGGCTGGTTCGGCTGATCGCAAGGCCATCGGCGTCGCGGGAGTTGGAGTTGACGACTCGGCGTGAGGGCGATCGGTTGATTGTGCGCCTCGACGCTGCGGGGGCGGGGCCAAGTGGGACGTTTGCGAACTTCATGGAGGCTTACGGGGCGGTGATCGGGCCGGATCAGGAGCCGCAGGCCTTGGAGCTTCGGCAGATCGGCCCTGGGTTGTACGAGGGTGAGGCGGTCGCGCAGCAGCAGGGCAGCTACATCGTTTCGCTGCGGGTGGATGATCCATCGGGTGATTCGCGGCTGGTGGTGGGCGGGGCGACGCGGCCGGTGGGTGCGGAGTTGTCGAGTTTTACGTCGAATGACAACTTGCTCCGGCAGGTGGCGGAGATCACGGGTGGTCGCTGGATCGAGCCCGAAAGGGTGGAGGAGCCGGTGCTGTTTGCGCGGGATCGGGCTTTCTCGGTCGAGTGGTCGAGGCCGCTGTGGCCGTGGTTGTTGCTGGCGGCGTTGCCGTTGCTTTTGCTGGATGTGGCGTGTCGGCGGATTGCTTGGGATGGCGAGGCGTTGGTGGCGTCGGCGGGTCAGATGTGGTCACGGGTCGGTCGAGAGCGTCGGGGGCGGAGTCGGGAGACGCTGGAGAGCCTAAAGCGGGTGCGGCAGTCGAAGGCCGGGCGTTCGGATGCGGCGGCGCGAGAGGTGGCCACGCGGGTTGATGGGACGAAGGCACAAGAAGTGGTTGCGAATGAGCCTGAAGGCCAGCCTGCCGGTGGTCAGCAGGCGGAATCAGCAGAAGCCAAGCAAGAGACGAAGAGGCCGGTTCGACCGGTGGCTTTGGAGGACCAGGCGGCGGAGACGCCGAAGTCAACGACCGGGCGGTTGCTCGCGGCGCGCAAGCGTCAGCATCGGGATGATCAGTAGGAACTTCTATTCAAGAGGAAGTATGTGATGAGTGAGCGTGATCCGAAGGCGGCAGAATCGACGATCGAGCAGGCGCAGAAGTTCCGAGAGGACTACCAGCGGGTTCGGGAGCAGGTCACGCGGGTGATCGTCGGGCAGAGCGAAGTGATTGATGGCGTGCTGACGGCGCTGTTTGTCGGCGGGCACGTTCTGCTGGAGGGTGTTCCGGGGTTGGGCAAGACGCTGCTGGTGCGGACGCTGGCGCAGGCCCTTTCGCTGAGTTTTTCGAGGATTCAGTTCACGCCTGACCTGATGCCAGCGGACATCACGGGGACGACGATCGTGGTGGAGGGTCGGGATGAGCAGGGTCAGACGGTGCGAGATTTCAGTTTTCGCAAGGGTCCGATCTTTGCTCAGATCGTGCTGGCGGACGAGATCAACCGGGCTACGCCTAAGACGCAGTCGGCGATGCTCGAAGCGATGCAGGAGCGATCGGTGACGATCTCGGGCGGGGCGGGCGGGACGTATGCGTTGGACAAGCCGTTTTTGGTGATGGCGACGCAGAACCCGATCGAGCAGGAGGGGACGTACCCGCTGCCGGAGGCGCAGCTGGATCGTTTTCTGTTCAAGCTCGAGGTCGGGTTTGTGAGTCGCGGGGAGTTGCACGAGATTCTGGAGCGGACGACGGGTGCGGTTGAGGCGACGGTGCAGCCGGTGCTGGATGCGGCGACGATCATGGCCCATCAGAAGCTGGTGCGGTCGGTGATCGTCGCCCCGAGCGTGCGTGATTACGCGGTCCGCGCGGTGCTGGCAACGCACCCGGACAGTGAGTATGCGACGAAGATGGTGCGGCAGTTTGTGCGGTTTGGCGCCTCGCCTCGCGCCGCGCAGGCACTGATCCTCGCGGGCAAGGCCAGGGCGCTCCTGGAAGGGCGGGCGCACGTGGCGGTCGAGGACCTTCGGTTGATGCTGGCTGAGGCGCTTCGACACCGGGTGTTGATGAACTTCGAGGGGACAGCAGAGGGGATCACAGCGGACCTGGTGGTTCAGGACCTGACGCAATCACTTTCTGCGGAGGCCGCCGGCGTGCCCGGCGTGGTGTGAACTCTTGGCGCTGACGACCGAACTACTCCCTGCAGATTTAATGGCTCGGCTTGACCGGCTGGATGTGCGGTCGCGCAAGTTGTTGCGCGGGTTGCTGCCGGGCGAGCGGCGGTCGAAGCGGCGCGGTCAGTCGGTGGAGTTCGCGGACTATCGGCCTTATGTGATGGGCGATGATCTGCGGTTTATCGACTGGAACCTCTACGCGCGCCTGGATCGGTTGTTCCTGAGGGTGTTTCTGGAGGAGGAGGACCTGTCGGTGTCGGTGGTGATCGATCGGTCGGCGTCGATGCGGTACGGCGACCCGAGCAAGTTGGTGTTTGCGGCGCGGGCGGCGGCGGCGCTGGGGTATATCACGTTGACTCATCAGAATCGGCTATCGGTCTTCTCGATCGGAGGCGAAGGGGGGATGGAGCGGGTCAGTGGGCTGCGGGGTCATCGATCGTTGCCGAGACTTATTGAGTTTCTGGAGCCGTTGGCGGAGGAGCGGCCGGAGCGTTTGTCGGAGCCTGTGACGAGTGATCTGGCGGGGGCGATGCGGTTGTTGGCGGCGACCCATCGGACGCCTGGGGTGCTGGTGGTGATCTCTGATTTTCTGGAGAAGGGTGATGTGGCGGACACGCTGAGGTACATCGCGCACCCGCGGTGGGACACGTTGGCGATCCAGGTACTGAGTCCCGAGGAGCTTGATCCGACGGCGCACGGGATTGCGGGTGACCTGCGGCTGCGGGATGCCGAGGATGGTGCGATGGCGGAGGTGTCGATCACGCCTGGGTTGCTCAGGCGGTATCAGGAGCGGCTCGCAGGGTTTCGTGAGTCGGTGCGCTCTGCGTGCCTGGCTCGTGATGTGGCTTATCTCTTTGCGGGGTCGAGCGAGCCGGTTGATCGGGTTTTGCTTGATCCGCTGCGACGGCAGGGGATGCTCGGATGAGAGGAGTTGAACGCCGATGACGTTGCTGGCTCCTCTGCTCGCGGGGATCGTGGCGGCGGTGGCGATCCCGTCGCTGCTGGTGTTGTATTTTCTGAAGCTGAGGCGGCAGCGGAGGGATATTGCATCGACGCTGCTGTGGCAGAAGGCGATCGAGGACCTGCAGGTCAACGCGCCGTTTCAGAGGCTGCGGAACTCCTGGCTGCTGTGGGTTCAGTTGCTGTTGTTGTTGGTGTTGCTTATGGCGCTGGCGCGGCCGGTGCTGGATGCTTCGGCGATCGAGACCGGCAGGGCGGTGATTCTGGTGGATCACTCGGCGTCGATGAGTGCACGGGACGCGGGGGCACAGGTCCGGCTGGACCGGGCGCGGACGATCGCGAAGGAGTTGGTTGACCGGCTTGATGTGGAGGATCAGTCGGGGCGAGCGATGGTCTTGCAGTATGCGGCGCGGCCTGCGGTGTTGCAGACGATGACGGGGCAGAAGTCGCTTCTCAAGGAGGCGGTGGATCGGATCGAGCCGACGGATGAGCCGACCTCGTTGCTGCCGGCGCTGCGTTTGGTGCAGCCGTTGGCGGAGCAGGCTGCGGCGGCGGGGACCACGATGACGATCTACATCGTGAGTGATGGTGGGTCGGATCAGGCTGAGGCGGTGAATCAGATCGATCTGAAGGGGGCGCGGGTGGTCTTTGTTCCGGTGGACCCAGACGGCGCGCAGCCGCTGGGGAACGTGGCGATCACAGCGTTTTCGGCGCGGCGGGACCCGGAGCGCCCGCAGCGGGTGGCGTTGTTTGCCGAGATCGTGAACTTCAGCGATCACGAGAGGCGGGCAACGGTGCGGTTTCGGGTGGGTGATGAGGTGCGGCGGGCTCAGCCGGTGGTGCTGGCTGCGGTGGTGGGGGATCGGCCGGGCCGTGAGGCGGTGAGTCTGAGTCTGGAGTTGCCTGAGTTGGCGATGGTAAGTGTTGAGCACGATGCGCGCGACGCGTTGTCTGCGGATGATCGGGCGCGGCTGGTGCTGACGGCGGCGAGGAACACGTCGGTGCTGCTGGTCACCGAGGGTAATGCGCTGATGCGTCATGCGATCGAGGCGGCGGGGGTTGAGCGGCTGACGGTCGGTGGTCTCGATTTATTGGAAACGCCTGCGGCGCTGGAGGCGGATGTCTGGGTCTTTGACGGGCTGGTACCGGGAGGTGTTCCGAGGCGGCCGAGTGTGTTCTTTGGGGTGGTGCCTGGGGTGACGGGGTTGGACCTGGTGGAACCTGAGGCCGCGGAGCCGTCATCGACGCGGGTGCTCGACTGGCGGCGCGGTCATCCACTGCTGCGGCATGTGAGTCTGGATGATGTCGTGCTGCGGAACGCCGGGCGGCTGGTGTTGCCGCAGGGTGCATCGGTGCTGGCGACCTCGCCTTCGGGTCCGCTGATGGCGGAGCTGCGTGTAGCGGGTCAGAGGCATGTGTTGGTGGGTTTTGATCCGTTGCGGTCGAGCTGGCCTCAGTCGATTGGGTTCCCGGTCTTTTTTGATAATGCGCTGCGGTATCTCGCGTTGGGTGCGGAGGGGACGGGGGAGTTGGCGACGCGGACAGGGCAGGCGTGGACGGTGCCGGTCTCTCGGGTGCAGGGGGGTGAGGTGGTGTACGACGGCCCGCAGGCGTTAAGAGCCGTGGTTGAGGGGGGCGGCTTGGTGCTCCCACCTGCGCAGCGCGTGGGGCTGTATCGAACGGAGGCGGAGGTTGATCCGGCTTATCGCTTGCTGGCGGTGAACCTGCTTGACCCGGCGGAGAGTGATCTGAGCTTGCCCGCAGGCGATGCAGAGGCTGGGGGAGAGGCGAGGCAGACGGCGGAGATCACGGTGCCGATGGAGGTGTGGCCGTGGCTGTTGTCGGCGGGGCTTGGGTTGTTGATGCTGGAGTGGGTGCTTTACGCCTGGCGGACGCGGGTGTGACCGTTGGAGGTCGCCTGGGTTTGTCCGTTGGCGTCGGCTTTGGATTCGTAGGTGCCGATGAGTTCGAGGCAGATGCGTTCGATGGTGAAGCCGGTGCGGGCTTCGATTTTTTTGATCATTTCCTTGGGGAGCGATTGCAGGAGTTCGCGGCCGAGTTCTTCGGGGAGATCGACGATTCGTCCTGTGTCGTGATCGCGGAGGTGGGGGTGGCACCAGCAGTCGGCGTCGTAGCGGGCCGAGCCGTTGCGGCCGAGGCCGGGGTATTTTCGGGCGAGACCGAAGGAGCAGAGGGCTTCGAGGGTGTTGTAGACGGTCGCCATGCTGACGTTGAGGTCGGGGTGGTCGGCGAGGACGAGGCGGTAGATTTCTTCGGCGGTGGGGTGCTCAGAGCTGGAGGCGAGGGTTGAGTAGACGACGGCTCGCTGATGGGTGCAGCGCATCCCGCAGGAGGACATCTTGATCCGGGCCATGTCAATCATGAGATGGGGTCAGTCTTTCGCCTGTGAACCGGCAGGACACGGTCCCGAAGGGATGCCGGTTCGTAGGGCGGGGATCGAGATGAGTGTCCCTTCTGTCCAGCTAACTGTAGCGGGCTGATCGCGGGAGTGAAGTGGGGCAGCGTGGTTTCGTACACTGGGGGCATGCCTACCCCAGCCCGAAAGCCCGAGACCGCCCTGATGGACAAGAAACCTCCTGCGAAAGCTGGCAAGAGCGGGCTCTCCTACGCGGAGTCGGGCGTGGATATTGACGCTGGGGACCGGGCGGTGGAGCGGATTCTCGGGCATCTGAAGAAGACCCATACGCAGCGAGTTCTGGCCAACGATGGGGGTTTTGCGGGGCTGTTCCGGCTGGATTACAACGAGAAGCTGTTTCAGCGGAACTACCGGGACCCGGTGTTGGTGTCATCGACGGATGGTGTGGGGACCAAGGTGCTGCTGGCGATTCAGATGGATCACCACGCGACGATCGGGCAGGATCTGGTGGCGATGAGTGTGAATGACATGGTGGTACAGGGGGCCGAGCCGCTGTTTTTTCTGGATTACATCGCGACGCATCGGGTGGACCCGGTGCTGGTGGAGAAGATCGTGGCGGGGGTCGCGGAGGCTTGCAGGACGTGTGGGGCGGCGCTGCTGGGCGGGGAGACGGCGGAGATGCCGGACCTTTATGAGCCGGGGCACTACGACCTGGCGGGCTTTGCGGTGGGCGTGATGGAACTCAAGCGGGCGATTGACCCGATGCGGGTCGAGGCGGGGGATGTGATTCTCGGATTGGGGTCTTCGGGGGTGCATTCCAACGGGTATTCGCTGGTGCGGGCGATTCTCAAGCGTAAGAAGCTCAAGTTGGAGAAAGCCTATTCGGAGTTGCGAGACCTGGGGGTGGACGAGCCGATCGGGCGTGTGCTGCTGGAGCCGACACGGCTGTACGCGACGTCGATCACGCGGCTGCTGCGGGGGTATACGGTGAAGCGTCCGGTGTCGGCGATGGCGCATATCACAGGCGGCGGGCTGCCTGGGAACCTGAATCGTGCGTTGCCCAAGGACCTGGATGCGGTGCTTGATCGGACGACATGGGATGTTCCGCCTATTTTCACAGCGCTGCAGCGGTGGGGTGATGTGGATGACGAGGAGATGCTGCGGGTGTTCAACATGGGCATCGGGTATTGCCTGGTGGTGCGTCCGCATTTCGCGGAGGCGATCGCTGAGCGCCTTGAGCGACTCGGGGAGCGGGTGTATCGGATTGGGCGGGTGACGCGAGGTCGTGGCAAGGTGCGGTTCAAGGGTTGAGTCGGGCGGGTTGCACGAGGCGACAACCGCTTTGGGTGTTGCGTGGCGGCAACAGGTGCGGTAAGTGCCTTTGATATCTTGATTTAACAGGGGAATCGCCTGATGCAGCGTCGTGCTTTGGAGGCGGGGCGGCGTAAGCGGTATAAGCTCTGCAGGTGGGCGGCTGCTTGATTGGTTGTCTAAGTTCAATGATATCAATATGTTAAAATTTGATCTTAGTTCATTCGGGCGGGTTTCGGTCTTTGGCACGGGTTTCGTTCTATCTCTTAGCGTTGCGGCAATGTGACCCCCCCGCACCCCACCCCCGCCCGGCGGAAAAGAGAGAGTCCGCCCCCACCCCACCCCCGCTGCCCGGATGGAAAAGAGAAGACCAGGAGGACCGTGATGGATGAAAGCACCTTCCAGACGAAGCTCACCGAGCTGATGAACCAGATTTCCTCGCTGCCCGAGGCGGAGCGTGAGAAGCTCACGCGTCTTGCCGAGCAGACTCAGTCGCGGCACGTCCGGCTCAAGAAGAGCATCGGGGAGCTGCACGAGTCGCTGGATTACCTGCGGTTGTCGCTGAAGTATCTGGTCTTTGACCTCGAGGCGACCCGTCGTGAGAACAGCTATCTGCGGTCCCTTCTGGAGACTCAGTCGGACGAATCTGACTCAGAATGATCTCCGCCACTTCGTGGGCCAACATCTCGGGCGGTCACGTCTTACAATCCGTTACCGAACGGATTCCCTGACCGCAGTAGCCCACGGAGTGATCTCGCCGATGAACGTAGACCCTTCCAGCAACCTTGCTCACTTTTCCCCTTTTGGTTCTAACGCCGCCGTCGATCCGGTGATGCCCGGGACACGGCTGGCGTCGTATCAGCGTTATCGAGAGATGACCATTGACGAGCTGCTGCTCGAGAACAGGGTCATTTTTCTGGTTGGCGAGATCAACCACGCTTCGGCGACGGGTGTGATCATGCGTTTGTTGCACCTGCACAACTCCAAGCCGGGTGTGGATATCAATCTGTACATCAACTCGCCGGGCGGGGCGGTTGACGACACGCTGGCGATGATCGACACGATGAATCACATTGATTCGGAGGTGGCGACGTACTGCATCGGCAAGGCGATGTCGGGCGGAGCGTTGACGCTGGCCTGTGGGGCGAAGGGCAAGCGGTACTGCTTACCGCACTCCAAGGTGATGATCCACCAGCCTTACGGCGGCATCTATGGGCAGACCACGGATGTTCAGATCCAGGCTGAGGAGATCCTCAAGACCAAAGCGGAGTTGAATGAGATGCTTGCGGAGCGCACCGGTCAGCCGGTGGCGCAGATCGAAGAGGATTCCGAGCGTGACCGGTTCTTCTCGGCTGAAGAGGCCAAGGCTTATGGCCTGGTGGATGAAGTGCTCACCAAGCCTTCGGCTTCTGAGAAGGCGGGTAAATCCAGCGAAGACTCATGAACCGGGGTTCCCGCTGGCGAACCGGGTGGCGGGCGAGCTTTGCCCACGCCTTGAGAGGGCTTGGATCACTCATCGCTGGTGAGCCGAATGCGCGATGGCATCTGGCCGGCTTGTTGCTTGTGATCGTGCTGGGTGTGTTGTGCGGAATCACCAAGGGTGAGTGGTTGGCGGTTTTGCTGGCGAGTGGTCTGGTGCTGGTCGCTGAGGCGATGAACACCGCGATCGAGGCGATGGGGGATGCGATCAGCCCGGAGCATCACGAGATGATCGGTCGTGCGAAGGATGTCGCGGCAGCGGGTGTGCTGTTGGCGTCGATCGCGGCGCTGGTCGTGGGGGTGCTGGTCTTCGGTGATGATGCGCTGCGGCTGTCAAGCTGAATCAGACAGTCGCGGGGTTGTTCTTGAGGACGCGGGAGCCGATATCTTTGCGGTAGTGGGCGCCGTCGAAGTGGATCTTGGCGCAGGCTGCGTTGGCTTTGGCCTGGGCTTCTTCGATGGAGTTGGCCAGGGCGCAGACACTAAGCACGCGCCCGCCAGCGGTGACGAGTTCGCCGTGTTTGATGGCGGTTCCGCCGTGGAAGACTTTGACATCGGGGTCGGCTTCGGCTTCCTCGATGCCGGTGATGGGTAGTGCTTTGGGGTAATCGCCGGGGTATCCGGCTGAGGCCATGACGACACTGGTGCAGTGCCTGCGGTCCCAGTCGATCTGGATGCGATCGAGTTCGCCATCGCAGGTGGCTTCGATGAGGTCGAGGAGGTCGCCTTTGAGGCGCATCATCAGGGGCTGGGTTTCGGGATCGCCGAAGCGGCAGTTGAACTCGAGGACTTTGGGCCCGCCAGCGGTGAGCATGAGGCCAGCGTAGAGGACCCCGCGATAGTCGATCTCGCTGCGGCGCAGGGCATCGACGATGGGCACGAGCACTTCGGCTTCGATGAGGTGCATGGTCTTGTCGTCGATGATGGGCGTGGGTGTGTAGGCCCCCATTCCGCCGGTGTTGGGCCCGGTGTCGCCTTCGCCGACGGGTTTGTGGTCCTGAGCGGGTTCGAGGACGTAGATGCTCTTGCCATCGACCATAGCGAGGATGGAGACTTCCTGGCCGACGAGGCGTTCTTCGACGACGACGGTGGTGCCAGCGTCGCCAAAGGTCTTGTCCTTCATGATGGTATCGACGGCGGCGACGGCTTCGTCGGCGTCGCTGCAGACGATGACGCCCTTACCTTTGGCTAAGCCCGAGGCTTTGACGACAACGGGTAGCTCTCGGGCGGCGCAGTAGGCACGGGCGGCTTTGTGGTCGGTGAAGGTTTTGGCGTCAGCGGTGGGGATGGAGCAGCCGCGCATGAGCTGCTTGGACCAGGCTTTGTCGGCTTCGAGTTTCGCGGCCTCGGCGGTGGGGCCGAAGATGCGGCGTTCTTTGGCTCCGGGGGTCTTGAGCAGACGATCGGTGAGGCCAGCGGCGAGGGGGTCCTCGGGGCCGATGATGATCAGTGAGATCTTGTTTTTTCGGCAGAAGTAGTCGATCTGGTCGGCGAGTTTGGTGTCGACCCGTTCGACTTGCCAGTCGAGGTTTTTACCCAGGGAAGCGGTCCCGCCATTGCCAGGCGCGAAGTAGAGTTCTCCGCAGCGTTTGGATTGCGAGAGTTTCCAGCCCAGGGCGTGCTCGCGCCCTCCGCCGCCGATGATCAGTACGTTGGTCCGCATCGGTACAAGGTATCAGACCGCGTGCGGCCTACGAAAAAGCGGTCGGAGCACATAGGCTCTCGACCGCTGATGGGAGTGTTCCTGTTGTGTGTGGCTTAGCCTGCTTTGTCCAGTTTGAACCTGGCCACCAACTGGTTGAGGCGTTCGGCTTTGTCGGCGAGGCTGGTGGCGGCCTGCGCGGCCGACTGGGCGCCTTTGGTGGACTCCTCGGTGATGACCTGGATGGAGCTGATGCTCCGAGAGACCTGCTCGCTGGCCGAGGACTGCTCTTCGGCGGCGGCAGCGATGGACTGGATCATCGAGGCGACGTCACGGGTGGAAACCACGATCTGTTCGAGGCTCTTGCCTGCGGAGGTGGCCTGCTCGACGCCCTTGGCGACCTGTTCGGTGCCCCGTTCCATCTTGCTGACCGCCGAGCCGGTCTCGGTCTGGATCGCTTCAATGGACTCGGCGATTTCCTCGGTGGCCTTGGTGGTGCGGTCGGCGAGTTTGCGGACCTCATCGGCGACGACGGCGAAGCCTCTGCCGTGCTCTCCGGCGCGGGCGGCTTCGATGGCTGCGTTGAGGGCGAGGAGGTTGGTCTGGTCGGCGATGTCGTTGATGACTGAGATGATCTCGCCGATCTGTTCTCCTCGTTTACCGAGTTCGGCAACGCTCCGGGAAGAATCGCTGACGGCGTTGTTGATGGCGTTCATGCCCTCGACCGTTTCGCGGACGACCTGCCCGCCCGAGTCGGCGACGGACCCGGCGTCACTGGCTGCGTTGGAAGCGTCGGCGGATTTTCGGGCGACCTCGACGATGGAAGACGACATCTCTTCGATGGCGGCGGAGACCTGGGTGACCTGAGCGGATTGGTCAGTCATCCCGCTGGAGATCTCTTCGGAGGCAGCTGCGATCTGGGTCGCGCCCTGGGTGACGGAGCTCGCTGAATCACGCACCTGCTGGATGACGTCGCGGAGTGAGGTGTTCATTTGGTCGGTGGCGTGAGCGAGCATGGCCAGCTCGTCCGTGCCTTTGGCATTGAGCAGAGGGACCGACAGGTTGCCATCGGCCACGGCGTTCATGGCTCCGAGGACCTTGTTGGCGATGAGGTTGATACCGCGAACGAGGATGAAGGTGATTGAGAAGGCGAGGAGCAGTGAGATGGTGCCTGCAGTCAGCGTGATCGTGGTTACCCAGACCCACAATGAGGCGTTATTGCTGGCCAGTGTGGCTTGCTTCTGCTCCACACTGGCGATGAGGTCTTTACCTGCCTTGGTGATCTGAGGGCCATAGACGTCCAACTGTTGATTAACGATTCGCTCCCGGTCGGCGATGTGCTCACTCATTTTCCTGAGGCGCTTGGCGTAGAAGGCGAATCCTGATTCGATTTCGGCCAACCAGGCCCTGCGGACGGGGTTCTGTAGCTCTGCGGAGAGATCAGTTGTGGTTTCTGCAGCGTTGGAAAGCCGGGAGATGGCGTCGGCCACGTCTTTCTCGGCGAAGGTACGGAGATAGCGCATCACGCTAACCCGGGCAAGCGAGAGTTCGTTTAATGTTTCGGCTGCGATTAGCGATGCGATCTGATCGTTGTCGGCCCAGGCCGTCTTCTTGACGGCCATAAGCAACTCGACCAGGCGGGGTCCGGTGATGTTGAGTTGGCTGTGGAGGATGCCATTGCGCTGGTCGATGGCGATCACGACTTCACTCACGCCACGATCGTAAGCCTGTATTTTTTGCTGGATCAGATCAAGCGACTCGATTTCCTCGGCGGAGAGATGGGGTCGGACCTCATCGATGTAGTTGAGCACGTTACCGATGGCGGTGGTGAACTGTGAGAGGCTTTCCTGGTTGTTTTCCCTGAGGAACTTGTTGCTGGCGAGCCGCATCTGCTGGAGCTCGGTCTCGATGTGGTTGATCGTCAGGGCGTTCTTGCTCAGACGCTGAAGCTGCTTGTCATTGGTTTTGTATGCCGCAAGGCCGGTCAGCGTCACGCTTGTCACCACCATCAAGAGGATGGCCAGGCTTCCCATGGAGAGGGAGAGCTTGCTGCCCAGCGTCCATCCGCGATGGCGGTTTCCATCGGTGTCGGTGTAGGTCGAGAGGTACCAGGCGGCAAAGACGGTGGCTGCGACGGTGAGCAGAGTCAAGGCCCAGGTCAGGAAGACGGCGTTGAATCCTCCTGACTCGGCAACTTCGAGGGCGGGACTTTGGGTGGCTGCGGCCGCGATGCCGAAGGCTTCCCGCTGGACGACCTCAAGGGTCGGAGCGATGAACTGACCGGTGGCCCCCAGTTCGGCCTTGTACAGATCGAGGGTCTTGTTCTCGGTTAGATTCGTGGCTGCCCATAGAGGTGAGCCTGTGATCAGGATGACGAGCCCAAAAAGTAAAAACTGGAGTGAACGGCCAACGTTTTTTGAGAGTTGTCCCATGCCTTGCTCCTCTGCCTCAGGGGCGGTGCGCCGTGCACCACTGTGTCCCGGTTTGCGTTGAGAAGATCGGCTAAGAAGGCCAAGAGGTTAACCCGGCAGGCGTTTCGGTTGTTTTTTGGGGAAGTCACCTCAGCCGTCAAGGTGCCCTAGCGGGCTAGAGAGTTGGTTCTTATCGGACTACGTCGTGATCGCGTTACTTGATTGGGTTTGAGGAATGGATGGATCGGATGATTTAGAACGGAGCCCGTGGTCCGGTTTGCGGAGCGGTTTGGGGTTGCATGCCCGCTCCCATCATCCCGCCCATGAGTTTCTGGCCTTCTTCCGCGAGGAAGCTGATGGATTCAAATGGGAGGTGGACGCGGTGGATCATGGCGTTGTCTTTGATGCCTAGGCCGATGGCGATGGGCGGGAGGTCGCCGGGGGCGGTGATCTCGGGCATGCCCATGGCTGAGATGGCCCCGCTGGCGGCCGAGACGATGCCGTCGATGTTGAAGTACATCTCGGCGGCGAGCCCCTCGGGCAGGGCGGATGAGCGGGCATCGGCGACCATCGCAGGATCGCTGGCGTTCCCGCGGTCGGCCTTGATGGCGGCGGCGAGGAGGGCTTCGTCCTGGACGGTGGTGGCGATCAGCGTGTTTTCGGTGTTGGTGACCATCCCGCTGTAGTTCGACACCATGCTGATGAGGCCAGCGACAGGCCCCATCTGCTGAGTGACTTGCGGGGGCATGTCCAGTCGGTAGGTGTAAGTGTCATAGGACTGCCCGTCGACCTGTCCGGCATTCTTCTGCGTCGATGTGTTGTAGGTCATCATGTCGCCATTGGGTCCGACGGGTGCCTGGAACTGATTCATGGCCGCCATGATGTCGGGCATGGCGTTGCGTGCGGCGGCGGGGTTGCCGTACTCGATACGACCCACGGACCTGAGCATTCCGTCGGTTCCGCTGTCTTTGGGCTCGTACAGCGCGTAGCTGTAACGCTTCATGTCGTCCATCAGCGGACCCCACTGGTCATAGCCGGGCATCGAGTTTTTCATGGCTGGTGCCGTGGTGACCATCGCCTCCATGAGGTCCGAGAGTCGGATGGCTTTAGCGTCGAACCCGCCAGCGACCATGAACGGCTCATCGGGGAGCTTACCGATGGTGCCGGTCAGGTTTCCGCCGCCTGGGAAGTGCTTGCTCATGGTCGAGCCCGGCTTCATCTGGAAGGCGACGTCGATGTCGGCGGCGGTGTCGTTGAGGTCAACAGCGATGAGGGCCGCGGTGCAGTCGCGGAACATGGTTTTGACGCTTTCGCCGACCATCTTGAAACCCGCGATCTGCTGATCGATCGCGGCATCGTCCATGTCGGTCATGCTCAGTTGCATCTCCATCTGGTTGACGCCTTGAGCGATCCCCATGTCAAGGAAGGGCAGGACGACGGGGCTGAGGGCTTCGAGGTTGACGTAGATCGCGAGGGCGGAGCCATCGGTTTTTGCTTCGAGGTCATCGGAGAGCTGGTTGGTGACGGGCGTGTTGTTTCCGCCCGGCTTGTACTGCTGGAGGCTGACCTGATTCTGGCTGACGGCTGCGTAGTCGCCTTCGCGTTTGGCGAACATCGCGGCCCCATCGGGCGGGAAGATCTCGGTGATGGCGTCGGAGGCTGATCCGCCGAGGTTCTCGACGAAGGCGGTGTAGTTGTTGACGGGGACCAGCAGTACGACAGCGGGTTGACCGGCCTGGGCTGTGGTCATGAGCATCATGACGTTCGGGACGACCGCGACGATAGCGCGGCTGCCATCGTAGGAGGGCCCGAACTGGTCGGCCATGGTGTCGATGCCTTCGATCGCGTCGTCGAGGGGCAGCATGGGGATGGCCTGCTGGAGGGTCTCGAAGCCGGCCTGCATGTCGTCTAGACCCGGAACGATGACGGCGATCTGGGTGTTCCTGGGGACGAGTTGCTGGGTGCTGTTCTGCGCGAGGACGGTCGTCGCTGGGCAGAGCATGGCGACGAGGAGGGCTGTGGTCGAAAACGATGAAATGCGGTGTGCGGACATGGTTGTGTTCCTGGGGGTCAAAGCCAGCAGGGGTGCTGGCGGGGCGGGTCGATCGTGGGCTTCCAGCCTCCTACGCAGGGGCGATCATCAGGTTCGTCGTTCCCCGCTTGCAATTGTTGCGAGGGGGTCGGAACCGCTGTCCATCTTAACAGTGCGACGCGGAACGGTGTCCGGCATACCATGAGAGGATGCCCTCAGGTCGTGGAAAGAAGGTTGTGCTGGCGATGTCCGGCGGCGTCGATAGCTCGGTCGCCGCGACGCTGCTGCGTGACGACGGCTACGAGGTCGTGGGCTGTTTTATGCGGCTGGGCTCGGATCGCGACAACGAGATCGAGTACGACAATCTCCAGGAAGCGTGCGAGCCGGAGGTGGGGAAAATCCGTATTGGTAAGCAGGGGTGCTGCTCGGTCAACGACGCTTCGGACGCTCGTCTGGTGGCGGCGATGCTGGACATCCCGTTCTATGTGCTGAACTTCAAAGCGGATTTTGGCCGGATCATCGATTACTTCGTTGATGAGTACCACGCGGGCCGGACGCCCAACCCGTGCGTGCGCTGCAACGACTGGCTGAAGTTCGGCAAGCTGCACGACTATGCGCGTTCGATCGATGCGGACTACGTCGCATCGGGTCACTACGCCCGCATCGAAAGGCACGCGGGCAGCTCGCGGCTGCTGCGTGGGTTGGATCACCACAAGGATCAGAGCTACGTCCTGTTTGGGGCCTCACAAGAACGGCGTGAGCAGATGCTTCTTCCGGTTGGCGGGCTGACCAAAGACGAGACTCGCCGGATCGCTGAGCAGGCAAAGCTGCCGGTGTTCAACAAGCCGGACTCTCAGGAGATCTGTTTTGTCCCGGACAACGACTACGCCCGGCTGGTGACCCGACGATCCGAACCGGGACAGGTTTCGCCTGGGCCGATTCTGGATACCGATGGGAACACGCTCGGCGAACACCCTGGGCAGCAGCACTTCACGATCGGTCAGCGGCGTGGTCTGAATCTCGCGCTGGGGTATCCGATCTATGTTGTGAACAAGGATGCTCAGGCCAACGCCGTGACAGTGGGGACCCGAGAGCATCTGCTCGCGGAGGGCGCTGTGGCGTCCCAGGTCACCTGGCACGAGCCGACGCTGCCGAGGGACTGGTTGCCATGCCAGGCGAAGGTGCGCTACAACTCGGAGCCGGTGGCAGCACGCGTGCGTGCGGGGGTAGAGGATGAGAAGCCCCGGATTGAGGTCCGGTTTGGGCGGCCTGTGGATGCTGTAACACCCGGACAGGCCTTGGTTTGCTATCGCGATGAGATGGTGCTGGGCGGGGGCTGGATCGACCGGGCGCTACAGGCCAGCGGCTGAGCCGGATGAAAAAAAGTGACTGGGGATCGCGTTCGGTGACATGCAGTTGTCACCGGGGGTTGGTCGGGTGCGTTTACCTTCGGGCCATGTCAACAGGCACGAGCACAACCCGAAGAAAGGAGCTCCCGACCATGGCCCGAAAGACGTTTTTTGCTTATCTCGTTGAGCAGGAGTGTGAGATCTCGGAGTTTCGCGGCAAGGTCCTGGTGACCCGCAGGGATCGGGTCTCGGCCTTTGAAACCGGCAGAACCGTGCGGCCAGAAACCGTCGCTCGGGTCTGTGGGCATTTAGCGATCCCGATCCCTCGTTGATTTGTCTTCTCTCCCCCACGCGCCCCGGCTCGGGCCTCTCCCCGGGCCGGGGCCTTGCGTGGTGGTGGATGGATTCAGGCTTTTCCGAGTCGTGTCACGAGGGAAGCCAGCTTGGCCGGGTCGTCGTGCGTGGTCACGCGTTCGATGTCTGCCGGGGTGGCACCTGCGTTTTTCAGGGCGATGGCGGCGGCTGCCCAGAGTTTTTTTCGTTTGGCGTCGGATTCTGCCAGGTAGAGTTCGGAGACGACCTCCTGGAGCTTGTCGAGGGCGATCGTGTCCTTGTGCTCGTAGTAGCGCTTGACGATGCCCTTTTGATGCCTGCTGAGATGCTGGCCTTTGGCCATGAACACGCCTCCTTCGTGATAGGGCTGATTGGTGGCAGTCTAGCCCGGGATTGGGGATTGACCCGCTTCCCCGCCGATAACCCTAGTCATGCTGCGCAACGGTCAGGTTCTTCAGGGTGCTGCACTGGGTCTGCTCGCGATCGGCTGGGTGATGGTTCACTCGGCCGGTGTGAGTCTGGATGGTGCTAGCGCGCAGACCGCTGGGGTTGGCTGGATGACCAGTCGGCACACGCTTTATGCCTTGCTGGCGGCGATCACGCTGCTGCTGGCGTCGCGGATCGATGTCCGTGCGATGTATCACCATCACTCCTGGCGGAACCCGCTGTTCTGGGTCGTGATCGTTTCGCTGGGTCTGGTGGCCTTGACGATGGTTCCGGGGCTGGGGGTCCAGGTAAACGGGGCGACACGCTGGCTCCGGCTCGGGAACGCAGAGTTCGGGGTGCAGTTCCAGCCGTCTGAGTTGGTGAAGTGGTCGCTGGTTGGGGCGTTGGCCTGGTGGGGAGCCCGGAGGTCAGCGGTTCTGTCGGACCTGCGACTTGGCCTGCTTCCGCCCTTGATTCTCATCGGTCTGTGCTGTGGGCTGATCGCTCCGCAGGACCTTGGTTCAGCGGCCCTGATCGGGATGGTCGCCCTGTGCCTGCTGCTTGCGGCAGGCGCGCGGGTGTGGCAGGTCGGCGTTCTCTGTCTGGCCGGCGTCGGAGCGGTTACTGCCCTCGCTGTCACCACGCCTTATCGATTCCGCAGACTGACCGCTTTTCTCGACCCCTGGGCCGACCCTGCGGGCGCGGGCTACCACCCGATCGAGGCGATGACGGCGTTTGCGCATGGCGGGCCGTGGGGCACCGGGCTGGGCAACTCGGTTCGTAAGTACTACCTGCCCGAGGACACCACGGATTTTCTCTTCCCGATCCTGACCGAAGAGTTGGGGATGCTGGGCGCGGCGACGGTGGTCGTTCTGATCATTGCCGTCCTATGGTCCGGTTGGGCCGTGATCCGTAGCAGTACGGACCTGTTTAGTCGGCTTTTTGCGCTTGGTGTCTTGTTGACCTTTGGTCTTCAGGCACTGATGAACCTCGCGGTGGTGACCAGCCTGGTGCCGACGAAGGGGATTGCGCTCCCGCTGATTTCTGCGGGCGGGACTGGTTGGATCATGACGGCGTTTGCGCTGGGGCTTGTGGCCGGGCTGGATCGCCAGACGCACACGGCGTCTTTTGATCTTGCAGAGACAGCATCGGTCTCCAGGCGTCGGGTGCCGATGCGAGCGCGCCGAACCGGTCGGGATCGCGCCGCGATAGGCGGATTGCTGGCTGGCGTGATTGCTGCCCGGCAGGTCGAATCGGCAGAGGCCAGCCGATGACCCGGAGTGTGGTTCTTGCCGGCGGCGGTACCGGCGGGCACATCTACCCCAACATCGCGATTGCTCAGCGTTTTCTGAGTCACCATCCAGACATCGAGTTGGACTTTGTGATCTCGGATCGTCAGGTAGATCAGCGGGTGCGCGAGGGTATCGAGCTGTCGAATGCTGATTGGATCCCATCTCCAGCGCGTCCTCTGGCCCGTTCGCCGATGGGTCTGGTTCGGTTTGCCATCGGCTGGCGGAAGGCGACGCTCCGTGCTCGTCGTCGCTTGCAGGAGCGAGCCCCGCTGGCGGTCGTTGCCACGGGTGGGTTTGTTTCAGCTCCGGAGATTCTCGCGGCTCGGTCATTGGGCATTCCGACGGCGTTGGTCAGCCTCGATGCGACGCCCGGCAGGGCCATCCGCCAACTTGCCCCGCGTGTGGACCGAGTCTTCTCGACCTATCCGACCAGCGAACTGCCCGAGGCAGAGGTGATTGGCTTCCCACTCCGGCGGGAGGCAGTTCCCGATATCGATGCAGAAGAAGCTCGTGAGCAACTCGGATTGATGCCAGACCTGCCGACGCTTTTGGTCACTGCGGGGTCCCAAGGGGCATCGACCATCAATCATGCCGTGGCGCACGCCCTGGAGCACACCGACCTGACCAAGACGCTGGCTGGTTGGCAGTTGCTGCATCTCACTGGCGGGAAGGATGTCGCGGAGCTGACCCGTGCCTATGCCCGTTCCGGGTTGCATGCCCTGATCCGCAACTATGAGGACGCCATGGGACTCGCCTGGCGGGCGGCGAGCTTGACCATCGCTCGTCCAGGCGCGAGCTCGGTTGCAGAGGCCTGGGCGAATCAGGTTCCCGCGATCTTTATGCCCTACCCCTACCACGCTGACGAGCACCAGAGGCACAACGCTCAGCCCATGGTGGACGCTGGTGGCGCGGTTTTATTACGCGATCAGATTCTGTCCGAAAAGAATGCTATCCCTTTGTCTGAATCAGTTTATAAGTTAGTTAGCACCTCAGACCAGCTTCCCGCGATGCGTCAGGCTTTGGGCCGATCCACGCCAGCGGATGGAGCTGACCGGGTCGTTCGGTGGGTGCTTGAGCAGCCCGGTTGCCGCCTCTGACTGAGTTCCTTTCTATAGTGGGGGTTTCCCACCAGGAGCACCACCGATGGGTCAGCCCCAGGCCGCCGTCGCCTTCGATCTAGAAGCGCTGATGGCTCCCACGGCGAAAGTCGAGCAATACATGGCCGAGTTCCTCGCGAACCGGCCATTCCCCGGGAACCTTCGCGATGCGATCGAGTACGCCCTGCTGGGCGGAGGTAAACGGCTGCGCCCGTTGTTGACCTTGTTGTCGTGCCAGGCGGTCGGTGGCAAGCATGAGCAGGCTCTCGCTCCGGCGGCCGCGATCGAGATGATCCATGCATTCTCGCTGGTTCACGATGACCTGCCCGCGATGGATGATGACGATCTACGCAGGGGCAGGCCCACGCTTCACAAACACACCTCCGAGGCGATGGCCATTCTGGCTGGCGACGCCCTGCTGGCTCTGGCTTTTGAGCTGCTGGCTTGTCGACTCAAGGATGCCTCCGTGATCGGGACCATTACCCGGGAACTCGCCGTGGCTTCCAACAACATGGTCGCGGGTCAGGTTTACGACTCGATACCCGATTTCGATTCTGAGGTTTCGGACCGCGAGAAACTCGAGATCATCCACGAGCACAAAACCGGTGCCTTGCTCCGATCAGCCTGCCGGATGGGGGCGATCTGTGGCGGGGCCAACGCCGCTCAGCTCGATGCCCTGACCCACTACGCCGAGCATGTCGGACTGATGTTCCAAGTGGTTGATGACCTGCTCGACGCCACCGGAAATACCGAAGATCTGGGCAAAGCGGCGGGCAAAGATATCGAGGCCGGGAAGCTCACTTACCCCGGGATCATTGGCGTGGAGGCCTCGAAGAATGAGGTCAAGCGGCTGCGATCCGAGGCCATGCACGCTCTGGAAGTCTTTGGCGATTCGGCCAACCCCCTTCGCGAACTCTGCGAGTACATGGCCGTCCGAACGAGTTAAGTCGAAGTCCATGTGGGACTTGATCGCCCATCGCCTGTAGTATTGAGGTACGGGAAGTTCGCTGTAAGGCTCGAATCATCACCGAGGTGAGACCCAGGTTAACTCTATGCTTGAAGCCATCCGCACGCCCGCTGACCTCCACGGACTCACCCCTCTGGAGCTTGACAAGCTCGCGCAGGAAATCCGACAAGCGATCTGCGACCAGGTCGCCCAGACTGGCGGTCACCTGGCACCCAACCTGGGCGTGGTGGAGCTGACGCTAGCGCTGCACCGGGTCTTCGATTTTTCTCACGACCGGCTTCTTTTTGATGTGGGTCATCAGTGCTACCCGCACAAGCTGATCACGGGTCGATACGGCAAGTTTGCCAAGCTCCGGACGCGCGAAGGCATGGCGGGCTTCCCCGAACCCCGCGAGTCAGACTACGACCTGTTTTCAGTCGGTCACGCGGGCACCGCGATCTCGACGGCCGTTGGTCTTGCTCGTGGCGATGACTTTGCCGCTGGCGGGACCGGTCAATCGGATCGCAAGTCCGTGGCACTCGTCGGTGACGCGTCGATCGTCAATGGCGTTGCTCTTGAGGGGCTCAACAACGCCGGGACGCTTCAGCGTCAGTTCCTGGTTGTCCTCAACGACAACGGCATGTCCATCGCCAAGCCTCAGGGCGCGATGGCCTCGTACTTCGACCGCATCCGCGTTTCCACGACGTACAGCGAGATCAAGCGCGCCGGTAAGAAAGTCCTCGATCACCTGCCCGGCGGGTCAATCGTCGAGGAGATCTATCACCGTGGCGGCGACATGCTCAAGGCCGCCATCGCCACCGATCACCTTTTCGAGCACTTCGGGCTGGTCTGTGTCGGTCCGATCGACGGCCACAACCTCCCCGACCTCATCGAGATGCTCGAAGAACTCAAGGCGATCGATCGCCCGGTGCTCCTGCACGCCAAGACGATCAAGGGCAAGGGTTTTGACTTTTCCGCCGGCGACCCGACCACGTTTCACTCGCCTAAGCCGTTTGTTGTCAATGGTTGTCGAGCTGAGTTATCCGGTTCGGGTCGCGGATTCACCGCCGCGTTCGCCGACGCCATGATCGAGCGGATGGAGGCCGATCCCTTTATCGTCGCCGTCACCGCCGCCATGCCCGATGGGACCGGGCTCTCCAAGGTGATGAAGACGTTTCCCGATCGCACCCTCGACACAGGGATCTGCGAATCTCACGCGATGGATATGTGCGCCGGGATGGCTAAATCGGGCGTCCGACCCTTCTTTGCGGTCTATTCGACGTTCGCCCAGCGTGCGCTCGATCAGGTCTTCCAGGAAGTCACGCTCCAGAATCTTCCGGTCCGTATCTGCATGGACCGGGCCGGATTCGTCGGCGGAGATGGTGCCGTGCACCACGGCTTTATGGACATCGCCATGTTCCGAGCCTTGCCCGGACTCGTGCAGTTGGCACCGATCGACGAGCCGACCCTCAAGGCCGGGCTCGCGTTTATGAATCAATATGACGAGGGGGCTTCGGCGATCCGCTACCCGCGTGACAATGTTGCCAAGCAGCCGGTTCAGGCCAACCCGCCAGTGTTTGAACTGGGCAAGGCCAACCTCATCCGTGCATCACGCACCGAGAAGCCCGATGTCGCATTGATCGCCTACGGCATCATGGCGTATACAGCTCTCGAAGTCGCTGAACATCTTGACGCCGAAGGAATCGATAGCGCTGTCTACGACGGACGCTTCGCGGCTCCGGTTGATGGTGAACTGATCGAGCAACTGTTGGCCGCAGGGGTCCCCACCTTGACGATCGAGGATCACTCGGTGGTGGGGGGGTTCGGCGACGCGGTACTCTGCGAAGCTCATGCCCGAAGACTGCCCACGCACCTCCTCCAGGTCTGTGGGATGCCGCAGAAGTGGGTCTATCAGGATTCTCGGAAGAATCAGCTCGCCGAGGCCGAGCTCGATCCGGCGTCTCTGTTAAAGGCCGCCAAGCACCACATTCTCGAATGCAAGCCGAAGAACGGCAATGCGCGCAAGCTTGAAGAAGTGATCGCCGCACGAGGGTGATTCAAGCTACTTGGCGCCAGTCGGCCCGCCATCTTCGGTCAGATACTTCTCGCGAACGGCCTTGGCCAAGTCCACGTCATTAATATTGGCCAGCGTGCAGAGCCAGGCGAGAACGTCCGCGAACTCACCCTCCAGCTCCTTCTGAGTCGATCCGCCCGATGTCGCCCCGCCTTCACCACGGACCTTCTGTAGCGTGGTGGCCAACTCCCCGATCTCCTCGATGAGCCACATGAACGTCCCTGGCGTCCCACGCGCCGAATCCTGGGCGTGGTACCTCGCCCTGATGTGCTTTTGAAAGTCAGCCAGTGTCAGGGTTTCGTCGGTGCCTAGCATCACTTAGCGTCGCTGCTTGCACGCGATCTTGGCCACGGCCATGCAGAGACCGATCACTACTGCCACGCCCGCGAGGGTCAGGAGCAGGTGGTCGGGCTGAGTCAGCCAGTGAACAAAGAGTGAGGCGTCGGACCCGCTGTGCTGACCCGGATGAGCCAGGGCAACCGCAGGGGACGAGAAAATCAGCAGCAGGGGGTTGAGCTTCTTCATGTCTGCATCATAGCGGGCCGGGCTGGAGTGTTCCCCGATCAATCTCGGGAAGCAGGTCCAGCCACGCCTCCGGCAGGACCTCCAGGAGATAGCGCCCGCTCGCCCGGCGGACGTAGACCCTGCAGCCGAAGGTCCGGGTGAGCAGTTCTGGGGTCATGACCTCTTTGGGCGTTCCCTCCGCGAGAATCCGACCACGGTTCATCAGGAAGACGCGGTCGGTGTTCGGGGGCATCTCCTCGACGTGATGGGTGATCATCAGCACGGCAGGGCGGTGCTCGGCACTCGTGAGCAGCCGCAGGGTCAGGAGCATCTGCTCCCGGCCGGCAACATCCAGCCCGGCGGCCGCCTCATCCAGGATCAGCAACTCGGGAGGTTTCATCATCGCCCGAGCCAGCAGCAGACGCCGTTGCTCGCCCGTCGATAGCGATCCGATGGCGTTTGCTTCTTTATTTAGAAGTCCGACGACGCCGAGCAGGTGCATCGCGTGATCGATATCAGTTTTCACCGGCGCGGTGGTGAGCATCAGCGTCCCGTCGATCCCGGTCAGCACCGCATCTCTGGGCGACATTGATGGATCGAGCCCGCTGAGGGTTCCAGCTTGACTCCCCAGCGCCTGGGTCGAACTCACCAGCCGAAGCCGCTCCCGCAGCGCGTGAACATGTGTCGCGCCGATGGTTTCGCCCAGGACAGTGAGCCGTCCGTCCCGGATCGGCAGGAATCCCATGACGACTTTGGCCAGCGTGGTCTTTCCGCAGCCATTGGGTCCGAGCAGAACGCCGGTCTGCCCGCGGTCGAGTCGGAGGCTCACGCCGTCGAGCAGGCGATAGCCATCGACTGAGATCTGCAGATTCTCCGCTTCCAGTGCTGCTTCTTGCTGAGCCATGGCCACGTTGTATCAGGCCGCCTCGCACGCCGCGTTGGCTAGCTGATGTGGGCCTGCTTTGCGCTCATGGCTTGCGCCTCGCGCAACCCTTGCCGAAGCGCAGGCCTTGCGCTCCACCCGCAGGGCCTGCGCTCTGACGGTCATGTTGCCGTCAAGAAGCGTGGTGGTCCTCGGAGATAGCGGGTTATCGACAAACCGCGCTTCCCCAGCTTCACCGGGCTTTTCGGGTCCTCAGTGAGCAGAACGACCTTCATTCGTATCTGGCACTGGCTGATGGCACACCTCTTGCGTGAGTGCGCATGACAGCGGAGCTCCCGTTTTGAGGTTGTTGACTATGAAAGCTCTTGAATCCCACGCCGAAGCACCGAGCACACTCTCCCTCGCCTTGCGCCTGGGACAGGGTGATCTGGCACGCGGCATCAAGACGCTCGCGGGTCTTCTCGAATCCGCAGATCGGCAAAGCAAGGTTTCTCTCCCCGCAGCGCACAAGGCCCACGGAGGGGCCTTCAGGCCCGTAGTCCGCTCGATCGCGAGCGGGTCGGTTCGCACGGAGGTGATCCGATGAACTACGGCCTGTATCTCTCTGCCTCAGGCGTCCTGACCTCGATGTACCGTCAGGACGTCTTTAGCAACAACCTGGCGAACTCCGAGACCACCGGATTCAAGCCAGTCATCCCTGAGGTTCAGCAGCGCGATCCCGAGCGAATCGAAGACGGTTTCGGCCCGAGTGTCGCCAACAAACTCCTCGAACAACTCGGTGGCGGGGTGCTTGCTGCACCTCAACGCATCGGCTTTGGCACCGGGCAACCCAAGGAAACAGGCCGACATCTCGATGTGATGCTCACTCAGGACGACCAGTTCTTTGTGATCGAAGATATCGATCCAGAGACCGGCGACCCGGGCATCCTGCTCACCCGAGATGGCAACTTTGCAATCAACAACCGGGGTGAACTGGTGAACGCCGCTGGACGACGCGTTCTCGATGACAACGATCGCCCCATCTATCTCTCCGAATCCCCCGATACGCTGATCTCTGATACCGGGGAGATCTATCAGGATGGTGAGGTTGTCTCCCAGATCCAGGTCACTCGGGTTGAGGATCGAACCGCGATCACGCTCCACGGCGGAAACCTGCTCAACATCGCCGATCCCGAGCTGCGAGAGCGCGTCGCCGATCCACTGGTCAAAGCGGGCTATCTCGAAGGCTCTGGTGTCAACTCATGGCTTGCCTTGATGGATATCACGAAGGCCACCAGCGGGGTCTCCGGCAACGCACGCATGATTCAGTACCACGACTTGGTCATGGACCGGGCTATCAACACCTTCGGCCGAGTCGCCTGAAGGACTTAGGAGTTACGCAACCATGGCAGTCATCGCCCTTCATTCCGCTGCTACTGGCCTGTCGAGTCTTTCGACCAATCTAGACGTGATCTCCAACAACCTCGCGAACGTCAACACGCCAGGCTTCAAGACCTCTCGTGTGAACTTCGAGGACCTCATCTATCAGCACAAAGAACAGCCAGGCGTCGAGAACGCTGCGGGCGATCAGCGCCCTGCTGGCCTTCAGGTCGGCTTGGGTGTCAAGGTCTCCAACACGCAGTACGACTTCTCGCCCGGATCACCGATCGAAACCGGCGAAGAGCTCGACATGATGATCGCTGGCTCGGGATTCTTTGAAGTCGAGATCGTCACTGAAGATGGTGGCGGCATCGGCTACACCCGTGCCGGGAACTTCAACGTCAACTCAGACGGCGAGGTCGTCCTGGGCACACGTGATGGCTATCGATTGGTACCCGGTCTCCAGATCCCCGGTGAAACCGTCTCGATCGACATTGCCTCCGATGGCACAGTGCAGGCGTTCGATCGTGAAGGTAACTCTCAGGAAATTGGCCAGATCCAACTCACTAACTTCATCAACCCCGCTGGGCTCAAATCCATCGGCGGGAATGTCTACGTCGAAACGCCTGCATCGGGCCCACCTGTGCAGGGCAATCCCGGCGAAGGCAACCTCGGGACGATCCAGCAGGGATTCATCGAGAACTCCAACGTCAACATGGTTCGCGAACTCGTCTCGCTGATCAAAACCCAGCGTGCCTTCGAGCTTAACTCACAGACAATCCAGGCTGCCGACCGGGCCCTTGAGGTTGTTGGCAACCTCCGCCGGTTCTGATGAAGCCTGACCACGGAACGATGCAGACATGAGCACCACCCGCAGCACAACTCGATGCCTGACTCCACTGGCGATCATGCTGCTTGTCACGACCTTTGCTGTCGCAGACAGCATCCGCCTGCATCGCAGTGCAGAGTCTGCTGGGCCGGAGATACGACTCGCCGACGTCGCAGAACTCGATGGCACCGCTGCGGTGCGATTGGCCGATGCAACGGTGGCCACGTTTAGCTCAGGGCAGATGAGCATCGAGCTATCAGCAGAGCTGCTCCGACAGAATCTCACAGAATCAGGCGCCAACTGGGCCGACCTGTCGTTGATGGGCTTCGCGAGCGTCATCGTCGAGCGCATCGAGTCGGCTGAGACCGAGTCATTCCAACAAGCACCACTGCCTGTTGCCGTTGAACCCGGCATGGCGGCGAGTAACCCGGATCAGCCCATCAGTGTCGGGACCCCGCGAACGCTCAGACAGCAGATTCTTAGACAGCTCTCGCAGCAGACCGGAGTCGATCTACAGGACCTGGTCCTGCACGCTGACCCTCGCGATCGCTCGCTACTCGATCGTCCTCTATTCGGTGAACGCTACGCGATCGAGTTGGGACCTCAGGGTGCAGGTTACGTTGCGATTCTCTCGCGGGTTTCAGCGGCCATAGACGAGACCCCACGGCGTGCCCGGCTGCGCGTTTTCCGCAAGGATCAAGTCCTTGTCGCACGCACCCCGCTTCGCCGTGGCGACGTGCTTCGTGCCCGTGATCTCGAAGTTCGCTCCCTCGAACTCCCCCTCGATCAAACCGGTTACTACCGCTCGTTCGATCAGGTCGGGGGCCTCCTCATCGGACGTTCCATCGGAGCGGGCGAACCCATCGCACCTTCCGATCTGCTCGCTGAGGAAGTCGTGAAACGCGGAGACCTGATCCACGTCACCTGCGTCATCGGCTCCATGCAGGTCCGCACCATCGCCACGGCACGCGACAACGGTGCCATTGGTGACACCGTCGCGCTCAGGTCCAACAGCTCGGGAAGAACCTTCTATGGCGTCGTCACTGGCGATCGTCAGGCACGCGTTGATACCCCCGGCATCCTCGCTATGGGAGACAGCCGATGAGAATCACCCTGACCCTCACCGCAGCCCTGATCCTCGCACTGCCCGTGAATGCACAGGATGTTGTGTCCATCGATGAACAACAAGGCGGGACGTTCCTCTATGGCCCCGCCCCTGTGCCGATCGAAGAGACGGATAGTGCTCAGCGATCCGATGGCCGCAAGCATCTGCACCAGGGTGTGGCCAGCGTCAGCTTTGCCGCCGTCGAGCAACCCGACATCCGCCGGTTCCAGGTCAACGATCTTGTGATGATCATCGTCCGCGAGTCGTTCACCAACTCCGCCGAGCAGTCCATCGACACAGAAAAGTCTGTCACGACCGACGCTGAAATCTCGCAGCTCCCCGACCTCCGGGCGTCAGACCTACTGAATCTTCAGATGCGGATGAACTCCTTTGGCGTCCAACCGGGCGTCAACTACGACTTCGAGAAGACTTTCGAGGGAGAAGGCTCGACCAGCCGGACCGACACCATGGCTGGTCGTGTGATGGCTCGCGTCGTTGACGTCAAGCCCAACGCCACTCTGGTTCTCGAAGCCCGTGATGAGATCCACACCGATGACGAGACGCTCTCCATCATCGTCTCCGGAACAGCACGGGCTCAGGACATCACCACTCAGAACTCGATCGAATCCGACCAGCTCTACGGTCTCCACGTCCGTAAAGAACACTCCGGCGAACTCCGCAAAGCCAACAAAAAAGGCTGGATTACGAGGACACTCGATGCAGTTTTCGATTTCTAAATCCCCGATAGGCCGACTCGCGCTCGCGATCTTTTTGTTCCTCGCGCTGCCGGCGCAGGCCACGCAGATCGGCGACCTCGTTCGCATCCGTGGAGCCGAGTCTTCCAAGATCACCGGCCTGGGTCTGGTCGTTGGCCTCAACGGCACAGGCGATGGCGGGCGATTCGGGCCGATGGCGCGTCCGCTGGCCGAGATCATCGGCAACCTCATGGACCCGAACACCGTGGCCACTGACCTACGCAATGCCAACAATGTCGCGCTCGTGTCGCTCACCGCCGAGGTCCCCGAGACCGGAATCCGCGAAGGTGACAGGCTCGACGTTCATGTCGCTTGCATCGGTCAGGCCACCAGCCTCGTTGGCGGGCGTCTCTTTATGGTCCCGCTCGTTGGTCCTCGCCGAGATGTCGTGACCGAAGCCCTCGCCTACGCCGAAGGGCCGATCACCGTTTCGGACCTCGAGAATCCCACTACTGGCACCATCACCAAGGGCGCGATCGCAGCCGCCACACTCCGCCCACAGTACCTCGATCGCTTCGGGAGAGTCACACTCATTCTTGACCCTGACCACGCCTCAATCCAGCTCGCCAATAACATCGCCAACATCATCAACGGACTCATCGCGCCAGACTCAGACCCGGTCGCGGACGCGATCGACGGCAAATCCATCATCGTGAATGTCCCTCGCGCCGACCGCGAGAACATCGTCGGCTTCCTCGCCCGCATCCTCGACCCCTTCATTTCGCCCGAGTTTATTACCTCCGGTGCCATGGTCGTGGTCAACGAAAAGACCGGGACCATCATCTTCTCCGATGAAGTCGAGATCTCACCGGTCGGCATCTCGCACCGCGGACTCACGATCCAGCGCATCACCCCGGAGCCAATCCCGGTTCCAGGCGAGCCGCTGATCGAAGAACTCGATGTGATCGCTCTCGACCCATCGAATCGTCCGAACCCCAAGCTCGCAGACCTGATCGAAGCCTTCAATCAGCTCAAGGTCTCTGCTGAGGATCGCATCGCCATCATCAAGGCTCTCGACAAGGCCAAGCGGCTCCACGCCAGGGTGGTCTACGAATGAACCAACTCGCCGCCATTATGGACCCTTCCAGTGCTCAGCATAGTGCGCGCGTCAGCGCATCTAGCACGAATGATCGAGGCACGTCGTTCCTCGACAAACTCGAACGCGCTGGCAAACTCACCGATTTCGACGCTATCGAGGCGCAGGTGACCGAGGCCGCCGAGAAACTGATCGCTGACCTCTTCATCCAGCCCTTGATGGCTCAGGCCCGCTCCGGACCCTTCAAGTCGGACCTGTTCTCCGGTGGCATGGCGGAGGATGTCTTTGCGCCACACCTCGACGCCGAACTCTCTTCCGGCATGTCCAAATCAGCCCAATGGCCGCTGACGCAGTCGCTTGTCGATCAGCTAATGGCCGCTTATCGCCAGCCCGACAACCAAGCGGCAACCAAGGGAGTCGATCAGCATGGATGACCGTACCCAGCGACTCGTCAACGAACTCGAATCTCTCCTCATCGACATGATCGAGCGCCAGCGCTTATGGCTCGCGGTCTTCGAGCAGAAGACCACAGCACTCCGTAGCGCTGACCACAACCTTATGGCCGCACTCTCCTCGCAGGAAAACGATCACCTCCAAGCCATGACCGAGATGGAAAAGCGGCGGCTTCACCTCCTCGCCGACATCACCCAGGCCCTTGATCCGCAAGCATCTGAGCCTCTGCGACTCACTGCGTTGGCTCAGCTTTTGCCTGAGACGATTAGCCAGCGCCTTCTGGACCTGCGTGCAGAACTCCGAACCGAGATCGAACGATTCCGCTCGCGTCTGACCTCGGCCCGGCAGGCCTCCGAATCCCTGCTGCGCCACGTCAACGGCGTGGTTACTTCGGTGGTCGCCGCTGCGACCGGCAATAACGTCTACAGCCGCAGTGGGTCTCTCCCGCAACCGGCTAAAGCCAACCTGAGCACTTTTAGCCTTAGCGCCTGATCACTCGCGACCAAGAGCCGAACCATGGGCCTCACCAACGCACTACAGATCGGCAAGTCAGGCATCCTCGCCGCCCAATCGGCGCTCCAGGTGGTCGGTAACAACATGTCCAATGTTGGGACTGATGGCTACAACCGCCAGCGTGTCAGTCTCAGCCCCGTCGGCGATCAGCAAATCGGGCAGGGCATTTTCGTCGGCCGTGGCGTCCAGCTCGAAGCCATCACGAGACTCGTCGATGAAGCCCTCCAGACCCGTCTGCGCGGATCGATCGCCAACCAGTCCGGTTCTCTCGAACGACAAAAGCTCCTCACGCAGATCGAATCGATCCAGAACGAGCTCGCCGAGGTCAATGTCACCACGCGACTCTCCGAGTTCTTCCAGTCCTGGAGCTCCCTTGCCGGCAACCCCGGCACGCCATCCGATCCCTCCACGGCGCTGCGTAGCGATGTCATCAATCAGGGGCAGACGATCGCCGACCACCTCCGCGACCTACGACTCGAGGTGATTGCAACCCGTGAGCAGACCGATGAGGCCATCATCGATTCGGTTCGCGCTGTCGATAGCCTTCTCTCTCGTGTCGAGGAACTCAACAACCGCATCGCGATCGCGGAATCCGGTCAGGGCGAGGGCGCATCAAGCCTCCGCGATCAGCGGGATGTTGTCCTCAACGAACTGGCTACCTATCTGGATATCTCCACTAATGAGCTGACCAACGGCGAGGTCGATGTCTTTGTCGGCTCGACGCCCCTGGTTCTCAATGGCGACTCCCGTGGCGTCGCACTTGCAGAGGGTATCGGCCAGTCCGGTTCGTCGATCAGCCTCGTGATTCGTGACGACGGCCAGACTGTGAACTCAAGCACAGGCAAGCTCGGTGCCCAGATCGCATTCCGCCAGAACGACTGGCAGCAGGCTCTCGACACGATCGATAACCTCGCGTCAGAGTTGATCTTCCAGGTCAACCGAGTTCACAGCACCGGTCAGGGCCTCACCGCTCAGAGCACGGTGACCGGGCTTAACCGGGTCGATGACAGCACCGCAGTCCTCACCGATGCCGCTTCGGGTCTTGACCACCTGCCGACCCATGGCTCATTCCAGATCCACATCACTCAGAACAACGTAACGACGACCCAGCAGATCAACATCGATCTCGACGGACTCAACGCCAACGACACCACGCTCGACAGCCTTGTCGCGCAGATCAACACCAGTCCGAGACTCGCTGGCCTCGTCAGCGCCGCCGTCACCACCGATGGCCGCCTGAACATCGCCGCGACCTCCAGCTCTGCTTCGTTGACGTTCTCCGATGACACCTCAGGCGTTCTCGCCTCCTTTGGTGTCAACAGCTTCTTTGCTGGCTCCAATGCCATCGATATCACGGTTAACCAGGCACTCCGATCCGACCCTCGAAACGTCGCAGCCGCTCGTGATGTTTCAGTCACCGGTCAATCCCTCGGCACCAACGAGAACGCCCTGAGCATCGCCGACCTCGCCAACCAGGGACTCGAGGCGCTCGCAGGACGATCACTCACCGACTTCTGGTCCGACCATATCTCTGAGAACGCATCCAAACTCAGTTCCACCAAGCAGCAGGCCGAGGCGGACACCATCGTGAAGTCGTCACTCGAAGCCCAACGCCAGGAACTCTCAGGCGTCAACATCGACGAAGAAGCCATCGACCTCATTCAGTACCAGCGTTCCTTCCAGGCTAGCGCCCGCTTTATCAACGTCGTCGACGAACTCCTCCAGACCCTCCTTGGACTCGTCTAAGACTCCCATGAACCCATCAACCTCGACCATCTCGACCTTCGATGAAAGGAGCACCGCATGTCAGGCGTAGGCTCCGTCACCGGTCGTGTCACCAGCATCCTCAGCCGTGACCAACTGGTCGAACAACTCCGGCGAACCCAGCTCTCGATGCTCGATCAGCAGCGACAGATCTCCACCGGGCTCAAGTACGCAGCCCCGTCCGATGCGCCTGGCGAGTCTTCCTCCATTCTCTTCCTTAGAAAGCGACTCCTCGAGCGCGACCAGCAACTCACCAACCTCGCTCAGAGTGACACGCTCCTCAACGCTGGCGATCAGGCCCTTAAGGACTTCAAAGACATCACACTTGAAGCCCGAACCCTCGCGCAGGAAGCGGCTAACGAATATGGTGGGACCTCCGCCGAGGCTCGCTCGGCCCAGGCGCTCGTCGTCGCTGAACAACTCGATGCACTGCTCGGAATCGCCAACCGTGACGTCCTCGGCGTCCCGCTCTTCGGTGGACGCAGCTACGGGCAGACCGACCAAGTCTTCGAGGAGTTTCTTGGCGGAATCCGCTACCGAGGCTCCGCGACCAACCTCCAGCTCGATACAGGTCAGATCGACCGCAGCGATATCGCCTCCAACGGTGTCGATGCCTTCGGAGCCCTGACCACGCGCGTCACCGGAACCGCCGACCTCGACCCCGACATCAATGGCCAGAGCCGCCTGAGTGATCTCAACGGAGCCATCGGGCAGGGCGTTCGCCTTGGCGAACTCCAGGTCTCGGTCGGAGCGACCTCCGCCGTCGTCGATCTCACTGGAGCCGAAACCGTTGATGACATCGTCACGCGACTCACCGCCGCCTTCGACGCCATCACACCCGGCTCCGCATCGGTCACCCTGACCAACGATGGCTTTGCCCTCCAGGCCACGGGCGTTGATCCGGTCACCATCACGGACCTCCAGGGCGGAAACGTCGGCGTCGACCTTGGGATCAACCTCACCAACGCAGGCGGACCACCCACTGTGGGTGCGGATCTCGGTGCTCGCCTGACCAAGGCCACGCGCATCGCAGACCTCGGTATCGCCCTCGACACCACCTCCGGGATGATCATCAGCCAGGGGCCTCGCACTGAGGTCGTCGATCTAAATGGTGTCGATACCATCGAAGACCTGCAGAACCGCATCAACGCCCTTGATCTCGGCCTACGCCTTGAGATCAATAACGATGCCACGGGGCTCAACTTCTTCTCCGAAGTCTCCGGCCCCGAGTTCTCGATCGGAGAGAACGGCGGGACCACCGCCGCCGATCTCGGGCTCCGAACCTTCACCCTCAACACCCGACTCGAAGACCTTCGCAACGGCCTAGGCGTCGGCATCAACGAGGGCGTCAAGGATCAGACCAACGAGATCAAGCACGAGCTCGAGTTTCAGCTCCACGATGGCACCGCCTTTCGCGTCAACCTCGACGGCCTGAGCACCATCGGCGAGGTCGTCACCGCCATCGAGACCGAAGCCACCACCGCAGGCCTCACCCTTGGAGCCGACTTCGCCATCGGACTCAAAGCGACCGGCAACGGCCTCGAGATCACCGACAACACCGCCGGAGCCAACGACTTCATCGTCTCCAGCCTCGGCCCCGAGCTGACCGCAGAACACTTGGGCATCGCTGGAAACGCGGGGGCAGCCAACACACTCACCGGCACCGACACCAACACCATCCGGGCCCAGAATGTTTTCACCCATTTGATGGATTTAAGAGACGCACTGGCCGGGAATGACACCTCTGGCATCGCCCTTGCTATGGATAAGTTGAACGGCGATCTCGACCGGCTCGATGCTTCCAGAGCCACCGTCGCCTCAGCCGCCAGCAGGGTCGCTCAACAGACCCAAAGGATCGAGGACATGAAACTCACCGAGCAAATCCTCCTCTCCGATCTTCAGGACGCTGACCTCACCGAGGTCATCACACGCTTTACCCAACTCCAACAGCAACTCCAGGCCTCCATGGCCGCAGGAGCGCAGATCCAGCAACTCACCCTACTGAACTTCTTGCGCTAGACGCGCAAAAGACGCGCGGGAACGGGTCCACTCGGCCGGACCTCTCCCGAACCCAGGCGACGGCAGGATGCCGTCCACCGCCCAACACAACGGGCGGCAACCGAACCAGGATGGAACAGGCCGCAGAGGTAACCAGCGATGATCATCCAGACGTCGCGATTCGGCGAGATCGAAGTGGACGACACCCGTGTCATCCACTTCCCCAAGGGACTCCTCGGATTCCCCAACTACGACCGCTACGTCCTCATCGAGGCCGGCGAAGAATCCACCTTCTGGTGGCTCCAGTCCGTCGATCTCCCCGAACTCGCCTTTATCGTCACCGACCCCGCTCTCTTCGTACCCACCTACCAGGTGCCTCTGCGCCGCGATCAACTCGGCGACCTGGGCATCAGCAAACCCGAAGAAGCCCAGGTCTTCGTCATCGTCAATAAGCACGAGACCATGCTCACCGGAAACCTCCAGGGACCTCTGATCATCCACGTCGAAAAACGACTCGGCGAACAGATGGTCCTCTCTGATCGACGCTTTACCACCCGCGTTCCTCTGGTCGAACTACGAACACCAGCCGAGGCCATGAGCGCCTAGCGCTCAGGACCCAACCGTGAACACCACCCACCCATCCATCACGAGCGCCGCGCCGATGCAGGGATGCATGGACAACGGCCCGAGGCCCAAGGAAGGAGCCCAACCCCATGCTCGTGCTATCCCGTCAGCGGGACGAAACCATCATGATCGGCGACGAGATCGAGATCACGGTCGTCGACATCCGAGGAGACAAAGTTCGTCTCGGGATCAACGCCCCACGTTCGGTGCAGGTGCACCGAAAGGAAGTCTACGAAGCCATCAAGAGGGAAAACACCGACAGCGCCAACGTCCAGATCACCGATCTGACGCGCCTGGAAGGTCAACTCAAGCGCCGCGCGGCCGGCGCCGGCGGATAACCCGCCGTCACCACGCCACGGCAACGGCTCGCCTAACGGCGCACAAGAGCCTGACAATCAAGGAGGATTGTCCATGACACGCATTAACAGCAACGTCTCCTCGATGATCGCGAGGAACCAGCTCGCCAGGACCAACGACGATCTCGCCGTTCGGCTCCAACGCCTGAGCACAGGTCTCAAGATCAATCGTGGCGCCGACAACCCCGCTGGCCTCATCGTCTCCGAGCGCTTGCGCAACGAGATCCAGGCTGTCGGGCAGGCCGTCGATAACATCGAACGCGCCTCCAACGTCATCGCCACCACCGAATCCGCCCTCCAGGAAATCAACGACCTGCTCATCTCCATGAAGAGCCTCGTTGTTGAAGCCGCCAACACCGGCGCCTTCTCCAAAGAGGAAATCCGTGCCAACCAGCTCCAGATCGATTCGGCCGTCCAGTCGATCACCCGTATCTCGAACACCGCTTCCTTCGCAGGGCTCAAGATGCTCAACGGCTCACTCGACTACATCGTCGAGAACGCCACCGCCTCGCAGATCTCCGACATCTCCATCTTCGGTGCCAACTTCGGTACCAACACCTCCATCCCCGTCACCGTCGAGGTCCTCGCATCAGCCCAGAACGCGCAACTCTTCATCGGCGGGAACTCCAACCCTGGTGTACCCGGAACCTTCCTCTCCTCCGTCACCTTCACGGTCGCCGGAACACGGGGAACCGAATCGTTCCAGTTCATCTCCGGTACCACGATGGCCCAGGCCATCAACCAGATCAACTCTCGTTCTGACGCCACTGGCGTCTCCGCCTCACTCGTCTCTGGAGCCGATCCCTCCTCAGGTATCGTGCTCAGTTCCACCGAGTTTGGCTCCGATGCCTTCGTCTCGGTCGAAAGACAACGCGATGGCGACTTCTTTAACACCCTCGACGCACCAGGTGGAACCGCTATCGTTCGTGACACCGGCCAGGATGTCCTCGCCATCGTCAACGGCAACCTCGCGCTCGGTCGAGGCTCACTCGTCTCGCTCAACACATCCTCGCTGCAACTCGAACTCCAACTCACCGACGCCACAGCGACCAGCGGGCTCGGAACCGAGTACACGTTCGACATCACTGGCGGCGGAGCCATCTACCAGATCGGACCGGGCGTGAACTCCGCCCAGCAGGTCGGCTTTGGCATCCAGTCGGTCGCAGCCTCCAACCTCGGCAACTCCACCGCTGGCTTTCTCTCCGACATCATCTCCGATGGCGACTTCTCCCTGGTCAAAGGCCAGCAACGCCAGGCGTCCGACATCCTCGACGCCGCCATCGACCAGGTCTCCATCCTCCGCGGACGACTCGGTGCTTTCGAACGTAACACCCTCGACACCACCGCACGGTCGGCTCAGGTCGCGCTCGAAAACCTGACCGCCTCCGAGTCACGCATCCGTGACACCGATTTCGCCGAGGAAACCGCCGCACTCACCCGCGCTCAGATCCTCCAGCAGGCCGGTACTCAGACCCTCTCGCTGGCTAACAACACCGCCCAGTCAGTCCTCTCCCTCCTGCAGTAAACCCAGTCGAGGACAACCCCTAATCACAACGCTCCTGACGACCCGGCCTCGGCCGGGTCGTTTTCTGCGCCCCCCGCGCAAGAATGACACATCGTTCGTCCCGGACCCACCCTCATCAAAAAAACTGAATCTCACCCGCCCTCAGGAGCCGGCAGTTCGTCGCAGAACCCCGCTAACTCCGCAAGCGTCGGGCTCTTGGCATTCCGCACATAAAATCCACTGGTCCCCGTCCCCGCACACAGGCTCTGCTCCAGACTCAAGCCCGCGAGTAGCCCCAGACAGAACCCCGCGTTGAAGTTATCCCCGGCTCCTGTCGACAGCTTTGGCTGCTTCACAAACGGGCCCGAAAATCGCGCCGTCTCGATACCTTCCCCCTGCACTCGACACGCAGCAGCCCCACTCCGTGGATGCACCACCGTCGCGTGAATCCCCATCGATTCTCGGATCGCCGCCGCTGTCGCCTCGATCGATCCCTCAGCATCCGACACCTCGGGCAGTCCCAAGGCCTCGGACACAAAACCCGACTCCGCCAGGTTCATCCCTAGGATCACATCCGCGTGCTCCTGCACCCGCTTCATGATCTCGAGGGCTCCTTGCAGGTCCTCCAGCGTCCGCTTCGCCGGGTCGCACAGATCAAAAAACAGCACCAACCGCTTCTCACGAGCCCCCAACTCGGGCAGCACTTCATCCGCCATCAGCTCCCAGATCGTCTGCGTCCCCGGCATCATCGTCCAGTTGATCATCGCCACCAGGTCCGCCCTCGACACCACCTCCGCGAAACGACCGACCCCGATCGTCTCGCGGACCTGCTCGGCACCAAACGTCAGCAGGTGCGCGTACTTGCCCAGCATCAGCTTGCCATCATCAAACTCCAGCGCATCGGTCTTCCCCGCCTCCGCGAGCGGGATCACCTTCGCCCGCTCGACCAGTTCACCAAAGATCGGGTCCGGATTCGGATAACCCACCGCCCCCAGATACGTCACCTCGATCTCACCCGCCGCCATCGCGTTGGCCATGATCGGCCCGTTGCCGCCGAGCTTCTGGAGCGTCGTCACAAACTCAAAGTTCGCACTCTTCCCCGCCGCCGCCACGATCCGGCTCCCCAGCACGTCCATCGTCGGCATCGCGTCAAACCGAGTCGCGTCGTACCGCCGATCCACCACCCGGATGATCGAATCAATAAACCCGTCAAAACCCACCACCGCCCGCGCCCCGGCCCCACGCGCCGCGTAATCCCGCAGACCCGCCGCCGTAGCTTCAGCAATCGCCTTCCGATCCGACATCCCAAAACTCCTTCAAGTCATGCGAGCCGCAAAGCTTAGCAGATCCCCGTCAGCCACTCTGTCGTAGCATGTGGCAACCGAGACAGCCCATGGCCGATGCCCCCTCCCCCCACGCCTACCCCTCCACGCACCCCCGCTGGACCATCCCTGCCCTTCTCCTGACCCTCCCCCTCGCTCCCTGGATCGCTGTCAATCGCGGGGTTTACAACTGGTCCTGGGCAGCCGCCGTGCCCGCCCACCTCATCGGCCTCGCCGCGCTACCTCTCTGGTACATCGGCAACATCGACTTTGATTTCGACCAGACCCGCGTGATCTACCTCCTGGTCCTCTTCGAGTTGATCGCCATCGCCTTCGCCGGGGCCCTCCAGGTCTTCGCGTTCATCGACGGCAAATCCCTCCACACCTACCTCCTCGCCACCCAGCGTCTCTACTTCGCATCGCCCTTCATCGCAGCCGTGGCCTGGCTGCTCACCTTCTGGGGTGAGTTTCTCTATGAGATCTCCGAGAACGCCTCCGCCGGCGAACTCCGCGTGATCAGTTTCATCGTGTTGATCACCATCATCTCCAGCTTCGCCGGCATCATCACCGCCCTGATCGCCACCGTCCGCGCTGGCCGCCCCGGCTGGACCTGTCGATGGCCTCCCGGCTGCGAAAACTGCAACTACACACTCCTCGGCCTCCCGCCCAACGCCACCTGCCCCGAGTGCGGCCGTCCCTCAGCAGACTCCCTCGCCCGCAGCCTCCGCGCAGGTGTCACCCATGCCGCTCCCTCTCGCTGGCGGCGCGGATGGCTTGTCCTCCTCAAGCCCTCTCGACTCGGTTTATTCGTCACGACCCGTGGCCCCGAACCCTTCCCCATCCTCGGCTGGTTCATCGCGTTCGCCAGTGTCTGGCTCGCCTGTCTCTACGGCATGCTCGTGATCCAATCATCATTTTCAGCAACCTCGATCGATGCAGACACCTCACCCCGCGCGCTCATTCATACCCTCCTGCTCCGAGACTGGTCCACAGGAACACAACGCAACCAGATGCTCATCGTGATGTCCGCCTTCGCATGGTTCTACGCCGCCGCCTTACTCCTCATCATCAACTTCTCCGCCCTCGTCGCCGAACGCGCAGGCGGAAACCGTGGCTTCGCCCCCGTCCGTCAGGCCATCCACTGCCTGCCCGCTCATTGGGCTCTCGCCATCATCGTCGCCGTTGGGCTCACCCTCTGGCACAGCCTCAGCCTGACGTTTCTCTGGCTTAATCCGATAGCCATCACCCTCACCGCGATCGACAACACCGAGGCGACGATCCCCGAATCACTGCTCGAACTTGCCGAAACCATCCCCCTCCTGACCCTCGTGCTCTGGGCGATCGGTGTCTTCGCCTGGTTCACCTATGCCCTCTCCCGGGTCGCCCGCGCCACCCGCTACGCCAACTGGTGACTCACGCCCCCACCGTCTCCCGGGCAGCCTCCGCGCGCTTCTTCAAAAACGCCTTCGCCGGAGCCGGGAACAACAGCATTAGCAATAAATCCCGGTGACTCTTAATCAGCTCACCGTGTTCCGCAAACACTTTCGCCAGATCGACCCTTGGCACATACTGCGCCGGCCGACCCGTAAACAGCTCACGACCCTCCGCCACCTTCTTGAGCACCTCAGGGTCCGCCGGCCCCGGCAGTTTGCCATACTTCCCAAGCATCACATCCCGAAACGGCTCCGAGACAAACCCATACGGCTCGCCCTGAATCACATTAAACGCCGCCTGCGTCCCCACGATCTGACTCGTAGGCGTCACCAGCGGTAGGTACCCCGCCGCAGCACGCACCCTCGGGATCTCCTCAAGAATCTGGGGCATCGCATCCAGCTTGCCCTGCTCCTTCAACTGATTGTGCAGATTCGAGATCATCCCCCCCGGGATCTGCGAAGCCAGCTGCGCCTTATCAATCGCCGGATATCCCTGCGGTTCCATGATCTTCTGCTCGATCAGGTCCACCGCCTCATCACACGATGCCCGATCACGCTTCTTGAGCAGCGCTATCGCCTTCCGCATCACATCCACCATCGCCGCAGTCGGCTCAGCAGGCCACGGGTTCCCGAAATGCTCCGGGTCCTTATCGACGCTCGCCAGCTCTTCCCGGACCTTCCTTAACTCACGATCAATCGCCGGAGCATGCTCAAAACTGACATTCAGTTCGATGCCCAGTTCCTTGGCGAAATACCCCATCAACTCCGCTGGCGGCTGAGCCGTCCCATGAGCCATCGGACCATGGCACACGTCCAGGTGATCCACCCCCGCCAGCATCGCGACGACATAACTCGCCGTCGCCAACCCGTTGGTGCAGTGCGCATGAAGCGTCAACTCAAGATGCGGGAACGCCGCCTTGATCCGCTCCACCAACGCCCACGCATCCGCCGGGTGCAGCAACCCCGCCATGTCCTTGATCGCCAGTGAATCCGCCCCCGCGTCCACGACCCGCTGCGCGAATCCCAGAAAATGGTCCGTGTCGTGCACCGGCGACACCGTATAACTCAGCGCCGCCTCCGCGTGACCATTAAATGTCTTGGTCGCCATGATCGCCGTGGTCAGATTCCGGTGATCGTTGAGCGCATCAAAGATCCGCATCCGGTGCAACTTCCCGCCACCCGTCCGGATCGCTTCCTTGAGAAACTCGTAAACCACGTTGTCCGGGTAAGGGTTGTACCCAAACAGGTTCTGACCCCGACAAAGCGATCGGATCTCGATCTCCCGTCCAGCCTCATCGAGCACCCGCCGCAGCGTCTCCAAACGCTCGAACGGATCATCCCCCGTAAATCGCAGCGAAGAATCCAAAACTGCCCCGCCCCAAAGCTCCAGAATCGAGTACCCCGAATCCCGCAGCAACGGCAAAACCCGCAAAGACTGCTCCAGCGACATCCGCGTCGCCAACAGCGACTGATGCCCATCCCGGAGCGAACAATCAATCAGATTCACACGTCCTGCAGGCATCGCTTAAACGCACTCCAATCATCAAGAACCCGAGTCCTTAGTATAAGGCTTTTTAGTCCCCTGTTCCCCGCGATTTCCACTGGCCAGCACCCCGTAACACCGTCGATACCTTCTAGACATGACCACCTCTGCCTCCAACCACCCTCGAGTCCTCATTGTCGCCGAGAACGCCTCCGCCCGCTTCGGCGGGGAAGCCATCCTCCCCCTGCACTATTTCCGATTTCTCCGCGCCAGAAACATCGAAGCACATTTGCTGGTTCACGAACGCACACGAGATGAACTCCTGGACGTTATCGAGCCCGCCGACCACTCCAGACTGCACTTCGTCCCCGACCTCGTGGCGCAACGCTGGCTCTGGGCCATTGGCTCTAAGCTCCCACACCGCCTGGGCAACATGTTCACCGGTATGCCGATGCACCTGCTGACGCAGTACCTCCAAAGGCGTGCTGCGAGAGACTTGATCCGGCAGCATGGCCTCAACATCGTTCACGAACCCATCCCCGTCTCGCCCAAAACCCCGTCGCTCATGCACAGCCTAGGCGTGCCCACCATCATCGGGCCCATGAACGGTGGGATGATCTACCCGACCGGCTTCCGAAATCTCGAGTCGAGTATCGAGCGGCTCCTGATCGGCTCCGGACGGGCCACCTCAGGCCTAGCCAACTGGCTCATCCCCGGCAAACGCCGTGCCGCCGCTCTCCTCGTCGCGAATCAGCGTACCGCCAAAGCCCTACCACCTGGGATCCGGACGCCGGTGATCGAACTCGTTGAGAACGGCGTTGATCTCAAACTCTGGCAGCCACCCCCGGTCTCACCACCAACTGACAACACCACACGCTTCCTCTACATGGGACGGATGGTCGACTGGAAAGCCATCGATCTCCTCCTTCACGCCCTCGCACAACTTCGAGCACAAGCCGAACACCCCGACGTCCACCTCGATCTTCTCGGCGATGGTGATCAACGAACTCATCTCGAACAACTCACCGATCAGCTCCAGATACGCCCATTGGTCACTTTCCATGGCTTCCTCCCTCAGGCTGATTGTGCCAGGAAACTCGCTGACTGCGACGCCCTTGTCCTCCCGAGTCTTTACGAGTGTGGCGGGGCCGTCGTCCTCGAAGCCATGGCTATGTCCAAACCCGTCATCGCCACTGACTGGGGCGGGCCCGCCGACTACCTCGATGACTCCTGTGGCATCCTGATCCCGCCAACCAGCCGTGAGTCCTTCATCCACGATCTGGCTAGCGCGATGAATCGGCTCGCTACCGACCCCATCCTCCGCACCACCCTTGGCCGAGCCGGACGCGCCAAAGTAGAAACCCACTACGACTGGCAGGTCAAGATCGACCGCATCCTCGACATCTACCAGCAGGCTATCAACGCCGGGAAGCCTACAAAACTATGACAGACTCCGCCCGACGAAACGTCTACATAGTCCTTGGCGTCAACTCTCTCAGCTACGCCCGTCTTTGTCTGAGCAGTCTCCTGAACAACGCCATCGAACCGCTGCAGCTCCGTCTCATCACCGACAACGCTCACGATGCGAGTCAACTCGCCGAAGCCGTCAAGCAACTCGACCCGCCCGATCGCCACCAATGGTCCACTCACGGCTTCGAAGAACTAAACGATCTCGCCGCTTCGAAGATCCCCAACCATCAGCACGTTCGCGCGTTCATGCACGGCCACCCCTGCTGGAGGAAAATCACTGATCCACTCCTCATGGCTAACGATGATGAAGAAACCATCATTCTCGATCCTGATGTCTACTTCCCCAGCCCCTTCACCTTTGAGCCCACTCCACAGCACGGACTGCTCCTCATGTGGCAGTCCCCTAACTGTCTCCTCCCGCCAGAGACAGTCGAACGCGCCTTCCAACTCGGACCTCTCGCCGACCACACCGACATCGGCGTTGCCCACGCCCGCGCACCCATCGACTGGGGCTGGCTCGATAACTACATCCATAACCTTGGCGGAACCCAGCTCCCTCGCTCGATGCACGTCGAGTCCATCATCTGGGCCGCTCTAGCCATGCGCATCGGCGGCGGGTACCTCGACCCCGACCGGTGGTGGTGCTACCGCAGCGCCCAGTGGAAACGGGCTGCCCTCAAACTCCGTATCCCTGGAACCACCATCCTCCGCTGCGAACCCCTCAGCTCCGTCAAAGCTTTCCACGCCGGCGGGCAAGCCAAACACTGGCTGGTTCAGGCCAACCCCGCCGAGCCCACCCGTCCGGACCCCACCCTCACACGCCCCTCACCTATCCGGCCCTTCGTCCCATTCCCTGCGGCAAAGCATCAGGCAAAACTACGCCGATCCGCCTGGCTCCAGGCCCTGGGGTACTACCGCTTCCTCGGTTCCGGCTAAGCCTCTCAATCGCTTATCCTTAACGATCCCATGACCAACCCCACCCCCCACACCACCTACGACTTCACCGCCATCGAAGCCCGCTGGCAGCACTATTGGGCCGAGCATCACACCTTCCACACGCCCAGCCCAGGCGACGATGGCTTCGATCCCCGCAAACCCAAGTTCTATGTCCTCGACATGTTCCCCTATCCCTCGGGGGTCGGCCTCCACGTCGGACACCCCCTCGGCTACATCGCCACCGACATCGTCGGCCGCTACAAACGCATGCAGGGCTTCAACGTCCTTCACCCCATGGGCTTCGACGCCTTCGGTCTCCCCGCTGAACAGTACGCTGTCGAAACAGGAGTCCACCCCCGCGAGACCACCGACCGCAACATCCAGAACATGATCCGCCAGCTCAAGCGACTCGGTCTCGGCTACGACTGGTCCCGCCAACTCGCCACCACCGACACCGACTACTACCGCTGGACCCAGTGGGTCTTCCTCCAGCTCTTCGAGAGCTACTTCGACCCCATCGACAACGCTGCCCGACCCATCGCCCAACTCATCAAAAAACTCGAGGACGAAGACTACTACGTCGGCATCGACGGCGAGCTCATCCTCTCCGCCGATGCCGAGAACATGGAGTCCCTCGCCGGCATCGGCAACCCCAACATCCACAAGTGGCAGGAGCTCGAAGCCGACCAGCGCCTCCGCCTGATCGATGAGTACCGCCTCGCTTTCCTCGCCGAAGTCGATGTCAACTGGTGTCCCGCCCTCGGCACCGTGCTCGCCAACGAGGAAGTCACCAACGATGGCCGCTCCGAACGCGGCAATCACCCCGTCTACAAACGACCCCTCAAGCAGTGGATGCTCCGCATCACCGCCTACGCCGACCGCCTGATCGATGAGCTCGATATCGTCGACTGGCCCGAGCCCATCAAGCTCCACCAGCGAAACTGGATCGGCCGCTCGACCGGCGCCGAGGTCGACTTCGCCATCGAAAACTCGGACGAATCCATCCGTGTCTTCACGACCCGTCCAGACACCCTCTTCGGCGCGACCTACATGGTCCTCGCCCCCGAACACCCCCTCGTCGAGGTCGTCACCACTACAGAACACCGCAAAGCCGTCGATGATTACCAGGCCGAAGCCGCCCGCAAGACCGAAATCGACCGCGCTGCCGAAGGCAAAGAGAAAACCGGCGTCTTCACAGGCGGATACGCCGTCAACCCTGTCACCGGTCGCCCCATCCCCGTCTGGATCGCCGACTATGTCATGATGGGCTACGGAACCGGCGCCATCATGGCTGTCCCCGCCCACGACACCCGCGACCACGCCTTCGCCAGGAAGTTCGATATCGACATCATCCAGGTTGTCACCGGCGGATCGGTGCCTATCGAAGAACAAGCCTTCACCGGAACCGGCAAACTCACCAACTCAGAAAACGACGAGGTCTCCCTCAGCGGCCTCGACGTGCCCGAAGCCAAAGCCCGAATCATCGAATGGCTCCAGTCCAAACGTCTTGGCCAGCCCAAGGTCCAGTACAAACTCCGCGACTGGCTCTTCTCCCGCCAACGCTACTGGGGCGAACCCTTCCCCATCCTCCACGAACTCGATGACAACGGTCAGCCCACAGGCGTTATCCGCGCTGTCCCCGCCGACCAACTCCCCGTCGAACACCCCCACCTCGAAGACTTCCGACCCGATGCCGTCGATGACCCCAACGCACCCCCACGCCCACCTCTCGGCCGCGCCCCGGATGACTGGAAATACGCCACCCTCGACGGCAAACGCTACCAGCGGGAGTTCAACACCATGCCCCAGTGGGCTGGCTCCTGCTGGTATTACCTCCGCTTCCTTGACCCCGCCAACCTCAACCACTTCGTTAGCGACGAGGCCGAGAAGTACTGGATGACCCGCTCCGACCAGATTAAACCCACTTACCTCGGTGGGGTCGATCTCTACGTCGGCGGGGCCGAGCACGCCGTACTCCATCTCCTCTACGCCCGCTTCTGGCACAAAGTCCTCTTCGACCTCGGCCACATCTCCACCCCCGAACCCTTCGGCCGCCTCTTCAACCAGGGCTACATCCAGGCCTACTACTACGAAAAAGCTAACGGCACCCGAGTCGAGGCGACCGAAGTCACCACTGACGACGGCCGACCCGCCTACGAGGTCCAGGGGCAGCCCGGCATCAACTTCCTCTACCAGGGTGAACCCGTCACCGAACGCTACGGCAAGATGGGCAAGTCCCTCAAAAACGCCGTCGCTCCCGATGACATCTGCAACCAGTACGGCGCCGACACCCTCCGCCTCTACGAAATGTTCATGGGCCCACTCGACCAATCCAAGCCCTGGAACACCAAGGACATCACCGGCGTCCACCGCTTCCTCAACCGCATCTGGCGCAACGTCTTCGACCCCGAGACCGGCGACTCCCTCATCATCAACGATCCACCCTCCAATGACCTCGAACGCGCGACCCACATAACCATCGCCCGCGTCACCGACGCCATGAACGACATGGCCTTCAACGTCGCCATCGCTGCCCTCATCGAACTCAACAACAAACTCGTCCCCGAACCAACCCTGTCTAAATCCATCGCCGACCGCCTCGTCCGTATGCTCGCCCCACTCGCCCCTCACGCCGCTGAAGAACTCTGGCACGCCCTCGGCCACCCCCACTCAGTCGCCGATGCCAACTGGCCCACCTTTGACCCCGCCATGCTGGTCGAAGACACCATCGAGATGCCCGTACAGGTCAACGGCAAACTCCGCGGCAAGATCACCCTCCCCGCCGACGCCGACCAGCCCGCCGTCGAAGCCGCCGCCAAAGCCGACCCCAACGTCAACACCCACCTCGAAGGCAAGACCATCCGCAAGGTCATCGTCATCCCCAACAAGCTGATCAACATCGTGGCCAACTAGCCCGGACCTGGTAGGTCCAGCGCAGCGAGCCCTTGGATCCAGATGTTCCCAACGATTCGCATGCTATATTCCGGGGGTGATCCTCCTCATCGACAACTACGACTCCTTCACCTACAACCTCGTCCAGCGGATTGGCGAGGTCCTCATCGCCAACGGCCGCTCCGCCGAGCAGGCCGAGGCAGATCTCCGCGTGGTCCGCAACGACAAGATCACCACCGCCCAGATCGCCGAACTCGCTCCCGAGGCCATCATCATTTCCCCCGGGCCCTGCACCCCCAACGAGGCCGGCGTCTCCTGCGCCGTCGCCGAAACCTTCGCCGGAAAGACCCCACTCTTCGGCGTCTGCCTCGGCCACCAGTCCATCGGCCAGGCATACGGCATGACCGTCGCCCGCAACACCCACGTCATGCACGGCAAGACGTCACCCATCCACCACGACAACCAAGGCGTCTTCAAGGGCCTAACCAACCCCTTCATCGCCACCCGCTACCACTCCCTCGTCGTCACCCCCGAGACGGTTGATCAAGAACGCTTCACCGTCTCCGCCTGGACCGACGATGGCGAAGTCATGGGTCTCCGCGGCAAACCCGAGCACTTCAACAAAGTCCCCGTCGAGTCCGTACAGTTCCACCCCGAATCCTTCCTCACCACCGAAGGCCACCGCCTCCTGGCCAACTTCCTGAACCTCCCCAACGTGCCGGAGCCACTCGACGCCGTGGCCTGACCTCAATCCACCAGCACCGGGTTCTCCAGCACCGTGATCGTCTGTGCATCCGCGTCCAGCTCGACCATCACGCCCAGCGGCAAGGTCGCGTTGTCCGACACATGCCCAGCGGGGAAATCAACCAGCACCGGCACGCCCAACCCCTTGAAGTAATCCTCCAGGACCTCACGCATCGAGGTCGTCTCGTTCGACGTGTCCTCATTCCGCCGCCGGGTGAACCGACCCAGAATCGCCCCGCTGATGCCGTCGAGCTGCCCCGAGTCCTTCATCTGTCGGAGCATCCGGTCCACGCGGTACGGCGCCTCGCCGACATCTTCCAGATAAAGAATCTTCCCCCGCGTATCGAGTTGGTACGCCGTGCCCGTGATCGCCTGCACCAGCGACAGGTTTCCGCCCACGATCACGCCCCGCGCTACGCCGCCCGTCATCGTCTCGACCGGAGCCTCCACCCGCTGGTCCGAACGGATCACATAACCCTTCGGTCGCGGATTCCCCTTCCCATCGACATAACTATCACGCAGGATCGCACGCCAGAAATAATCCGCCGAGAACGGCCGCAGGTTGTCCTCGCTGCCCAGTCCCCACATCGGGTTGGGCGAGTGGAACGTCACCAGCCCCGTCTTCTCATGGAACGCCGCGTGCAGCCCCGTGATGTCACTAAACCCGATAAACACCTTCGGGTTGGCCCGGATCACCTCGTAGTCCAGCAGCTCGAGGATCCGCGTCGTGCCGTACCCGCCGGTGCCGGGAAAAATCGCGTCCACCTCCGGGTCGGCGAACATCGCCATCAACTCCGCAGCGCGTTCCTCATCGCTCCCCGCCAGATACCCGTGCTGCCGGTAAAGATTTTCCGGGATGATCACCTCGAAGCCCATGGCCAGCAGGCGATCGCGCGCCCGCTCGACCCGCACCTGATCCAACTCACCCGCTGGCGCCACAAACGCGATCGTATCCCCCGGAACCAGTGCCTTGGGCTTGAGAACCGGCTGTGCGCCCCCCACGCAACCCACCAGAGCCACCGACAGCACCATCAGCATGAACAAGTTTCGGCTCAGATACACTGCCATCGAGAGACCTCCTTCAGGCTCGGCACTATACAGCCCAACTGAACGCGGACCAGCCGTGGACAGGCTGACGCAAACCCAAAATCTCCACGCGAAACGCCGAATCCCCCGTATCCTTTGAGCATGACTGCCTTCACGCCACAGCAGAGCCGACCGTTCCGCCGCGACTTCCAGCCGCCCATCGAGATCGGCAAGCTCTTTGGCAAACTCCCCCCGGTCCCCCGCGAGGCCGAAGCCGCCCTCCTCGGTTCGCTCCTCCACGACCCCAGCGTCACCGCCGACATCATCGAGATCGTCCGCGGACCCGAGGACTTTGGCCATCAGCCCAACTCAGTCGTCTACGCCGCCATCGTCGAACTCTTTGACCAGACCCAGTCGGTCGATATCGTTCAGCTCAACCAGAAGCTCACCGACCGCCAGCAGCTCGAGCACGTTGGCGGAACCGATTACCTCGTCGAACTCGCCGAGTCCGTCCCCTCCGCCGCTGGCGCCAAACACTGGGCCCGCATCGTCCGCGACAAGGGTACGGTCCGCCGGATGATCGACACCGCAGGGCAGATCCTCCACGACTGCTACAACAACGATGAAGACGCAGCGAACATCCTCGACCGAGCCGAGCAGAAGATCTTCGAGCTGGCCGAAGCCAAGACCGACACCGACATCGCCGAACTCAAGGTTCTCCTCCAGGAGACCTACGAGAAACTCGAAGCTCAGGAAGGCCGCGCCGTCACCGGGCTCGCCACCGGCTTCTACGAACTCGACGAGATGACCAACGGCCTTCAGCCCGGCGAGATGATCATCATCGCCGCTCGACCCTCGATGGGAAAAACCGCCTTCGCGCTGAACATGGCCGAGCACGTCGCCGCGACCAATCATCAGGGCGTCGCCGTCTTCTCCCTCGAAATGGGCAAGCAGCAACTCGCTCAGCGGCTGCTCTGCTCACGCTCAGGCGTCGACTCTCACCGACTCCGTAGGAACATGCTCTCCCGCGAAGACTTCGCCCAGCTCTCCCTCACCGTAGGCGAACTCTCCGAAGCCCCCATGTTCATCGATGACACCCCGGGGCTCACGCTCCTCTCGCTTCGCGCCAAGGCCCGCCGGCTCAAGGCTCGGCACGATGTGCAGGCTGTCGTGATCGACTACCTCCAGCTCATGTCTGCCTCGGGGGCCGCTTCCCGTGAGCAGGAAGTCTCCGCGCTGTCTCGCGGGATCAAAGCACTCGCCCGCGAGCTGGAAGTCCCGGTCATCTGTCTTTCCCAGCTCAATCGTGCCGCCGAACAACGCGAAGGCCACCGCCCGCGTATGTCTGATCTGCGTGAATCCGGCTCGATCGAGCAGGACGCCGACGTCGTGATGATGCTCCACCGTGAGGACTACTACCACCGCGGCGATGAGGACTATCAGGAAACCAACGTCGCCGAGGTCATCATCGCCAAGCAGCGTAACGGCCCGACGGGTACGGTCCGCCTCCAGTTCAACGGCGCAACCACGCGCTTCAACAACCTCGCCACAGGCTCCAGCTTCTGAGTCGCTACCGACTGAGGCCCATGGCTGCCCGCTTCGTCGGAGTACGTTCCTGGTCCGTCAGGTAGCACTGTGGGTCCATGCCCATGAAATCACCCGTGGCCACCTCGGCGCGTGTGCGCAGGTTGCCGTTGCACACGCTCACGAACCGGCACGACTGGCACTGCTCCGGCAAGCCCTCGGGTCGGCGTCGGAGCGTGCGTAAGCGGGGAGCCATCGGGTCGCCCCAGATCTCGCCGAAGGTCTGCTGGCGGATGTTGCCACACGGATAGTGCCATGAGAACTGATCGATGAAGACATCGCCCGTCGGCCCGATCGAGGCGATGTTCTGGCCGCTGCGGTTCCCGCCATTGTGCCGGAGCATGGCCCACGCCTTGTCCGCACGCCTGGGGTCATCACGTTCGAGTCGGAGCAACGCATAAGCCTGATCGCAGTGGTTCCCCACTGTCAGCACCTCGACATCCTCGCCGCGCGCGTGCGCTCGCTCGGTCCATGCGAAAACCCGATCGACGACCTTGCGCGTCTCCTCAGGTGACAAGTCCACGTCACGCAGGGCCTTGCCGCGCCCCGCGTAGGCCAGGTGATAGACACAGATGCGATGAATTTTCTTCTCGACACAGAGGTCGAGCAGGTCCTCGAGTTCCGGCTCGTTGAGCTTGTGCACCGTGAACCGTGCGCCGACGCGCAGACCGACCGCCTGGCATCGCTCGATCGCTGCCAGAGCCTTATCGAAGGCGCCGACCTTGCCGCGCAGCTTGTCGTGGGTCTTCCGCATCCCGTCGATTGAGACGCCGACGTATTTAAGTCCCGCGCGTTTTAGGCGTTGGGCCACATAGTCATCGATCAGCAGCCCGTTGGTCGACAGCGTGCAACTGATGCCCAGCGCCACGGCGTGGTCCACCAGGGCCAGCAGGTCCGGGCGCATCAACGGCTCTCCGCCGGAGAACAGCAGCGCGGGCACACCAAACGCGCGCAGATTCTCGATCAGCGCAAAGCCTTCGAGCGTTGACAGCTCGTTGGGCCGGGGCGTTATCCCCGCCGCCGCGTAGCAGTGCTTGCACGTCAGGTTGCACACCCCGGTCACCGCCCAGGCCACCACCGGCTTCGGTGCTCGGGGATAGGGGTCACGCAGGACGGGCTTGAGAAGGCCATCGCGCTCTTTGTCGCTATTTTTCTTGTGCCCGTAGCGCAGGCGCTCGTTACCCGAGGTCACGCCACAGAGGATGTTGCTCACGCTGAACATGTCGCAGGCTCCTTGATTGCCGACAGACTCGCCAGAGGCGGCCGGTAGGCGCAGTCCGGCTCCTCCGCGAGGTAATCACGGCTGACCGCATACGCTCGGGCTCGGCTCCCGCCACACACCCGCCGGTAGGGACACACCCCGCACTTGCCTCTGAGTCGATCCGGGTCCTGCAGGTCGCGGAAAACCGGGTGATTCTCATAGACGTTCACCACCGAGTCCGCGGGGAAGCGTCCGCACTCGATCGGCAGGAAACCGGACGGCTCGATCTTGCCGGTGTGGCCGATGAACACCACGCCCCGGCCGTCGTTGACGCCCATGGTCATCCGCGAACCGTTGAGCATGGGTGAAGCGGCGTGCTCGATGGCGTAGCGCCTGAAGAACGGCGCTTCGGTTGTTTTGATAGCGAATGGTTGAATCCGCTGGTGGTGCAGCAGTCGCTCGAAGACGGCTTCGTAGTCCCATGGCGTGATCTGCTCGACGTTGCCGCGGGTGATGGTGGTGTTGACCTGCGTCTTGAGTCCGAGGGCTTTGGCATCGCGGAGGATGCGGATGGCGCGTTCCAGCGTCTTGGGGACCTGGCGGAGGGCGCGGTGGGTCGGTTCGTCGACGCCATCGACGCTGACAGCGATGGTGGTCAGCCCGGCGTCGCGGAGTTCCGCGAGGCGGTCGGGCTTCACGCGGGGCGTGGCGGACAGGGCTGCGGAGGTGCGCAGGCGTAAGCTGGTGGCGTGGCGGACGAGTTGGGGCAGGTCGGCCCGGCGCATGGGGTCCCCGCCTGTGAAGACGACCATGGGTGGGGTCTCGAAACTGGCCAGGTCGTCGAGCAGGGCGAGGGCGGTGTCGGTGGACAGCTCCTCGGGATGGGCGTGGACCTGTGCGCACGCCCTGCAATGGCGACAAGTGAGGTCGCAGGCCTGGGTGACCTCGTAGAACGCGATGACCGGGCTCCGGCACGCCTGGTGCCGGGCAGGATCGTGGGAATCATGAGACATGGCTTTGAGTCTCCGACTGTGAGACGATCATCAGACCTCTTATTCTTTTAATATAGGCTCAAACGCGATGCAAGCCAAGCGCTGAGGGGGTGGCTCGGTGGAAATTTTGTTGGTGGGTTCAGAAGTTGCGGGCGAGAGAGGAAGGGGCGAGGGCGTGAGGCGGAGCAGGCGGTGAGGGCGCGGGGATCGCGATGCGGGTGGTGGGGAGGTGGGATGTAAGTTGTTGTCAGGCTAGGAGGTTGAGGTTCTGGCCGACGCCGTCGCTGGCGGAGGTGGGTGCGGTTTTGGCGACCTCGGCGGCTTGCTGGAGGAGCTGGATGGCGGCGTCGCCTGATTGCTGCTGCTGATCGAGGGCGAGGCGCATGGTGCGGAGGCTGACCTCCTGCATGAGCTGGCCCTGAGCCTGAGCGGAGATGGTGGCGGCACTGATCTCGGTCATGCTGGGATCATCGGCGCGATCGCGGGGCGATCATAAGTGATGATTGAATCAGGGGATGGGTTATGTGGACGTTGGTGAATCATCATCCGAGTCGTCGTCGGCGTCCATGAACTTGCCCTGCTGGCGGCGGAGGATGCGGCGTTCGGCGCGGCGGCGGGATTTTTCATCGGGCCACGCAAAGGCATCCAGGTCCTCGACTTGTGGCGGTTGGGTGATGAGGTCGGATTCGATGAGGGTGCGGTGGGCTTCGTCGGCGGGGCGGAGGATGAGGTCGCGGAGGTCGGCGCCTTCTTCGACGAGGAGTTCGCGTTGGCGGACGAGTTCGAGGACGGCGAGGAAGAGGCCGACCTGCTCCATGCGGTCGGTGCGTTCGTCGAAGATCTGGCGGAGTCGGATGCCGGTGAGACCTGAGCGGGAGACGAGGTCGCGCATGTCCTCCATGTGGAGTGAGAGGGGTGTTTCGTCGGAGCCGATGTCGTGGGTGGAGGGCCCGCCTATGGATTCGAGGACGCGTTCGTAGGTGGCGGCGAGGGTGAGGGCGTCGGCCTCTTCGAGGTCGATTTCGATGGGTTCGGCGGTGGCTTCATCCTGGGCGGGTCGGGGTGTGCGCAGGTTGACGGGGAAGCGTTTGGCGGCGTTTTCGGCCATTTCGCCTAGGTTCTGGGCGGCGTCGCGATAGCGTTTGTAGGCGAGCAGGGCGCGGATGAGGTCGGCACGAGGGTCGGTCCCCCCGCCATCTGCCCCGTCGGTGCCGTCGGTTTCGAGGTCGCCGGACTGTTCGGCGGGGACGAGGGTGCGGGACTTGAGCTCTATAAGTGTTGCGGCGACAACGAGAAACTCGCCTGCGCGTTCGACATCGACGCGGTCGAGGCCTTCGAGTTGGTCGAGATACTGGGCGGCGAGGCGGGACATGGAGATGTCGTGGAGGTCGACTTCCTGGCGTTTGACCAGGTGCAGGAGGAGGTCGAGGGGTCCGTGGAAGGCGTCGAGGTCGACGCGATAGCCGGCGTTGATGTCGGGTGTGGTCTGGTGGGAGGTGGTCATTCGGCGTTCCAGAGGGGTCTTGAGCGACCGTATTCTACGGCTTTTGGGCCGGAATCTGTGCGCACGCGTCAATCAAACGTGACCGATGGGGTGTTTTTGACGGTGGTTTGTGCGCACGGGGGGACTTTGATTGCAGTGCTAGCTTTGCGGGGGTTGGTGGTCGGGTGTGCGTCTGAAGGTGCGCGGCGTGCGGTGCGCTATAGTGAGCCAGCTGGCGAGTATCAGGGAGATGGCTGTGGGTTCCGGGATCGGAGGGGCTATGCCGAAGTTGGCGGCGAGCAGGCTGAGATCGATTAGATCGATGGCTCTTGAACCGTCGAAGTTGCCGTGATCCCAGCGGAGCGAGAGGCTGCCGAAGTTTGATGCGAGGATGCTGAGATCGATGAGGTCTACGGCGTGGTCGAGGTTGGCGTCGCCGACGACGGAGTCGTAGACCCTTTCGATCCAGAACCTGAGGTCGTCGGCGTCGGTGATCCCGGATTCGTCAAGGTCGTAGTCGTTCTGGCCGGAGAAGACGCCCCATGACAGGATGTTCAGATCGTTCTCGTCGAGTACGCCTGAGTCATCCAGGTCTCCGGCCAGAGGGGGTGAGGTGATGTCGTAGATGAAGACCGAGTTGGCGGCGGGGTCGCCGACGTAGAGGTGTTGGTCGGAGAAGGCGAGTCCGAAGCCAAATTGCGACGCGTCATAGCCAGCCGGTTGTCTGAGCGTGGTGAGGTGAAGGCCGGTTCTGATATCAAACAGAGCGACTCCGTAGGTCACCAGATCAGCCACGGCGAGGAGGTTGTCGGTGACCGCCAGTTCGCGGCCTATGAGATAGGATCCCAAGACGTTTCGCGTGTGGAAGACATTGGTGATACTGCCAGTATCCAGATCAAACTGATAGACCGCCTCAGCGTCAAGATCGGGGAGGAATACGCTGCGATCATGGATCACGGTGCTCAGGCCGATGTGATCCCGGCCGGAGCGAGGAGTGCCTGTCTCCAACTCGTAGAGGAGTTCGGCGGAGGTGGCGCTGTAGACGTAGGCTCGTCCGGCGTTTGTGAGTCCATCGACCTCGGCCAGCGGGGCACCGACGACGACGTAGTCATTTGAGGCATCGACCGCGAAGCCGAACCGGGCTCTGCCGGGCCATGGGCCGCCGCGCTGTCCACCGAACCAGTCGTCCTGTGGGAGGGCGAGTGTGGTTGTGGATGAGGTGTTGAGGTTGATGACGTTGACGCGGCCGCCGTCGAGGTCGGGTGACCCGGTGATGAGCAGGTTGTTTGTGGCGGCGACGTACTGGCCGCCTATGGGTTCGAAGTCGACCTGGAGGTTGTGGCTGGAGAGGTGGACGAACGCGCCCTGGTCGATGGTGTAGAGGTCGGCGGAGGCTCGTGAGGCTGCGACGATGAAGTCGCCGTGGGTGTCGAGGCCGAGTCCGTAGGCGGCACCGATGGGATTGTGTTCGGTGCGGGTGTCGCGGAGCGTGAGGGTGTTGTTGGCGTGTTCGTAGAGGTAGATGGTCCCGGTGATAGCGCTGGTGTGGTCCGGGCCCGGGGCTGAGACGACGAGGTGGTTGTCGAGGACCTCGACCTGCTGGCCGAAGCGGTCTGCGTCGGTGCGGGTGATGGTATTGACCAGACCGCCGAACTCGGCCAGAGCTGCGGCGTTGATGGCAAGGAGTGCTATCAGGGCTGCGAAGGGTCTGATCACGGTGCTTCTCCAGGGATTGTCTTGCTGGGTTGGAGCAGGTGCCGGAAAGCGTCAGTTTTAGTGTAACCGGCCTCACGTCAGTGACCAGAGAAATTATGCGTTTGTTGGGTACCGGGTGGTGGAGGTGCCCGTGGGCTCTTGGCGATGGTTTGCTCGTTGATGATGACCGGAGGGTGGCGAGCTTGTTGCTTGCTGCTGAGGTTTTGTGCGTGGACCCCAGGCTTGGCGCTTGGCGCTCGTATCGTTGGGTTGATTGTTGTTTTGGGTTGGAGGTCAGCCCTGAATGACTTTGAGGGCGACGAGGTCCTGGACGTCGATCATGCCGAGGGGTTTGTTGTGGTTGTCGAGGACGGGGATTTCATCGATTCTCAGTTCGCGCATGATGCGGACGGCGTCGCGAACGGTTTGGGTGTGGTTGAGGGTGGTGGGGTTGCGGGTGAGGATGTTGGCGAGGGGGGTGTTGAGGATGCTGGTTGCGGAGGAGGGGTTGGTTGTGGTGTTGGGGGGGTGGGCGAGGAGTCGTCGGAGGTCGCCGTCGGTGAAGATTCCGGCGAGTGTGCCGTCGGAGTGGATGGCGAGGAGGGCGCCAGCGCGTCGGACGCCTGTGCGGGTGGCGGCTTCGGTGGCGGCGGCGAAGGCGTCGGCGAGGGTGGTGGATTCGGGGATGAGGGGGAGGTTGCCATCGGGTCCGGTGCGGAAGCGCATGGCTTCGGCGACGGGCATGAGCTGTCGGCCCAAGCCCCCTCCGGGATGGACTTTGTGGAAGTCTTCGGGTGAGAAGGCGAGTTGTTGTGAGACGGCGAGGGCGAGGGCGTCGCCCAGGGCGAGCATGGCGGTGGTGGAGGCGGTGGGGGCGAGGTTGTTGGGGCAGGCTTCGGTGATGTCGCCGACGTGGAGGGTGAGGTTGGCGAGTCGTTGGAGGTCGGAGTTTTGGGGTCCGACGATGGCGATGGTGGGGACGTTGTCTTGTTTGAGGATGGAGGCGAGGTTGACGAGTTCGTCGGTGTTGCCGGAGTAGGAGAGGAGGAGGACGGTGTCGTGTGAGCGGACGCGGCCGAGGTCGCCGTGCATGGCTTCGGCGGGGTGGAGGAAGTGGGCGGGTGTTCCGGTGGAGGCGAAGGTGGCGGCGAGTTTCTGGGCGATGAGTCCGGACTTGCCGAGTCCGGAGACGACGAGCGAGCCCCCTGCCCCTGCGGCCTTGTGGGTGCATCGGTCAGCGATGAGTTGTGTGGCTTGGTTGAAGGTGTCGTCGTCGAGGGGGATGGCGCGGATGGCGTCGGCTTCGGCGGCGAGGACCTGGCGGGCGAGGGTGGCGGGGGTGGTGGAGGGAGGCATGGGGAATAGGTTAGGGAGTTGAGGGGTGAGCGTGGCGTGGAGGGGTCGGTTGGCCCGCTGCCGAGTGGTCTCCGCTTGAGTCTGTGGGTGGACCTGCAGCTTGACTCAAGGGGATCATGGGGTTCGTTCTGAGAGCTATGCGGGGTGATTGCTGAGGATGTGGAGGCGGATGGGCTGAGTCGAGATGGCAACTGGATGTCGATCGGGCGGAGGCGAGACGTTTTATGGCGAGTATGCGTCTAGGCCTTCGGCGGCTTGGCCTGCTCTCCGGCTTCGACAGGCTCGGCGGCGGGTAACGGTACCGAGATCCGGGCGCTGCACGCCTTGCATCGCACTTTCTTGCCGCGGGCCGTCTCCGGCACGGACAGCACCGCGCGGCACCTGAGGTTTGGGCAGATCATGCGGATGGCTTTCACGATGGCTCCTGAAGACCCGGGACTCGACCCTCTTGCTTAGGTATCGAGCACCCGCCAGCCATCCTTTAGGTTCATGCGCCTTGGGCTGTCCCTAAAGCTGATCAATCCACCCGACGGATTACCTTTTTCTCGGCGTTCCCACCCACCCCGAAGACCGAGGTTTTGACCAGCGTTATCTGATTGATAAAACCGTTACGACCGTCATAAACGGTCTCAAGGTTGATATCCACGTTTGCCAGATTCAGGTCCAGCGTTCGCTCTTCCTTGAGCGTGAACCCGCTCGCTGTCGGCTCCACCGATAACACACTCGTGTAGGACCCCGCCTCTCGCTGGCTCCCATCTTCCAGGCGGAGGATGCGCACGCGTCCCTCGGCTTTCAACTGCTGCCCCGGGCTGAGTTCAGGGGGCACTACGGCCAGCGGTGGTTCATACTCCAGCCGGACCTTTTCGGCGTGATCCACATCTTCGGCCAACGCCCACCCGCCATCACCACCTCGAACCCACGTCGATTCACGGACCCCCTTGAGGATAATCGTGCTTTTCCCTTCGGTATCGGTCTCGACGCTCCGCTGCGTCTTACTGAGCCCCGCTTGGGCGGGGTCCAGCTCAACATCAATCGTCTGCCCTGGCTTCATCGCGACCGATGCGATCTGAATGGGCTCTGCTGTCGCCTGGCCTGACCGGCCTTGGCCGGTCGCTGCGGGTGACATCACGCAGCCTGCGCTCAGGAGCATGCCTGCAGTCAGCATCATGGCGGTCAACGGTCGCATTGCAGTCATGCATAGTCTCCAGAGCCGTCATCACTCGTCGGGGCCGCGATCAGGTCGACAGACAGCCGGACTTTTCGGAGCGTCGCTCCGCCACCCTTGACCTGCTGCACCAGCTCGCGCTGCAACCCTGATCGCAGCAGCCGGTCGACTTCGTAAAGCATCGCACTGTCGGAGACGCCGACTCGCAGCACGCCTCGTTGGAGTCCCTGCAGCCTTGTTCGCTCGACGACCTCCGCTGGCATGACCGCACCCCAGACATCAATGATCTCACTGAGCCGCTTCCACGGCCGCTCGATGCCCACCTGAAACTGCTTCTGCATGAACCCGAGGGTGAGGTCTCTCTCGCCACGGCTGAGCCGTTTGCGTGTCTTCTCCAGTCGTAATCCGGCGATCTGTTCACGTCGGTCCATTGCTTCACCCTAGCCGCCCGCGCCTGGCCCTACAATCACCCTCATGGATATCGTCCTCATCGGCTACCGCGGGTCGGGCAAGACCACCATCGGCAGACTCCTCGCCGAGCGACGCTGCCTGCGTCTGATCGACACTGACAAGCTGGTCCGTGACTGTTTTCAGGGAGCTGAGGTCTCCAGCATCTTCGCGACCCATGGCGAACCCGCTTTCCGGAAGGTCGAGACCCAGATCGCCCTCGAACTCCTGCAGGGCACGGGCTTTGTCGCCGCCCTGGGCGGGGGAACGCCTGTCCAGCCCGCCGTCACCGAGCGCCTGCTCACCTACACCACCGGCGTGATCCTCTACCTCCACGCTCCGGCCGAGGTCCTTGCCGAGCGCATCGCCGCCGACACCACCGACGGTGCCGACCGTCCATCGCTCACCGGCCGGGCCTCCGCCGCCGATGAAGTCGCTGCTGTCCTCGCCCAACGCGAACCCACCTATCGGCAACTCGCTCACCACACCCTCGACGTGAGCACCCAAACTCCCGATGAGATCGTGGACGGGATTGAGGCGATTCTGGATGGCAGGAAGTAGCTAGGACTGTCCTGGGCCATGTGCAGCACTGATAGCTACAGCCAGCAACCTGAACAGGCACCAGAAGACACTAGGTGTTTCTCATGTATCTGCTAATATGAATACTGCGTTGGGCTAAGGAGTTCTAAGCGATGCACAGCATCTGGTGGTCAATCGGTTTAGGCTTTTTCGTGACCGTGCCGCTAGCAGCGCTGATGCTGTTTTATTCTGAACGCCATCTAAAGCAATGGCGGAGGGTTATTCTGGCCTGTGTGATCTCAGCAATCGATGGTGCATCGTTTCACTATCTCGGGACGCACGGTTACCTATCTACTTGACCCGTATAGACAGGGATTGATGGTTTGAAGCATATCCGGTTTGGGCAACGCGGAAGTCTCAGAGTCAGATGATGAAACCACTTGCCTACTATATTTTCTTGGCGATTTTCTTCTTCACGTTTCAGTTCTTGTCATGGCCATGGGCCATCCGTTTCCTGTCATCCAATACGCCGCCGACTTGGAAGCAGACTCTGCTTTACGCGTTAATAAGCACAACTTGCTTCATCATCCTCATGGCCTTTATCGATCTTGTACTTGCATAGTCAACCAAGACCAGGCATCTCACAACGTCCCCAGCTGTCGATCGCCTGCGTCGCCGAGGCCGGGAAGGATGTAGCCTTTCTCGTTGAGTTGCCGGTCGAGCGCGCCGGCGTGAATCGGTAGTTCCGGGTGTTTAGACCTTACTGCTGCCACGCCCTCGGGTGCGGCTAGCGCGCAGACCAAGCGCAGGTCGGTGAAGCCGTTGGCCTTGAGCAGGTCGATCGCCGCCACGGCGGTTCCGCCGGTGGCGAGCATCGGATCGACCAGCAGCGTCAGCCAGTCCTCGGCTGGCGTCGGCAGCTTCTCGTAATACGGCACCGGTTCGAGCGATGTCTCGTCGCGGTAGAACCCAAGACAGCCGACCACCGCCTCGGGAACGAGTGCCAGGATCGGATCGACCATCCCCAGGCCGGCGCGCAGCACCGGCGAGATCAGCACCCTCTTGGCGAAGGTGACCGCCTGGGTTTTCTCGAGCGGAGTGCGCACGGACAGTTGACGAACCGGGGCATCGCGCAGCGCCTGGGCGCCGAGCAGCGTCGTCAGGCGGTGCATGGCCCCCCGGAACGCGGGTGGTTCGGTCCGCTCGTCACGGAGCTGCCGCAGCGCGTCCCCGGCGACCGGATGATCGAGAACGTGAAGGTTGGGATCACTCATCCCCGGACTTTACCAGCACGACTGCGCTCCGCGTCACGCTATCACCCTCGGCTCAGGTAACAAAAAAGGCCGGCGTGCGGAATGAATCGGAAGAAAAATAGCGAAATCAACGTGCTGCACGCGCGGCCCAGGATGAGAAGCGAATCGTCTTGCTGGCTGGCCACTCCTTTCGCAAAGGTTCAAATGCCCTCTGAACCAACCCAAGAATGACGTCTAAACATTGCCCGGTCAAGACTTTTTACCCCACCCCCGCCCCCCCCCCCACACAGGCACAATATTTAGCCACTGTTATGAGTTTGTCTCTGCCATGGCTTCGAGTGCTTCGATGTTCACCAGGTCCCATGAGCGGCCGTCCGGGGCTTCGCCCTTGGGCGTCTCCAGGATCAACGGGAGCTTGCCCAGCACCTTGTGATTCAGGAGCACGCCGAAGGCCTCGGGCGAGACATGTCCCATGCCGATGTGCTCGTGCCGATCGACCCGCTTGCCGCGCTCGACTTTCGAGTCGTTGACGTGGATGACCTTGATGCGATCAAAGGTCAGGACTTGCTTGATCTCTTTGATGACCGACGCCATGCCGTCCCCCGAGGTCAGGTCGTACCCGGCTGCGATGAGGTGTGCGGTGTCCAGACAGACCCCGAGGCGCTCGGCGGAGTCGCAGCGGTCGATGATCGCCGCGAGGTGCTCGAGCTTGTAACCGAGGTTCGTGCCTTGTCCTGCAGTGACCTCCAAGCAGGTCAGCACGTCGGCATCGCTGGTGCGCTCGTGCGCCTGATCGATCCCCTTGGCGATCCGGTCGATGCCTTTTTCCTCGCCGTCGCCCAGATGGGCACCCGGGTGCATGACCAGGTAGGGGATCTTGAGTGTCGCGCAGTTCTCGATCTCGACGACCAGGAGGTCGATCGATTTTTTCCGTGTCCCTGCGTCAGTGGAGCCGGGGTTGATCAGGTAGCTGTCGTGGCTGACGGTTGTTTTGAGCTTGGCATCCTTGACGGCGGCGTGCCATTTTTCGACCGTCTCGTCCTTGAGAGGCGGGGCCGACCACTGGCGCTGATTTTTCGTGAAGACCTGCACGCAGCGCATGCCCAGGGCTTTGGCTTCGATCGCTGCGTTTTCGAGTCCGCCGGCGATGGAGAGGTGGCTGCCGATCAGGTGCTTCATCATCGTCGTCCTGTTGTGGTTACTCATCGGTGGCTGGCTTGGGTGGGATGCGGATCAGCGCTGCGTAGCCCTGATTGTCGATGACGAACCAGCCTTGCATCAGCCTCATCAAGCTCTCGCGTGTCACATCGGGATCGTAGCCGTAGGTGGCGTGCAGCCGATCCAGCTCGCTCCAGTGCACCCAGAGGTGGGTGATGCCCTCTCCGCGCAGCGTGGTGAGGAGTTGCTGATGGTCGCCGTTGGCGGAGCGCATCCAGTCGCCGAGTCGGGAACGGTCGAACGCGCTCTCGTAGACGAACGGCCGATCGAGATATAGCAGTCTCGAGGTGTCCGCGACGAGGTAGGTTTTTGACTCGGGTGGTAACTGATTGATGGGGTGGTCGTTGGCCCCGCCTGATTCGAGGGCGCCGACGAGCAGCGCCGGGGGGGCTGGGAACGATCGTTCAAAGCCATCGGGGCGGATCGGCAGCGTCTGCTTCCAGAAGGTCGTGGTCGATACGCCGTAGATCAGGAACAGCCAGAGGCATGTCACGCCGTAGAAGACAGGCTTGACGGTCTTTAGCCCGCGGAGCGTCGTCTCAACGGCCAGCGCTGTGAGCAACACCATGGGCAGCAATGTCGGGATGAGGAATCGGCTTTGCAGGTGCGTGGTTACGCTCCAGAAGAATATCTGCCAGAGGAGCATGGTCATCAGCACGAAGGTCAGAGGGCGGTGGTCTCTGGATCGCAGTCCGATGATCAGGCCCGCCAGCGCGACGATGCCGAGGAGCGGGAATCCGCCTTCTTGGTTGAAGCGTGCGATGTTGCGGGTTTCGATAGGGACGGTCCACCCGCCGATCGCGCCGTAGCCGGTGTTGCGCAGCCACTGTCGGTCGAGTGATCCGAGCCATGATTCACCCTCTTTTGCTCCGGCCAGGTGGGCACGATCCCAGCGATCGACCTCGTCGGCGGACCAGTGCCCGGTGCCGAAGACCGAGGTCGCGAAGGGGAACACCGGGTTGCCGGTCTGGACCGTGTTGCGGATGAAGTAGGGTGCGAGAACCATCGTTCCTGCGATCACGATCGTGAGCGCGAGGTCGAAGGTCGCGCGTGGCTTGTGGGTTTTGCTCTCACTAAAGACCCGCCGCAGCGCGATCGCGGTGATCGGGATCGCGAGCATCGGGCCTGCGGTGAGTTTGCTGGCGGTGGCGAAGCCCAGGAGTAATCCGATCACGATGCCGTCGTCAGCATTGATCCTGCCCGGACGCACGGAGCGGTCGAGTGCCAGGGCGGCAAAGGCGAGCACGGCCATCTCGTTGTAGGCGAGTGACCCCGTGACCAGGACCCAGGGCATCGCCAGGAACGCGGTGGCGGCGATCCACCCGACCGCTTTGGATCGGCGGCCTGCGATGCGCGCGATGACGAGCGCAGCGGCGACCGCGAGCGAGGCGTGCAGCAGCGACGCGGCCTCGATCATCGTGTTTTTACTGCCCGAGAGTGTCAGCAGCAGGCTGTAGCCGGCTTCGATCAGGCTCGGAAAGAAGCTGTAGACGTTGTGGTCAAGGCCGTAGAGGGCGTCGATGGTCTGCCAGTCGCGCGGGAGCTGGAGGTGGTAGGAGAGCACGTCGTAGCCATAAGCCTCGACGCGCCAGAGCGTCCCGGGTGGGCACGCGGCGGCGGCGAGGAGCAGTCCCAGCGGCAAGCCCAGCGCGGCCATCAGCGGGTGTGGGTTGAGGGTTTGAAGCGCTCCGGATCGGATGCGTTTGGTGATGTGCCAGAGGCCGAGTGCCGCGAGCGGCCCGACCAGCAGCCAGGCGGCCCAGGCGGCGAGGCCGATGGTGGCGGCGTTGACCCAGTGGCCGAGCAGGATCGCACCGACGCCAAGGATTGACGCGGCGAGTGGATCGACAGGTGATGTCCTTTGTGGATCGAGGGCACGCGCTCCTTCGATGCCCAGGCCGTAGCCAGCGATCCAGATCATGGTGACCCAGAGGCCGGATGTCAGAAGGATGAGGAGTTGCTCGATGCTCGCCCACGCGTTGATCGGGAGCATGCCCTGCTGGACAACGACCCACGAGCTGACTGCGGTGAGGGCAAGACAAGCGGTGAGCGTGGTAGGCAGGCTTGATGGGGTGGGGGCTTGGGTCACGCGGGCACGCTACCGCTGGTCGGCGGGGGTGTCCACGGGCTCGGGTGTCGGCGGGCGGTTTGGCAGGGGTTCGTCGAGCAGGAAGGCGTCTTCGAGGACCTGGATCTGGCTCAGGAGGTTGACGCGATGCGAGGTGCCCAGCCGTGAGACTGGGAGGTGGAGGATCTTGTTGAGGAGTCGGCGGGTGTGCTCCTGGATGATGATTTCGGTTTCGTCAGCGCTCCCATCCAGGCAGGCGATGCGTTGGCGTGTGCGGGCGAGTTCGTCATCTGCGATGGCCTGGATTCGTTGGCGGAGTTTGCGGATGACGTGTCCGGCTTCCTGGCGGGCGAGCATCTGGATGAGCGCATCGGCTTCGGCTTCGATGATCTGTTCGCAGGCGGTCACGGCGTCGGCGCGCTTGCCGAGGTTGCGCGAAGCGAGGTCCTGGAGCTGATCGACATTGACCAGGAAGACGTTGGGGAGCTGGCCGACTTCAGGTTCGACATCACGGGGGACGGCGACATCGACGATCACCTGGGGTTGCTGCTTGCGATGGTGCATCGCCGTCTTGCAGAGTTCAGCGGTGAGCACGGGTTCTGAGGAGCCGGTCCCGCAGAGGACGATGTCGGCCTGGCTCAGGGCTTCGGCGATGTTGTCCCAGACGCAAACGGTGGCGTCGGTGCCGAGGGACTCGGCGAGTGCCGTAGCACGCTGGGTGGAGCGATTGGCGATGAGAATGCGAGCCGGACGCTCGTTCTCCAGGCTGCGGAGCATGGCTTTGCACATGTGCCCGGCACCGACGGAGAGGATGGTCTTCTCGCTGAGCTTGTCGAAGACGCCACGGACGTGGGTGACGGCGATGCTGGCGACCGAGGTGCGGCCTTCACCGATGGCGGTGGACTGGCGGGCGCTCTTGCCGACGGCGAGGGCTTTCTGGAAGAGGGCGTGGAGGTGGGGGCCAACGCTGCCGGCTTCGTTGGCCTCGGTGTAGGACAGGCGGACCTGGCCGAGGATCTGGGGTTCGCCGAGGACCATGGATTCGAGGCCAGCGGCGACGCGCATGAGGTGGGCGATGGTGTCGCGGCCAGCGAGCGGTTGCCAGTGTCCGAGGGATTGTTCGGGTTCGAGCCAGGCGGCGACGTGGCGTGGTTCGACGGTGTGGTCGGCGGACCAGTAGACCTCGACGCGGTTGCAGGTGGAGATGAGGACGCATTCGTCGAGGTTGGCGGCGGAGCGGAGTTGTGCGAGCGCATCGGGGGTGCGGGCGATGCGCCTCGCGATGGATTCGCGGCGATCAACGCCGGCCTGGCGGTAGTCGAGGGCGATGACGCCAAGGCTCATGGTGCCGCCTCCGCGTCTTGAGTCGGCGAGTTGTTGTCGGCGTCGGAGTAGGCGGGCCATGCGGTGACCAGGCCGTGGACGGTGAGGAGGAGAATGAGCCCGGTGATGGCGAGCCATGCGGCGCGTTTGCCGCGAAAGAGGCTCATATGGCGGACGTTCATGGCCAGGGCGAAGACCAGCCAGGTGATGGCGGCGAGGAGGACTTTGGGGCTGAACCACCAGTCGGGACCGAGTCGGCCGGGTTCTGCGGTGACGACGACGACGCCCGAGATCAGGCCGACGGTGAGCATGGCAAAGCCAAGGGTGGTGGCGCGGATGACGGCGGATTCGGTCCACTCGAGACTGGGGAGTCCGGGTCGAGCGGCGAGGCTGTGGTGTTTGATGGAGCGGTAGACCAGCAGGTAGGTGACGCCTGCGATCGCGCCGAGCAGGGCGAAGAGGGTGCCGAGGTAGACACAGGCGAGGTGGACGATGCGCCAGACCGGTTCGATGGAATCGAGTCGGAAGGGGCGGTAGGTCCAGGCTGAAGCGCAGAGCGCCCAGGCGAGGAGGAAGGCCATGACGGGCCAGCCGATGACGCCAACGCGGCCGAGTCGGGGTCGGCTGGCGAGATAGAGGATGGCGATGCCCAGGAGCGTGGCGATGAAAACGAGGCCGTCGAGATGGCTGTGAAGGGGTTGCCAGTCGTCGGTGGAGAGCCATCGGGTGATGCCAAGGGCGGCGGTGGCGAGGGTGGTGATCCAGCCAAGGAGGGTGGTCGCGGGGGTCTGAGGTGACTTGCTGATGAGGTTGCGCGTGTCCATGAGCCACGCCGTCAGGGCGGCAGCGGTGAGTACGCCAAGGATGAGGGGTGTGATGGCGTTGGGGTTCATGGCTTGGGCTTCTGCGTGGTCGCGGAGGTTTGGGCTTGACTGATGAGCTGATCCCAGTGGTCTCTTAGGGCCTGATCGCTTTCTCGTGCGGCGGCTCGTGAATCTTCATTGACAAGCTGGCGGAGGATTTGCTGTCGAGCGGGGCCCGGAGGGATTTGTTGCTGGATGCGATCGCGTTCGGCGGCGGCTTTTTCGAGCAGGGCGGTCCAGTCGGGCGCGACGGCGGCGAGGGCCTCCTCGGCGATGGTCACGGCGGCGGAAGCGGACGCCCCTGCGGTGGAGACGCTCAGGGTCAGGGGGCCGGCAGATCGGGTGGCGAGGAAGGTGAGGTCGCCCGCGTCGCCGTCGTCGGCTCGGTTGACCGGGATGCGCAAGGCTTGTGCGGCCTGCATGAGGCTGTGCTGTGTGTCGGGGTTGTCCGTGGCGAGGATGACCAGGTGGCGGCCGTGGAGGTCGGCGGGGGCGGCAAGGCGGTTGAAGACGGTGACGGAGGCGGGGAGATCGGAGGGGTTGGCGTCGGGTGCGACGACGGTGACATGGGCACCGAGGTCGGTCATGAGCGCAGCCCGTCGGCGGCCGGTGGGTCCGGCCCCGATCACCAGGCAGTCAAGCCCGGACATCTCCCATTGAACGACAACGCCAGCCATGAGGGCAGTGTAGCCGTGGAATAAAACCGCGGGCCTCCTTTTCAGGAGACCCGCGGCGCGGAGTGTGTTGGTCGTGTCCTTCATGCCCCAGCTGGGCTTAGTCCTTGTTGGTCTTGAACTGCTCGATGAGGGACATGAGCTGTTCGGACTGGAGGGAGAGCTGCTGGGCGGCCTCAGCGGCTTGGGAGGTTCCGTCGCTGGGTTATCGGTGATGGGAATATCGGTCTTGCTGTTGCCATGGTTTGGGTTGTTCCATGGCGATTTTCTCGTCACGTCTGCTTTACTGGTTGAGCTTTCGGCCGCTAGCAACGACATCGATTCGTTGATCGCTGATGTGCTTTGGGACCGGTCCTTCGTCTTTGCGGCGATCGGGAGCTTGGAGTTTGAACTTGCCGATGAGCGAGGCGAGCTGCTCGGCCTTTTGAGAGAGCATGTTGACGGCTTCTGAGGCTTGGCGTGAGCCTTCGGCAGATTCAGAGATCACGGAGGACATCGAGGTGACGCTCTCAGTAACGCTCTGGCTCGCCGTCGATTGTTCGCGTGACGAGGTAGCGATGCTCTGGACCAGGTCGTAGACCTCGCGCGATCCGGCGACGATGGACTCCAGGCTGCTTCCGGCTTGTCCGGCGCGTTCGACGCCTTGGGTGACTCGCTGTGTTCCCGACTGCATACGTTCGACGGCCTGTCCGGTGCCGGTCTGGATCGCTTCAATGGATTCGGCGATTTCTTCGGTGGCTTTGGTGGTGCGGTCGGCGAGTTTGCGGACCTCATCGGCGACGACAGCGAAGCCTCTGCCGTGCTCACCGGCGCGAGCTGCTTCGATGGCTGCGTTCAGTGCGAGGAGGTTGGTCTGGTCGGCAATGTCGTTGATGACCTCGATGATCGCACCGATCTGTTCGCCGCGTTTGCCGAGGTCCTCGACGCAGGCGGCGGTGGCTTTGACGGCGTCGGCGATCTCCTGCATGTCTTCGATGGTTTGGCGGACCACTTCACCGCCTTGGGCGGCCATCTTGCCTGCTTCTTCGGCCTTGCCGAGTGATTCTGCGGCACGGTTGGCGACCTCGTTGACGGACGACGACATTTCTTCGGCGGAGGCAGCGATCACGGCGGTCTGCTGCTGCTGGTCGTCGAGCCCGCGGGAGATTTGTTCGGATGAGGCGGCGATCTCGGTGGATGCGGCGGCAACTTCGGAAGAGGCACCCTGGACGGATGCGACGAGGTCGTGCACCTTCTGGACGAACTTATTAAATGCCTTGCCAAGCTGTCCCAGTTCATCGGAGCGTCGATCTTCGACGCGCTTGGTGAGGTCGCCATCACCTTCAGCAATGTCAGCGAGTCTTTCAACCAAGGCCGCGATGGGCTTGGCGAATGCAAACCGGAGCATGAGGAAGATGATGAGGGCTCCGCCGATGGTCATGGGCACGGTGAAGAGGAGTCCCGAAGTGATGAACCCGGCGACCTGAGTATCAACGGGTGCCATGGGCATGACGACATGGAAAGCGCCGTGCATGTCGCCGACCTTCCAGTTCTCCATGGGGAATCCGAGAGGGTCTTTGCCGTCACCGGTATTTGAGGTGGCGGGGTCGCCGTGGCAGGTCATGCAGTCGGCGGTGAGTTTGATCGCGCGGAGGTAGTGGAGTTCGTTGGTCTCTTCGTTGATGCGATAGATGTTCTCATCTGTGGCGGTAGCAAAAGAGTCTTCGAGGTCAGCAAACAACTGGTGCTCGAAGGTTCCTGGCTGAGGCTCGTTCTTGGGGTTACGGGCCTCGAAGGCGGTGACGCGGAACTCGATGTTTTCTTTGGTAGCGGCTTGCTCAGCGGCCTTCCATCCGGCGACGACGGGGATGGTGTTGAAGGCTTTGGATTCGGTGTAGGGCTTCCCGGCGGCGATATCGGCTTCTAGTTCAGCGCGGAGCTTCTCGCGGTCGAAGGCACCCTGCTCGGCAAGGAGTGAGGTGTGGTTCTTGGCTGAGTCGGCGACGGCGGTGAAGGCGGCGGCTTTCTCGACCATCGCCTTCTCGGCGGAAGCCTGGTACTTGCTGGCGACCAGGACGTAGTTGACCGCGACGACCGCCACCAGAATGGTGACCGAGACGGCGAGGATCCGGGTGCTGAGCTTGAGCGAGTGGAAGAGGCTGAGCATGATGTTCTCCATGGGATAAGGAGCCGCCAGGGCATGTGCTCAGAAGATCGACTCAGGTGAAAACCAAGATCACTCCAAAGGCTTGGAAGTGGAGATACAGCCGAAACATTCAGTTAGCCGTTTTGGGGTTAACCTGCCCAGTGTGCGGTATCGTTGGGGTCAGATGGGATGTGGCATAAGGTTTGGTGATGGAACGGAGCAAGAGCTCGGACGATTTGTGGTCGGATCAGCGGGCGGAGCGTCGGCGGGCGGCGGAGCCGTTGGCGGCGCGGATGCGTCCGCGATCATTGGGGGAGTTTGTGGGGCAGGAGCACTTTCTGGGTGAGGGGAAGCTGCTGCGGCGGTTGCTGGAGGCGGATCGTTTGTCGTCGGCGCTGTTTTGTGGGCCGCCCGGCACGGGGAAGACGAGTCTGGCGACGCTGCTGGCGGCGCATACCAAGCGCCGGTTTGAGCAGACGAACGCGACGACGGTGGGCGTGAAGCAGGTTCGAGAGATCCTGGATCGTGCGCGGAGCCATCTGGAGTTGCATGGTCAGCGGACGATTCTGTTTTTGGATGAGATCCATCGGTTTAATCGGGCGCAGCAGGATGTGCTGCTGGGGGATGTGGAGTCGGGGGTGATCACGCTGATCGGGGCGACGACGGAGAACCCGTTTTTTGCGGTCAATGCCCCGCTGGTGAGCCGGTCGCATGTGTTCGAGTTTCAGCCGTTGGATGAGGTGGCGATCGAGACGCTGCTGCGTCGGGTCTTAGAAGATGTGGAGCGTGGGTTTGGTGGGCTGCCGATCGAGTTGACGCCCGAGGCGGTGGAGCACTGGGCGATGGCGTCGGATGGGGACGCGAGGCGGGTGCTGACGGCGTTGGAGGTCGCGGTTCTCAGCGAAGGGGTGGTGAAGGGGGCTGAGACGCTGGTGATCGATCTGGCGCTGGCCGAGCAGTCGATCCAGCAGAAGGCGGTCGTTTATGACGGGACGGGGGATGAGCATTACGACACGATCTCGGCGTTCATCAAGTCGATGCGGGGCTCTGACCCGGATGCGGCGGTGTATTGGCTGGCGCGGATGCTTCATGCAGGGGAGGACCCGATGTTCATTGCCCGGCGGATCGCGATCCTGGCCTCTGAGGACGTGGGTAATGCGGACCCGCAGGCGATTCAGGTGGCGGCAGCGGCCTATGAGATCACGCACAGAGTTGGGATGCCGGAGTGCCAACTGACGCTGGCGCAGGCGGCCATTTATATGGCGACGGCCCCGAAGTCGAATGCCTCGGCGACGGCGATCTGGTCGGCGATGAGTGATGCCAAGGCGCAGCGGACGCAGCCGGTGCCCAAGCATCTCAAGGACGGGCATTATGCGGGGGCGAAGAAGCTGGGGCGGGGCGTGGGTTATCGGTACGCGCACGATGATGCGGAGGGGCATGTGGCTCAGGCGTATCTGGGGGTGGACAAGACCTATTACACGCCGACGAACCGGGGTTACGAGGAGCGGATCGGGCGTTTTCTGGCGTGGGTGGCTTCCCGGAGCGTCCCGGGGGTTGATGAGGGCGAGGTCTCGGAAAGCGGGGGTGGGGGTGCTACGCTATCCGGAGGTGGCGCAGGAAGCGTCACATCGCCGAATCAGGAAGAGGGTGACACGCCGTCGCCCGCCTGATCGCCCGTGAAGGGCGTTTCACGGAGGACAGCCCATGGTTCTTTCATCACAATCACCTCGGCCGGGGATGGACCGGCTGTATCGGGTTTCGGGTCGTCGCCGAGGCGGGGGCGGGAAGCGTTGGTTGGCGTTGCTGCTGGTGATTGTTCTGGTTGCTGGGCTGGTGTACGTCTTGGGTGGGTTTGGTGATGGGTCGCCGGAGTCGGCTCAAGCGGACTCGGGCGCGGGGACTAATCCCAATACAACGATCTCGCGTCCCGTCGAGAGCCTGAGCACGCCGACGATCCGGTTCGAGTCGGGGTCGGGTGCTGTGGCGACGACTACTCGTCCGGCGCAGGCTGCCGTGAACTCGGCAACGCGGCCGGGTCGTGATCCAGCACAGGCTGATGAGGCGATGGCGCCCGTGGGCTCGGAAGAGCTTGAGCGATCAGCGGAGCAACTGGTGGCGCAGCAGGCGCAGAGCTCTCGGGTCCAAACCTGGGCGCAGGTCGATGCTTCATTGGACGCTTCGGTGCAGCGTGGTGCGGAGTTGATCTCGCAGGGCCAGCTGGTTGAGGCGCGGCGGGTGATGAGCGGGGCACTGTATGGCGGTGATATGCCGGCGAAGCCGATTGCGGATGCGCTGCGGGCGCAGCTGGCGGACGTGAACGCGGCGCTGGTGTTTTCCGATCAGGTCGCGCCCGGTGATGATCTCGCCGAGCGGTACCGGATCCAGTCGGGGGATTATCTGTCACGGATCGGCCCACGGTTTGATATCCCGTATCAGCTCATCGAGCGGATCAACGGCGTGGACGCGAATCGCATCCGTGCGGGTCAATATCTCAAGGTTTTGCGGGGCCCGCTGCACGCTCGCGTGGTGCGGAGTCATTATGTGATGGACGTGTTTGGCAAGGACCCGCAGGGCGGGGCGATCCACGTGATCTCGTTCCCGGTGGGGCTCGGTGAGAACGATTCGACGCCCGATGGGCTGTGGGTGGTCGAGCCTGGGCGCAAGGTGGTCAACCCGGACTGGCGGAACCCGCGGACGGGTGAGTACTACCAGCGGGATGACCCGCGCAACCCCATCGGCAACTACTGGATCGCGCTGGAGGGAGCGGACGCGAACACCGCGGGCAAGCGCGGCTACGGCATCCACGGCACCATCGAGCCCGAGTCGATCGGCTCGCAGGCGTCAATGGGCTGCGTGCGGCTGCTGGATGAGGACATCGAGCTGGTCTACTTTATGCTGGCGTCGGGCGAGAGCACGGTGGAGATCCGGGAGTAGGAAGTCAGCGTCTACGCATCAGCACCAGGCTCATTAGCCCAAGCGTCGCTGCGGCCGGCTCGGGTACTGAGGTGCCGTCGAAGCCGAAGTTGGTGGCGAGGATCGAGAGGTCGATGAGGTCGACGATGCCGTCGGCGTTGGCGTCGCCTTGGAAGGCGTTGAAGGCGGGGAGTCCGAAGTTGGTGGCGAGGGTGGAGAGGTCGATGAGGTCGACGCGGCGGTCGTAGTTGAAGTCGCCGGGGAGGGTGCCGAAGTGGTCGAGCCAGAGGTTGAAGTCATCTCCGTCGACGATGCCGTTGAGGCTGAGGTCGAGTTCCGGGCTGAAGGTCAGGCCGATGTTCTGGTAGAGGATGTCGGCGTCGGTGGCGTTGACCAGTGAGTCGTCGTTGAAGTCGCCATCGACGTCGATGAGGGTGTAGCGGACTTCGGTGTTGGCGGTGATGGCGTAGAAGGGGGTGTCGTCGGGGTAGGGGAGGCTGGCGACCACGGCGGGCAGGCCCCAGTCGATGATCGGTCCGGAAACGCGGGTGAGGGTGGATAGTCCGACGGCGGTAGGGTCGCCGATGCGGGCGTACTCGATATCGAGTTGGTACTCGCCGGGGTCGGTGGCGGCTGGGATCGCGACCGATTCGTTGGCTGAGCCGGGGTTGAGGGTAAGGGTGCCCTCTAGGGTGCTCTGCTCGAAGAAGTCACCGACGGCATCGGAGTTGAGGCTAACGATCACGGCGTCGGCGAGGGCGGCATCGGGGGGTTCGGTCCAGTCGATGGAGGTGGGGGCGATCGAAGTCGGGCCCGGCGTGGGGTTGGTTATGGTGGCGCGTTGGGGGAAGTCGGTCTCCGTGAGGGAGGACTCGAAGAGCGCCTGGAAGGTGTAGGTGCTCACAACGCTGCCGGGGAACTCGACGAGGACCTGCCAGGTCGATTCGCCGGGGGAGCCGGTGCCGTCGAGGAGGTCTGACACGGTGGGCGCGTTGGTTTCGGCGAAGAGGTCGCCGTTATCGGTGTCGATCATGTCCAGCGGGATGGGTGAGCCGTCGGGAGCGATGAGGGTGATGGCGTCGGCCCCGGTGACGTTGGCAGAGATTTGGGCGGCAAAGGGGTCGGTTTCGCCGCTGCGGCCCAAGAGGAAGAAGAGTGAGCCCGCCTCGATGGGTGCTACGCCGGCGAAGGCCGTGAGGGGGCTGGTGAGCAGAGTGGTCAGAGCGCATACGGTCAGAATTGAGCGTTTCATCACTTTCTCCTGATTCTTATTTTCCTCACACTGCTCCAGTATACCTGCTGGGGGTCTGAATCCGATGAGAATTTTGTGAAGGATTCATCCGTTTCACACCTCGCCAATCGTCAGCGTCACCGGTGTCTGGGGGCTGGCGGGGCGGGGGGTGCCTTCGGACTCGGTGTGGAGCTTGGATTCGCGTTGGGTGGACCAGTCGGTGACTTGCTGGTCGGGGGCCTGACCATCACCGCCGCCGTGGACTTTGAGGATGTTGTAGTAGTTGTCGCGCTGCGCGGGCGTGAAGCCTGCGGTGCGGATGAGGTGGCAGAGGTAGGGTTCGGTGAGGCAGTAGGTGGTGCCGGCGGCGGAGACGACGTTCTCTTCCATCATCACCGAGCCCATGTCGTTGGCGCCGTAGAACAAGGCGATCTGGCCGACCTTGGGGCCCATGGTGACCCACGAGGAGCCGATCGAGTGGATGTTGTCGAGGAACAGGCGCGCGATGGCTTGGGTGCGGAGGTAGTCGGTGGACCCCGCCATGCGGACGACTTTGCCGGCGTCGGGGACGGCGGCGTCGCAGGCTTTCTTGTCGTTGGGGTCGAGTTGGTTGGAATAGACGAGGTCGGCGAGGGTGTCGCCTGGGAAGGGGTCGCCGGCTTCGCGGTCGAAATCGGGGACACGGCCCAGGGGGGTGTTCTCGCGTTGGAACGGCCAGGCGATGAAGGAGACGTAGCGGCCGGGGTCGTTGTCGGCGATGGCGGTATCTTGGCGGTCGCGGACGCGGGCCATGTGGTCGATGCGGTCGGCGATGCCCTCGATGTGCCCGAACATCATGGTGGCGGAGGTGCGCATCCCTAGGCGGTGGGCGCAGGACATCACGTCGAGCCACTGGGTGTCGGTGGCTTTGCCCAGGCCGATGCGTCGGCGGACGTGCGGGGCGAAAATCTCTCCGCCTCCGCCCGGGAGCGAGTCAAGACCGGCGGCCATGAGTCGGCGCATCACGGCTTCGAGTTTGGCCTGCCAGACGTCGTTGGGCAGTTCGTGGCTCTTCTTGGGGTCGGTCGAGGGGAAGCCCTCGATATCGAGAACGGCGACGAACTCGACGAACTCCGGGGGTGAGAAACCGTGGACATGGACCTGCGGGAACCGGGTTTTGATGCCGCGGAGCATGTCCTCGTACCAGTCGAGTTTGAGGCCGGGGTGCATCCCGCCCTGGAGGAGGATCTGGGTCCCGCCTATGTCGACGAGTTCCTGGATTTTCTGGTGGAGCTGATCATCGGTGAGGATGTAGCTGTCGTGGTCTTCTTCGTCTCTACGGAAGGCGCAGAAGGTGCAGTGCGCTGAGCAGACGTTGGTGTAGTTGATGTTGCGGTCGATGACGTAGGTGCGCAGCGCACGCTGGCCATCGGGGCCGATCATCGCTCCGTGGATGCGGTCACAGACAGCGGAGGACCACTGGCCAAGATCGTGAAGCGAGGCCTCGTGGTAGAGGCGCAGAGCTTCTGCGCGGGTGAGGCGTCGTTCGCCGGCGATGACGGCGTCGATCTGGAGTTCTTCACCCAATCGGGGGTTGGGATTCGGCATGCTGAATGCTAGGGCGCAGGTGGCGAGCTGTCAGAGGCTCAGTGTGAGGCTGGGTTCAGATTTCCTGGATTTCCTTGGCCTTGCGGGTGACCTCTTCTTCGGCTTTGGACTCGTGCTTTTTCAGCAGTTCCTGGATCTTGTTCTTGGCCTCTTCGATCGAGTCTTCGCTGATGTGCTGGGTCTTGTCCTTGGCGAGCTGGTCGATGTGTTTGTTGGCGTCGCGGCGGGCGTTGCGCATGGCGACTTTGGCCTGTTCGCCCATCTGCTTGACGGAGGCGGCGAGTTCCTTGCGGCGGTCGCCTGAGAGGGGCGGGATGTTGATGCGGATCTGCTTGCCATCCACGATCGGGTTGAGGCCCAGCCCGGCGGCTCCGATGCCCTTGGCGATCTCCTGAACCGTCGAGGCGTCGTAGGGTTTAACGATGATCTGAGAAGGTTCCGGGGCGTTGATGAGGGCGACGCTGCGCAGGTCGGTTTCGGAACCGTAGACCTGGACCTTGACGTATTCGACGAGTCCGGTGGAGGCGCGGCCGGTGCGGACGCCTTTGAGCTCGTTGTGGAGGTAGTCCAGGGACTTGTCCATCGTCTCCTGGCACTGTTTTTCGATCTTGTTGAGGTCCATGGCGGGTCCTTTCTCGGCGAGCAGAAGGGGGCATGAGGTGGCGGGTTTCGGCGTCGCCGGACCGGTGAGTTTAACGGATCGCGGAGTCTTACGATCGCTGGTGGGCATGCTCAGGGGGTAACGAGGGTGCCGACGCGCTCGCCGCGCACAACGGCCGCAATGTGGCCGGGGGTTTTCATGTTGAAGACGGTTATAGGGATGTTGTTGGTCTGGCACATGGTGAAGGCGGCCAAGTCCATCACGGCGAGGCGTTGGTCAATGGCCTCGTCGAAGGAGAGATTCTCGTAGCGGACGGCGTCGGGGTATTTGACGGGGTCTTTGTCGTAGACGCCATCGACCTTGGTGGCCTTGAGGACCAGCTCGGCACCGATCTCGGTGGCCCGGAGGGCGGCGGCCGAGTCGGTGGTGAAGAAGGGGTTACCGGTGCCGGCTGCGAAGATGACGACGCGGCCTTTTTCGAGGTGGCGGATGGCCCTGCCCCGGATGAAGGTCTCGGCGACGGACGAGAGATTGATGGCGCTGAGCACCCGAGCCGGCTGGCCGAGGTGTTCGAGGGCCTCTTTGAGGGCGAGGGCGTTGATGACCGTGCCGAGCATGCCCATGTAGTCAGCGGTGGCCTGGTCGATGAGGCCCTGCGAGGCGAGGGTCGCCCCGCGGATCATGTTGCCCCCGCCAACGACCACGGCGAGTTGGGTGCCGACCTGGGCGGCCTGGACGATCTCGCGGCCGATGATCCTCAGCTCTTCGGGGTCGATGCCGGAGGCACCGGGTTTGCAGAGTGATTCGCCCGAGAGTTTGAGGAGGACCCTGCGGTAGCGCGGGGAGGGATCGGAAGCCGATGCGGCGGAGGGAGTTGCGTTCATGGTGCTGGTGCCTGCGGGCGTGGTCGTGGTGGGGCTCGCGGGCATTGAAGCCGGGGTGAGGGCCAGGGTCAAACGGTGGGAGCAGGTCCAGCGGGGTGTTCTTGATCCGTTTCCGTGCTGGTTTTACTCTGATCGGTTCGATGCCGAGCGTCGAGTGGCTGTCGGTTGTATGGTCATCCTGATTCTTTTCGATTTTTCCCCTGTTTTTAGAGGAATGTCTCATGGCCCAGACACCTTCAGGTGATTCGAGTGCGATGGAGTCGGTGCTTCACGAGGAGCGGAAGTTCCCGCCACCCCCGGCTTTCTCGGCTCAGGCGCGGGTCAAGAGCCTCGAGGCGTACGAGGAGCTTCACAAGGCATCGATTGAGAACCCCGAGAAGTTCTGGGCGGAAAAGGCGGCGGACCTGCACTGGTTCAAGAAGTGGTCTCGGGTGCTGGAGTGGGAGCTACCGGACGCCAAGTGGTTTGTCGGGGCGAAGACCAACATGTCGTACAACTGCCTGGATCGGCAGGTCGAGGCGGGGCTGGGGGATCGCACGGCGATCATCTGGGAGGGCGAGCCGACGCCGGGTGGCAAACCCGAGGTTCGACGGATTAACTACAAGCAGTTGCTGGCGGATGTCAGCCGCTTTGCCAATGTGCTCAAGAACCTGGGGGTCGAGAAGGGCGACGTCGTCACCATCTACATGCCGATGGTGCCGGAGCTGGCGGTGGCGATGCTGGCCTGCGCCCGCATCGGGGCCCCGCACTCGATCATCTTTGGCGGTTTCTCGGCCTCGGCGATCAAGGATCGTGTGGAGGATGGCAAGTCCCGCATCGTCATCACAGCCGATGGCGGCTGGCGTCGGGGTAAGCCGGTCCCGCTTAAGGCCAATGTTGACGAAGCGCTGACCATGACCGATCGGGTCGAGAAGGTGGTCGTGCTCGAGCGTTGCAAGAACGACGTGACCATGACCGAGGGCCGCGATTACTGGTGGCACGACCTGGCCAAGGACGCCGAGGCGACGTGCCCTGCCGAGGAGCTGGACGCAGAGGACCTGATGTTCATCCTCTACACCTCGGGCTCGACGGGTAAGCCCAAGGGAATCATGCACACGACGGCGGGGTACATGGTCTACACCTACGCCACCTCGCAGGTGACGTTTGACCTCAAGCCGGCCACGGCGGAGGCCGAATCGCCTGATGTTTACTGGTGCACAGCGGACATCGGCTGGATCACCGGGCACTCCTACATCATCTACGGTTTGCTACCCAACCGCGTGCCGACGCTGATGTACGAGGGCGCTCCCGATGCGCCGGACAAGGATCGTTTCTGGGACATCATCGAGCGTCACAAGGTCACGAAGTTCTACACCGCGCCGACGGCGATCCGTGCGTTCATGAAGTGGGGCAGCGAGCACGTCGAGAAGCACGACCTGTCATCGCTTCAGGTGCTCGGGACAGTTGGCGAGCCGATCAATCCCGAGGCGTGGATGTGGTACCACCGGGTCATTGGCGGGGAGAAGTGCCCGATCGTGGACACCTGGTGGCAGACCGAGACGGGCGGGCACATGCTCACGCCCATCCCGGGCGCGACGACCACCGTGCCCGGCTCGTGCACGCGGCCGTTCTTCGGGATCGATGCGGCGGTGGTGAACTCCGAGGGGGATGAGATGCCGACCAACGCTGGCGGGATCCTGGTGATCCGCAAGCCCTGGCCGTCGATGCTCCGGGGGATCTACGGCAACCGCGAACGCTTCATCGAGACCTACTGGAGCAAGGTCGAGGGCTACTACACGGCGGGCGATGGGGCGCGGAAGGACGAGGACGGCAACTTCTGGATCATGGGCCGGACCGACGACGTGATCGTGGTCGCCGGCCATAACCTGGGCACCATGGAGGTCGAGTCGGCGTTGGTGTCGCATCCTGCCGTCGCTGAGGCGGCGGTGGTGGGCTTCCCCCACGAGATCAAGGGCACCGGCATCGCGAGCTTCGTGACGCTCCGTGGCGGGCACGAGGGGTCCGACGCGCTCATCGAGGAGATCCGCAACCACGTCGCCAAGGAACTAGGCCCGATCTCAAAGCCGGACCTGGTGCGGTTTACCGATGCCCTGCCCAAGACCCGTTCGGGCAAGATCATGCGCCGGCTGCTCCGCGACATCGCCGCGGGCAAGGAGATCACCCAGGACATGACGACGCTGGAGGACGTAAGCATCCTGGCGAAGCTGCAGGGGGAGGGGTGAGAAATTCAGGCGAACTGAACATTCTTTAACGACACTTGTTCGTTTCGCGGGAAGATACGCTTCCAGTCCAGCAATAAATCTTCCAATCGTATATTTTTTCTTGATTTCTGATTCGATGCGCGTCAACATATAGCTATGCATGAACCCATTCATCTCGAGGAGCCCAGTCGTCTCATTCTTGATCTGATCCTGCAAGCCGAGGGGCGTGACGATGCTCAGGCCGTGATCCGCGAGTTGCTGGAGCAGAGAGCGTTTAAATCGACTCAGGTGCAGGCGGTTCTTGAGCAGGAACTCCATCAGGGGCTGGACTCGGGTGAGCCCAAGATGTTGGATGATGCTCATCTGAGTGACTTAACCCGTCGGATGCGTGAGCGTATCCGCGAAGCCGCGCATCGTCGATCGGCTAAGGCATGCGTCATGTCATCTTCCCGGCGTCAGAACGGGATCTGCTTGATGTCGTCGATTATTTGACGGTTCATGCTGGTGAGGATGTGGCAGAGGACTTCGTTCTGCGTTTTGAGGTGGCCATCAGGCTGTTGCGTGCCCACCCCGAAGCCGAGGCGATCGTTCGGGTGAGTTCGTCACGACTCGCGGGGCTTCGTCGGTGGAGAATCGCACGGTTTGGGCACCTGATCTACTACCAGCGTCAAGGCGCTTCGCTGAGCATCCTTCGTGTGCTGCACCCCAGGCGTGATCAAGTCTCCGAGTTGTCTTGAAGGTCTACGCGGGCCCCGGCCAGCCTTCGAAGGCGAAGCGTCCGTCTTTGGAGATGACTTCGCCGTCGACGGTGATGGTCCCGCCGGCGGATTCGACGCCGTCGTTTTCGGGGGAGCGGAGGTCGCAGACCATGTCCCAGTGCAGGCCGGATTTGTTGTGGTTGCCGGTCTCGGGGTAGCCCTCGCCGACGGCGGCGTGAAAGGTCCCGCCGATTTTCTCGTCGAAGAGGGTGTTGCGGGAGAACTCGGTGATGGAGTAGTTGGTGCCGATGGCGATTTCGCCGAGGCCGCGGGCGCCTTCGTCCTGGTCGAGCATGGCCAGGAGGAAGTCCTCGCCCTTGTCGGCGGTGGCCTTGACGACGCGGCCCTTCTCGAAGGTCAGTTCGACGCCTTCGGCGGCGCGGCCCTGGTAGACGGCGGGGAAGGAGTAGCGGACGACGCCGTTGACCCCGCCATCGGGGGCGTTGAGGTTGGGTCCGGTGAAGACCTCGCCATCGGGGAAGTTGGATTCGCCGCAGCAGTTGACCCAGGTCATGCCGTCGACGTTGACGTGGAGGTCGGTGCCGTTGGCGGCCTGAAAGTGGAGTTTTTTCTTGCCGGTGAGGTAGTCGGCGAGTTTCTGCTGGCGGGTCTTGATCTGGTTCCAGACGGCGGCGGGGCTGGGGGCGTCGAGGTGGCCGGCGGAGAAGACGAAGTCTTCGTACTCGCGGAGCGACATCTCGGCGTCCTGGGCGGAGGCGAGGGTGGGGTACTGGGTGCCGACCCAGCGGAGGGGTTTGACGCCCGGGTAGTCCTGAGGCTTGTCGTGGGCGGCGGCGCGTCTGAGGAAGGTCTCGAAGACGGGTTTGCGGGCAGAGGAGGCCTTGCCCAGGCGTTTGGGGTCGACGCGGCTGCGTGAGCGGGTGTTGGTGTCGGCCCAGAGGCCGATGGAGACGTCGATGGTCTCGATCTCGTGGAGGGCGAGTGGGCTAACGTAGCCGAGCTGTTCTTCGGTGGCGTGGGCGAAGAACAGGTCATCGACCGAGCCGGGGGTGAGTTTGACGTAGGGGTAGGCCCCTGCTTTGAGGCAGTGCTCGTAGATGGCTTCCACGAGGGGGAGGCCGATGGGGTCGGCGGAGATGCGGACGATCTGTTTGGCTTTGACCTCGGTGGAGTAGTGGACGAGGACTTCGGCGAGTTTGTCGAGTCGGGGGTCGCGCACGGCGGGCTCCTTGCAGCCTGGAGGTGAGGGTGGATCGTACCCGGGTGGTTGGAGAAAAGCCTTGCGGCTGGGGGTGCGGGGGCGTAGGTTGGCAGTATGGCTGACGGTTCGGGTTCCGAAGAGAACCTTGAGACGAAGCTGGTCGCTGCGGCGGCTGGTCCACCTGCTGAGTCATCCGGCGGGATGAGTTGGCTGCCGCTTAGTTCTGAGTTTGGTCGGCGGCTGATCGAGCAGTCGGAGGGGAGGCTGCGTGATCTGAGTTGGTTTCGGACGGATTGGCAGCGGGGTGGGGCGTTGACGGGGTATGCGATCTGGGAGGAGGGGGGTGAGGCGCTGCCTGTGGTGGTGAAGCTGCCGGTTCCGCCCCGGGAGCGGTTGTGGCTCAAGGTGCTGCAGGGGGCTGAGGATGTTGCGCCGCGGCTGCTGGCTGATGGCGACGAGGTGGGGGGGTATGACCTGGCGTGGGTGGTGATGGAGCGGATCGAGCATGGTCCGCTGGGCACGGCGTGGGGTGGCGTGGAGTTTGATCTGTTGATTGAGGCGGCGGCGCGGTTTTACAAGGCGGCGTCGGTGTTTGAGACGCCTGAGCCCGAGCCGGAGTGGGACTGGCATGCGCTGCTGGAGCGTGCGCGGAAGAAGGTTCGGGATATTGATATCACGGAGGCCAAGCGGTGGAAGGCGGCGCTTAAGAGTGCGCGGAAGCGGGTGGATGGCTGGGCGGAGACTTGGGCGCAGCGGCCGAGGAATCATTGGTGCCATGGCGATCTGCACCTGGGGAATGCGATGACGCGGTCGGCTCCGCCTGGGGGGCCGGCGTTATTGTTCGATTACGCGCGGGTTCATGCTGGGCACTGGTTGCGGGACGCGATTTATTTTGAGCATTTGTATTGGGCGTCGCCGGAGCTTTTGGATGGGCGCAAGCTGTGCAATCAACTGGTCAAGGCGATGCGGCAGCAGGGCGTTGAGGTCGAGGAGGACTGGGCTGAGTGGGCCGAGGCGTATCGGGCGTTGACGGCGATGATGGTCCCGCTTCGGCTGCAGCAGGAGGGGGCGCCGGTGTATGTGGAGGCGGCGCTGGAGCTGCTGGAGAAGCACGTTTAGGTGGGGCGGGGTGTGCGCATGGGTGATTCTGTGGGCAGCCTTGGGCTGAGCACAGCCACGGGTGGCTGTGGCGGGGTTTTTGCGGGGTTTTTGGGGTGAGGTGGCGGTTTGGGGGTGTTTTGAGGGGTTTTTGAGGGGTGGTTTTGGGCTGTAAAGCGAGGTGAAGTGGTGGTAAACGACGGTGAAACGGCGTCAAAGGGGGGTGAACGGCGGTGGTTTGTGCGCACGGGTCACTGATGGGCGCACGGGTTGGTTCTGTGGGAAGGCTTTGGGTGACCACAGCCACCCTTATTGTGCTTGGGGCGCGTGGGTTTTTGGCGGCCCTAAACTCTTGCCATGGCAGATGCAGACGGTCAGCCGCGGGGGTCTTTTTTGGCGCGGCAGGTGTTGCGGATGGCGGTGTATGGGCCGTCGTATCCGGGGCGGAAGCTGCTTAGTACGCCGGCACACTGGTTGGCGCGGTGGCGGGGGGCGGAGGTGGTGGAGGTGACGCTTGGGGATGGGGTGCGGACGCAGGTGATGCGTGTGCCTGCGGTGGCGGGGACGGTGAGGCGCCCGCCTGTGGTGGTGCTGCATGGGTGGATGGAGCTGAAGGAGATGCACCTGCCGCATGCGCGGGCGATGGCGAAGCAGGGGCACGATGTGCTGCTGATTGATCAGCGGGGGCACGGGCGGTCGACGCGGGCGGCATCGACGATCGGGTCGGTGGAGGTGGGCGATGTGCCGATGGTTCTTGCGGAGGCGGAGCGGCGGGGCTGGCTTGGCGATCGGTATTGCCTGTGGGGTTTTTCGATGGGTGCGGCGGTGGCGATCCGGCATGCGGTGACCGATCCGCGGGTTGCGGCGGTGGTGGCGATTGCGCCGTATTCGGATCTGGCGATGGCGATCGAGACGTTTCGGAGGCGGATGCCGGCGATCTCGGCGGAGGGTGCGCGGCAGGCGTTTGAGCGGGTTGCTGAGGAGGTGGGTTTTGATGTTGATTCGGCGAGTCCGGCGGCGGTGATCGGGGAGCTGTGTGCGCCGCTGCTGATGATCGAGGGTGGTTTGGATTCGGCGTTGCCGGCGGCGGAGCACAGTCAGAAGTTGGTGTCGCTAAAGAAGTACGGGCCGGTGGAGACGCTGCGGGTGCCGTGGGCAAATCACTTCATGATCTGTCGGCGGGTGTGGCCGAGTGTGGATCGAAAGGTGGCGGAGTTTTTGGGGCGCTATACCCCCCCCGCATCAGACGGATGAGAGAGCCCGGCTCGGTTGTTGGTGGCGGGCACAGAGCACTCGGCTGCGCCGAGATGCCCTGTGGCACCCGAGCGGGTCTAGTTCAAGTGTTTACGGCTGATTCTTGGTGAGAGGCGGCAGAGGATTTCGTAGCTGTGGGTGCTAGCAAGTCTGGCGAGGCGGGGGACGGTGTTAGGGGCATCGGGGTCGGCGGAGATGACTTCGACGATAGCTCCCTTGAAACCTTCAACCGGCAGGCCGGCATCGGTCAGGTCGAGGACGACCTGGTCCATGTTGACGCGGCCGCGGACGGGGGCGTCGAGGTGCCCCCCCCCGTGTAGAAGGACGCGCATGGTGGCTTTGTTGGAGAGGGCGACGGGGTAGCCGTCGCCATAGCCGATGGGTACGACGGCGAGGGTTACGTCGCGGGGGGTGGTCCAGGTGGAGCCGTAGCCGACGGGGGTGTTGGCGGGGTAGTGGGCGATGTGGTTGATGGTGGTGAGCCAGCGGACGACGGGCTGGAAGGGGTCTTTGTTGAGCAGTCTGGGTTCATCGGTGAGGTCATCGAAGCCGCAGCCGTAGAGTCCGAGGCCGGGTCGGATCATGTCGAGGTGGAAGGCTTTGTGTCGGAGGGTGGCGTAGGAGTTGGCGGCGTGGCGGATGATGTTGTTGGAGAGGGCGGGGCGGTTGGTTTCGAGGCAGGCGAGGTATCGGTTGAGTTGGGTCTGGGCGAAGTTGGGGTCGGTGTCGGCGGTGGCGAGATGGGTGTGGACGCCGAGGATGTGGAGGTTTGGGGCTTTGTCGAGGGCGTGGAGGAGGTTGGGGAGTTCTTCGGGGGCGAAGCCGGATCGGCTCATGCCGGTGTCGATGTAGAGGTGCAGGGGCAGGCGGAGGGAGGCCTGCGAAGCGGCTTGGTTGAGGGCGTGGAGCTGATCGAGCGTGTGAAGCGTGGGTTCGAGCAGGCCCTGGCGGGCGGCTTCGAGGAGGGCGGAGTCCGGGGGCAGGCGGTCGATGGGTCCGAGGGTGATGACGGGGAGGCTGAGGTTGAGGGCGAGGAGTTCTTCGGCTTCGGCCTGGCTGTAGACGCCGAGTCGGTCGACGCCTTGTTGTTTGAGGTGGGGGGCGATGTGATGGACGCCCAGGCCGTAGGCGTTTTTCTTGACGACGGCGCAGATTTTGGATTGATGGCCGACGAGGTGGCGGAAGGTGCGGAGATTCTGTGAGATGGCGATGAGGTTGACTTCGAGTCGGCTTGCGGTGGGCCCGTCGTTCAGGATGGTGTGGCGATCGGCGTTTTTCACGTCGGTTTTGTACCACGGGGCGGGCAGACGCTAGGATGTTGAAGAGAAGGCACGCCCTGTGGAGCAGCCTGATCGCCGGCTGAACCTTTGGGACTGCAGAATCTTATGAGTGACTTGTTTGACGAATCGGTGCGCTTTGCGGACCTGGGCCTTGGCGACGGTCTACTGGCGTCGCTGGCGCGGCGGGGTTTTGAGCACCCGACGCTGATCCAGGCGCAGTTGATCCCGCCCATCCTCAAGGGCAAGGACGTGATGGGTCAGGCGAAGACGGGGTCGGGTAAGACGGCGGCGTTTGCGTTGCCGGTGATTCAGATGGCGGACCCGGATGTCTCGATGCAGGCGTTGATTCTGGCGCCGACGCGGGAGCTGGCGGTTCAGGTTGCGGGGGAGATCGAGAAGCTGGCGGAGGATACGCCGATCAAGGTGTCGTGCATCATTGGCGGGGAGTCGATGCGGAAGCAGAAGCAGTCGGTGGAGGCTGGGGGGCACATCCTGGTGGGGACGCCTGGTCGGATCATGGATTTGCAGGGTCGGGGTGAGATTCGGTTTGATCGGGTTCGGTTTGCGGTGCTGGATGAGGTCGATCGGATGCTGGACATCGGCTTCCGTGATGACATCCGGCAGATTCTCAAGAAGTGTCCTGACGAGCGGCAGACGATTTTTGTCTCGGCGACGATTTCTGAGGACATCGAGCGTCTGGGCCGGCGGTTCATGCGAGAGGATGCTGAGAAGATCGTGACGGTTGGCAGCTCGCTGACCGTGAGTATGGTCGATCAGAAGTATATTTCGGTGGAGCCGTGGGATAAGCGGACGCTGCTGCTTTATTTGTTTCGTCAGGAGAAGCCTGAGACGACGGTGGTTTTCTGCAAGACCAAGGCGACGGTGCATAAGGTCACGCAGTATTTGCGGGAGAAGGGGATCAGTGTCCGGGAGATCCACGGCGATCTTCATCAGACGAAGCGGACGAAGGTGATGAACTCGCTGCGGCAGAAGGAGGTCGATGTGCTGATTGCCTCGGACCTGGCGGCGCGGGGGCTGGATATCGATCACATCACGGATGTGGTGAACTACGATCTGCCGGAGGACCCTGAGGTTTATATTCACCGGATCGGACGGACGGCGCGGGCGGGTCGGCGTGGTCGTGCGTGGTCGTTTGTGACGCCTGAGGAGGGCCAGCGGCTAACGGATATTGAGAAGCTGTCGGGGGCGTTGATCGAGGCGGTGAGCTACGACGATTTTGAGCCGGGTCCGATTCCTTCGGGGGTCCGGGCGGAGCGTGAGCAGGCGTCGCGGCCTAAGGAGAAGGTTGATCGTGGCCCGGCCGACCCCAATGCCTTGTCGCCTGAGCAGATCGCGGTGATGTTCCCTGGTGGTGTCGTGCCCAAGGGCAAGCCGGTGCAGAGTCTGGGGTCTCGATTCCGGCGACGGCGGTAGATTTCGTGCCCGATCAGGCGGGATCGAAGGGTCCTGCTGGATGGCCGATGACTGGCGTCATTTGGCCCGACCCTGTAACCCCGCTATGGTATCCCGCCCATGGCCACCAACAGTCGCGAAATCAAAGGTCGCATCAAGGCGGTCCGCAACATCCAGCGGATCACCAAGACGATGCAGATGATCGCCACGGCTCGCTTCCAGTCGCTGCAGCGGCGGGCGGTGGAGGCGAGGGCGTATACCCAGCACATCGAGTCGATGGTCGGCAACCTTGCCAGCAGTGTGGAGGCTTCGGGCGAGATCAGCCACCCGCTGCTCTCGGCTCCGGCTTCCCCGGCTGGGCGTGAGTTGCTGCTGATCGTCAGCTCGAACCGAGGACTTTGTGGCGGGTACAACGCGAGCGTCCTGCGGAAGGCTCACGGCTATCTGCGGTCGGCGACCAAGCCGATTGATGTTGAGTTGATTGGCAAGAAGGGTCAGGCGTACTGCCGGTTCAACCGCATCGATGTGGCCCGGTTCAATGACCAGATCGCTGACACGCCTGAGTACCAGACGGTCGAGGGGTTGGCGGACCGGTTTATGGGTTTGTTCACCGATGGTGCTTATGACCGGGTCTCGGTGGCTTCGATGCGGTTTGAGACGATGTCGCGGCAGGCCCCGCACATCAGTCAACTGCTGCCGATTGCTCGCGTCGAAACGGGGGACGAACCGGCTGGTTCTGGTGCGGTTTACGAGTATTCGCCTGATCCTGAGCGGTTGCTGGCTGAGTTGTTGCCGGTGACGGTTCGGACGGCGTTGTTTCAGCGGCTGAATGAGGCCGTGGTGAGTGAGCAGTTGGCGCGGATGGTGGCGATGAAGTCGGCGACCGATGCTGCGGGCAAGATGAGCAAGAGCCTCAAGCGGATGTTCAACCGTGCGCGGCAGACGCAGATCACGACCGAGTTGTCGGAGATCATCAGCGGCGCAGCGGCGCTGGATTAATCCGAAGGTTCACCCAAGGGGGCTCGCGATGCCGGGTCTGACCCCTGGTTCGATGAAGTTCGCTGCGGCGGGCACTGAACTCGCTGGTGCTGTGGTAGTCCCGATCATCGCGGGCATCGGTTATGACCGCTGGCAGGATACGCTGCCTTGGGGTCTGCTCATTGGTGTGGGGCTCGGGTTGATCCTTGGGACTGCGAGCCTGATCAAGACCATCCAGAAGGCGCGGATCGAAGCCAACCGGTCCCACCCCCCCCACCCGACCCTACCCGAACCCTCCCGGGATGATCGAGATGACCCTAGAGAGCCCTAGCCCGACGCCTGCTGTTCCCCGCCCGGTCATCAGCCTGGAGTCGGGGGTTCTTGTGCTGTTGGGTGTGGCTGTGCTCGGCGGGCTGCTGGGCGTGGGGCTGGTTGCTGTGCTTGGGCGAGGTGAGTGGGCGGTCGCGGTGGGCTGTGGTTGGGCGGCGGGGGGGTGTTCTGCTTTGATGGCGTGGTTGGTCGTGGCGTTGCCGATGCGGCTGCATCCAGCGGGGCAGATGCCGGTGATGGCCCCGATCATGGCGACGGTGGTGCGGCTGGGGGTGGTGATTGCTGGGGTGGCGATCCTGCTGGCGGCTTCGTCGCTCCCGCCGCTGCCGCTGATCTTCACGACCCTGGTGGCTTATCTGGTGCTGATGGCAACCGAGGCGTTCTTGATGTACCTTACCGCCCCCGCATTCGGAGAACGCGGGCCCGCCCCGGAGACCACCCAGCGATGACCCCCTCGATGCTGATCGCGGCCGCCAATCCCCTCGACCACGTGCTCCCGCACACGGTCTTTGAGGTCGGTGGCTTTGCTGTGACCAATCATCTGGTGATGGGTACGGTGGCCGCGGGGCTTGTGCTGCTGACGTTCGTCTGGTTCGCCGGGCGGATGAAGCGGACGGGGAGTGATGCGGAGAGCTTTGTGACCAAGGGCACGTTCACGCAGCTGCTCGAGACGATGTGCGAGTTCATTCTCGAGAACGTCGCCCGGCCGAACCTCAAGCACCTGACCGAGAAGTACATCCCGTATATCTGGACGGTGTTTTTCTTCATCCTGACCTGCAACCTGCTGGGGATGATCCCGTTTGGCTATTTCTTCAAGTTGGTCGCTCAACTGGTGGGGTCTGAGAACGCGAGTTACTGGGGGCATTTTGGTGGCACGGCGACGAGCAATCTGTCGCTGAACGCCCCGTTGGCGCTGTGTTCGTTCATTGCGGTGCTTTACATCGGCATCAAAGAGACGGGTTTCAAGCATTTTGTGATGCACTTCAACCCGCTGGGGTGGGGTGATCCGAAGATGCTGCCGATCGGCATCATGCTGTTTTTTCTTGAGTGGCTGGGGCTGGTGATCAAGTGCATTGTTCTCGCTGTGCGTTTGTTCGGGACGATGCTGGCGGGTCACCTGGTGCTGGCGGCTTTGGTGGGGATGATTTTCATCTTCGGTGAGATGTACGCGGTCGTTGGTTACGGGGTCGGCCTTGGGGTGATCCTGCTCAACACGGTCTTGTCGATTCTGGAGCTGTTTATCGCCTTTCTGCAGGCGTTTATTTTTACTTATCTGACTACTTTGTTCATTGCGTTGACGGCTGTGACGGATCACGGTGAGCATGATGAACTTGAGCACGAACATGAGGTCTCTCGTGAAGAGACTGAGGCCGCGAAGGCGGCGCTGATTCCCTGATCATTTACTTAGTACCACCCCAACGCCGGGTCTGAGCACCCGGACACGAAGCAGACAAGGAGCGATTCGACGATGCTTGAACTGACCAACCTCCTCGCCCAGGCAGAGGCAGCAGACCCGGGTTTTGCGGCGATGGGCCAGGCCATCGGCATGGGCCTTGCGATCATTGGTGCCGGCATCGGCATTGGTCGTATCGGCGGCAGTGCTGTTGAGGCGATTGCCCGTCAGCCCGAGGCCAAGGGTGACATCTTCACCAACATGATTCTTGCCGCCGCTCTGATTGAAGGCGTCACGGTCATCGCGCTGGTTCTGGCGCTGGTTCTCTCGTTCGTTTGATCGATCGGCAGCCCCGCCCCCTGTGGAGTCCACGATGACCCTGCGCAAGCACATCCCGGCAGGACTGCTCGTCACGGCGATGAGTTGGAGCGCGGCATTGGCCGCGGACCCGGCTCATGCCGTTGATGGTGCTCACGATGCGGCTAAAGGCCACAGCGAGCAGCCTTTTCTCCTGAACGTTGACCTTGGGTCGGCGGTCTGGAATCTGGTGGTCTTTCTGCTGTTGGCCTCGATCCTCTACAAGTTCGTCTGGCCGAATGTTCTCAACGGCCTGCGAGCCCGCGAGGTCAAGATGCGTGACGACCTTCTCAAGGCGGAAAACGCCGCAAAGGAAGCGGCGCAGCGGACTGAAGAGCTGCGGACGCGTCTGGCTGAGGCGAATCGTGAGGCCCAGAAGATCATTGATCAGAGTCGGGTCGAGGCTCAGCGAGCGGTCGCTGAGATCAAGGCGTCGGCTGATGCGGAGATCACGCAGGCCAAGACGCGTGCCGAGGCTGATATCCAGGCGGCTCGCCAGCAGGCGGTGGCTGAGATTTACGAGAAGACGGCTGTTCTGGCGACTCAGGTAGCCAGTAAGATTCTTCAGCGTGAGATCTCGCCTGACGATCAGCGTCAGCTCATTGATGAGTCGCTGAGCCAGCTCGCCGAGCAGGCTAGACGTAACTGACAGCTATCTGGCGGCCTGAGGGCCGCTATGGGAGATCGCCCGCGTGGCTGGATCGAACCACAACAGGATGAACGCCGCCTCTCGGGTTTACGCCCGCGCTCTTCTGGAGATGGCTGTTGAAGCGGGTCAGGCTGAGATGGTTCTCGATCAGATGAACCAGATTGGTGGTCTGCTTGCGAGCGACGGTGGCTTCCAGAAGCTGCTTGACCCGCGTGCTCTTCCCAAGGCTGAGCGAGCCGGTGTTATCGAGCGCGTGCTCAAACCGCGGGTGCACGAGCTGTTGTTCCGGTTTTTTCAGGTGATCAACCGGAAGGATCGTCTCAGTGAGTTGCCTGGCATCATTACCGCATTGAACCTGCTGTATCGGGAGTCGCAGGGCGTTGCTGATGTTTCGGTGACGCTTGCCAGTGAGCCTGATGATGCTGCCAAGGATCACCTCAAGAAGCGTCTTGAAGAGTCGCTGGGCCGTCAGGTCGCGTTGACCACGCATGTGGACCCATCGCTGCTTGGGGGCATGGTCACCCGTATTGGGGATCGACAGATTGATACCTCTGTGGTTGGCCGGCTACGCCGACTGCAGAACCAGATGATCGACGCTGGCCGGGCGAAGGCTCGGCAGACCGTCAACGCCTGACGACACGACCAGAAAGAAACGCAACACGATGAAGATCAATACCGACGAGATCACGAGCGTCATTAAGCAGGAAGTCGATCGCTACGCCACGGAGCTTGATGTCTCCCAGGTGGGGCAGGTGGTCGAGGTGGGTGACGGTATCGCCCGGGTCTATGGGCTCTCTGAGGTCAAGGCGGCTGAGATGCTCGAGTTCGACGTCGGCGACGGCACGACCGTCCTTGGCCAGGCGATGAACCTGGAGCAGGATATTGTCGGCGCGATCATTTTTGGTGATTACCTGAAGATCAAAGAGGGCATGACGGTTCGTTCGACCGGACGGCTGCTGTCGGTGCCCGTTGGGCCGGGCCTGCTGGGGCGGGTGGTCAACGGCCTTGGCGAACCGATTGACGGCAAGGGCCCGTTGCAGAACGTCGAGATGCGGAAGGTGGACATCATTGCCCCCGGCATCGCCGCGCGTCAGCCGGTGACTCAGCCGATGCAGTTTGGTGTCAAGGCGGTCGATGCGATGATTCCTGTGGGTCGTGGCCAGCGAGAGCTGATCATCGGCGATCGTAAGACCGGCAAGACGGCTGTGGCCATCGACGCGATCATCAACCAGAAGTACACCCATCAGGAAACCGAAGGCGATGGTCCGGTCTACTGCATCTACATCGCTGTCGGCCAGAAGGAATCGACCGTTGCCGCGGTGGTGGAAGCTCTTCGTCAGAATGGAGCGATGGAGTACTCGATCGTAGTGGCTGCTTCGGCTTCCGATCCGGCGCCGATTCAGTACATCGCCCCCTACACCGGGTGTGCCATGGGCGAGTACTTCATGTGGAAGGGTCAGCACTCGCTTTGCGTTTACGACGACCTCTCGAAGCAGGCGACGGCGTATCGCCAGCTCTCACTGCTGCTTCGGCGTCCGCCTGGACGCGAGGCCTATCCCGGCGACGTGTTCTATCTGCACTCGCGTCTGCTGGAGCGTGCCACCAAGCTGTCGGATGAGAATGGCGGCGGCTCGCTGACGGCGTTGCCGATCATCGAGACGATGGAGGGTGACGTTTCGGCGTACATCCCGACGAACGTGATTTCGATTACCGATGGTCAGATCTATCTTGAGCCGGAGCTGTTTTTCGCAGGAGTTCGTCCTGCTGTGAACGTGGGCATCTCGGTGTCTCGCGTGGGCGGTAACGCTCAGATCAAGGCCATGAAGGAGGTCGCGGGTTCGCTTCGGCTGGACTTGGCGGCTTATCGTGAACTCGAGGCTTTTGCTCAGCTTGGCACCGAGCTTGATAAGTCTACGCAGCGCCAGCTCGATCGTGGGGCCCGGATGGTGGAGTTGCTCAAGCAGCCTCAGTACAAGCCTATGGACGTGATCGACGAGGTGATCCAGATCTTCGCGGGCACGAAGGGTTATCTCGACACGCTGCCGATCAACCAGGTCGCTGCCTTCGCTGAAGGGCTGGTCCAGCACTTCCGTGGGCCCGGCAAGGGACTGCGTGATCGCCTGGTCGCCGAGAAAACCTTCAAGAAGGGTCTTGGCGAGGAGTTTAGCAAGGCGATTGAGACGTTCCGAACGGGCTGGCAGGGGAGCTAAACCCTTCGAGCCCATGAATGACTTCACGAAGCCGGGCTCAAAGGCCCGGCTTTTTTGTATTGACGCTTAGGGATGAGTTTTCGGGACCGTGGCCTTGAGGACGGGTCGTGGCACGGCGTGGCCAGCCCCCGTAAACTGTCCAGACTCGGCCGCTTTTGTTCTCGGGGGACTCACGAGGAAGATTCATGAGCACGCAGACTAATCCCTCTCGGACCGCACGGATTCAGCTTGGTGACAAGACCTACGAGGCCCCGCTGACTGTTGGGACTGAGGGTGAGGTCGGTATCGACATCAGCAGACTCCGGTCCGAGACCGGCGTGATCACGCTTGATGAGGGTTACCGCAACACGGGGGCGTGTGAATCGGACATTACGTTCATTGATCCGGAGAAGGGCATCCTGCGTTATCGCGGCTACCCGATCGAGCAGATTGCGGAGAAGCTCACGTTTGTCGAGACTTCTTTGCTGCTGATTGAGGGTGAGGTACCGACTCAGGATCGACTCGATCGTTTTCGATCGCTGCTGACTGAGCATCAGATGCTGCACGAGGGGATGCGTCAGTCCTTCGATGGCTTTCCTTCCAATGCTCACCCGATGGCCGTACTCTCGGCGATGATCAATACGGTGTCCTGTTATCAGGCCGAGGTGATGGACTCTGGAGACGAGCATAGTTTTGAGATCGCATCGGCCAAGCTGCTCTCGAAAGTCCGCACGATGGCGGCGGCGGCGTACAAGACTTCAATCGGCCATCCGATCATGTACCCCGATCCGAAGCTGACTTACTGTGCCAACTTCCTGCACATGATGTTCTCGGTGCCAAAGAAGCCGCACATCCCAGATCAGGATGTGGTCGATGCGCTGAATCTGATCTTTATCCTGCACGCAGATCATGAGCAGAACTGTTCGACGTCCACGGTGCGTCTGGTTGCCTCTTCGCAGGCGAATCTGTTTGCGAGCTGTGCGGCTGGCGTGTGTGCCCTGTGGGGTCCGCTGCATGGCGGGGCGAATGTCGCGATCATGAATCAGCTTCAGGAGATTCATGCTTCGGGCACGCCCGTGGATGAGTTCATCGAAGGTGTGAAGCGCAAGGAATACAGGCTGTTTGGCTTTGGTCACCCGGTCTATCGCAACTTCGATCCGAGAGCGAAGATTCTCAAGGCCTCGGCGGACAAGGTGCTGGCCAAGCTGGGCGTTAACGATCCGCTCCTCGGGTTGGCTCGGAGGCTGGAGGAGACGGCGCTCGCTGATGACTACTTTGTTTCGCGCAACCTATACCCGAACGTCGACTTCTACTCGGGCATCATCATGCGGGCGATGGGCATCCCTGTGAACATGTTTACGGTGATGTTTGCCATTGGGCGGATGCCTGGCTGGGTGGCGCACTGGAAGGAAGTCAACGACCGTGATTCCAAGATCTACCGCCCGCGGCAGATCTACACGGGTTCGGCTGAGCGGCAACTGGTCAGGTAATCAAGCCGGTTACAGCGACTGCTTCTGGCGTCGCAGCACGAGCCATCCGAGGCCGAGGATGCCTGCTGTGTTCGGCTCGGGCAGGCTGAGGGGGGCGTTGCCAAATGACTCGGCGAGTAAGGAGAGGTCGATCAGATCGACGACGCCTGAGCCATCGAAGTCCCCGCCAGTCCAGCCGACGCTCTCCAGCCCGAAGTTGCTCGCGAGTGTGGACAGGTCGAACAGGCCGACGGTCCCGCTGAGGTCGGCATCGCCAAACTGGGTCCCGAGGATGCCCTCGATGAGAAACACCAGGTCGGCGAGATTGGCTTGGTTGTCGCCGGTGATGTCAAACATGGGGTGCGCAATGGTGCCCCGGATCATGTCGAGATTCGGTACGGGGGACTGACCATCGAGATAGGGATCGTCCAAGGCGGCGAAGAGAAAGTCGATGTCGGCGGCATCGATCAGGCCATCCTGTGTGTAGTCGCCGAGTGCTTCGGTTTCGGTGGCCATGGTGTAGAGCAACCAGTCGAGGTGTGGCCACAAGCGGGTGAAGCTTGACAGGTCGCTGTAGCTCCCGTTCGGATCGCCATCGAAGCTCGCCAGGAAGGAGTTGACGCCGGCGATCTGGTAGCCCGTTTCGGTTTCGACAAAGAGGCCACCACCCGAGTCTCCGCTGGTGAGCGAGCCTTCGAGAGACAGGGGGGTTGGCTCGCCGATGGAGGATGAATCTTCGTTCCCGGGCTCGTCGAAATCGGTGACGATGATGTTCTTGGACCAGCCCTCGACCAGTGTGAAACCGGGTGGGAAGGGGAAATCATCTGCCCCCATGCCATCGAGCGTGTTGCGTGCGGCGCGTTTGGTGCCGAAACTCCCGCTGCTGAAGCGACCTTTGATTCCGTCGCCGGGGATTCCCAGTCCGACGATGACGGCTTCCTGTCCGGGTGTGCCGCGCTCCTCGAACATCTGCGCTGGCTCGACGTTTGTGATGGGCGTTGAGAGCTGCATCAGTCCGATGTCAAAACCCTCAATGAAGTCGCCTTCACTCTCAGCCCACCCTGGATGCGGGATCCACTGTTTGATGTAGCGGAGTTGGCCGTCGATCACGACGCGCAGGTTTTCGACGCCGTCGCCTTGGAAGTCGACGTCATCGATGCAGTGAGCTGCAGTGAGGACCCACTGCTCATCGATGAGCGTGCCTGAGCAGGCGATTGAACCGACCCCGCCTATCGTGGCGTACATCGCGCCTACGGGATCAAACGCGCTGTTGGATGCGAGTTGGATGTAGCCCAACTCGGAGACATCGTGACGGGTGCTGATCGCCATGGCTGGGAGCGCAGAGCCCAGCGCAACGATCGCCGCCGTCAGAGGGGTGTAGTTCACCAGGAGATCTCCCAAATCCCCGAAGCCCACCGGTTGGTGCCGATATTGCAAGCCTACAACCTCGCAGGCTTTACGCCAGCACAAGAGCAAAAAAAGTCAGGGTTTGACCCTCACTAGGTGCAGTCGCTCGCGGAACCAGGGGTTGTTGGCGATCCCCTCGACGCGATCGGGGTCGAAGAGGTTCACGCTGACGTAGTGAAACAGCACGATCAGTGGCTGCTGCTCGATCATCATGGCTTCTGCATCGCGGAGCATAGCCAGTCGCTTAGTGGGGTCGAGTTCGGTTGCTGCTTGATTCAGCAGGGCATCGAAGGGGGGATGATCCCAGCCACTGGCGTTGTTGCCGGACTTGCCTACGGGCTTGCGCAGGCGGTCGAGCCAGGTGGTGGGATCGGGGTAGTCGCCATACCACGAGCCGCGTGCGATGGTGAACTCCCGGTTGATGACCCGATCGACCACGACACGATTTTCAAGACCTTCGAGTTTCACGCTGAGGCCGAGTTTCTCTTCCCACATCCGCCGGATCGCTTGAACGATCTGTTCTTCACCTGTGCCCGCGCGATAGAGGATCGAGAGGCCGGTGAGTCCTTGAGCGTTTGGATAGCCTGCTTCTGCCAGGAGCGTTTTGGCTGTCTCGGGGTCGTATCCGGGGGCGGCTTCGGTGGGCGGGTCGTACCCGGCGACCACGCCTGGGGGGACGAACGTCCGGGCTACCGGTTCGTTCATGCGGGTAACGCGCTCGACGAGTTCCTTGCGATCGATGGTCATCGACAGAGCCTGGCGGACTCGTGCATCCGCGAGCGGATTATCGCGGCCGTCCCATAGCTTTGGGAGCGTGTTGATGTTCACAAAAAACGTCCCCGCCATCGACTGCACGTGAACGTCATCCCGATCGGCGCTCGAAGCGAGGTCGGCTGTCACTGGTGAGCCGGTTGGCACGCGTGGCCAGTAGTGGACCTCTCCGCTTTGATAAGCGAACAGCGCCGAGCCGGTGTCGTCGATGATGCGCTCGCGGATGCCGTTGTTGCGGACCGACGCGGCATCCCAGTACATGGGGTTGGGCTCAAGATCATTGTGCTGGCGGAAGGCGGCTTCTTTGAGCACGTAAGGCCCGTTGACGATGAGTCGTTCGGGGTCCGACCAGTATGCGGTATCCATCGTGAGGGAGCCTGTTGCTTCAACCATCGAAGTGGCCGCGTCGACGCTGGTTTGGTGCACGGGCATGAAGGTGCCGAACGCGGCGAGATCGAGGAAGAAGGGTGTTGGTTCCTTGAGATGAACCACCAGCGTCCGACCGTCGGGGGTCTCCAAGCCAACGGTCGCGGTAAACCTTGCCTGCGCCTCTGCCCATAACGCCTCAGCAGTCGGTGCCTCAGCGCTCCCTGCAGCTTGTTCTTTGGCGTATTGGTCGATCTGGCTGGCGCGGAAGTTGAAGAAGTCTTCAGCGCCGCGGATCACGAAGAGTAACTGTGCGTAACCCGCCGCGACGTCGGGGAGCATCGCACGCCGCCAGGCGTACACGAAGTCTCTCGACGTGACCGGATCGCCGTTGCTCCATCGTGCGTTCTCACGGAGGTGGAAGGTGTAGGTCAGCCCGTCCTCGCTCTGCTCCCAGCGCTCGGCGACGCCGGGCAGCAGCGTCATGGTTGCGTAGTCGGCGACGACCAGAGGCTCAAAAAGACAATCCGCCAGCCGGATGTCCTGGGTCCATGTGATTCGCTGGGGGTCGCGACTGTTGTGCTCTTCATTGGAGATAAACACCAGCCGGCGTTTGCCGTCGGCATCGGCCTCGCCACCTGGGTCGGAGGAACCGCATCCGACAAGGGTGATGGCGAAAAACATCAAGATCAACGACAGCAGCAGCGGCATCCGGAGGTGGTTCATGCCCTAAGCCTACCGCCCGGTCTCGAGGTTGTCTTGTGTTCTCAGAATGCTGGAGGAGGTTCGAGATTGCTGGGCATTTCACCGGTTGCCTGGCTGTATTCGTTGAGGTAGGTCTGCATGCGGCTGGCGATCAAGCGGCCGGAGGCCTTGTCGCCGAACATCCCGACGTCGATCGTGACGGCCATCATGCGCCTGGAGACGCGTTCCAGGGTGATGGTCGCCAGTTCATCGCCCTCGTCATGGTGCAACACCCAACGGTAGTAGGGCTTGTCCTCGTCCTGCTTGTACTTGTCGATGGTGAGCCCGAGTCGATCGATGGTTTTTTCGACGGCCCAGCGCATAGCGGCCATGTTCGTTTCATCGACGTAGCGGAGCTTGCTGCCCTTCCAGAATCCGTAGCCTTTGTCGGCCGTGGACATCGACGCTGCTGCGATCGAGAACACCGGGACAGCGGCGGCCGCAGCGATACAACCATTCAAGACCCCGCAACATCCAAGGAGCAAGACAGCGCCAACAACTCGGAACCGATCAGTGGGCAGACTTCGCATGGCTAATCATAGCGGGACAAATCGTGCCGATCACGGCGTGGTCAGGTCCGCTTCAAACCCGATCTCCTGGCCGGGTACCAGTCGGTCGCAGGCGATCGTGACCTGGCCGCCTTCGCCATCAGTCGCCACCTCAAAAACTGCCCGATGACCTGGATTCAGTCCCTTGAGGGAATCGGGAGAGCGCACGCCGCCGATCGCCGGATAGGCGTCGTAGTAGATCGGGGCGATGCCTGCGTTTTCGATGGTCAATCGCGACTGAGTGCCGTTGGTTTCGAATGCCACGACGCGGAACCGGTATCCCATCGCCATCCCGGCCTCGCGGATGCGCTCGATCGGCTGATATCTCGGCTGGTCGTTAGCCATGATGTAAGTTAGGCCGAATCGTTTGGCGGCGTCCTCGAAGCGTTCGCCGTGGGGCCCGGTTGGTGCGAGCGATGTCCGCTGATCGTGTGCGTTGTAGTAGCTAAACTCTCCCCCTGCGGGATGACTCAGATACCGGTCACGAGCGAAGAACGTCCAGCAGCGCAGGTTGTACTCGTGATGTGTCTCGTGCATGAACGAGTCATCGAAGAGCCCGAATCTGAGCCGCTTTAGCTCGGGTTGCTCCGCGAAAGGTGTTCGGACCTGTTCCGCTGCATCGATGGAGATGCTCCAGGGCGTCTTTTGATACACGCTGTCGAGATGAGTCAGATACTCAGCCTGATACGCCTTGCTCGGGAAGGTCTTTCCCAGTTCCATCGGGCCGTCGTAGATGTGGTACTCGGCCCAGAGACCAAAGCCGGTCTGGACGAACGCCAGTCGAGGGTCATCGTCGTAGCGTTCAGCGAACCGAGCGTGAAACTCCTTGGCGAAAGCGCGCAGCGCTGGATGGGACCAGTCGCAGAACGCCGTGGGTCGCCCCTCGCTCTCGGCGAGGACTTCCCGGTAGTCCGGCAGGTTGCGGATCGAGTCCGGCACGGCGGTGGTGGTGTCGCCGGGATAGATGAATCGGAAGCGGAGGATGGCCTGATGCCGCCGGCCGGCGATTCGCTGGAGCAGGGCATCGACCTCGGACCAGTCGTACTGGCCCTCAGCGTTCACCACATCGCGATAGAGCATGTAGGAGAACTCGAGTTGGATGGCGTCGGTGGCCGCCTGCGGGCTGTCAGCCCAGAACACCAGCCCGGTCATTGGGGAGACCTCCGTCACCTCGGAGACCAGCGGTAGAGGCCTCCAGCCCTGAGCCTGGGCGATACCAGTCATCAGCAGCGAAAGGCAAAGAAAAGCTCTAGGAATGACATTGTTCATCCACAGAATCTGACAAGTCTGGTCTCACTTGTCAATACAAATCCAGATCTAGAATAGCTCGGATTCCGGTGCCTCGAGCGGCTCGACCGTCAGGTCTTCGACGCGGAGGAGCGCGCTTTCGGCGTAGAAGCCGAGGACGCCTGTGGGGAAGGTGTCGTCCACCAGTGTGAGGAGGACCTCGCCGTCCAGCGAGCACTCCAGGTACTGCCCATAGGCAATGACTTCGAGGTTGGCCAGGTGATCGGCCCGCGGCACGAAATAACCTGCCTGGAGCTGGCGGTATTGGAACGCCTCCTCGCCCTCGGCGCGCTCGCTTCGCCCCCACGCGCGCAGCTGTGCGACGCCCTTGAACAGATCAAGGCTCAGGTAGTACCCGTTCGCCTCGTCATCCATCCGGAGCACGAGCCCGCATTTCCCGGATCCTTCAATTCGCAGCTTGCAGCGCAGTCGAAAATCGCCGAACTCTTTGCGACCCAGCACGAAGGTCTCATAGCCACTGCGGCAAGCCAGCGCAGAACCTGCAGCATCCTCTTCGATACTCGCGTGCTTGTTGCCAAAGACGCGTCGATATGCGGGGAGCTTGTCGCCCTCAAGTTTTTCTATCGCCAGGTTGTTGAAGTGTTCGTATGACCGCAGCACCAGCCGGCCGTTCTGGTTGACCGCCAGACGCTTTGGCGGGGGAAGGAAGTTCTTTCGATGCCCACCCCCCAACTGTTGTGTGAAGAAGTTGAATACCAACCAGCCGTGGCCGTCGTAGCAGCAGCGGGCGGCGTAGTTGCCTTTGGGGAGCAGTACGTTGTCCGAGTAGTTCTGGAACGGTCCATCGGGGTTGTCGGCGAACCAGTAATGAACCTTCACGTCTTCTCGGATCGAGCCCATCAGGAAAAACCGACCGTCGAGCTCATACAGACCGGGGACTTCGACATCGTCGTATAACCCCGGCTGATAGAGGGGTTGGCGGAACTCAAAGACATCGGGCGCGATTTCGATCGCCTGCCCCACGCACCCGCGTCTGACCACCGGTCCGTCCTTGACCCGGGCCGAGAACAAGAGACGCCGCTGCCCTTCGTGCTCGAATATAAAAGGGTCTCGGAAACTTACCCAGTGTCTCCCCTCGTCCATGCGCGACTCGTACCACGTCCCCGGTACCGCGAGCGGGTAGCGATTGCCCCCCGCGACGGGCTCGTGAGTCTCGCACTCCTGCCGCTCCCAGTGGACTAAATCATTCGATCGAGCCGCCCCGATTCGCTGGATCCGCCCCTCCTCCTGCCTGCGGAGCCCGGTGTAGAGCATCCTCCATCGGCTCGCGTCACCCGGGTCCCGGGTCACATGCATCGTCCAGAGCATGTCATCGTCCCATGCCCCCGGGTCGCCGACGAACATGGCGTTGGGCACGCGTCGCCACTGCATCCCGTCGCTGCTGATCGCGTGGGCGATGATGTCGTGGTTGGGCAATACCAGGTGAAAAAGATGATAGACGCCGTCGTGATAGACCACGTCCACATCGCCAATGTCTGATCGGATGAATCCGTTGCTGCTGTACATACCTGCGCTTGTGCTCTCGTGCCTGGCTGCTAACTTCGGGAGATGGACCTTAACCCGAACCACAGCCTCGTGCTCGCCGTAGGCGAAGCCCTCTTTGACGTGTTCGAGGACCACGAAGTGCTGGGCGGAGCACCCGTCAACGCGGCCGTCCACACCCGGCAACTCCTCCCGGGCGTCGAAACCGAAGTGAGCATCGTCTCTCGAGTCGGCCGGGATCGCCTGGGCGGTCTCTTGGCCGAGCAGGTTCTGGCCAGAGGTCTGGCCCTGGACCTGCTTCAGACGGACGCTTCTCGTCGCACCGGACGCGCCGTGGTCACGCTGGATTCTGCGGGCCATGCCACGTTCGAGATCGAGCAAGATGCCGCCTGGGATGCTATCGAAGCCAACGACAGCGCCCTTGAGCAGGCGGCGAGAGCCTCCGCTGTGCTCTTCGGCTCTCTCGCCCAACGGGCCGAGCCCAGCCGATCGAGCATCCAGGCGATCGTCGCTGCCTGCCCGGGTATCCGACTTTTTGACGTCAACCTGCGGCAGAACCATTACACAAGCGAACTTATTCATCAGAGCCTGACCCTTGCTAGCCACGCTAAGGTCAATCAGGAAGAGCTTGCTGAGCTCGACCAATCGCTCGGCATCAAGGCTGGCGATGGGGACGATGATCGGGCAGTAGCCATGCTCCGGAAGTACGACCTCCAACTGCTCTCGCTTACGCGCGGCGAGCACGGCTGCATCCTCTTCACACCGTCAGGGCGCTTCGAGGGTGCGCCCGCATCGTTCGAGCCCGAGCGAGGTGCCGACACTGTGGGCGCTGGCGACTCGACCAACGCCGCCCTCATCGCGGGTCTGCTCCGCAGCCGAGACCCGCGCCGTATCGCCACCCACATGAACCGCGTCGGCGCTTACGTTGCCACACGGGTTGGTGCGACCCCTAAACTGCCCGATGAACTGATCGAGGCTTGAGCCACTCATGACCGACACGACCCCCTGGCTTCTCGTCAGCGACATCGACGACACATTTCTGGGCGACGATCGCGCCACCGAGCGCCTGATCCGGCTGGCAGCTGAGAACAAGGTCCCCATCGCCCTGAATTCAAGCCGCCCGTGGGCGAGTGTTCGGCCGACGCTCGAAGGTCGTGGTCCCTGGCGGCCGGCGGCGACGATTACCGCGATGGGCACTCAGGTTCGTGTTGGTGACCAGGACGATCCCGACTGGGCCCGGCGGTTCGGCTCCTGGTCTCGTGAACCCTTCGACAAGCTGGCCTCCGAGCGGGGGTGGACGCCGCACGACCCGATCATGCAGACGCCCTATAAGGCCAGCTTCGCAATTCCTGAACATGCTGATCACGAGCGGGTTCAACAGGTGATCCGCGGCGTCGGCCCTGCGATGATCGTCATCTCAGGGCACTGTGATCTCGACATCCTCCCGCCTGACGCGGGCAAGGGCACCGCGACCCTGTACCTCGCCAGTCAACTCGGGGTCCCGCTCGATCGCGTCGTTGTCGCGGGCGACTCGGCTAACGATCGCGCGATGTTCGACATCGCTCTCAAAGGGGTCGTTGTCGGGAACGCCCGAGAGGAACTGCGGCAGCACATCGATCCAGCCCGAGTTCACATCGCGCAAAAAAACTTCGCCGCTGGCATCATCGAAGGCCTGATCGCTTATGGTGCCTTATGCGCGTAAACACGACGGAGACTCTGCATGGCCAAGTCTGAAAAGTATGCCGGTTCCATTCTGATGATCTCGGTTCATGGCTACGTCGCGGGCACCCCACAACTCGGCACGCCCGACACGGGCGGGCAGGTCGTGTTTGTCCTCGAACTCGCCAAGCGCTTCCGCCGTCTCGGCTACAAAGTTGACCTCCTCACCCGCCGGTTTGAGCGCCAGCCTGCCGTTGACCGGATCTCGGACGGTCTGCGCGTCGTTCGGATTCCCTTTGGCGGGCCGAAGTTCATCCGCAAAGAGGACATGCACGATCACATCGCCGACTTCGTCACCAACACGCTGGCCTGGGTCCGTGAGAACAAGCTCCAGTACGAGGTCGTCAACAGCCACTACTGGGATGCTGGCTGGTCCGGTCAGCGGATCGCTGAGGAACTCGAGGTCCCCCACGTCCACACGCCACACTCGCTCGGCTCCTGGAAACGTAAGGGCATGAAGGACGCCGGACAGAAAGTTGATGACGGCTATCGCTTCGACGAGCGCATCGACAAGGAGTTTCTCGTCTATCGCAACTGTGACCATGTCATTGCGACGACCGACCAGCAGGTCGACATCCTGGAAGCCGATTACGCCGTCCCCAACGAGCACATGACCATGATTCCTCCGGGCATCGATGAGGCTCGCTTTATGCCCGCCCAACCCGCCCGACTTGCCGCCATCCGTAAGCGACTCGGCTTCAACGAGCACGACGTCTACGCCGTGGGCCGGGTCGCCACCAACAAAGGCTACGACCTGCTCATCCGCTCGCTTCCTTACCTTCGCCAGGTTCTGCCTAAAGCCCGGGTTGTGATCGCTGCGGGGGCCAACTCCGAGCGTGACCGCAAGAAAGTCAATCAGCTCAAGGAGATCGCCAAGGGTGAAGGTGTGGCTCGACATATCAAGTGGCGGGGCTATGTCCCTGATGGTGAGCTGGCCGATCACTACCGCGCCGCCTCGGTCTTCGCCATGTGCTCCCGGTACGAACCCTTCGGGATGACCGCGATCGAGGCCATGGCCTGCGGGACACCGACCGTTGTCACCGTTCATGGCGGTCTCCATGAGGTCATCAACTACGGCACCCACGCCCTGTACGCCGACCCCAAACAACCCTACATGTACGCCGCCGCGCTTGCCTCGCCGATGCTCTACCCGCAACTCGGTCAGCGCCTCTCGATTGAGGGGGCCCGCTTCGCCCGCCGGCAGTTTGGCTGGACCGGTATCGCCAAGCGCACCCTCACAATCTTCAACCGGCTCCTCGGGCGATACGATCGCACCGAGGCTTCGACCACTGAAGAGTAGACTACGGCTCCTCACCTTGGAGCGCCGACCATGACTGCACGCATCGCCTTCTTGTCCACCGCGCACATCCACACCGACGCCTTCATCAAGCACCTCACATCATCCGATGTGGACGCGACCATCAAGGCGATCTGGGATGACACCCCGCAGCGCGGCCAAAAATATGCCGATCAGGCCGATGCCACGTTCATCGACAACATCGACAACCTGCTCGCCGATGATCAGATCGATGCCTTTGTCATCTGTGATGCCAACACACGCCACACGGCGTTGCTGGAGAAGGCTCTGCCGGTCGGCAAGCCTGTTTTCTGTGAGAAGCCCATCAGCACCTCGCTCGCCGATGCGCAGCGCATCGCCCGGCTCATCAAGCAGCACAAAACCCCGCTGTGCTCCGGCTACTTCTTCCCGTTTTTCGCTGAGAATCAGGCCGTCCAGCAAGCTGTTCATGCCGGGACCTTTGGCCGCATCACCCACGCTTTTGTGCGCAACAGCCACCACGCCTGCTATGGCCGCTGGTTCGACAGCCCCGACCTCCAGTGGTTCACGCAGCCAGAACTCTCTGGGGGTGGCGCCCTCATGGATATGGGGGCTCATGCTGTCCACTGGCTGCTGCGTCTCTGCGGCCCGGTCGTCAGCGTCTGGGCCGACATCAGCAACGTCACTTCGATCTACCCCGATGTCGATGACTATGGCGTGATCCACATGAAACTCGCTGACAACATCATCGGCCGCGCCGAAGCCTCGTGGGTCCAGCACTCGTCCAACTCCGGCCTCGAGCTCTGGGGCGCCGAAGCCGCCCTCACTTTTATCGATGGTCAACCACACGCCGTGTCCAACAACCAGAAGCCAACGCCTCTGCCCAAAGCCGAGGCGCTGCCGGATCGGATAGAGCGTCTCCTGGCCATCGTCGAGCAACGACTCGACCCCGCTGAAGTCAAAGAAGACCTTGCCGCCTGCCTCAACGAGGTCGCTGTCATGGATGCCGCGTACCGGTCAGCAGAATCGGGTACCAGCGAAAGCGTCGCACGAATCGAAATCTAGCTCACGATGCGGGCTTGTGCTAGCACACCCGGACCACCTCAAGCCCCAACAACTTACCGAGCTTGTCGATCCGATCGGCCACGCGACCTACGCCAATGGCGCAGTGGTGCGCCGGCCCCTGCTGGTTCCACGCTTCGACAAAGGCCTTCGCGCCGATGCTAAAGCGATACCGGCTGTTGGTATTCCCGATCTCCAGGATCGGGCCTGGCACCGACTGCCCCTCCGCGACCAGCAACGCCAGCGTCCCGTCTTTTCGCTGCACGGCCGACAGCAGGGTGACGTCGCCGTGCTTCACGCTCATCTCGACTGACAGACCGCGACCCACCTTGCCGTGATAGACCTCCAGCGGGCGCACCTTTGTCTTGCCCTCAGCGATCCGCAGATGCCCCGGCCCATCGTGACCCATGAGTACGACATCATCATCGAAGTCCATCGCGTAGTACTCGGTGAAGGAACCGCCCACACCGAAGCTGTCAAGAATCTTCATCGCCTGCGCGTTCTTGATCTCGTATTCACCAGCCACGGGAACGCCTCGACCTGTCAGCAGCGATGTGCCCAGGATGATCGACGAGATCACGTCCTCGTGCTCGTGCCCGGGCACCGAGTGATAGAAGTACGCCATCGACCCCAGCTTCCGCTCGTCTACCAGCCGATCGAGCGCCACACTCGTGCCGGCGGCTCGGACCAACTCATCCTCGGCGCAATCCGCCTGCACCTCGAACACCTCTCGAAACACATCGACCCGCTCGCGTGCTTCCCCGTCGCTGACCTCACGTCGAAGCTCTGCCAGCTCGTCGATCTCGACGATCTCGACGTGCCCGCCGAAGGCTGCGAGCTGCTGGGTCATGTCCGAGTAGATGTCGAGCATCCCGTTGTAGTAATGCCCCATGACGCCCAGCCGGTTGTGCTCCATGACGTGCTTGACCCTGGCCGCCTCGACCCACGCCCCCAGCTCGGTCCAGCACGCATCCGAGGCTTCCAGCACGCCCGTGACCTGATGAAACGACACCCCTGCCCGGTTGAACACGTTGGCGATCTCGGGAACCGGACACGCCCCGCACGACGCCAGCCAGGTGCCGGTCATTTTCGTTCGATCGCCCAGCTTGTTGAAGCTGGCGTAGTCGATCGCCCGTTCCGGCTGGACGTTGAGGACAATCACCGGGACGCCAGCGCGACGCACCACCGGCAGGACCGTCGACGACAACGCATACGTCGTGACATGAAGCACGATCAGGTCCACATCTTCACGGCGGAAACGATGGCTGGCTTCAAACGCCTTCTCCACGGTGTCGATCAACCCGAGGTTCACGACCTCGACGCCCGGTCGCTCGAGTCGTGACGCGGTGACACCGAGATAGCCCTTGAGCTTCTGCTCCAGCCCCTCGAACTGCGACCAGTACGCTTCCAGTCCGATGCCAAACAACCCGACTCGGACCGATTCATTCACGATGCTCATGCCGGCTCCTTTCACCGTCATCGATGACGCTGAACAACATGGGCCGACCCCTAGCCCGAGAGGGTCATCAATATCGCAGAATTTTCGCAACGCGACAGTCAGTCACCCGCCATGGAATCAGACTTCTCACCCTATACAATGATGACTAAGCCACAAACACGAAGACCTTATAGAGACAACCCCAAGCCATGCACACGAACCTTCTTCTCGCTCAGGCAACACCAGCACCCGCCCAGCAGCCTCCTGCAAGTCAAGGCGTCGCGGATGATTTTATCGCCATGATCAGTAACGTCACTCCCGAACTCGCTCGGATCGGTCTGGTTCTGCTGATCGCGGTGGTGCTGTTCGGCATCACGCGCCGATCGGTCAGCCTGCTTGTCACCCAGCACCGGCTCTCGCCCGGCCTTGCCCTGATCGTGAACCGACTGACTTGGTGGATGACGATCATCATCGTCATCTTCTATACCCTTCAGGTGCTTGGCGTTCTTCAGGATGCGTGGACCACGCTCACCGCCATGATCGCTCTGGTCGCCATCGGTTTTGTCGCGGTCTGGTCGGTCCTGTCGAACCTCCTGTGCTGCTTCATCCTGCTGTTTACACGACCTTTCATGGTCGGCGACACCATCGAACTCATGGGTGAACCGATGAAAGGCAGGGTCATCGACTTTACGCTGCTCTACACCGTCTTGCAGCACGAGGAAGGGGGCGTCATCCGCATCCCCAACAACCTCTTCTTCCAGAAAGCCATCCGCGTCTCCACCGGCGTCAACCAAGTCCCCCTCAACCAGCAGATCGATCAGCAAGCGCCGCAAGCCTGATTCATGTCGACTCAGGACACCCGTCTTGTCAGCGCCGCCCCGAGCATCATGACCAAGACGCCAGCGGGTTCCGGCACGACAGGCCCATCGCCCCCGAACTGAGCGGCCAGAATCGAGAGGTCCACCAGATCGATCACGCTGTCGCCGTTGAAGTTGCCCTCGGCCCACCCGCCATACATGCCGAAGTGGCTCGCCAACGCCGACAGGTCAGTCAGACTCACGATCTGATCCAGGTCAGCATCCCCGGGTAAGCCTGGAGCGACGAACGCATCGCCAACGTAGAGGTCGTCGATATAGAACTCAGCGTCCGAGGTGCCCTCGAAGAACAGCGCATCGAGCGTTGATGTGGGGCCGTCGATCTCGCCATCCCCAAAGGCCCAGGCCTCCCACAATGCCGGATTATCGAGGTCCCACTGATAGAGGTGCCACGCGCCGTCTGGGACCACCTGCTGGGCAAGCGACAGGTCGGCACTGTCTGGATCATCCAGCCCGATCCGAACGGTCAGCCCCTGCGTCTGCGTGTTGACCCACACCCCGATCCAGCCCTCGGAGGCAAACGCCACGTTGTTCACCGGCGTCGCCCCGCCGGCGACATGTCGCAGAAACCATCCCTCCGCACCCGGTTCCTGCACCACCTCAAGTCGCTGCGACCCCACACCCTCGTGCGCCTCATCGGTCACCCGGTCCGCGATTGCCGTCGCGATCCCGAGATTGCTGCCCGAGTACAAAGGTGAGTAGTTAAATACTCCCTCTCCGCTCTCGAAGTCCGCCAGCGTGATGCTCGAAGGGTTCGGAGCAACATCAAAAGGCAGATCGTCCAGCCACTCCGCCATGAACCGAAGATGCTCGGTGTGCGCCGATGCGCTGGCACCGGTCGCTCCCCAGACCTCGAAGTGTCCCTTCGATGCGGTTCGGTAGAAGCTCAGTGAGCCCAGCCCGGTCTGGTTCGTGCCGATCGCACGCGTACCAACGGCCTGGATCAATGCGTCGGCGGTCTCGGCCGTGTTTGCGTAGGTATAGGTCTGGACCTGCGAGTGTGACACCACCATCGTCTTGGTTCCAGCCGCCGCCGCCTGCGCGAAAGCCACAAACGGAGCCATCTGAGACGCCGACGGCGTCGTGTTGGTCGAGCTGGTGAACGACGCGTACAACGAGTCAGCGAGCAGCAGCCCGTCGATCTGGGCGAAGTAAGCCGGCTGCTTGAGGATCTCACGCACCGCCCCGTACCCTGCACTGAACGATGAGACCGAAACATCGTCCCAGGATGCGTTCGTCCCAAACTCCGGCAAGGAGCGCAGCGACACCAATGCACTGTCAAGGACATCACCAAACAGCGTTGGGTTACTGAAAGGCGTCGAGTACGCCGACGAGAACCCGCTGTAGCTCACGTTCACGATCACCGCATTCAACCCCGCGTAGCCCGCGTTGTTGTTCACCGTCGCCGGGTCCCCGTGGAAGTGCACCAGCACGTCCACCATGCCGCTGTCGATCACCAGATCGTCCGGGACAAACAGCTTGTGTCGCGAGTCGGTCGACAGCGTCAGCGTCCGCCCCGAGACCGATGGCAGGACCTGGCCGAGCCCGGGTGTGCAAGCAAACAGCAACCCCACTACCCCGGACAGCCATCGGCCTGAACTCAATCGCATCACATCTCCACTGTGCTGGTGCAGTCTTGGAGTCTATCGCTCCATGCCAGACATCCCAAGCATGAACCCTGCGGCACCGGAGTCAAGAGCTTCTATCTGTTAAGCCACGCACTTCTCGCCGGTTTCATGCCGTCAAGGACCCGTTACCATCTCCCGATGCTCCTGCTGCGCATTGCCGAGACCCTGCTGCCGATCATCCTGCTGGTTGCCCTTGGTGCTGCCCTCTTCAAAGCGAGCTTCCTGCAACCCGCGGACCGCTCCATCCTGGACCGCCTGGTCTACTGGGTCTGCCTGCCTTCGCTGCTGGTGGTCAAGATCGCCGAAGCGGGCACGATCGACCCCTCGATTGGCTGGGTGATCCTCGCCATGGCCCTTGTCACGCTCGCCGCTGCCGGACTCTCCGCAGCAGCGTGGTATTTCCTGAGTCGAGAACCCGCGACCTTTGGCGTGATGATCCAGGCGGGCTTCCGCGGTAACCTCGCCTTCGTTGGTCTGCCCGTCATCAAGCTGGCCGGAGCCGACGACCGCACACTTGCCATTGCCGCGCTGACCCTTGCGCCGACGATCGCTCTTTACAACCTTCTGGCCGTTCCGGTGCTCTCCGCTGGCACAAGGCATAACGCCAGCCTCGATGCAACAGCGGTTCATCCCGCCATCGACCTTCTGCGATCTATCGTCACCAATCCCTTTATCATCGCTTGCCTCGTCGGCCTCGCCATGGGGGCGTCTCCGCTCACGCCGCCGGAGACCCTGATGACCACCCTTGGCCTCGTCGGACAACCGGCCGCGCCGCTTGCCCTGATCAGCCTGGGCGGGGCTCTGACGATCTATCGAGTGCGTTCCCACCTGGCGCTCGCGTCGGTCATCACGACGATCAAGCTCGCGGTCTGCCCTGCGCTGGCGGTCCTGCTCGCCTGGGCGCTGAACCTTGATAGTCAGCAGGCCTTCGCCCTGATCATGCTTGCCGCCGTTCCTACCGCGGTGGCCAGCTACGTCCTGGTCACCCAGATCGGCGGCGACGAGGGGCTCGCGGCCTCGATCATCGCGACGACGACGCTGGCCAGCGTGATCTCGCTGGCGGCAGGGCTCGCCGTGGTGCATGCGTGGCCGGCCTGAACGGGGTCTAAGCCGTTCCGCTTGGCACTGGCAACGGCGTCTTCAATCCCACCGGCTCGCCGAGGTCGGGCTCACCTGATGCCGTCCACTCGATCCGCTGGAGCCGCGGGCTGCGCCCCTCAACCCGGATCTCGGGCTCCGCTGTCGCCCAGGCGTGGTACAGCAGCCAGTCCTCGCGACCGTCCGGCGAACGCACGAAACTCGCGTGCCCCGGGCCATAAACCCCTGCCTCGGGCTTCTGTCTGAAAAATGCACGGCCCATCTTGGTCCACGAAGCCGGGTCCATCAGATCATCACCCGACCTGGCCCGCAGAAAGCCGATTGCGTAGTTCGTCGACCAGAACGCACTGCCCGAATACCCCAACCAGACCTCGGACCCGTGCCTGAGAACCTGGGGGCCTTCGTTCGTTGGCTGGAGGTCACGCTCCCATGCCTGCGTTGGTGCGGACAGCACGACCTCGCGATCCCCCAGCGTCAACGGGTCCAGCATCTCGGCGATCATCAGGTGCTGCCACCACCCATCCGTCATCGTCAGCTTGCTGCTCCAGAGGAAGTACGTCCGCCCGGCGTCCTCCAGCACCGTCCCGTCGATCGCGTAGCGCTCAACCGGGATCTCCAACTGGCCCGCATACGCCCACGGCCCGTCCATGGGGTCACGATCAGCCTGCGGGCCGCACAACACGAAAATCCGGCGGCGCAGATCATCACCATCCGCTGACGTCGCTGTGAAGTAGATATGCCAACGCCCCATGACCGAATGAATCTCGGGCGCCCAGAGACAACACGCCGCGGGGAAGTCCTCACCCGTATTGATGGGTGGCTCGAACACGACGGTGCTCTCTGCCTCTGATAGCCGGGTGATGTCCGTGGTCTTCATCAGCCGAATCCGGGTCTGCTCCGTGACCATGGCGTAGTAAGCCCCGTCGTGCCAGAGGGCAAAGGGGTCAGGACCGATGGGGAGGATGGGGTTGGTAAAGGTTTTCAAGGCTCCGGTCTCTTTTCTTAGTCGAACGCCGATCGATGAACCTTAGGTTCCACTGAATCTGCCCTGTAACGAGGGTGATCGCTTCGGGATTCAACCGAGCCAGCAGCTGATCGCGCAGGTCACGTTGGCCTCAGCGTACGTCGGTTGCCTGGTCAGGTTGATGCCATCCCGCGGAACTTTGGTTTTGTGATTTCGAGAGATTGGCTGGCTGGTTCGTTGTGAGGGTTGTGCGCATGGCGTTTTTGGGTGACAGGGGCTTGGTTTGTTCCCGGGTGAAGGTGTTTCTGGTGCTTGGGGTGGGGTTGTGGTGGTTTGGGCGGTGGTTGTTTGTGCGCACGGGGGTTATGACGGGGGTGTTTTCGGGCGTGGAATGGTTGGTTTGAGGGGCCAAGTCGTCGATCAAACGTGGTTGATGGCCCCCGGAATGCGGTTGTTTGTGCGCACGGGGGGTCGAGAGCGTTCTCATCTCGTTCGTAGCGGGTCATGGATGTGTTGGCTACGGTTTTTTGGTGATTTCACACAGCGGCTGCGCCGCAGTGTGCCACCCAGACGCTACGGTTGGGCTGCGGGTAGTCTAGTGAGGTAGCGGGGGGTGTTGGGGTGCGTTGGGTTGTGAGTTGCCAGCAACCGATCTCTGGAGGCATTGTTTTAGGGATTTTTTGGGGTCTCGGGAGGTCGTCGTGCGGGTCTCGCCGTTGTGCAGTCCTGGCCTTGAGGCAAATATCATTCAGATTCAGAATCAGGCTTGATACAAATCTGTGCCTGGGTAGCAGGCAGAGCAAAGAGTTGCGATAGAACCTTTAAATAATGTACTGATATTGGGGCCAAGTGTTACAGATTGTATCTCACGCGGATCAAGTAAAACCTTGTATACGCCCTCATTGTCGAAGTCTGGATTCTGGACATGATACAGTACCCGCTACTCTTCTTCTTTTTCAAAAGAGCGATCTTTCATAAAGTATGAATCCATTTGAAGTTCGCCAAAATTAATCTTCTGTATGCCCAGCACGTGGCGAGCCCAATCTGTCGGCTTCCAACGCTAGGCGATCCACCAATATATTTGACTGGCTTGGCAGCAAAAAAGAGACTATTGAGATCTTATAACTCCGCAAAGCCAATCATACAGCCAGAGCCTTCTTTGGCATATTTTTGCCACATGTATTTTGATGACCCATTTTTGGTGAGGCAGAGAATTCTCGGCGTAGAAGCTTTTGACAAAATATCCTGTCTGACTTTCTTTGCTGCCGCATCAGCGTTCGAGCAGTCTTTGTCTGAGTATGCATCTTGGAATATGTCTTCGGGTAGTCGACTTTTTAGTTGTTGGCTAACAAGCTTGAGGGCCTCTCTGAAGCCTTTGTAATCGCAGTCGATCTCTAAGTCACCATTAGCTGCCAGTGTGATAAGACGGATGATTTCCTTGGCCGTGGCCTTGCTGTCGAAATCATGGAGCAGATCGATCCTGCAATCGTTCTTCTCGTAATCCAGTGGACGTCTAAAGAATAGTTGTCTGTTTAATAGGAGTTGAAAGGCCCCGTAAGCATCTATGTACTTGTAATAAGTAGCATGCTCCATGGGCTGGTTGCCGTTAGCGCCTGAGTATCGCAGACAAACGGACGGGGTGGGATTCGAACCCACGGTACGGGTAACCCGTACACTGGTTTTCGAAACCAGCTCCTTCAGCCGCTCGGACACCCGTCCAGGGTCGAGACCGCCCCTTTCGGGGCCACCGCGAGCGAGTCGCTAACATAGCAGATCCCGGCACGACCTTCGCAGACGCACAACCCCTCCAGGCGTGCGTCCGTCAACCCCTTGTCGGCTCAGGAGACGACGCCCATGAGCAATCCAGCAGCGGTTTTCGACCCTGGGACGCGGGTCACCGTGACCCAGCAGATCCCGCAACGTGATGAGGTCTGGACCGAGTCGGTTACCGGCACCGTGGTCCGCTACGAGCAGTCCAAAACCGGGTCGTGGTTCGCCCACGCCAAGGACGACAAGCTCTGGATCGACCGCCTGGTCATCCGCAAGGCCGATGGCGAGCAGGTCACCATGAACCTTGACCGTTACACTCACATCGAGCCAGCCTCGGCCCAAACCTCCTGAATCGAGCGCAGACCCCATGACCGACCCCGCCGCCGAGCAGGTCCGCGAGATCACCCCTCAAGAGGCCCGCGACCTTCTTAAGACAGACGACAACGTCATCCTGCTGGACGTCCGCGAACCCGAGGAGATCGCGCTCGCGGCCATCCCGGGAAGCCTGAACATCCCGGTGGGTGAGATCCCCGCCCGGCTCTATGAGCTCCAGCAGCACGATGAGGCCACCATCCTCACCCTGTGCCATGTGGGATTCAGGTCATTGAACGTAGCTCACTTCCTCGCTCAGCATGGGTTTGAGGACCTCGCTTCCATCGCGGGCGGGATTGACGCCTGGTCGCGAACTGTTGACCCCACGATCCCCAGGTATTAACCCCAACGACCCCACCTGATCGAGCCGATGCAGCGGCTATTCCTATCCCATGAGTGACACGCCCCAACTCATCCAGGCCGCCTCCCGGTACGCCGATCGCCTTGCCGGACGACGCATCCTCATCACGGGCGGCGCTGGGTTTATCGGGTCTCACCTGGTCGATTCCATTCTCGCCGCTGGTGGGTCCGTCACCGTCCTCGATGATCTATCCACAGGCGACCGCGCGAACCTCCGCACTTCTTCCGAGCGCTACCGCTTTGTCGAGGGCTCGATTCTGGATGACAAGGTTCTTGCCGATGCTGCGGCGAGCTGCGACGCCGTCGCCCACCTCGCCGCGCTTGGATCGGTGCCCCAGTCTGTCGCTGAGCCCTTGCGTTACCACCGGGTCAACGAGCACGGCACGCTGTGCGTTCTCGAAGCCGCCCGCGCGGCCGGCCTCCGACGGGTGCTCCTTGCGTCGAGTGCCGCGATCTACGGCAACAGTCCCGAACTTCCCAAGCACGAGGGGATGCCGCCTGACCCGGCGAGCCCGTATGCGGCCAACAAAGCGGCTGGCGAAGCCATGCTCAAAGCCTGGGCTCGCTCGTACCCGCCACTCGATACCGTCAATCTCCGCTTCTTCAACATCTTCGGACCCGGGCAGAACGCGAACTCCGCTTACGCCGCGGCCATTGCCGCCTTTGCGTCACGACTCACGCGCGGCGAAGCGCCCACCATCTTTGGCGACGGCGAGCAGTCCCGCGATTTTTGCGATGTCGCTAACGTCGCCCACGCTGTCATCCTCGGGTTGACCCATCCCGACGCCCTGGACGGCCAGAGCCTCAACATCGCTACCGGCGAGGCCATCACGGTCAACCGACTCGCCACGGGGATGATCCAGCGGTTCGGCCTCGACCTCGAACCCCGCTACGCCCCCGAACGTGCGGGCGACGTCAAGCACTCGCGCGCTTCGATTGACCGGGCTCGACAAGTTCTCGGTTACGAACCGCTGGTCGATTTCGACACCGGGCTTGCGCGCACTTGTGCGTGGTATATCGAACAGGCCAACGCCGCGACGGCGTGATCCGGAAAAAACCATAGACCTCGCTCACCCCTTCGCGTAAGCTCCCATCATGACCCAGGCACCCGTCGAAACGCCCACCCATAGCGGGTATCAGCCCCCGCGAAACGTGCAGTTCTCCGTCTTCATCGACAACCGCGTGGGCCAGCTCCTCGATGTCACCCAGTGCTTTACCGGCCAGAGCCTCACGCTCGCGGGGCTGTCCGTGGTTGACTCGGCCGACCACGCCGTGGTGCGTCTGCTCACCTCGAACGCCGACCTTACCCGCAGGCTGCTCCAGCGGCACGACATTCCCTTCGCCGAATCCAATGTTCTGGCGGTCGAGATCTCCGAAGGACGCTCGCTTCAGGACCTGTGCGAGCAGTGCGTTGCCGCGGAGGTCAACATCCTGTTTGCGTATCCTCTGCTGGTGCGTCCGCGTGGGCTGCCTGTTTTGGTCCTCCAGACCGATGACACGCTCTTCACGGCGCAGCTGCTGCGTAAGAAGCTCTTTACGCTACTTGCCGAGAACGACCTGGGTGACAACGCATCGCGCAACCGGCCTGAGGGCGGGATCACGCCGAACTAAATGAACTGTGCCCAGGTCTGAGGGCCACGGCAGGTGGCTGAGGTCAGTCCGAAGTGCTGTCCACAGATCGACCAACTCATACACGCAACCTATAGCTTCTCAGCCCACCCGATCCAGCGCCAGGGCGTGGGCTTCGTGGTAGCGCCGGCCGAGGTTGTGCCAGTCGAAGTGTTCGGAGAAGGACTCGACCGAGTTCCTTAGGGTGATCCGTTCACGGCGTGAGAGTTGGCACATCCGGAACATCTGCTCGGCGATCTGGTCGGCGGTGGCGTTGAAGTCGCGGTATCGACGCTCGACGATCGACACGCCTTTTTCCTCGTGGTCTGCCATGAGCTGCATCAGATACGACCCGAAGCCTGACAGGTCCGAGGTCAACGCCGGCACGCCGAGTGCGATCGACTCCAGGGGCGTGTAGCCCCACGGTTCGTAGTACGACGGGAAGACGCCGAGGTGGCATCCGCGCACGAACTGCTCGTAATCCATGCCGAAAAGCGGGTTGCTGGTGGTGATAAACGCCGGGTGATAGATCACCTTGACCGGGTCGTTCTGGTGATTAAACAGCCGGCAGCCGCGGAGCTGATTGAGCACGTCATCGGTCTGGTCGTCCAGCAGGTCGTGGGTCACAATCGGCGGGGGGTGATGCCTGCGCCAGGCGTGTAGCGCACGCCTAAGCCTCAGCCGCCAATACTCATCCACCAGCTCGTTGAGGTCCGGCACACGCCCCTCGGCCGCCGCGAGCACGAGTCCCTTGCCGACCTGGTCCTTGATGGCGTCGGCGACATCGTGGAACTCGCTGAGCATCGAACGGGTCTCGAGCGTCTGCACGTTGATCGATCGCACCGGCGCCTTGGTGATGATGAAGAAGACGACGGTCACCGGCGACCCGCTCGCCCGCAGCCGGTGATTGAGCCGGGCCAAGGCCTCGATCGTGACGTCCATCCCTTTGTTGCGGTACTCGTATCGCCCGGAGGTGAAGAAGTAGAGCGTCGTGTCGAGATCAAACGAGTACGACGGGAAGAAGTGCCCGATCGTGAACTCGTGGATCTTGTCCTTATAGGCGGCGTGCAGGTTCTGGAACTCGTGCAATGCCGCGAATCGCTGGATGTTCAATCCATTCGGCAGCAGCACGTCCGGCGATCGGCCCAGCAGATACCGGCACTCATCCCCCGTGATGTCCGAGACCGTGGTGAACACATGCGAACCGTGGGCCGCTGCCTTCTCGATCCCGTGCTGGGATTCGAGGTTGTAGCGTTTGGCCTCTGCATCCGAGTCGAGCAGCGACATCTGCCCATAGAACTCAGGATGTTGCATGGCCAGTACGCGTCCGAGACGCGTCGCATGGGTGGTGAATACGACTGCCCCCGGCCACTGCTCCTGCCGCAGCATCGGGATTGCAGTCCCCGCTTGCCACTCGTGAAAATGGGCCACCATCGGGCGCCTCTCCGATTCCTGCTGGGCCAGCAGTTGGAGGAACACGCGCACGCCCTCGCCGAACGCCACGACGTTGTTGATCTCTTCGCTGTCACTGGGCGTCGGGATATGGTGGTCGCGCCACATCCGTGCCTTGACGTCGTAGAGATACCGAAACACCGACAGATGATTGATCAGCACCACATTCGGCCGCCCGGTCACCAGCCACCGCCCGAAGTGTGCCTCGATGCCTGCCTCATTGAGCGCCTTGACCGCCTGGCCGAACGCTCCGATCAGCGGCCGCGGCTCGAACTCCACCTGTGACTTGTCCGGCAGATACGGCCCGATGAGGCAGTAGCGATTGCTCCACCGGCTGACCATGCTCGGCACCTTCGAGCGCAGCACCGTGTAGATCCCTCCGACCTGATTGCACACCTCCCATGCGCACTCGAGTAAAAACGGCTCAGCCCGACGGCCGCGACGACCCTCCGACTCCTTTGAATCCGACGCCGCGCTCGCACGCGAAGAACCGGCTACATCTGCAGGCATGAAACATCCTCGTTAGTCCAAGACCGAACCGAGATTGGATTGTAAAGCCCCCGCCCGACCCTCGCTCTCCGCGTACCATCTCCTCCTCATCAATCTTTCGGAGACCCTGCGATGGTCCGACCCGCTGACCTGTTCGCCGCCATCCACGCCAACGACCTCGATGCCGCCCGAGCCCTTATCCAGGCCAACCCCAAGGCCCTGCACACCCACGTCGCGACCTCGCGTGACTGGGGCGACGAGCTGTGCCTGCCCCTGCATGCCGGCGTAGAACACAGCAGCCCCGAGATGGTGACGCTGCTGCTCGAACTTGGCGCCGTCCCTGACAGTCGGACGCGTTATCAGACCCCGCTCCACGCCCGTCGGACCGCCGTGCACCTCGCCGCCCGCCGCGGCGACCCGGCCATCCTGGAACGCCTGCTGAATAACGCTGGCGATCCTGAGGTCCGTGACGCCGACAGCCGTGCCCCGCTCACCGAAGCCGCCGCCCACGACCACCCCGAGACCCTCAACCTGCTCCTCCAGCACAAGATCAATCCTGATCCTGTCGATCTCACCGGACGCACGCCTCTCCATCACGCCATCCGCGCCGGCTCGATCGCCTGCACCGATCTTCTTCTCGCCGCTGGTGTGAAGGTTGATCACCCCTGCCCCAAAGAGCCCGAAGCTTTCACGCCGCTTCACCGAGCCGTCACGCTCTGGAGCGATGACCCCGAGACCTGCGTGACCATCACCCAAGCTCTTCTGAGAGCAACCGCGAACCCAAAACTCGCCGATCCCCGAGACGACCTCACACCGCTTGATCGGGCGAAACAAAAACAGGCCGACGCCCTTGTCGACCTGCTTGAGTCATCAGGTTGATCTCAGTAAGTCAGCCCTGGAAATACGCTGGCTCGTTGCCCGGCTTCCATTTGATGTTGCAGCCGATCGACGGCACCTGCTTTACTGCGGGCTTCTTCCCGGCGAGCACCGCGTCCAGGGCCGCTCGGAGGTCCTTGCCGGTGCTCGGGTCGGTGTCGAAGTCGTACACGCCCGATTCGATCCGTTTGGGGCGTGAGTCATCCAACTGTCCCCGGTACGCCAGCTTGTGCTCGGCATCGAACAAGAACAGGTCGGGTGTGCAAGCGGCGGTGTAGGCCTTGGCCACGGCCTGATCCTCGTCGTACAGGTAAGGGAACGGGTATCCCCGAGCCGCCTTTTCGTCCCTGATTTTTTCAGGCGAATCATCCGGGAACGCTTGAGCGTCGCTGGCGCTGATCGCCACGATCCCCACGCCCTTTGGCCCGTAGTCGTCCCCTAGTGCCTTGAGCTGTTTGGCGATGTGCTTCACAAACGGGCAGTGGTTGCAGATGAACATCACCAGCAACGGCTGACCCTCAAAATCACGCTTGGTCACCAGCGATCCATCGGTATCTGCCAGCGTAAAGTCCGGTGCGGCCGTGCCAAGTTCAAGCATCGTTGAAGCCGTCATCACCATGGTGTCATCTCCAAAAACGTAGGTTCAACAGCAGTTTAGGCACCCAACCAGCGAACGGCTGAACAAAGATGAGTGCCGGGTGCTGCGGGGGGGGGGGGTGGTGGTGTTAAAAGTGGATCATCCGGTTCTGCGCACCCAAGGCCGCCTCGTGGGTCGCTTCCGACATGGTCGGGTGGGCGTGGATGGTGCCGATCACCTCGTCCGCCGTGGCTTCGAGTCGCATCGCCAGGCAGATCTCGGCGATCAGTTCGGTGACGCCTTCGCCGATCATGTGCGCGCCGAGGATCTCGCCGTGCTTCTTGCCCGTGATCAGCTTGGAGAAGCCCTCGGTGGCACCGAGCGCCTGAGCCTTGCCGGAGGCCTGAAACGGGAACTTGCTCGCGACGTATTCGATGCCCTGCTCCTTGGCTGCGCGCTCGGTCAGGCCGACCGAAGCGACCTGCGGCTGGCAGTAGGTGCAGCCCGGGATGCCGTTGTAGTCGATGTCCGGTGCGTGGTGACCGGCCATGCGCTCGACGCAGACGATCGCCTCTTCCGACGACACGTGGGCCAGCCAGGGCGGGCCGATGACATCGCCGATGGCGTAGATCCCCTTGACCGAGGTCTGGTAGTCGGCTCCCTCTCGCTTATAGTCGACCTTGATGTGGTCCTTGAAGGTCTCCAGCCCCAGGGAGTCGCTGAATAAACCGTCGTACCGACCCATGACGCCGATCGCGACCAGCGCGACATCGGCCTCGATCGTCTCGACTTTTTTCTCATCGCCGACCGGCGCGATGGTTGCCTTCACGCCATTGCTCGTCTTCTCCAGCGACAGCGTTATGTGTCCCGACCGGATGCCCACGCCCGCCTTCTTGAACGATCGCTCGATCGCGGCGGAGACCTCGTCATCCTCGATCGGCAGCAGGCGCTCCTGCATCTCCACCACCGTGCATTCGGTGCCGAAGGCGTTGTAGAAGTAGGCAAACTCCATCCCAATTGCGCCTGCCCCGACGATCAGCATCTTCTTGGGCTGGGTCTTCATAGTCATCGCCTCTTTCGCCGCGATGATCCGCTCGCCATCAAACGCAGCGCCCGCCAGCGGCCTGGGGCGTGCTCCGGTCGCCACCAGGATGCTTTTTGCTTCGAGTACCTGTTTCACATCCCCCTTGTGCTCCACATCGTCTTCGGCGTACACCTCGACGGTCCCGGCTTTCGGGATGAACGCGTGGCCCTGGATGTGCGTGACCTTGTTCTTTTTGAACAAAAAGCCCACGCCCTTGTTGAGTTGGCCCGCGACGTTCCGGGACCGGCCGATGACCTTGTCCCAGTCGTGGCCGACACCCTCGGTCTTGATCCCCCAGTCCGCTGCCTCGTGCTTGAGCCGGTGGTAGAACTCCGCGCCGGCCAGCAGCGCCTTGGTCGGGATGCATCCCCAGTTCAGGCACACCCCGCCGAGCTTGTCGCGCTCAACGCAGGCGACCTTCATCCCCAGTTGGGCCGCCCGGATCGCTCCGACATAGCCCCCCGGACCGCCGCCAACGACCACCAGATCAAACTTTGCCGTCTCAGCCATGATGCTCTTTCGTGAAGGCCGGCCGCGCCCTGGTGAGCGTGGGCCGGGATAACCAGCGGGAAACTGTGAGGACGGCTTACAATCGTCTGTCCTCAGACCGACGATTGTAGTACCCCGTCACGGATGCGTCGGAGCCGGTTCTCGGCTCTAATCGATCTCTCCAGCCCCGTGGCCCGCAGGAGTCTTTGTCCCATGCCCGAGATCAGAGCCGTTGTTTCCGTCATAGGTCGCGACCAGAAGGGCGTCGTCGCTAGGTTTGCGACCTATCTCGCAGAGCGAAGCGTCAACATCCTTGACCTCAAGCAGCAGGTGGTCCACGGGCAGTTCATCATGGACATGCTCGTCGATCTCGCGGACATGTCGCCTTCGCTCGACGAGCTGATCACCGGCTTGCTCGACCTCGGTTGCGACATCGGCATGGAGGTCCGTGTCGCCCTGCAGCAGCGCAAGCCTCGCCGGGTCGCCGTGCTGGTCTCGAAAGAAGCCCACTGTCTCAGCACGCTGATCGAGGACTGGAAGGCCGGCAAGTTCAGGGGCGACCTCGTGACGGTCCTTGGGAATCACCCCGATCTTGAACCGGTCGCCACGGCTGCGGGTCTGCCTTTCGCTCATTTTCCTGCGAAGCCGGACAAGCCGGCTCACTTCAAGTGGATGATGGAGCAGCTCGCCGCCGTCGAGCCCGACCTGATTGTGCTGGCCCGGTACATGCAGATCGTCCCGCCGGAGATGGTGCAGGCCTACCCCTACAAGATCATCAACATCCACCCGTCGCTGCTGCCGCACTTCCCCGGGGCCAAGCCGTACCACGCCGCCTGGGAAGCCGGCGTGCGGGTCGCCGGCTGCACGGCCCACTTCGTGACCGATGACCTCGACGAGGGCCCGATCATCCTGCAGGACGTTTTTCATATTGACGTCGGTCGCCACACCGCAGAGGACGTGCGCAGCAAGGGCCAGCGGCTCGAAGGCCGGATCCTCGCCGACGCGGTGCAGATGTTTCTCGACCAGAAGCTGGTCGTCGTCGATGACAAGGTCGTTTTCCGGCCGGGACTGAGTTCGATGCTGGATCACGCGTGAGTCAGATGAGACAATCTAGGCTTTGGTAGCTGTGATCGCGCCGTAGGTGTAGCCACAGTGTCGGATCTGAGTTTACGCCGCCTCGGTCCGACCGCGTCCGTTGCGTTTGGCGGTGTAGAGCCGTTCATCGGCGAGCTTCATCAGGGCTGCCAGGTCTTCCGTGCCATCTACTTTTCGCTCGGCGACGCCTATGGACAGGTCAGGTCGTGGTCCGCCGCGGGTCAGCAGGGTGGTCTGCTGGGTGAACAGGGCGCGGAGTTGGGTTGCCCAGCTCACGCCACGCTCGGTCTCGGCTCCGGGCATCAGGATCAGGAACTCGTCGCCGCCGGTCCGCACGGCGAGGTCGCCATCGCGCAGCGTCGCCTTGATGAGCGACCCGAGGAACACCAGCACGTCATCGCCCACCGCGTGGCCGAGGGTGTCGTTGAGTTCCTTGAAGTGGTCGAGGTCGAGGGCCAAGCAGAGCAGGGGGGTGTCGCTCCCCGCGGTGGCCTCGAAGACCGCGGTGCCCTGTTCATCGAGGAAGCGGCGGTTGCCCAGGTCCGTCAGCGGGTCGCGCAGGGTCTGCTTGTGCAGCTTGCCGGTCGCCTGTCGTGTCGCCAGGCGTACGCGCTCGTCCATGGTTCGGCGGAGTTGCTTGGCCTCGTGACCCTTGCGGATTGAGTTCCGACAGACACGGGCCATCGCCCTGGAGATGTGTCCGATCTCGTCCTGACGGCCCAGCGGGAGGTGTTCGACCAGTTCGGGCGTCGGGTTGCAGGCGGTCAACTCCAGTTGATCGATCAATCGCTCCAGCGATCGTGTCACCAGCCGCGTGTGCAGCTGGTACGTGGCGATCACGATGACCGCCAGGAATGCCAGGGCTACTCCGGGGCCGATCCAGACGGTGGCGGCGACCGCGCCGACACCCGCGAGGCTGAGGCCGCCCAGTTGCAAGGCGCGCATGATCATGCTGAGCCCCAGCCGCGGCCAGCGTGTATCCGACAGCGGCGATTCGATTGGCTCATCGCCGCCCGGGAAGCTCAGCCCGTCGAGCATCTCATCCATCGCACGGCCAGCGGGTTCGCGTCGCATGCCTTCCTTATCGGAACGCAGCCGAATCGGTTCGCTCTATGGCCACGACGGCCCGCCACATCGTTGATTCTGCTCCCCTACCAACCACAGCGTCCATCCACTCCCCGCCATCGACTTTGACGGTCGTGATGATCAGGCTATCTGGACAGGTCCGAGTGACCGCGGGCCTCGGATCAGCTCGCCAGGAACGGCTTCTTCTTGAGGTCGGCGGGGATCGCGATTGTTTCGATGGCGAGCGCTCGGCCTGTCGCGGTGTCGACCTCGACGATCACCCCGCGAACCTCGGGGTTGCCCTCCGCGACGTCAAACGCTGCGGGCATGGCCGTGGTCATCTGATGGACGACGCGATCGACTCGCCGACCAAGGACTGAGTCCTGCGGGCCACTCATGCCCAGGTCGGTGATGTAGGCCGTGCCGCCCGCGCCCGCCGCCAGCGCTGCCGCGGGGCTGCGCGCGCCTTCGATCTGTGTCGGCAGCACCCGGGCATCTGCGGTCTGGATGTGGGTGTGGGTGCCGTAGACCGCGGTGGCCCGTTCGTTGAGATACCAGCCCATCGCGACCTTCTCGCTGGTCGCCTCGGCGTGGACCTCGACGAGGATCGCGCAGGGGCGCTCGTGGATCTGGGCGAGCATCTGATCGACCACTGCGAACGGGTCGCTGCCCTGCATGGTGTTCATAAACAGCCGGCCGATGACTGTGAAGATATAGACCGGCAACTTTTCACGGCCCACCTCGGCCAGCAGGCGGAGGCAGACTTTGCCCTTTGCCTTCTGCGACAGATTCGCCGGGCGGATCAGCGTCGTCTCGCGCTCGAGCGTGCCCACGATCTGTTTTTTGCGGTAGGCGTGATCCCCCAGTGTCATGCCGTCGACCCCTGCAGCGATCAGCTTGGCGTGCATCTCGGGTGTCAATCCCGAGCCATTGGCTGCGTTCTCGGCGTTCGCCACGACCAGCGCTACTCCGTGTTGTTCGCGCAGAATCGGCACCGCTTGGGTCACCACCTGCCGCCCCGGCGTCCCGACAATGTCGCCCAGCAACGCAATCCGTACACTCACCGAAAACCTCCAAGCCTCTGGCGTCAGCCGGACTTACAAGGGATGATACGGCCACAGTCATGCAATGCCCTTACTGCGGAACCAATAATGACCGCGTGATCGACTCACGCCCCGCTGAGGATGGCCAGGCCATCCGCAGGCGGCGTGAGTGCGAGGGCTGCAAGAAGCGTTTTACCACCTACGAGACCGTCGAGCAGACCACCAAGCTGGTCGTCGTCAAACGCGATGGAACCCGGGTCCCGTTTGATCCGGCCAAGATGCTCGCGGGTCTGGAATCGGCCTGCTACAAACGGCCGGTGCCCACTAAGGTCCTGCAGGAAGCCGTCAAGCATGTCGCCGAGCAGCTTCGGCGTTCTGGCGAACGGGAGGTTGATGCCATGGACATTGGGCGCTTGCTCGCTGAACGGCTGCGTGACATCGATCAGGTGGCTTATGTTCGGTTTGCTTCGGTTTATAAGCAGTTTCGTGATCTTGACGAGCTGCTGGATGAGGTTCGGGAGGTTATAGAAGCCTCGGGCCGCAAGACCCCCGGACAGGGCAAGCTCTTCCGATAATGCCGCCGCTGCGGCCCGTTGGTCGCGGGTCTGCGAAAAAGGCTGGATACGGCGGTTTTTTCCTTGGGAAACCCGTGGTCTCGGTGGTATGTTGAAGGGGTGGAATCGACGACGGTTCCGCTCATGTCTTGTCTTAGGCTCGCTCATCTCGGCCTGCGTCACATCGCCCGTGTTTCTTCACGAGCTTCATAGGAGTCCATCAATATGGCGACCGTCCACCAGATCCTCGACCGGAAGGGCAATCAGGTCTACAGCGTGTCACCGGAGACGTCGGTGTCTCGTGCTGCGGAGTCGATGACGGAGCACAACATCGGGTCGCTGCTGGTGGTTGGGCGCACAGGGTTGCTGGGGATTATTACGGAGCGGGACGTGCTGCGGAAGGTGATCGCGCGGCAGCTCGATCCTACGGCGACGGTGGTGCGGGACGCGATGACGGCGAACGTGTGGACGTGCACGCCGGATACGTCGCTGGAGGACATCTCGGATGTGTTTAAGGACCGGCGGATCAGGCACTTGCCGGTAGTTGGGGGTGAGGGACAGATTCTCGGGGTGGTGTCGCTGGGTGACCTCAACGCGTTTCGGCTTGAGGGTCAGGCGGTGATGATTGAGTACCTGCATCAGTATCTGCACGGGGCTGCGTAAGCACTTGCAGTTTCATGGTTTGCGAGCAGCACACCCCGCCCGTGACGGCGGGGTGTGTTCTTTTTTGCGTGAAGGGTGTGGCGGATGAGGTGGGGGGTTGCGCTATCTCCTAAACTTTGAGGGGCTTACGGGCATGTGGGATGGGTGCAGGAGTGCGGCTGATGGCTTTGGTGTTGTGGTGGTTCTGGGTGGTGGCGTTGGCGGGTGGAGCGGGGGTGTGGGGGTGGTTGAATCTGTCGCGGACGCATCGGGCGACGCTGGGTTATGTGCTGGCAGAGACGGAGGTTAGATCGGATGCGGGGCTGCCGAGCGTGGCGATCATTGTGCCGGGGCGGGATGAGGCGGAGCATCTGCCGGAGACGTTGCGGGGGTTGTGCGCTCAGGACTACCCGGACTACCGGGTGGTGTTCGTGGATGATGCTTCGGGGGATGGGACGCCTGGGATAACCCGAGAGATGGCAGGGTGTTACGAGCATCTGAGGGTGGTGCGGAACGAGGCGAGTCCGCCGGCGGGTTGGGTGGGGAAGCCGCATGCGGTGTGGCGGGGGTATGAGGCGCTGGTGGCGGAGGAGAGGCGGACGGGCTGGCGGGCGGAGTGGGTGTGTTTTACGGATGCAGATATCCATTGGCATCCGCAGTGTTTACGGTCGGCGGTGCGTCATGGGTTGGAGACGGGGGCGGACCTGGTGGGGCTGTATCCCGAGCTGTGGTTCGGGTCTTGGGTGGAGGCGTTGGTGCAGGTGCAACTCGTGCTGGCGCTTGGGGTTCTGTATCCGGTGGAGCGGGCGATGGATCCGGGGCATGAGGACACGCTGACGGGGGGAGCTTTTATGCTGGTGCGGCGGTCGCATTACGATGCGATCGGTGGGCATCGGGCGGTGCAAGGTCTTGTGGTGGAAGACCTTGCGCTTGGGAAGGCGTTGAAGGCGAATGGGGCGCGGGTGCGGGTGGCGATGGCGAGTGAGTTGTTCTGGTGCCGGATGTACGAGGGGTGGGCGGATCAGTGGGAGGGTCTGACGAAGAACGCGTATGCGGGGATCGACTATAACCCATTGAAGGCACTGGGGATGCTGACGGGGGTGGCGATGTTTAATGTGCTGCCGACGGTGAGTCTGCTGGTGTGGGGCGTGGCTGTGGTGGTGGGAAGTGTTGATCTGAGCAGTGTTTACGGGTGGCTGCCGGGGGTGTTGGCGGGGGTGGGAGCGGTGATGGGGGCGCGGGCGATGGATGCCGCGCGTAAGTTTTGTGGTCTTAACGGGTTGTATGCGTGGTCGCTGGCGGCGGGGAGTGCGGTGTATGGGGTGATCGTGCTGGCGAGCATCCGGGATTATTACCTGGGCGGGAACCGGTGGAAGGGGCGGCGGTATGGGTGAGAAGGGGCGGGAAACGACAGGGAAGTTGTGCGCACGGGGCCTTGCTCGTCAATCAAACGTGACCGATGGGCCCCGGGATGCGGTCGTTTGTGCGCACGGGGTGGTTGGGCGGAGGAAAGGCATGCACCTGAAGGTGCATGGCACCCCGAGGGCGAATCTACATGACGTTGAGTGATTGCCGGGCCATGCGGGGCTGCTGGGGCTTTTCGTGCACTCGCGGGCATCGCAAGGCCGGGTGTGGCTTTGGCAACTTGAAGATCGGCCTAAGATAAACTTTGCAGGCTGCGATCAATCTAATGCAGCTCTTAGCTCATCATGAACCATAAACCTTGATGCTTTATGTTTCCGACTATCGATAATCTGACAGACAATCATTCTGTTCTGAGCCTTCATAAGCATCTGGTTGATGTTGGCGGTTATGTGGTCAACAAGGCTCAGCCAGGGGGTCAGGGTAAAGGTGATTTTTTTGTTGAGTATAAACAGCAAGGTTGTTACTTGATTGTTCAGAGAGAAAGAACAGTGATGCATATCGTTTTCAGGTTTGTCGGTTTGCCGGGTGAATATACATCTGATCTGCTTCGAGCTTGCATCAAGGGGCACTACAGCCTTAGCGATCATGACATTGATCATGAAGTTGACTTCCTTATATCGAACTGGAATGAAGTGGACTCTTTGTGTCAGCAAGTCCTAAGCGAAGCTTCATCACGTGATTTTCTCCAGATGATGATCGATGAGAGAGATAGACAGAGGTGGGGCTAAATCACACTGATGTATCGCATATTGTTAGAGGCCTACTTTGACGACGGTAAACCAGAAGATTCCCAGCATCATTTTGCTCGATCGTTTTCTTAGTGTGTCGTCATGCTGGTTAGGCTAGAGTTTGAGATTTAAGAAAGGCTAGAGATCATGATGATGCGTGTAGTCTTGCTGATGATGGTGGGTTTGTTGGTCGCTGGTTGTGTGGTGGTGTCGGAGGGGGTTGAGGTTGAGAACGTAGGTGAACGTGGGGCGGAGCGGGGGGTGGAGGGTGTCGAGGTGCCGGAGGGGATGGATGCGTTGGAGCGGCTGGAGTCGTCGCCACGGCATCATGAGTGGGTGGTGTTGGGGTCGGGGCGTGGTCGGTCGGTGCGGGCGTTTGTGGTTTATCCGGAGGTGGCGGAGAAGGCGGGGGTGGTGGTGGTGATTCATGAGAATCGGGGGTTGAATGATTGGGCGCGGAGCGTGGCGGATCAGGTGGCGGAGTTGGGGTATATCGCGATTGCACCGGATCTGTTGTCGGGGATGGGGCCGGGGGGCGGGGGGACGGAGGCTTTTGGGTCGCCGGATGAGGCGCGGACGGGGATTTATGGGTTGGATCAGGCGATGGTGACGGAGGATCTGAAGGCGGTGGTTCGGTATGGGCGGACGATGGACGCGGGGGATGGTCGGGTGTCGGTGGCGGGTTTCTGCTGGGGCGGGTCGCAGGCGTTTGGTTTTGCGGCGGAGGATGCGCGGCTGGCGGGCGTGTATGTGTTTTATGGGAGTGCGCCGGAGGCGGGGGTGATGGAGCGGATTGCGGTGCCGGTGTATGGGTTTTATGGCGGGAATGATGCTCGGATCACGTCGGCGGTGCCGGAGGTGGCGCAGGCGATGGCGGCGGCGGGCAAGCGGTATGAGCCGGTGGTGTATGAGGGTGCGGGGCACGGGTTTTTGCGGGCGGGGGAGATGGCGGGGGCGTCGGAGGCGAATCGGGTGGCGAGGGAGGAGGCTTGGGTGCGGTGGGGGAGGTTGTTGCGGGGGAGGTGAGTGAGGCCGTGCGTTGTGGTGTTGGTGGAGGTGGGATTCGTGGTTGGTGGACCCCAGGCTTGGTGTCTGGGGCTCGTATCACTGGTGATTATTTTTGTTGTTTGGGGTGGCCAGCCTCTGGCGTGATGGGCGTGTTCCTGGGTTAGTAGATGAGGTGGTGGAGTCGGGTTTGTTTGAAGGTGTTGAGTTCGGCTTGCCAGATGTTGGGGATGGTGGTGGGGTCTGTGGCTGATTTGAGGGCGTTCATGGCGTCGTCGTCTTGGATCATTCGGGCGACGGAGTCGAGGTCGTAGGCGTCGGGGTAGAGGTGTTCGATGGTCCAGGCGATGGTGAGTCCTGCGGAGATGGGTTCGAGGGCGTGGCGGTCGGTGATCATGATGTAGACCCCGCCACAGTCCTGGTCTTTGTAGTGTCGGACGGTGGGTGTGAAGCGGATGGGGATGAAGGAGAGTCCGGGGATGTTGCGGTTGTTGAGGGCGGCGGTGAGTTGTTGGGGGTTGATGAAGGGGGCGCCGAAGACTTCGAAGGGTTGGTCGGTTCCGCGGCCGACGGAGATTTGTTTTCCTGATTCGAGGAGGCCGATGCCGGGGTAGAGGATGGCCTGGGTGAGGTTGCGCATGTTGGGTGAGGGGTTGGTCCAGAGGAGGCCTGTGTGGTCGAAGAACTGTTCGCGGGACCATCCTTCGACGGGTACGACGGTGAGGTTGGCGTTGATGTCGTATTCGGTGTTGAAGAGGTGGGCGAGTTCGCCGACGGTCATACCGTGTCGGAGAGGGATGGGTCCGTAGGCGGTGAAGCCGAAGTGTTTTTCGTCGGCGATGGGTCCGGCGACGTCGATGCCGTTGATGGGATTGGGTCGGTCGAGGACGACGATGCGGAGGTTGTGTTCGGAGGCTGCCTCCATGCAGAGGCCCATGGTGGAGATGTAGGTGTAGAAGCGTGTGCCGATGTCCTGGATGTCGAAGACGATGGTGTCGATGTCTTCGAGCATGTCGGGTGTTGGTTTACGGGTTTCGCCGTATAGGGAGTAGACCTTGAGGTCGTATTCGGGGTGGACGGAGTGGCCTACTTTTTCGTCGAGTTTTCCGTAGAGGCCGTGTTCGGGTGAGAAGATTTTGACGAGGTTGACGTTGGGTGCGTGGTGGAGGAGGTCGACGATGTGCTGGCCATCGCGGGTGAGGCCGGTGTGGTTGGTGACGATGGCGACGCGTTGGTTTTCGAGGAGTCGGAAGTTGTCGCGTTGGAGGATGTCGACGCCATTGAGGATTTTGGTGGGCGCGGGGGCTGCGTGGGTTGTTGTGGTTGGTGGCGGTGTGGGCGGTTGCGTGGTTTGGCAGGCGGCGAGGGTGGTCAGGAGGATGAGGAGGGTGATGTTTCGCATGGGTGGGTGTCTCGTCAGGCGTTGGCGGGGGTGGGGGATTGAGCTAGGGCATTGAGGACCATGTCGCCTATGTCGGAGGTTGAGTAGCCGGAGCGGTCGAGTTTTTTGCCGGTGAAGTTGGGGGTGACGGCCTGGACGGCTTGTGCGACGCGGTCGCCGGCGGTGGTGAGGTGGGGTTTGTTCTGGGTGCGTCCGGTTTCCTGGAGGAGCATGGCGAGGGAGTCGATGGCGGCGAGTGGGTTGGCTTTGTTCTGGCCGGCGATGTCGGGTGAGGAGCCGTGGACGGGTTCGAACATGGAGGGGTTGGGGTTGTTGGGGTCGGGGTTAAGGTTGCCGGAGGCGGCGATGCCCATTCCGCCGGCGATGGCGGCACCGAGGTCGGTGATGATGTCGCCGAACATGTTGGGGACGACGACGGTGTCGTAGATTTCGGGTTTGGTGGCGAGGTACATGCAGCAGGCGTCGACGTGGTGGTAGTCGCGTTGGATGTCTTTGTAGTCGGCGTCGCCGATCTCGTTGAAGGCTCGGAACCATGTGCCGCCGCAGTGGGTGAGGACGTTGGTTTTGTGAACGAGGGTGAGTTTGCCGGGGTAACCGCCAGCTTTTCGGGTTCGTGCGAGGTCGAAGGCGTAGCGGAGGCAACGTTCGACGCCGAAGCGTGTGGCGATCATTTCCTGTGTGGAGAGTTCGTTGGGTGTGTTTTGTCGGATGACGCCGCCGTTGCCGCCGTAGAGGTCTTCGGTATTTTCGCGGACGACGACGAGGTCGATATCGTCGGGTGTTTTGTTGGCGAGAGGTGTTTCGATGCCGGGGTAGAGTTTGACGGGTCGGAGGTTGATGTACTGGTCGAGTTCGAAACGGAGTTTGAGGAGGATGCCTTTTTCGAGGACGCCTGGGGGTACGTCGGGGTGTCCGACGGCGCCGAGGAGGATGGCGTCGTACTGCTTGAGTTCGTTGAGTTCGTCGTCGGTGAGGACGGTTCCGGTTTTGAGGTAGCGGTCTCCGCCGTAGGGGAGGTCGGTGGTGGTGACGGTGAAGTTGGCGTCGGTGGCGACCTGCTGGAGGACGCGGAGGGCCTGGTTGGTGACTTCCTGGCCGGTTCCATCGCCGGCGATGATGGCGAGGTTGAGGGACATGGCTGGGCTCCGAGTGGTTCTGGGTAGCCGTGTAGTGTCGCTGGGGTCGCGGGGGGGGTCAAGGCTAAGGGCAGGGGTGTGATCGGGGTTCTGTGTGAGCCGTGTCGGGTGAGGTAGCCTATATTTGGGGTATGAGTAAAGCACCTGAGAAGCTGGGTATTGTGATTGTGGACCATGGGTCTCGGCGGGCGGCGTCGAATGAGATGCTGGAGCGTTTTGTGGGGGCGTTTGCGCCGGAGGCGGGGTTTGAGATTGTGGAGCCGGCGCACATGGAGCTGGCGGAGCCGTCGATCGGGACGGCGTTTGATCGTTGTGTGGAGCGCGGGGCGACGAAGGTATTGATCTGTCCTTATTTTTTGCTGCCTGGGAAGCACTGGGATCAGGACATTCCGGAGTTGGCGGCGGAGGCAGCGGGGCGGCATCCGGGGGTGCCTTTTGTGGTGACGGCACCGATCGGGCTGCACCCGATGATGAAACAGGTGATCGAGAATCGGATCGAGCATTGCATCAGTCATATGGCGGGTACGGCGCCGGAGTGTGAGTCGTGTGCGGGGACGGGGCGGTGTTCGTTTCGGCTGCCTGAGGGCGTTGGGGAGAAGGTCGGGGGGTGAGGGGTTTGCGCTTGGATTGTGGGTGGGTGATGGCGTGTTTGTGAGGGGATGGGCCCGGCAGGCTTGCGCCTGCGGCTCGTGACACGCTTGTTTTGTTTTTTTGGTTGTGGGTGGTTTTGAGGGGATGTGTGTTGTTTGGATCAGTCGGTGGGTGTGGCGAGGTGATTGGGGAGGTCGGTGAGTTGGATGATGGCCTGGTCGCCGGAGTCGAGGTCTTTGAGTTCGGCTTGTCCTGATGGGGTGTCGTCGCCGAGGAGGAGTGCGAAGCGGGCGCGGGATTGGTTGGCGTCTTTGAGGAGTTTGCCGAGGTTGGTGGTGGTTTTGTAGGAGAAGCGTGCGTGGATGCCTTGTTCGCGGAGGTTGGCGACGACGCTGCGGAGCTGGGTGTTGCCGGTTTCGGAGGCGGGTAGGACGAACACGTCGGGTCGTGGGGTGACGTCTTCGGGGAGGAGTCCTTTGTCCTGGAGGACGTTGGTGAGGACGACGTCGCCCATACCGAAGCCGACGGCGGGCATGGCGGGGCCGCCGAAGAGTTCGATGAGTTTGTCGTATCGTCCTCCGCCGGCGACGGCGCGTTCCATGCCGGAGGCTTCGTGGAGTTCGAAGACGGTGCCGGTGTAGTAGGCGAGTCCGCGGACGATGCCGAGGTCGTAGGCGCACCAGTCGGCGATGCCGAAGGCGACGAGTTGCTCGTCGAGTTCGCGGAGTTTTTCGAATCCGCCATCCATGCCGACAGAGCGGACGAGGTGATCGATTTCGCCAACGGGGTATCGGCGGCGGGTCATCTGCAGGAATCGTTCGACCTTGGGTCCGTCGAGACCTAGTTCGGTGGCCTGTTTGACGAAGTCATCGTGTTCAAGTTTTTCACGTCGATCGAGGAGTTCGAAGGCGTTGACCATTTTGTCGTCGGTGACGCCTAGGCGTTCGAGGATGTGGCGGACGACTTCGCGGTGTGAGATGCGGACGACGATGTGCTGGTTGCTGAGTCCGAACTCGCGGAGCAGGTCGATGGCGACGAGGATGCATTCGGCGTCGGCGAGGGCGGATTCGGAGCCGAGGATGTCGGCGTTCCACTGCCAGAACTCTCGGAGTCTTCCTCGTTGGGGTCGCTCGGCGCGGCAGAAGTTGGGGGTGGCGAACCACTTGATGGGTTTAGGGAGTCCGTTGGCGCGGGCGGCGACCATACGGGCGAGGGTGGGTGTGAACTCGGGGCGGAGTGCGAACTCGGCATCGCCCTGAGGGTGTTTGACGTGGAAGATTTCGGAGAGGATGCCGTCGCCTGATTTTATTTTGTAGAGTTCCTGGGTTTCGAAGATGGGTCCATCGACTTCTTCGAATCCGTGTCGGACGGAGACGGTGCGCCAGGCGTCTTCGAGTCGTCGCCGCCAGGCCATGTCGTCGGGGTAGAAGTCGCGGGTTCCGCGGGGTCCCTGGAGTTTCATCGGGCGGTCTTTCCGTTGAGCTTTCCGACGGGTTGGAGGTCGCGGCGGGCGACCATGTAGCAGAGCCAAGAGGGGTCCATCTCGGCTTCGGTGGTGATTTTCCAGTCGCCGTCGCCGTCACCGTCTTCGGTGGCGCCTTCCCAGTAGACATCGACTCTGGGGAATCCGGCATCGAGCAGGGCATCGCGGACTTCGGGGATGGAGTACATGCGCCACTGGTAGGTGAAGGCATTGCGGAGTTTGCTGCCGTCCTTGAACTTGAAGGAGATGGTGTGGCTTGAGATGTTGGTGATGGGGTTGACGCTTTCGGTGCGCCAGGTGTAGTGGAAGCCGTCGCATTTGCGGGGTTCATCGTTGTCTTCTTTGAGGCATTCGGGCCCGCCCATCATATCGAGGACCATGACCCCGCCTGGGGCGAGGTTTTCGCGTGCGGCCTTGAAGTAGTTGACGAGGTCTTTGCGTTCAGTGAAGAGGTAGAAGGAGAAGTTCTGGGCGGAGAGGACATCGGCTTTGGCCTGGGTGATTTTGCGGACGTCGTCTTTGAGGAGGGTGACGCGGGACTGTTGTTCGGGGTTGAGTTTGGTGAGGTTGTGGGCCATGCCCCAGTCGAGGGGTTCGGGGTCGAGGTCGACGCCCAGGGACCTGCGGTCGGGTTTGGAGGCGGCCCAGGTGCAGCAGATGGCGAAGGTTCCGCAGAAGTCTTCGCGGAGTGTGGTGGGTGAGGCGCCATCGTTGGCTTCGCGGTAGGCGAGTTCGAAGAAGTCGACCTCGTGCTCGGGGTCCTGGACGGCTTTCTGATAGAGGTCGTATTTGTCGGCGCGCTGGGCCTTGGTGGGGCCGTCGGGCTTGTTCTTTTTCTTCTTTTTATCGTCGCGTTTTTTCTGTTTGGTGGTCATGGGATTGGATATTGCTTCAAGGGGGCGGCGGGGGGAGGTGTTACATGGGGCACCGTACCGAACCGGGGCTGGGTTTTCTAGCGGGGTTGTGGCGTAGGATGGGAGTATGCGTGTGATTGCAGGGACCCATCGACACCGGAAGCTGGTTGGCCCGCCAGATGCTGAGACGACGCGGCCGATCACGGATCGTGTGAAGCAGGCGTTGTTTGATCGTCTGACGGCTCGTGGGATGCTGGGGGAGCGGATGGAGGACCCGTTCGGGCCGACGCTGGACTTGTTTGCGGGGACGGGGGGGCTGGGGATCGAGGCGTTGTCGCGGGGGTCTCGATTCTGCACGTTTGTGGAGTCGGACCGGACGATCCAGCGGGTCTTGCGGACGAATCTGGAGTCGTTGGGGCTGATGGATCGGTCGCGGATCGTGTCGGGGAGTGCGTTGCTGCCGATGTGGCTGGATCAGTTGGAGTCGGAACCGTTGGCGTTGGTGTTCATGGACCCGCCTTACAAGTTGATGGGCGATGGGGGTGCGGTGGAGCGGATGATGGGGGTGATTGGGCGGTTGGGGGGTCGGTTGGAGGAGGGCGGGGTGGTGTGTCTGCGGACGCCTACGGCGTACGGAGAGGCGGCGGAGGTGGATGGGTTGGAGGGTCCGGTGGCGGTGAAGTATGGGGGGATGCTGTTGCAGGTTTATCAGAGGGGTTTGGGGTAAGGGTTGGCTGCGCCGGACTCCAGCCACCTGGTGTTGTTCATTGCGGGCACACTTTGCCTGCGCTGCACGGTGGCAAAGTGTGGCATGCGAGCACCCGATTTGAGGAGGAAGACGCGGCTTGTGTTTGGTAGGGGGGTGGTCATTTAAGAGGGGATGGGCCCACAGGCTGGCGCCTGTGGTTCATGACACGCTGGATTCTGTTGTGGGATGCTCAGGGTTTGAGGAGGGAGGTGCCGGTCATGGCTTTGGGTGGGGTGAGGTTCATGAGGTGGAGGGCGGTTGGGAGGATGTCGGCGAGGCGTCCGCCTTGGCGGAGGGGGGTGTCTTTGTTGAGGGCGGGGTCGACGATGATGGCTTCGACGTCGTAGGTGGTGTGGGCGGTGTGTGGGCTGCCGGTGTTGGGGTCGAACATCTGTTCTGCGTTGCCGTGGTCGGCGGTGACGATGAGTTTTCCGCCTTGGGCGAGGACGGCGTCGACGAGTTGTCCGACGGCGTGGTCGACGGTTTCGACGGCTTTGATGGCGGCGTCGAGTTTGCCGGTGTGTCCGACCATGTCGCCATTGGCGAAGTTGACGAGGATGAAGTCCTGGGAGTTGTTGTTGACCTGTTCTAGGACGAGTCGGGTGATTTCGGGTGCGGACATCTCGGGCTGGAGGTCGTAGGTGGGGACTTTGGGTGACTGGGCCATGCCGCGGGTTTCGCCTGGGAAGGGTTCTTCGCGGTAGTCGTTGAAGAAGAAGGTGACGTGGGGGAACTTTTCGGTTTCGGCGCAGCGGAACTGGGTTTTGTTGTTTTCGGCGAGGAACTGTCCGGCGATGTCGGTCATCTTGGGAGGCTTGGGGAAGGCGACTTTGACGGGTAGTCCTTGTTCGTAGGCGGTGAGGGTGACCATCTCGACGCCCAGGCGGCGGGTGCGGTTGAAGCCGCGGGTGCCGGTGTCGGGTGAGGGGGGGACGTTGTCCCACTGGTCGTTGGGGAGGACGAAGGCTTTGACGATCTCGCGGGGGCGGTCGCCGCGGTAGTTGTAGAAGATGACGGTGTCGTCGGCGGAGATGCGGGTGGCGAGGGCGTCGTCGATGGAGTCGCCGATCATGGTGGGGACGATGAACTCGTCGCCCTGCTGGGAGTCGTTGGCGGGTTGGTCGTAGTAGTTCTGGATGGCCTGTTGTGCGGAGGGTGCTATGGGGAGTTCGAGTTTGCGGCCGTGGATCCCGGTGAGGCAGGCGTAGGCCTGTTCGACGCGCTCCCAACGGTTATCGCGGTCCATGGCGTAGTATCGTCCGGCGATGGAGGCGATCTGTCCGACGCCTATCTCTTTGCATTTGGCTTCGATCTGCTGGATGAAGTCTTTGCCGGTGAAGGGTCCGGTGTCGCGGCCATCGGTGAAGAGGTGGAGGGCGACGCGTTGCTGTCCGAGTCGTTTGCAGAGTTCGAGGCAGGCGTAGAGGTGGTCCATGAGTCCGTGGACGCCGGCGTCGGAGGCGATGCCCATGAGGTGGACGAAGCGTCGTGCGCCGGTTTTGGTGCGTTTGACGGCGTTGACGAGGGCGGGGATCTCGAAGAAGGATTGGTCGCGGATGGCTTTGGTGATGCGGACGGATTCCTGGTCGACGACGCGGCCGGCACCGATGTTCTGGTGGCCGACTTCGGAGTTGCCCATGGTGTCTTCGGGGAGGCCTACGTCTTCGCCAGAGGTGTGAATGAGGGTGTGGGGGTAGCGGTCGAGGAGGGCGTCGCAGCGTGGGGTGTTGGCGAGTTTGATGGCGTTGAAGGCGTCGTGCTGCGGGTTGGGGTTTCGTCCCCAGCCGTCGCGGACGATGACGACCACGGGTTTTGGCGTGTCGGGCATGGGAGGCTCCGAGGGTTGGGATGTTGAGAGGGCGCGGGGTGCGCCGGGAGGGTTATGGTATGGGAAGAGGGCCCTGCTTCGCCAAGGCTACGCAGGGTTGGCGAGAGGTGATGGATCCGGGGGCCGGCTTTGCCGGACCCCGGCCACCCTGAGTTTATTTGGTGCGGGCCCATTTGACTCGGGCTTCGGTGCCTTGGCGGAGTCGTTGGAGGTTGGCGCGGTGTCGGATGATGATCATGGCGGCGAGGGCGGTGGTGATGGTGGTGTAGGTGGCGGCTTCGGCGGGGGTTCCGCCTTGGACGAGGGAGCTGACGAGGGCGAGAGGTGGGAGTAGGGCGGAGGCGATGACGGAGGCGAGGGAGACGTAGCCGGTGATCCAGGTGGTGGCGAGCCAGAGGAGTCCGACGGCGACGGCGGGGAGGGTGAGGATGGGGTAGAGGCCGAGGGTGATGCCGAGGCCGGTGGCGACGCCTTTGCCGCCTTTGAACTTGAGCCAGATGGGGAGGATGTGTCCGGCCATGGCGGCGACGGCTACGGCGAGTCCCGAGAGGGCGGCGAGGAGGCCGGAGCCGGGAGCGACGCCGGGACCGAGGGTGCAGTAGAGGAGAACGGGGGTCAGTCCCTTGGCGAGGTCGAGGGCGAAGCAGAGGAGCCCGAGGGGGCGTCCGAGGACGCGGCCGACGTTGGTGGCCCCGATGTTCTTGCTGCCGTGGTGACGGATGTCGATACCCCTGGCGCGACCGATGAGCAGTCCGAAGGGGATGGATCCGGCGAGGTAGGCGGCGAGCATCCAGAGGGTGAGGGTCATCGTTCGTACCTTACGGTCTCTTGATCATTGCCGATGGGGGAGGATGGGTCTATATTGACGGCATGATGACGATCCTGCCTGAGACGGTGTTGGTGCTTGCCCAAGGGGTGAGTGATTTGAAGGATCCGGCGGTGCCGGACTGGATCGTGATGGTGGTGGCGGGGCTGCTGGTCGCGTTGATGCTCTGGGGGAGCTTCAAGAACTCGAAGCGTACACACCAGGATTGATCGGAGCGGGCGTCTTGGCGTCCTGTTTGTTCTGTTCGGAGGAGTCACGATGGGCCCGCGCACTCTTGCCTCGCTGCTGGTTGTTAATGCTGTGCTGTTGTTCGGGGTGGCGTTCACGTCGCTGGGGCCTGTTCCTGAGATGGCGCTGGCGCAGGGCGGGATGGCACGGGGCAACTACCTGATGATCGCGGGGGAGGCAACGGGGCGGTCGAATCAAGCGGCGATCTATGTGGTGAACCTGACCAACTCGCGGGTGATCTCGGGGTTTTTCAATGCGTCGACCAACCGGTTTGAGTTCATCGCGTCTCGTGACTTGACGCGTGATCTGGCTGAGGCCGATAGCGATCGCTCGCGACGCTGACCCACCCACGACTCCACCTTTATCGCCTTTATCTTTTGAAGAACTGACCTGTAACGGAAGACCTTGAGATGACGCACTCTGAGAGCAAGATGGACTCGAACGGCCTGGTGACGCGGCTGGCTTGTTATGTGCTGATCGCTTCGGCGTTCGTGCTGAGCGGGTTGCTGTTGTCGCAGTCGCGTGGGTGGCTGGAGAATCGTGCGGAGGCGGCGTTGCTGGTGAATCGTGATGACATCACGCTGATGACGGCGCAGACGCGCAACGGCGAGGAGTCGTTGTTTGTGCTGGACAACCGGACGGAGCGTCTGTTTGTGTATCGGCTGGATGTGAATCGTCGCCAGATGGCTCCGGCTGGTGTGCTGAGTCTTCCCGAGATGTTTTCGACCCCTGCGGAAGAGCCGCGGCGTCGTTGAGAAGAGTTCGTTGACCCTGACCTGATGGAAGAGGCTGTGATGATTTCGCCGAACCACCCTGATCGTAGTGAGCAGATCGCGACGCTGGCCCTTTTGGTGCTGGGCGGTGGTCAGCTTGATCGTGAGCAGGCTCGTTTTCTCGCGACGCTGGAGGGGGATGATCTTTACGACCTGTTTTACTGGGCGAACAAGATCCGGATCCGGTTCGTGGGTCGTCAGGTGAAGTTCTGTTCGATCGTGACGGGCAAGACGGGGGCTTGTTCGGAGGATTGTTCGTATTGCTCGCAGTCGAAGCATTACAAGACGCATGTGACGCCTGACAAGATGAGCGTGGAAGACATGCTCAATGCTTCGGATGAGGCGATGGCGAACGGTGCGTCGTCGATGGGGATTGTGAACTCGGGGCGGGGTCCTACGGAGCGTGAGCTGGACTGGATGGAGCCGTTTTTCCGCAAGACCGCGGAGGAGGGGAAGATCCGGCCGTGCGCGACGCTGGGGGAGTTGACGCCTGAGCAGGCGAAGCGACTCAAGGACATGGGTGTGCAGCGGGTCAATCACAATCTGGAGACGTCGGCGCGTCATTTTGATCAGATCGTATCGACGCACAGCTATCAGGATCGTGTGCGGACAATTCAGAACGCGAAGGCGGCGGGGTTGTCGATCTGTTCTGGCGGGATTTTCGGGATGGGTGAGGATTGGGACGATCGGATCGATATGGCGTTGGCGCTGCGGGACCTGGGCGCGGATGTGGTGCCGATCAACTTTCTCAATGCGATTCAGGGGACGCCGATGTACGGCGAGGTGACGCCTCTGGAGCCGATGGAGGCGCTGCAGATCATCGCGGTGTACCGGTTCCTGTTGCCGGATCGTGAGCTGAAGATCGCGGGGGGTCGGGAGAAGATTCTGCGGGATATGCAGTCGTGGATTTTCTTCGCTGGCGGGTCGAGTTTCCTGATCGGGAACTACCTGACGACGTTTGGGCGGACGCCGAAGCAGGATCATCAGATGTTGCGGGATCTTGGGTTGTCGTTCACGACGTTCGATGAGGTGGAGCACGCGGCGGACCCGGCGGCGGCGCTGGATCGGTCGCCGGGGCATGCGTCGAAGGCTCGTGAGGGGGCGCTGATGGCGCGTCGGGATGGGTCGTTGGTTGCCCTGCCGGTGCTGAATCAGGGCGAGAAGCCGCTGGCGGCGGTCTGAGCCGGTTTTTTCGTGAGTAAGGGGAGGCGATGGTTATCCTGCTGACAGGGGTGCCGGGATGTTGCGGTCCGGGATGGCTTGAGGAGGTTTGAGATGCGTGTGCGAAGCGACCTGTTGATGGGCGGGGTGGGTTTGGGTTTGGGGTTGTCGTCGGTGGCGTTGGGGGCGTTTACGATTGCTTTTGACAGCGGGGATTTTATCACGACGCCTGTGTTTAGTGAGGTGGAGGATTTCTATGTTGAGATCGTGGTGGATGATGTGCTGGAGGCGGGACGGGTGTATGACAATCCGTCGCTGGTGAGTGTGCGTTACGGGGTGAGTGGGACGTTGGAGCTGGGGACGCCTTCGGGTTTTTTCGGCGTTTGATCTGGTACGGGAGATGGATGGGGTGGAGTTTTATGGGGATGGACGGGGTTTTAGGTTCTTTGTTTCAACTGATGCTGTCCTATCTGATGGACTGCAACTGAATGAGACTTTATTGGTGAGCGGTCAGCCTGGTTTCAGTTCGGGGTTTTACTTCGACGCCCGTGAAGAGGGGACTGGACGTTTCCATCCCCCTGTGATCGGAGTAGCCCATCACGGAAGTGGATCCTTTCAGAACAGCGATAATGAGCCGTTGGGTGCTGGTGGCATCAGACTTTTTCCCAGTGATGAGTATTTTACTGCGTTAACGGCGAGTGATCCGAGTCTGGTCACGCTGGTGGTTCCGGAGCCTGGGGTGTTGGGGGTGTTGGCTTTGGGGATGGCGGGGTTGGTGGTGCGGCGGGGGTGAGGTCGTCGCGCTGAGGTGCCTCGTTTAAGCGCGGATGGTCGCGTCGATACGACGCGGCTCGAAGGGGGTTTGATTTTTGGTTCCGGAGTCTGGCTGCGCCAGACCCCGGCCACCCGGGCTTGTTGGTGGTCGGGCACACGTTGCTGCGCAAAGTGTGGCACCCGGCCCTTTGGGTGGAACTGCTGCGTGGCACTCACCGTAGGGTGGGGGGTCAGGTGAGTTTCTGGCCGGGGAGGATGGGTGGCATGGGGACGGCGAGGGTGTCGGCGATGACGCGGAGGAGTTCGGCTTCTTCGGCGGTGGCGACGCGGTCGGCGGCGATGATCTTGGCGGCGGCTTCGAGGAGGCGGCGTTTTTCGAGGGGGCGGAGTTGGGATAGAGGCTCGATGGTCGTGTCGAACTGGTCGAGGCGGCAGAGGTTGGCGGGGAGGGGCTGGTTGACGGTGAGGTCGAGGAGGGGTGCCCCGTGGGAGAAGGCCTGGGCGGCCTGGGCGGGGTTGGAGGAGCCGGCGTGGGCGATGAGGGAGAGCAGGCGGGTGACTTCGCTGGGGTGATCGGTGAGGCGTGCGTTGCCCCACGGGTCCTGGTGGTGGGCGTGGACGATGTCGTACTGCCTGCGGACCATGCGTTTGAGGGCCCATTCGCGGAGGGTGGTTTGGTTGTCAGCGGTGATGAGCTGGTCGATGACGCGGAGGACGCGGTCGAACTGCGGTTTTGAGAGTTGGCGGAGGCTGGGGAGGCTGATCTCGACGATCGGCAGGCGCAGCTCGGTAGGCAGTGTGGGGATCGTATCGGCGAGGTGGTGGGTGAGTCCGGCGACGGTTTCGTCGGCGAGGCGTGTGATGAGATCGAGTTGATGCTCGCGGAGTCTGGCCTCTTTGGCGAGGAGGAAGCTGTAGAGGATAGCGCGGCTGCCGTAGGGATCGCTGGCGGCCTCGGTAATGTTGGGGGGGATGGCGTTTCGGAGGAGGCTGGCGTAGGCGACCTTGTCCTGTCGCACCTGGCTGACGTTGCGGATCGCGCTGTCGCCGAGGATACCGACGGTGGCGAGTTCGGCGGCGCCAGCACCGGTGAGGATGGCGATCATCTGTTGGGAGCGTTGTTGCTGGTGCTCACGTCGGCGGTTTTGTTCAGCGGCGAAGTCATCTTTGGTGCTGGGGATGAGTTCGACTTTCTCGGCGGCCGGGAAGACGCCGTCCCAGGAAGGGTTGATGCGGAGGATGCGTTTGGGAAGAGGCGGGTGTGAGTCGAGGAGGTTGCCGAAGAGGATGAAGACGCCGGGAGCGAAGTAGAGGTGGGAGAGTTCGGAGGCGCGGGGGTGGTCGATGGACCCGCCGGTGGAGCCGAGTTTTTTAAGGGCTCCGGCGATGCCGTCGGGGTTGCGCGTGAACTGGACGGCTGCGGCGTCGGCGAGGTATTCGCGTTGTCTGGAGACGGCCGACTTGATGACGTTGCCGAAGAAGACGCCGACGTACCCGATGACTGACAGGATCACACCGAGGGCGAGGATGAGAAGGATGATCTGTCCGCCGCCGCCTTTTCGGTTGCTGCTGGAGCGTGAGTGGGACATGTATCGGAGGCTGCGGATGAGTGAGACGCCGATGAGTCCGATGATGAGGATGCCGTGGAGGACGCCGACAAGTCGGAGGTTGAGGCGCATGTCGCCGTTGAGGATGTGGGAGAACTCGTGGGCGATGACGCCTTGGAGCTCGTCGCGGGAGAGTCTTCTGATGGCCCCCTGGGTGATGCCGACGACGGCGTCGTCGGTGGAGAATCCGGCGGCGAAGGCGTTGATGCCCGAGCCCTGGACGACGTAGATGGGTGGGACGGCCATGCCGGCGGCGATGGCCATTTCGTCGACGATGTTGAGGGCCTTTTGTTCGTCGGGATCGTGGGTGTTGCGTTGAATCAGGCGGCCGCCGAGTGATTCTGCCACGGCGGCTCCGCCAGCGGAGAGTGAGGCGAGTTTGTAGAGGGTGCCCATCAGGACGACGAGGCCGACGACAGTGGTGACCCCGAGGATCAGACGGGGGTCGTTCCAGGAAATCGTGTTGCTGTTGGCGAGCATGAGTCCGGCGACGACGCTGCCGTACACGGCGGCGATGATCGCGAGGACGGCGAGGATGAAGAGCACGACGAGCCAGGTGGTCTGGCGTCTGGCCTGTTCCTGGTGCTCGAAGAAGTCCATGGCCATGGGCGGTCAGCGTTGGGTTGAGGCGGATCTTTAGAAGCTGACCCTGGGGGCGGACTTGGCTTCGGGTTCGTCGAGTTCCCAGACGGTAGCTTCTTTGAAGCCGAACATGCCGGCGAAGATCACGGGTGGGAAAGACTCTCGGTAGGATTCGTAGACGGTGACTGAATCGTTGAAGGCCTGGCGGGAGAAGGCGATCTTGTTCTCGGTGGTGGTGAGTTCTTCCTGGATGGCGAGCATGTTCTGGTTGGCCTTGAGGTCGGGGTAGGCTTCCATGACGGCCATGAGTCGGCCAAGGGCTCCGGTGAGGGCACCTTCGGCGGAGGCGAGTTGGCCGATGGCGGCGGCGTCAATGCCGCCTGGCCCGCCGATGTTGGCCTCGATCTTCATGGCCTGATTACGAGCGCTGATGACGGCATCAAGGGTCTCGCGTTCGTGGGCCATGTAGCCCTTGGCGGTCTCGACGAGGTTGGGGATGAGGTCGTAGCGGCGTTTGAGCTGGACGTCGATCTGGGCGAAGGCGTTCTCGTTGCGGTTGCGGAGGGTGACGAGTCGGTTGTAGATGCCGACGAGCCAGATGATGATGGCGAGGAGGAGGACGGCGAGGACGGCTAGCACGATGAGAACGATCGCGGTGGTGGACATCACGCGGCTCCTGAGTGGTGCGTGAGTACAGGTTAATCGTTTTTTGGATGCGAGCGCGGGTTAGTTGCCGGGGACGGGGGGTTTGAAGATGAAGGCGGTGACGAAGCGCAGGCCCATCACCAGTTCGAGGGTGATGTTGATGGGTGTCCAGGCCAGGCGTCGGAGACTGGGCAGGCCGTGGCGGAGTTCACTCCCGAGCTGACACCACTGTGCGGTGACCCGGCGTCGGAGGCTAAGGTCGCGACAGACAACGGACTCGTAGGCGTGCATCGCGTGCTCGCGGAGCGCGGTGACGTTGGGGGCGCTCTTGGACGCGGCGATTTTCCAGGCGTGGAGGCTGCGGAGGGCGCGGAGGGCTCTGCGGCGGGTGCGTTGGCGCGAGCCATCGACTGCGGAGAGCGTGTCGCGGACGCCTTGGCGCATGGCGGTCATCAGCGGATCGACAGCGGCGTCGAGTTGGCGTGTCGCCACGGCGAGTCGGTAGCGGAGGTCGGCGAGTGTTTGTCGGCGGGGGTCATCGCGCTTGCGAGTGATCAGCCAGATTTCCTGGAACTCGAAGTAGAGCTGGATGGATCGGCCGATGCCTCGGCAGGAGTCGCCTAGTCGTCGGAGGAGGAATCGCGGGATGGATTCGCGTTGGAGCTCGGGTCGTCGCTCGGTGCGTTTTTTGGAGCGGACGTACCCGCTGAACATGGGGTGCTCCTGACTGAGCACGGCGTGTCGGTACCAGAGCATCATCCAGAAGATTGACCAGTAGACGCGCTTGGGGGCGCGGAGCAGGACGCGGGTGATGTTTTCGGTGGAGTAGAAGCGTTCCCAAGCGCGGCGGTACGCGGCGTCCCAGTCGGTACCGGTCATGCGTTTGTGTCGGAAGGTGGTGTGGATCGAGTCGTAGTTGTTGAGGTCGGCGTCGAGGATGGTGCCATCGTTGATGAGCTGCTGGTGATCTTTGGAACCCGGCAGCGGGGTGAGCATGAAGAAGGCGACCAAGTCGACGCCTACTTTTTCGATGAGTGTTGTCACGGCGTCGTCGATGGACTCTGGCGTGTCGTGGCTCATGCCCGTGATGTAACCGACCTCGACGAAGATGCCAGCCTTGTGCCACGTCTCGACCATGTGGGCGTAGTCATCGACATGGTTTTGCCGCTTGCCGACCTCTTTGAGATTCTCCGGATCGATGCTCTCCATGCCGATGAAGGCGGCGATGCAGCCGGCATCACGCGCTTTCTCCGCGAAGTTTGGGAGTTTGTAGGCGAGCGTATCGATCTGCATGATGAAGGTGATCTTCGGGTAGCGTTTCCTGAAGGCGATGAGCCCGTCGAAGAGTTCTTCCCAGATGGGGCTGCGGGCGAGGTTGTCATCGACGAAGAACCACATGCGGATCCCTTCGTCGTAAGCGCGTTCGACTTCGGCGAGGATGCGGTCCACGGGGCGGTGGCGCATCGATCGGCCCAGGACGTTGATGACGGTGCAGAAGGAGCAGTTGAAGGGGCAGCCTCGGCTGGTGTCAAGGGGAGCGACCCGGCCGCTGAAGAACCGGCGCTTGTACTTGCCGGTGGTGCGTGGAAGGGGTGCTGGTGTTAGGCAAGGAGCCGTTGGCATGGTGTAAACGGGTTGAAGTTGGCCTGCGCAGGCATCGTTGAAGATGGCAGCAAGGGCGTTGGGTGACTCGGCTTCGCCGCTAATCAGCGAGACGCCTGCGTTGGTGAGTCGCTGCAACTCGAAGGGTGTGTGGTCGAGCATGGCGAGTGATCCGCTGACGTGGAATCCGCCTACGAGTACGGGCATGCCGAGATCCCGGCACTGGAGGGCGAGGTCGGTTGCGCGGGCGAACTGGCAGCTCTGGACGCCGGCGAGGCCGATCAGGACGGTGGTGTTGGCGTCGGCTTCGGCGGCGAGTTGCCGGATGGGTGGCGATTCGAGGGTGTCGTCGTAGCAACGGACCTCGATGTCGGTGTCGGGGGTGAGGAGCCCGGAGCCGTTGAGGGATTCGGTGAGGGTGGTCAGGCAGCCGAGGGTGTTGGAGGGGAAGATCCCGCGGAGGTACCGGCGTGGGTAGCCGTCCTCGTCGTAGGAGGAGCAGAGGATGTAGGCGACGATCAGGCGGTGGCGAATCATTTATGATCTTTCGATAAGATTATCTTTTGTCGTTGCACACTTTATCGAGAAACGGTCTCGTGGGTCAAGGGCGGAAACCCCTAACTGGCCGGGCTCAGGCGCTGACGCCGGAGCCTGCGGTCTGAGTCTGACTCTGGCTCTGTTTTTTTGGGGTTTCGCGGGCGAAGTAGCGTTCGCCGATGGCGATGCCGATGGCGGTGGTCTGATCGACCACGTCGGTCAGCTCGGCGTGGAGCTGGTCGCGATTGAGTTCGGCACCACGATAGGCGCGGACCCGGTCGCGGAGGTCTTCGATGAGCTGGTAGGGGTTGGCGGGGGAGTCGGGGGCGTTGGCGAAGCCGCTGAGCCGGTGAAGGATGGTCCAGGCCTGTTCGAGGTTGTGCACAACGGATCTGGGGAAGGCGGGTTCCAGGAGGACGAAGTCCATGACGCCCCGGGCCGAGAGTCCGCCGGTGTGCCGTCGGTAGGCGTCGTGGGCGGAGAGGCCGTGGAGCAGTTCGATCAGCACGGCGTTCTCGAGTGGTTTGATCGAGGGGGTATCATCCGCGGCGGCGAGCATGTGGTGCTTGACGTCGAGGAGTCGGGCCGTCTGCCCGACGCGCTCAAGGTGCATTCCCAGACGCATGAAGTCGAAGGCTTCATCGTGGAGCAGGGTGGAGTGGGCGATGCCGTAGAACTCGTGCGGCCAGTCGCGCGCCCAGCGGTAGAAGTCGTCGGGGTTGCTGTAGTAGAGGCCCTTGCCTTCGCCGGTGGCCATCCAGTGCCAGAAGCCGTTGAGGGATTCCCACATATCGACGGAGATGACTTCGCGGATGGTGCGGGCGTTCTCGCGTGCCCAGCGGATGGAGCTGATGATCGAGACGGGGCACTCGTTGTCCCAGGCGAGGAAGTGGTGGACGCGTTCGCGGTCATTAGCTGCGTCGGCACCCAGGAGTTTGGTGAAGCGTTTCTCTTCGCCGGAGACGATGATGAGGGGGCGGAATCGTTCGAGGCTCGGGAGCTGGGCGTCGAGGGCGAAGCTGCGGTTGACGCGCAGCAGGCGCGAGGTCGACTCGACGCGTTCGACGTAGCGGAACAGCCAGTAACAGCACTCGGCGACACGGGAAATCATGCCTCATCGGCTCCCTGAAGGACCCAGGTGTCTTTGGACCCGCCGCCCTGGCTTGAGTTCACGACGTAGGAGCCCTCGCGGAGGGCGACTCGGGTGAGCCCGCCGGGAAGGACCCAACTGGATTGGCCCGTAATGATGAAGGGTCGCAGGTCCACACGGCGTGGGGCTGCCTTGCCGTCGATCCACGTCGGGCAGGCCGACAGTTCGACCAGTGGCTGCGCGATGTAGCGTTCGGGCGATTGCTTGAGGATCTTGCGGAAGTCGTTGAGCTCGGCTTTGGTCGCGGACGGTCCCATGAGCATGCCGTATCCGCCAGCACCATCGACTTTCTTAACGACATACTGATCGAGTTTGTCGAGGACTTTCCTGACATCATCGCGTTCTGCACAGATGAGGGTTTCGACCTGGCCGATGATCGCTTCTTCATCGAGGTAGTACTTGATAATGCGCGGGACGTAGGGGTAGATGCCCTTGTCGTCTGCGACGCCGTTTCCGATGGCGTTGACGAGGGTGACACGGCCCTCGCGGTAGACGTTGTAGAGGCCCGGGACGCCGAGCATGCTCTTGGGGTTGAAGATTTCCGGGTCGAGGTAGTCGTCATCGATGCGTTTGTAGATGACGTGGACCACTTCGGGACCGTGGGTGGTGTGCATCCAGACCTGTCCGTCTTTGACGAAGAGGTCGGAGTTCTGCACGAGCTCGATCCCCATCATGCGAGCGAGGAAGGAGTGCTCAAAATAGGCGGAGTTAAACGGGCCGGGCGTGAGCACGACCAGGTTGGGGTTCTCGATGCCTTCGGGGGCGGTCTGGCGCATGGCCTCGCGGAGTTGCTGAGGGTAATCCGAGACGGCCCGGACATGGGACGAGGCGAAGACTCGGGGCAGAGCACGCTTCATCAACTCGCGGTTTTCGAGCACATAGGAAACGCCTGAGGGGGTGCGCAGGTTGTCTTCGAGGACGCGGAAGGTGCCTTCGCCATCGCGGATCAGGTCGATGCCAGCGATGTGAACTCTTGTCTTGCCGGGGGGGCGGAACCCCACGGCTTTGGGCTCGAAGGCGGGGCACCGCTCGATGCAGGCTCTTGGGATGATGCCATCCTTGAGGATGCGCTGGTCGGTGTAGATGTCGTCGAGGAACAGGTTGAGCGCGGTCACGCGCTGAACCAGGCCTTTTTCTAGCTGGCTCCAGTCATCGCCGCCAATGACACGCGGGATGATGTCAACGGGGAAGATTTTTTCGGTGCCCTGGTTGTCTGCGTAGACCGAGAACGTGACGCCGGAGCGCATGAGCATGTGCTCGGAGAGGCGATGACGGTCGGCGAGTTCTTCTCGCCCGAGGGCATCGAAAAGTCCGCAGACGTCGGCGGCGACTGGACGGGGCTTTCCGCGCTGGTCGATGAACTCGTCGAAGCAGCGCGGAAGGGGGGCGTAGTCGTTGAAGATCGGGTTGGGAGCGGCTTCGTCGCCGCCGGTGACGACGGTGGAGCCGGTGCTTGGCTGTGTCATGGTGTAGACCCCTAAATGGGTCTCTCTGTAGGGCCGGGTCTCGGCCAGGTTCATCCTGCAGGCCCGCATAGGCTATCGGCTATGAGCGTCTCAATCAAGGATTTATGGGGTTTTAGAGGGGTTTGCGGGGTCTTGTTCGGATGGTTTGACGGTGAAGGCCGAGGCAAGATCATCGCGTAGTTGGGTGTGGGTGCTCTCCTGGCTAAAGCCTTCGACGATGCGTTCGATGCGTTGCAGTGAACCTTTCTGCGGGAAAGCGATGTGGCAGACCGGGTCGCCGGGCGCGACCGAGGGGATGGTGGTCATCCCGAGCACGACGCCGGAGCGTGGCGCGGTGATCTGGCTGTGTTCGACACCCGTGAGGCTGGTGTTAGTTGCCAGCGCCTGGCCCTTGCTGACGATCACGCCGGGCGCGACGTGAAACTCGAGAAAGCCTCCGCGTTTGGCACGGACCCACTTGGTGGCATCGGTCTCGATGCGATACGGGGGTTTGCGCATTGGCTGATCGATCATCTTGAGGTAGGCCAGGCAGGAGCTGATGCCTCCGACGGCGTAGCTGAGCACAGACGGTTCGACTTTCCAGACCTCGCCGGCTTCGAGAATGATCGTCGGCACCCCGGCTTTGCACGCCGAGGCGCGCAGCGAGCCTGCGGGGCCTTGCCCGCTGACGATGAGTTCGGCACCGAACGACCTGGCAAAGCTGGCGAGCTTCGGGTTGGTGAGATCGGCCCGGACGTTGGGGAAGTTGGTCCTGCGGACCGCTGCGGTGTGGAGGTCGATGCCGTAGTCGCATTTCTTGACGACGTTATCGAAGAACATGCGAGCCAGACGACTCGCCAGACTGCCTTCTTTGCTGCCGGGGAACGAGCGGTTGAGGTCGCGTCGGTCGGGCAGATAGCGCGAGTGACGCTCGAAACCGAACATGTTGACGACCGGAGCGAGGATGAGCGTCCCTCGCAGAACCTCGAAGGGCGCTTCTCGGAGGAGGTGTCGGATGATGCCGGTGCCGTTGATCTCGTCGCCGTGAACCGCTGCGGTGACAAAGACCTTCGGGCCCTCCTCCCGACCACGCCAGACGACCAGTGGGATCTTGACGTCGGCCCCGGAGTAGCTCTCGGAAACGGTGAGGGAGACCTGGGCCCGTTGTCCGAGGTTCACACGCCCGTCGCCCCAGGACTCAGCGGAGGACTTACCCATCAGCGAGGTTCCAGTTGATCCAGTGTTTCAGCCGAGAGCTGCTGGACCTTGATGCGGTGCTTGCGCTTCTTTCGCTCTGGGACCAGGTCGCGCATCGATTCGAGTTTTCCGTAGCAGAGCAGTCGATCGCCGGCTTCGAGCACTCTCGAGACCTTCGGGTTTGAGATGACCGAGGTGCCACGATGGAGGTTGAGCACGACGATGTCCTTGTCGCGGAGCCCGGAATCCTGAATCGCCGTGCCCACCAGCGTCGATCCTTCGGGGAGCACGAGTTCGGCGACGCCATAGCCTTTGGAGACTGTCAGTCGTTGGCGGATGTCCAGCTCGGGGAAGTTGACCTGATTGGCCATGTAATCGATCACGGCCCCGGCGATGTCAAGTCCGGTCGCTGTCTCGATCCCTTCAAGGCCTGGTGACGAGTTGACCTCCATGACCTGCGGGCCATCGTTGGTTTCGAGCATATCGACGCCACCCACGCGCAGTCCCATGATCTGGGCCGCGCGGACGGCGGTTTCCTCGTACTCGGGCTCAAGAGTTACGGCCTCGGCGCGTCCCCCGCGGTGCACATTCGAGCGGAACTCATCGCCCTGAGCGACCCGGCGCATCGCCCCGACCACGCGATCGCCGACAACGAAGGCGCGGAGATCGCGGCCCTTGCTTTCCTTGACGAAACGCTGGATCAGCACGTTCTGCTTCGCCGACTGGAGCGTTTCGATGATGGCCTCAGCGACCTTGGTGGTGTCGGCGAGGATCACGCCGATGCCCTGGGTGCCTTCGAGGATCTTGATGATGACCGGGGCCCCGCCGAGACGTTCGATCGCGGGCAGCACGTCCGAACGATCGCGGACGAAGGTGGTGTGCGGGATGCCGACATCGTGCCGTGAGAGGATCTGGAGAGAGCGGAGCTTGTCGCGCGAGTTGGTGATGCCGGTCGCGGTGTTGGGCGTGTAGACATCCATCTGCTCGAACTGCCGGACGACTGCGGTCCCGAAGTAGGTGATCGAAGCTCCGACCCGAGGCAGGATCGCGTCGTAGTCGCCTAAGGGCTTGGAACGCAGATAGAGATCGGGCCTGCCGTGTTGCAGTTCGATGGCGAAGCGCAGCGTGCTGAGAATCTTGGCCTCGTGACCGCGGTCAAGCGCGGCCTGCTTGAGTCGCCGGGTGCTGTAAGCACGAGGAGCCATTGAGAGTATGCCAAGCTTCATGAGGATTTCCTTCGCTTAGGGAGGGGGTGCAAATACTTACTCGCAGCGTCCACGGCGTAGTAGCCGGCGATGGCTGTTCGACCGATGAGCATCCGGCACAGCATGCCCCTGCGGCAGACCAATGAGATCTCGATCTCGTGCTCTCGCCCGGCGAGCCTCAGCGGCGTCCGGCAGACCAGGCGTTCCTGTTTTTCGCCTGAGGATGGCTTGACCACTGAGGTGCGAGCGACTTCGGCTTCGACCCAGCGGGTGATCCGATCCGGGCTGGTGCGCAGGACGATCTCGAAGCGCACCCGGCCATCGGGCAGCTCGATGATCTCGGGGACGTCGATGGCGGAGGTGCGTGCCCCGGTGTCGATCTTTGCCCGGAGCGAGCGAACCCCCCACGCGGGCAATGCCACGCGTTCACGCCACCCGATGGTGGTGAGTTGTTCGATCCCGAGTTCGCCCATGCCGCCATTGTAGCGAGCGTGGCGGATTACCTTGGCGGGGTTCGGATGATGAGGTTGCGGATCTCGGTCATGTCGTCGATGGCAAAGCGGATGCCCTCGCGTCCCAGTCCGGAGTCTTTGACCCCGCCGTAAGGCATGTGATCGACGCGCCAGGACGGGACGTCGCCGATGACGACGCCGCCGACATCGAGCGTGTTCCAGGCTTTGAGTGCCTTGTGGATGTCTGTAGTGAAGATGCCGGCCTGGAGCCCAAAGGCCGAGTCGTTGACCGTATCGAGGGCTTGATCGAAATCGGTAAACCGACTCAGCACCGCGACAGGCCCGAAGGCTTCCTCGGTGCAGACCGCTTCATCCTTCGGGACATTTTCAAGCAGCGTGGCCTGGAGCATCGCTCCCTCGCGCTGCCCGCCACAGAGAAGCGTGGCCCCGGCTTTGACTGCGCTCTGGACCCAGGTATCGAGTCGTGTGGCCTCCTTCTCGGAGATCATCGGGCCGATAAAGGTCTTTTCGTCTCGTGGGTTGCCTGCGACCAGAGCCTTGGTTTTCTCGATGAGCAGTGCCTTGAAGGCGTCGTAGATATTCGCATGGATCAGGATGCGTTGGACGCCGATGCAGCTCTGACCGGACTGGTAGAACGCACCAAAGACGATCCGTTCGACGGCGTCTTTCAAGTCGGCATCGTGATCGACCACACAGGCGGCGTTCCCGCCAAGCTCGAGGATGACTGGTTTCTTCCCGGCTTTGGCTTTCAGGGCCCAGCCGACATCGGGCGAGCCGGTGAAACTCAGGAGCTTAAAGCGTTCATCCGTCGTGAACAGGTCCGCCCCGTCACGTCGACAGGGAAGAATCGAGAAAGCGCCTTCCGGCAGATCGGTCTCAGCGAGTACCTCGCCGATGATCAGGGCACCGATTGGCGTCAGGCTGGCTGGCTTGAGTACAAACGGGCAGCCCGCGGCGATGGCCGGTGCGACTTTGTGAGCGGCGAGGTTCAGCGGGAAGTTGAATGGCGAGATGAATGAGCAGGGGCCGATCGGCACGCGCTTCCACATCCCGGTGTAACCCTTGGCTCGCGCCGAGATCTGTAGTTCCTGGACCTCGCCGTTGATGCGCACCGACTCCTCGGCGGCGATACGGAAGGTGTCGATCAAGCGGGAGACTTCGCCCCGCGAGTCCTTGATCGGCTTGCCAGCTTCGATGCAGAGCGCTTCGGCGAGTTCGTCAGATCGCTCGGCAAAACGCTTGACCGCGTGATCGAGCACGGCCTGACGCTGATAAGGCAGGAACTCCTGCATCGGCCGCGTGGCCTTCTCCGCGGCGGTGATCGCGCGGTCAATATCCTCCGGCGAAGCCATCGCGACCCGCGTGGCCGGTTCGCCGGTGTACTTGTCGGTCACGATCAGGTCGGCATTGGGTGACTCGGCCTTGTTGGCGAGATAGAACGGGTAGGACTTCTCGAGCATCGGCGGTTCCGTAAGTAACGGGTCATTCGGTCAGATGGCTGCGCTGCGTTCCTGGATCTCGTGGTTCAGGATGCGGTCATTGTCGCTGTAATCGACCGGTATGTCGATGACATGCACGCCTGGCTCCTGGTGGCAGCGTTCCAGGAGGGGCCTTAGCTGATCTGTGGACTCGACACGGTAGCCCTTCGCGCCGTAGCTCTCGGCGTACTTGACGAAATCAGGGTTACCATAATCGAGACCGAAGTTGGCCAGACCCATGTGGGCCTGTTTCCACTTGATCATGCCGTAGGCGTTATCGCGCAGGATCAGCACCACGAGCTGCATTTTCAATCGGACGGCGGTTTCGAGCTCTGCGGAGTTCATCATGAACCCGCCATCGCCGCAGATCGCCATGATCTTTCGCTCAGGGAAGACGATGCGCGCCGCCATCGCTGAGGGCAGACCCGCCCCCATCGTCGCTAGCGCGTTATCCAGTAGGACGGTGTTGGGCTCATGAGCCGGGTAGTTGCGAGCAAACCAGATCTTGTAGACGCCGTTGTCGAGCGCGATGATGCCATCGGACGACATCACGGCGCGGGTGTCGGCGACGAGGCGCTGGGGGTATACAGGAAAGCGATCGTCCTCCGCACCCTCTGCGAGATGTTCCTGACCGGCCTCTCGGACCGTGAGCAGCCGTCCAAAATCCCAGTGTTTCTGTGGCGATAGCTGCTCGGCGAGTTGCCAGATCGAGTTGGCGATATCGCCGATGACCTCGACCTGCGGGAAGTAAACCGGATCGACCTCCGCTGAGTTAAAGCTGATGTGAACGACCTTGACCCCGCCCGGGTGCATGAAGAACGGAGGCTTCTCCACGACATCGTGGCCGATGTTGATGATCAGGTCCGCGGCTTCGATCGCGCGGTGCACGAAGTCACCCGTGGACAGCGCCGCATTCCCAAGAAAGAGCGGGTCGCGCTCATCGACCACGCCCTTACCCATCTGTGTCGTGACATACGGGATACCGAGTTTCGCCACGAATCGACGGAGCATCTTGCAGGTGAGTTTGCGATTGGCGCCAGCGCCAATCAGCAGTAGAGGGGTCTTCGCCTTGGCGATCAGGTCGTGCGCTGCAGCAATCGATTTATGTTCAGCCAGCGGTCGGCGCACCAGACTCGCTGGAATCACCGGTTCGTCGGTTTGTTCGGCGGCGATATCCTCGGGAAGCTCGAGGTGAGTCGCTCCTGGCTTCTCTTCCTGCGCCAGCCGGAACGCCTCGCGCACACGCGACGGGATGTTCGCCCCCGCGACGAGCTGGCGCGTGTACTTGGTCAGCGGCGTCATCATGTCCACCACATCGATGATCTGAAACTGACCCTGCTTGGAGGTCTTGACCGGCTTCTGGCCGGTAATCATCACCATCGGTAACCCGCCAAGCTGGGCATACGCAGCTGGCGTCACGAGATTCGTTGCGCCCGGTCCGAGCGTCGAGAGGCAGACGCCGGCCTTACCCGTGAGTCGACCGTAGGTCGCGGCCATGAAGCCCGCGGCTTGCTCGTGGCGAGTCAGGATGAGTCTGATCGACGAACGCGAGAGCGAGTCGAGAAAATCGAGGTTCTCTTCGCCCGGGATACCGAAGACGTACTCAACCCCCTCGCTTTCGAGCGCTGCGATAAAGAGGTCAGAGGCCTTCATAAGAGTCCCTTCCAGGGGTTACCGGATGAATCATCAGACAGCACCGTAGGCCAGCATCGCATCGGCGACCTTAACGAAACCCGCGATGTTCGCTCCCTTGACGTAGTTCACCGGCATGGACTTCTCCTCGCCGTAGTTCACGCACTTACCATGGATGTCCTTCATGATCGTCTTTAGTCGCGAATCGACCTCTTCGTGAGACCACTGCAGTCGCAGCGCATTCTGACTCTGTTCGAGACCCGAGACCGCCACTCCGCCCGCGTTCGCCGCCTTGGCAGGGGCAAAGAGCACCTTCTTCTTAAGAAACGCGTGGGCCGCGTCGTACTCGGTCGGCATGTTCGCACCCTCGCTCACGGCGACCACGCCGTTGCTGATGAGCCGATTGGCCTCTTCAAGATTCAGCTCGTTCTGAGTGGCGCACGGCATGGCGATATCCACCGGCACCGACCATGGCCGCTGGTCGGCGGTGAACTCAGCCTTCTTGTATTTCTCGGCGTACTCGCTGATACGCCCGCGCCGGACCTCCTTGAGATCCTTGATGAAATCGAGTTTGTCAGCATCGATGCCATCGGGATCGTGGATGAATCCGCCGGAGTCAGACAGGGTTACGACCTTCGCGCCTAGTTCGGCAGCTTTCTGTGCCGCGTAGATCGCGACGTTGCCTGAGCCTGAGATGGCGACCGTCTTGCCATCCAACGACTCGCCTGCGTGCTGGAGCATGTTGTCGCAGAAGTAGACACAGCCAAAACCTGTCGCTTCGGTGCGTACCAGACTCCCGCCAAACGAAAGACCCTTGCCCGTGAGTGTTCCGACGAATCGATTGGCCAGCCGTTTGTACTGGCCGAACAGATAGGACACTTCTCGCCCGCCAACGCCGATGTCACCCGCGGGCACATCGGTGTCTTCACCAATGTGCCGGTGCAGCTCGATCATCAGCGAGTGGCAGAACCGCATGACCTCCTGGTCCGACTTGCCCTTGGGATTGAAGTTCGACCCGCCTTTGGCCCCGCCCATCGGCAGGCCGGTGAGGCTGTTCTTGAAGACCTGCTCGAAGCCGAGGAACTTGAGCACACTCAGCGTCACCGTCGGATGGAAGCGAAGCCCGCCCTTGTACGGACCGATCGAGTTGTTGAACTGAACCCGCCAGGCCCGATTGGCCCGGAAGTTTCCCTCATCGTCCACCCAGGTCACCCGGAAGATGATGATCCGATCCGGCTCGGTCATCCGCTCGAGAATCTGCGCCTTGCGGTACTCATCGTGATCAAGAACAAACGGCACCACCGACTCAGCGACCTCCCGAACCGCCTGATGAAACTCCTCCTCGTGAGGGTTACGCTTGACCAGACCTTCCATAAAGGTCTCCGTATCCGGGCAGTTGATCATGGGCTCGGTTCCTTGGTGTTCGAGTCGGGCTGACGTGAAACAGGTCTGATGGGCAGTCTATTCCCTCCAGCCTGCCCAGAGAACCAGCCCTGATATCAGAACCTTGAGGAATCACCGACCTCTCGTGAGACAGGGGGCATACTATGGTGAACCAGGAAGACGAGGAGATATGCACATGCGGCGGACTGGCATCATGATGATCGGAGCGATAGGGATGATGGCCGCTTCGGCTCACGCCGGACCATTGCTGCCTGACCTTACCGCAGTTTCTTCCGTGTCACGCGGGTTCATGTACGACGGCGTCTTCGACCTCGACGTGATTCCTGGGCGCGTGATCTACCGCTTCTCCGCAGCCATACCCAACATCGGCGACGGGCCCTTCGAGGTCGTTGAGATCACCGATGTCAACATGACCCAGACCGTCTACCAGCGCATTCATCAGACCGATGGATCGATCGAGTCTCAACTCCTGGGTGTCTTTGAGAACGCCGACCCGCCTTTCGGCCATCTCAACCTCGTCGGGCTTGCGCAATACAACCTCCGCGAGGCCATCCCGGGCGGACCCAATGATGGCCTCGGCGGCATCGTCGCCAGCAACCTCAAGACCAGCCATGCCCTAGTCGACTCGACCACTTGGGATCTCACGCTGCCCGGCGCACCCAAGAGCCGTGTCTACAACAGCACAGACGCGGTTATCCTCGGCGTGTCCGTCGGCTGGCTCGATCTCTACCACCGCTCGATCCCAACCCAATGGATCGACGTCACCGGCCTCGACACCGGCACCTACTGGCTCGAAGTCGTCGTCGATCCGTCCAACTACGTCGCTGAGACCAACGAGAACAACAACACCCACCGCGTCCTGGTCTACCTCGACATGGACAGCGTGCCTGAACCAGCCTCCGCCGGATTACTGCTAGGCGGCCTCGCCCTGATCAGGCGACGTTACTACTCTCGCTGATCTGCTTGATCCGCTCGATCGACTCACGCCAGCCGCGCTGCGTCCCTTCAATAAACGGCTGCGCAATCATCCCCACCCCTCGATGCAGCAGCGTCAGCGTTACCCCTGCAGGCTCCCGTGGTGTGATCCTGATCTGAACGTGATTGAGCGCCGCATCCGACATGAACATCGGCCCGTACAGCTCAAGCAGCATCGGCCGCTTGATCACCTGAACAAAACCCCACAGATGCCCGTTGTGGTGACCGAGGTCCCGATACCACCGTCCTCCCGGCCACGGCTCGATCTTCAGGTTCATACTGCGCCCGTCGTCGCCAGTGCTCAGCGGACCAAACTCCTCGAGAACCGCATCAAACGCAGCCTCTGCCGTCGCGTCGATCTCGATCGACTGATGCACCTCAAGAACAGGATCAAGCGGGGAGGTCTGCTGATTCATAGCCGACTCCAGGATGAGTTAATCGAACAAAAAAACCGTGCACACCCTTTCAGATGCGCCCGGCGGCTCATCACTGATCGTAGAAGAACTCTTCCTTCGCGATCTTCCCGTTCTTGACGGTGTACAGGCAGACCTCTTCCATCTCACTCCGTTGCCCCGCCTGCGGGCCGGCCTTGGCGGTCACATCGATCTTCATCAGCACCGCGAACCGATCGCCGTGCGGGAACGGCCCCTTGATCTCGAAGCCGTGAACCTCGTGATTCTCCATCCACCACTGATTCTTGCCCTTGATCTTCTCCAGCCCCTTGATCGTCTGCTCCATGCCCGGCATCGCCATCGCCTCGACGCTCTCGGCATCATCACTAAAAAGGGTCTCGATCGCCGTCATAAACTCCCCCTTCGCGCACAGGTCGGTGAGCTGCCGGGCGATGCTGGCGGTGTCGGTTGCGGTCGTCATGGTTCGTTCTCCTTAATCGTGATCGGTCTGTCAGTAGCTGACTTTTTTGAGCGCACCCTGCGCTCGGCTTTGGCCTTGATACGGCTGAGTTGATGAGCCCAGAAAGGCTCGAAGATCAGTGTCCAGTCATGCACCGCCTTGATCCTCTGCGCGTTGATCCGGTACACCCGAAACCGTCCCCGCTTGAGCGACTCCACCAGCCCGTGGTCACGCAGCACCCTGAGCGCCTTCGACACCGACGGCTGATCAACGCCCAGATGCTCCACGATCTCGTTCACTGGCCGCTCACGCTCGGTGAGCATCTCCAGGATCGCCCGCCGACGCGGGTCGGCTACCGCAGAAAATGGATCAACCGGGTCAGGCAACATCAGTGATCTAATATATTCTAAAAATAGAATATGTCAGCCTCGCAGGAACCAGTCAAAAGGGATAGCTTGATCTGATGACCGCCAGCCAACCTGCCAGCAAACCCCGCTCGACCAAGCTCTGCCCCAAAGTGATCCTCGAAGGCACCCGCCTGACGCACAAGACTGACCTCGCGTTTGCCCTCAGCGAAGCCCCCCGGCTCGTCGGCGACCGCAAGTACCGCTACCACACGCCGGTCGTCTCAGGCGAGTGGTGCGGGTTCACCAACACGCCTTGGGGCCGCGGGCTCATCAACTTCAACCCCGACGAGCACGACCTCGCCATGGCGACCTACCAGACGTGGATCACCCTCTTCGAGCAGCTCCGCTACTACGCCTGGTTCGTCGATCGCTTCCACATCGCCACCCGCGTCTATCAGCAGCGCGAGCACGCCAGCACCATCGACTTCGACTGGCTCGAACAGCGTCTGGTGGCCATCGGATTCCGGCTGATCGTCTGCAAGCGCAACCCCGCCAGCTTCGAGTCCGCCCGCACCGAGCGCCTCAAGGTCTCCGGCAACCCCGGGCAGTACGACGACCTCTCCGTTTTCATCCACGAGCAGCAAGCCATGCTCAAAGTCGCCCGGCAGAGTCGACTCCCGCTTCTGGAAGTCGATATCTCGGATGACAACGTCCCCGCCGCCGTTGATCGCATCGCCGACTGGCTCGCCGAGACCGATGGGCTCTATCCCAACTACTAAGCCGAACGCCGCCGACCCGCACCGAGCAATCCCAGCCCTAGCAGCGCCGCACTCGCCGGCTCCGGCACCGCCGCCGAGAAACCAAAGCTCGTGGCCAGCGTCGACAGATCAATAAGGTCCACGACGCCATCGGCGTTGAAGTCACCTTGCCCGTAGGTCCCCGATCCGCCAAAGTTCGACGCCAGCGCCGACAGGTCGATCAGGTCCACCGACCCATCCAGATTGCTGTCACCCAACGCCGAGCCGAACAGCACCTCGACCCACTCGGCCAGGTCCCCCGAATCAGCGACATTCGATCCATCGAGATCAAACTCTGGGTCGGTCGAGCCACCGATGATCGCCGCGACTAGAAGGTCCACGTCCGCGATGTCGAGAACGCCACTGAGGTCGTAGTCACCCAGTAGCCCCGAGGCATCAAGCTGTAAAACAAGCTCGTAGAGCTGCGTCGAGAAACTGCTCTGCCCCGTCTCCCGCCCGAGGAAGCGCACGATCACCTGATCGTTCTCATCCCGATCCGACAGGATCACATTGTTGATGATGCCCAGCGTGTTCTCGGTCGCCAGCAGGTCGCCGGAGGCCATCACCACCTCGCCATTGAGCACGAGTTGGCTGTTGCCCGTCCCGCCTATCGAGAAGGCGTAGTCGCCGTCATTGTTGATCGCCACCGTCTTGGCATCACTCCCGAGCGTGACCGTGCCGCCCTCGCCACCAAACCGCGGCAACTCGTCCCCCTCGCGATGAATGATCTGCCCGTCAAGCACGATCAGGTCATCGTCGAGATTCGTGAACCCGCCGAAGATGTACGACCCGCTGTCGTTCACATCCACCTGGTCAAAGCCGTCGATAATCTGGCTTGCCGTCCCCAACGACTCGCCCGGCAGCCCGCCCACCGACGCCGGGATCGTCACAAAACTCTTCACCAGCGTCGCCGTCCCGTCCCACACCTGCGCGTTGCCATCCACGACCAGCTCCGTGATCGATGTGGGCGTCGTCGTCCCCGTCTCCACATCCACCGAACTCAGATACCGTGTGCCATCCGTCGAGACCGCGGCGTTACTCAGGTCCGAGATGAAGTCCTGGCTCGCCGTCTCCGACACCGGCACCACACTCCCGGACACCCCCAGCACATCACCAGACTTCAACAGCGTCTGCCACCCGGTGCCATCGGCCGCAACCGAGAAGATGCCCTGGTTGACGATCGCTTCCCCGTCGTTGGTGTAGTCGCCATAAAACGTGACCCGCCCGTCTGACGCGATCCCGATCGGTGTTGTGCGTGTCCAGATCGAACCCGACAGCCCCAGCGAAGGGTCTGTTGCGTCCCCCTCACGCACCAGCATCCGGTCGTCGACCCACATGGAGAAGTCGGTGAAGAGGGCACTCGCTTGAGGAGCCGCTGCGATGCGCGTGCTGTAGGCGAGCTGACCAGCGTCATTCATCCTCGGCGTGCCGTAGTCCAGATGAACAAAACTACCCCGCCCTCCAATGTCGATGACGGCATCGATATTGTTTTCTGTCCGGAAGATCGCGCCAGCGTTACCCGGCGTAGCCCCGTAAAAGGACTCAACCTCGACGTTCGAAAAAAACTGGGTGAAATCAAATATATCGCTCTTAATTCGCGTGACGTAGCCACCGTCAGGCGTTCCCTCCAATGTGGTCATCCGTTGAATCGGCTCCCCCTGAACATGGAGATCCCCAGTCTTAATGAGCACAGTCGGGGTATTCGCTGCTGCCTGACTCGCCAATGAGGCGGCAAGAAGCACGGCAAGCGAGGCGGTCTGGGTGCCAAACTGGCGGATCAACATCATGGTCTCCCGAGAGTTGAGGACAAAAGGGGGGGCTGGCAGGTGACAGCGGGCGTTTTCGCCGTATGCTCTCCTATGAGGTTAGACCCATGTTCATAGACCGGCAAACATTTCCGACTCCTCATCCGTCGAATCTCCCACAAGACCGACGTTCAGGGTTCACCCTGATCGAACTCCTTGTCGTGATCTCGATCATCGCCTTGCTGATTGGCATCCTCTTACCAGCCCTCGGACGGGCCCGGGCCGTCGCTCAGCAGATCTCCTGTGCCTCGAATCTGAGACAGCTTCACCTAGCCTCAGCCTCCTATGCAGCTGATTACAAGGGATTCTTCCCTTGTGGCGGCATCTGGGGACCTGCTGATGTTGCTAAATACCCTAATGCGCGAGGCTGGGCGGGCTTCGCCCCCTACCGCGCTGCACCCGGTTTCAACGTCAACGACATTCCCGAAGAGTTCAACCGTGGTTTAGGCCCTGAAACGATCGGTCTCGGCGAGGCCCTGGGCTATGGCAACTACGCCCCCAGCGAAGGCAAACTCTGGGAATGTCCTTCCCAACTCGACGAGATGATCGCCAACGGCAACACCTACGTTTTCTTGAACTCACGAGGTCCATCCATCGCGACTTTCGACGAGGACGTCCTCCGTCGCGATGTTGGCTACACCCCCTACGAAGACATCGCCTACGAGAATCAGCAGGAGGCGGGTCAAGCCCTTCAGTGGATGCAGGACAACTTCAACCAGGCCGCCGCCACGCCTGCCTCCGTCAGTATCTCGGCCGCCGCCCAAAACAGCAGCCCAGGCCGAGGGGGAGACAACATCCGACCCCACAACGGTGGCGAGAGCATCAACGGCGTCTTCTTCGACGGCTCGACCGGTCTCAAAGTGGACTGATCTCGCCACTTGGATGAACCACAGTCAGATCCCCCCCTCTCCCTATCGGACACACCCCATCCCGCCCCATCCGCTCACCCCGGCGATCCCCCCCGATCGATACCGCAGGGGCATGAGCCGCGCTGCACCTTGCTGCCGGCCTCCGAAGCGGAAGGTCCGTCTTGTCCACCGTCCCCGTGACATCCCCTGCCTCGGTCACCCCGACTGAGGTCCAGGAAACCCTCATTGCCCCCGGCCAGGCCCTTCGAGGACTCGGGCCGGCGACCCTCTGGCGTTACCGGGAACTGGCCTGGGTGCTCGCCAAACGCGATTTCTCCGTCCGATACCGCCAGACCGTCCTGGGCGTCGCTTGGGCCGTTATCCAGCCCCTGGTCAGCATGATCGTCCTTCACCTCTTCTTCGGAAAGGCCATGGGTCTCGAAGACAAGGTTGGCGGGGCGGCTTATCCTGTCTTCCTCTTCGCCGGGCTCCTGCCCTGGACGCTGTTCACCTCGACGGTCACCGCCGCCACCCAGAGCCTCATCGCCAACCGCCACATCCTCACCAAGGTCTACTTCCCCCGGGTCGTGCTGCCGGTCTCCGCCGCCGCCGTCCCGCTGGTCGACTTCGCCCTGGCCCTGCTGGTCCTCTTTGGCCTCATGGTCGCCCTGGGCGTCGCTTTCTCCTGGTCCCTGCTGGCCCTCCCCCTCGCCCTCCTCGGGGCCTGTCTCTCGGCCATAGGCGTCGGGCTCGGCCTCTCCGCCATCACCGTCTGGTACCGCGATGTCCGCCACCTCCTGCCCTTTATCCTCCAGACCTGGTTCTTTATCTCGCCGGTCATCTACCCGCCCTCCATCATCCCCGAGGCCTACCGCGGCTGGCTGCACCTCAACCCGATGACAGGCGTCATCGAGGCCTTCCGCGCCGCCATCCTCGGCAACGACCTCAGCCCAACCACCCTCCTCCTGCCCATCGCCATCGGGATCATCCTGACGGCCATCGGCGGGTACCTCTTCCTGCGGACTGAGCGTCGGTTCGCCGACGTCATCTGACCCGGAGTAACGACCCCGTGACACGACCGGCGATCCACGCTGAACAACTCTCCAAACGCTACAAGCTCGGCGCGATGCAGGCGTTTGGTGGGTCACTGCGCGAAGCCATCTCAGGCCGAAAGCAGAAGCGCGACCGCTCCGAGTTCTGGGCCCTCCGCGACATCAGCTTCTCCGCCGAACCCGGGCAATGCCTCGGCATCATCGGCCGCAACGGCGCCGGCAAGTCCACTCTCCTCAAAGTCCTCGCCCAGATCACCGAGCCCACCTCAGGGTCCGCTCGACTCGCCGGCCGCGTCGGCTCCCTGCTCGAAGTCGGCACCGGCTTCCACCCCGAACTCACCGGCCGCGAGAACATCTACCTCAACGGCGCAATCCTCGGCATGAGCCGACACGAGATCGCCCGACGATTTGACGAGATCGTTGACTTCTCGGGCGTCGAGGCCTTCCTCGAAACCCCCGTCAAACGCTACTCCTCCGGCATGACCGTCCGACTCGCCTTCGCCGTCGCCGCCCACCTCGAACCCGAGATCCTACTCATCGACGAGGTCCTCGCCGTCGGCGACGCCCAGTTCCAGAAACGATGCCTCGGCAAGATGTCCGATGTCGCCAAGTCCGGCCGTACCATTCTCTTCATCAGCCACAACATGGCCGCCGTCGAGAACCTCTGCGACCGGGCGATTGTCCTCCGCGACGGTCAGACCGTCTTCGACGGGGCGCCCACCGAAGCCGTCGGCGAATACCTCCGCTCCATGCGCGGCGATGACGATGGGCTTCTCGATCGAGACGACCGCGAGGGCTCCGGGGAGGTGAGGATCCACCGGATCAGCCTGCGCGACACCGAAGGCCACGAGATCGACAGCGTCCGCTCCGGCCAGGATGTCAATATCGTTCTTGACTATCAACGAGACGGTCGCACTCTGCCCGGTCCTGTTGTCGTCGGTCTCGGCGTCCGCACCGGCTCGGACGTGCCCGTCTTCCTTCACCACAGCAGACTGACCGACACCGTCTTCGACGACCTCCCCGAACGCGGACGACTCATCTGTCGGATCCCACGCATCCCTCTCGTGCCCGGCAGCTATCCGCTGTCCTTCAGCCTCAGCTCTGATCGCAGCGACTCCGCCTACATCGACTTCCTCGCCAACGCCTCGACCCTGACCGTCATCGCCGGCGCCTTCTACCAGGGCACCGAACTTCCGCCACCCAGCCATGGCAGCGTCCTCATCGACGCCGACTGGTCTGTCGAGCCACACACCAACGACAACAGGAGGGCCGCCTGATGATTCAGTCGCTCTTAGGCAAGCTGATTCCCACTCAACGCCCCGAGCCCGTCGTCTGCGCCACACCCGATCAGGTCGAAGTCGCCGAACAAGCCTTCTACCACGCCTACCTCAAGCCCTGCATGACCGCCTTCGATGTCGGTGCCAACTGTGGCGACCTGACCTCTGTCTTCGCGCAACTCGTAGGCACCGGCGGGTATGTCCACGCTTTCGAGCCCACACCCGCTACCTACCAGTGCCTCGCCGAACGCTTCAGCCGGCCACCCGTCGAAACCCACCAACTCGCCGTCAGCGCCGCCGAGGGCACCGCCGACCTCCACGTCTACGACGATGACCACGACAAGTGGAACACCCTCGCAGTCCGGCCACTGGAAAAATACGGCATCGACATCAAGCCCCAGCGCACCGAATCCGTCCCCGTCACCACCCTTGACACCTTCTGCGCTGGCCGCGACATCAAGCGCATCGACCTGCTCAAGATCGACATCGAAGGCGCCGAGCTTCAAGCCCTTCAGGGTGCACGAAGACTCCTACGTCACCGCGCGATCGGCGCCATCGTCTTCGAGTTCGGCCAGACCACCTTCGACATGGGCAACTCCCCTGAAGCCATCGCCGAGTACCTCGCCGCCTGCGGGTATCGACTCGAAAACGTCGTCCCAGGCGACCCCCTCTTCCCAGGCGGCGAAAGCCCACAAACCGCCAGGTTCTCCATGCTCCTCGCGAGACCCGAAGCATGATCCGCGAAACCCGATGGATGGTGAACCGCCAGGCAAGCCGGATTGGCCGCGATATCGCGACCATCCCGGACACCCTGCGCCAATGGCGAACCTTCTGGGGCCAGTACCAGACCTACCGGCAGATGGCTCCCGCCGACCGCCAACCCAACGCCTACACCCTCTACCCCTGCGTCACCGACGCCACCGACCAAACCCCCGTCGAGCCCGTCTACTTCTACCAGGACACCTGGGCCTTCCACCGCATCTTCCAGGCCCAGCCCGCCAGGCACGTCGATGTCGGATCCAGCCACCACTTCAATGGCTTCATGAGCCGCGTCCTACCCGTCACCATGGTCGATATCCGACCCCTCCCCGTCTCACTGCCTAATCTCGACTTCGTCGAAGGCAGCATCCTCGAGATGCCCTTCGAAGACGGCACCGTCGAATCCATCTCGTCGATTTGTGTCATCGAGCACATCGGTCTTGGTCGCTACGGCGACCCCCTCGATCCACAAGGCTCAGAAAAAGCCATCGCCGAGATTCAGCGCATCACCGCGCCAGGCGGAAACATCTATGTCTCCGTACCGATCGAAAAACGCAACCGCACCTACTTCAACGCCCACCGCGCCTTCACCATCGACACCTTCACCGAACTCTTTGCACCCTTCGAGGTCATCGAAACCAAGTTTATTGTCGGCAACCAACTCGTCGACGAACCACCCACCCACAACTGCGTCGGATGTTTCCATTTCAGACGCAGCGCCTAAGGAGGCACACCATGGGCATCGTTCAAATGGGAGCGCCCCGCGACCTCATCCTCCAACTCCAATACGCCTTCGGTTACCGAAGCTTCATCGAAACCGGAACCTTCCAGGGCGACACCGCCCTCTGGGCCGGACAACGATTCGACAACGTCTGGACCATCGAAGCCCAGGAGGCTATCTACCAGGCCGCCCGCAGGCGATGGCCCGATGGCAACATCCACTGGACCCTCGGCGACACGCGATCCGCTCTGCCTAAAGTCCTTGACCAACTCGATAGCGACGCCATCTTCTGGCTCGACGCCCACTGGTCTGGCGGAGACACCTTCGGCGAGGCCGCGCAGGACGAGTGTCCTCTCCTTGACGAACTCGCCATGATCCGCTCAGACGCCCGCGATCACGTCATCCTCATCGAAGGTGCTCGCCTGTTCCTCTCCCCACCCCAGCGGCCTCATCGCATCGCCAGTTGGCCGACGATCACCCAGGTCATCGACGCCCTGCGCACCGCCAGCAATCCCTACATCGTCGTTCACGATGATGTGATTATCGCCGTCCCGCAGAAAGCGAAAAACCTTGTCGCTCGCTACTGCCAGGAAGCCAACACCCACGCCTGGATGGCTCGATGCGCCCGTCAGAACGCCCGACCCTCCGAGTCACTGCCACGCCGACTCGCCGGCATGCTCCGCCTCACCGGGCAGGACAAGGCCGCTGCGTGATCCGCCTCACGCCGAGCCCGCCGCTCGACGCCGCCTGTCCCCACGACGGGTCGGGCCTCCACGCGCACGGCTGGGCGATACCCGGCATGAGATGCCTCGCCGAAGCCTCATGCCCCGAGTGCAACCGGCGCTATTACGTCGATCTCCCCGCTGGCAACGGCCTGCTCACCCCCATGACACTCGATGCCGACACAGGCGAAGTCTTCAACGCCGACACCGCACCCTGGTTTGCCACCTGGCTCGCCGACAGCTACAGCCAACACCACCTCGATACCCTCCCCTCCATCAAGGTCGAGAAGTTCCGAACCCTCCAACGACCACTCCTCGTCAACGCCCTCGACCGGCTCTACGGCCACGGCCTGCTCAAACTCCTCAGCCTGCAACGCGACCTCGAACAGCACCCCGATCACGACATCATCGCCCTCGTCCCCAGCTACCTCCGCTGGATGGTGCCCCCAGGCGTCGCTGAAATCTGGTCCGTCGACTGGCCCCAAGCCACAGGCTCCCGATGGTCCGCCAAACTCGACCACTGGGTCCACGACAAGCTCAGCCTCTTCGACGATGCAAAACTCAGCCACGCCACACCCCACCCAGCACCCCGCGATGTCACCATCGAGCGATTCACCAGTGTTGCTCCGTTTCCCCAGTCCAACTGGCAGCACGCCAGCACGAAACCCATCATCACCTTCATCTGGCGCGACGACCGCACCTGGCCCGAACCCATCCCAGCAGGACGCAGACGCGCAAAGGTCAACACATGGCTCAATCGCATCGGTCTGGCGACCACACCAGACCCACGAATGACCCAGAAACAGCACATCGAAGCCCTCGCTGCTCAACTCACCAAACGCTTCCCCGCCCTCGACTTCGCCATCGTCGGCCCCGGCGAACCTGAGTCATGGAACGCGCGCATCAACGACCTCCGCGAACCCCGCATCACACCAGCCATCGAACGCCAGTGGTGCCAGCGCTACGCATCGAGCCACGTCGTCATAGGCGTCCACGGCTCCAACATGCTCCTGCCCTCCGCCCACGCCGGGGCCGTCATCGACCTCATGCCGCGCACCCGCTGGCAGAACCTCGGCCAAGACCTCCTGCTCCGCGACGATGACCCACGACGCGAGCTCTACCGCTGCCGGGCCATCCCCGCTTCCGTCACCGTCAGCGAGATCGTCCGCATCACCGCAGACCTCCTCCACCACACCCGCGACCACCTGGTCCAGACCCACCGCGAGTCCGACCTCAGCCAGGACCAGCGTCCGATCATCCGCCACCACCAAGAGGCTGCCGCCGCCTGAGCCGACAGATCGATGACCATCAAGTCACGTCACACCGAGGGTCCGCCATGCCGCCCACGCTAAGCCTCTTCATTACTTCCTATAACCAGTGTGACTACCTCCGCGAGGCCATCGACTCCGTCCTCGCGCAGACCCGACGGCCCGACCAGATCGTCATCATCGATGATGCTTCCTCCGATAACTCCCAGCAGCTCATCCAGGCCTACGCTTCCGAGCACCCCGGCCTCATCGATTACGCCCTCCACGACAACAACCAAGGCGTCTCCGCCACCAAATCCCATGCCGCCTCTCTCTGCACCAGCGACCTCATGACCTACCTCGACGGCGACGATCGCATGCTCCCCACACGCCTGGAGACCGAACTCCAGCTACTCAGGGCACTGCCAGTCCAGACGATTGTCTTCTCAGATTTCCGGACGATCGACTCGGATGGGCACATCATCGCAGACTGGGCAGAGGGAACTGCTCTGCCGCAGGGCAACACTCTCGACAAACTACTCGCCCGCGACTATCCCAAAGGCATCGTCTACCGCAACGAGTTGATGCCCAGAGATCTCTTCAAGCAAGTCGGAGGATACGACCAGAAGCTAAATCTCTATGAGGATTGGGATCTCCGCATCCGCATGGCCACCGCCGGCGCCACCAGCCATTTCTGCGCTCACCTCGGCTCTGAATACCGCCTGCATCCCGCGGGCATCTCCCGGCAGAATCCCGAAAGACATCTGGATGCGGTCAATCACATCCGCCGTAAGCATCAGAGCACGATCGACTCACTCCAGACCTCTCAGCGAATAGCCGCAAACCTCTGCTTCGACCGGCTCGAACAGGCCTTCGCCAAACGTGCAGCACAACGATCATTCCGGCAACTCAGATTCAAAGATGCCCTCCGCTTCAGTTTGAGAGCATGGTCGAGACAGGCTGCCTGACATGACCAGCACAACACCCGAAAAACCCGAACATCGACTGATCTTCCTCGTCTCCCAGCCTCGCGCCGGCTCAACACTACTACAACGCATGCTCGGTACTCATCCCGACATTGCCACCGTCGGCGAACCCTGGCTCGCGCTCCACGCCCTACTCCCCATACGACCGGACCTCTGGGATGCCCGATTTAAGACCGCCACCTTTACGAGAGCCTTCGATGCTCTCCCCGAAGGACGACTTGCATACATCGAGACCGCCCGACACGGACTCATGGCACGCTACAACGCATGGTGCGATCAACAGAACGCCTCGGTCTTCATGGACAAGACACCGAGGTACTACCTCGTTCTCAGAGAACTCCGAGAACTCTTCCCCGAAGCAAGAATCATCCTGCTCATCCGAAATCCTCTCGCTGTCCTCTGTTCGATCGTCAACACCTGGGTCGGTGATCGCTGGTATCACCTCTATGACTCCGCTGACGACCTGCTCGCTGCGCCCAACCTGCTCGCAGAAGCCATTCAGACACCGGGCGTCGTCGACCAGATCTTGCACTATGAAAGCCTCGTTGCTTCACCCCAGGAAACACTCAGGAAACTCCTAGCGAATCTCGACATCCCCTGGGACGACAGCGTGCTCAACTACGCCCGGTCAGGCTCACTCCCATGGGCCCTCGGCGACCCCACCAACGCGCATCAGAAACTCTCACCCGATGCCGCACACGCAGATCGCTGGTCCTATTCGCTCTCGGATGCTCAGCTCTGGCGATGTGCGAGGGACTACCTTGACGAACTCAGCGACCACACCCTCTCAACACTCGGATACCGCCGCGATCAACTACGAATCCCCATCGAGGCCCATCGCCCGAACTGGTCCCAGCGGATTACGACAACATCACTTAGCGATCTGCTCGCCCGCGACCCAGCGATCCGCTCATCATGGGCTCGCCATAACCTCACCTTGCTCAACCGCGTCCGAGAACTCGGATGGCTGGGAACGATCGCTGATGCAGGTCATCGCATCTCACGCAAGACCCGTCGCCGCCTGACAAGCCCCATAAGACTAGCAGGGAACATCGCTGCATCACCCACTCCACCCAACCCGATGACCCCCTCTGGCGACCCGCCGCCTGTTGAGAGTGATCCGGAGCATGAGCCACAACACCACGGAACCCAAGATCACGGTCCTCATGGTCGACGGCGGATTCCGCGAACAGTTCCACGCCATCGACTTCATGGCAGCTCAAGACCTGCCGCATGAGGACGTCGAACTCCTCTGGGTCGAGTACGGCGGCGCCATCCACACCGACCTCCAGAACCGCCTCAGTCAGCACCCCAACTTCCGCGCCATCACTCTGGGCCGCAACGACACCTACCACGCCTCCCGCTGCTTTAACCGCGGCATCACCGAAGCCCGTGGCGAAGTCCTCGTCATCATCGACGCCGACGTGATCGTCGAACCCGACTTCCTCAGCAGGCTATGGCAGGACCACCAACGGACCGACAACCTCGCCGTCTATTGCTACCGCTACAACGAGGCCAGAGAGGATCACCGCGAGCAGGTTGATATCGAGCATCTCCGATCCGTCTGCACCATCACCAACCCCTCCAACCACGGCGCCTGCCTCTCCATCCGCAAGAAACACCTGCTCGCCATCAACGGCTACGACACCCATCCCATCTTCGCCACCGGCTTCCACGCCAACTGTCTCGACGTCTACACCCGCCTCAAGGCCCAAGGCGTCATGGCCCGCTGGAACCCCGATATCAAGCTCTTTCATCCCTGGCACCCCTCCACCGCCGAACACTCCATCAACTACCAGCCGCAGGTCCACACCTCCGGCTGGCGCGCCAGGAACCTGAAGTTCCTCCCCTTCCGCGGCATCGACCCGACCCTCAACACCGACCCGCCCCCCGGACTGCTCAAGCACCTCGACTGGGTCCGTCAACAGTGGATGCCCTGGCACCAGCGAATCCGTCACAAGGTACGCAATCGCCTGAAACTGGCGGCGTGAGGTCACCCATGCCCACGCCCATCTCCGCTATCGTCATCGCCCGCAACGAGCGAGACCATCTCGAACGATGCCTGCCCGCGCTCGCCTTCGTCGATGAACTGATCGTCATCGACATGGGCTCGAGCGATGGCTCAATCGACACCGCTCGCCGCTTCGCCGACCACGTCTTCCACGTCGACCCCGCACCTATCGCCGAACCCACCCGCGCCGCTGCGGCAAAGATCGCTCGCCACGACTGGATCCTCTTGGTTGATCCCGATGAAACCATCCCCGAGCAGCTCGCAGCCCAGATGCGAATGATGCTCGAAGCCGAACCCGGCGCCGGCGCGTTCTCGTTACCCATGAAGTTCTACTTCAAAGGCAAGCGACTCGACGGCACCGTCTGGGGAACCCTCACCTGGAAGCAGCGTCTCATCCACCGTGATCGATGCGCTGTGTTGCCCTGGGCCAACCGTCTCACACGTATCCGTGACGGCTTCGAGGACAGACGGGTCCCCGCCGACGACCACAACCCGATGCAGCACTTCTGGTCCGACAGCTACACCGAACTCCTCCGCCGCCACCTCACCCGCTACGCCCACACCGAGGCCAAAGCCCTCGCAGGCAACGGCCTGCGCTTCACATTCCGCCGCGCCCTGACCCGACCCTTCATCGAGATCTACCGCAGCCTCCGCGACTTTGACGGCTGGCGCATCGGTCCCCGCGGCTTCCTCCTCTCCGCGATCTACTTCCTCTACACCCTCGCCAGCGAGTGGCTGGTCCTCCGTTACCAGGGAGCCGCCAAACCCACCGAGCACAGCGAAGCTCAGAACCTCCCCGAGCTAAGACCGGATCAAGCAACACCAACCCGCCGCGCCGCCTGAGGACACACCATGACCGCCCCACGCCTCAGCGTCGTCATCCCCAGCTTCAACCAGGCTGACTACCTCGCCGCCACCCTCGACAGCGTGCTGGATCAGCGCTACCCCAACCTCCAACTCATGGTGATCGATGGCGGCTCCACCGACGGCTCGACAGACATCATCCGCCACTACGCCCCGCACCTCGACCTCGCCATCTCCGAACCCGACAACGGCCAGACCCACGCCATCAACAAAGGACTCCGCCACGCCGACGGCGACCTCGTCACCTGGGTCTGCTCCGATGACACCCTCCTCCCCGGTTCACTCGACGCCGTTGCCAACCTCAAGCAAGCACAACCCCAGGCACGCTGGGTCGCCGGACGCTGCCAGCAGATCGATCAGCACGGCGAACCCATCCTCATCGAACCCCGTTCCCGCGACATATCCCTCCGCACCGCGCTACTCCGAACACCCACCCGCCCCTTTCACTTCCCCCAACCCGGCGTCTGGTGGGACCCCAAACTCCACCACCAACACGGCTACCTCGACGAGTCTCTCCACTACGCCATGGACTTCGCCTGGTGGCTTACCCTCCTCAAAGAAGGCCACCACCCGGTCATCATCGACCAGCCTCTCGCCACTTACCGCATGCATCCGCAGAGTAAAACGTGCGCGCATCCGAGCGGATTTATCGGGGATCACGTCACCGTTGAGCGCGCTTTTGCGCGTGATTTAAGCTGGTCCGAGCGCGTTTCCGTATTCCGGCGCACAGCCTACCAGCAGCGCGCCGCTTACCTCGAAACCCTGCCCCGCAGGCCCTGGATCGAGATTCTGACCCACCCATGGTGGCTCCTCTCACAACAGGTGCGCGCACACCTCTGGCATGGACCACCCCACACCCGCGTCGCCTAAGCCCGGTAATCCCAAGACCTTGCCGCCACCCCGCCGACTCGCCGATGGAACCTGAGTATGGAAACACCACGACCCAAAGCACGTCGCCGACAGGCGCTCAATCCCGCCCGGAAGATCAGTTCCGCCCAGCGACCGCGGGTCTCGATCATCATCCCCTGCTTCCACGCCGGGGACACCCTCGAAAGCACCCTATGCTCGGTGCTGGACCAGGGTTATGCCGACCTCGAAATCCTCGTCGTCGATGGCGGGTCGCGTGATCAGACCCTCGATGTCCTGGATCGCTACGAGGCCCAGATCAACTGGTTCGACTCCCACACCGACACCGGACCCGCCGAGGCGATCAATCGTGCGATGGAAGTCGCCACCGGATCAATCATCGGCTTCCTCGACGCCGACGCGCTGCTGATGCCGCAGGTGCTCAGCGAAGTCGCCAGACGGATGGGCGATTCCGATGGCGCTTCCTGGCTGATCGGACAAGCGGTTGGCCTTGACGAGTGTGGGCAACTGGCTGACCCGCTCCTCCCGGTACGCGGGCTCCGACTCTCGTCTTTCCTCCGGCACACCCAAGGCGACCCGGTCCGCGGCGCGGTCTTCTACAAGCGGAGTCTGCTGGATCAGGCCGGCCCGCTTGACCCACGCCTCCGCTTTGCCTGGACGTTTGAACTGCACGCCCGGCTGCTCGCGCAGGGCTTCGAGCCGAGCATCATCGGTCGAGGTCTATCAGCGATCCGTGTCAACGAAAACGCTTCGGTCATGCGCTCCGTGCGCAAGGGCCAGGAACGTGTCGCGGTTGGTCGGCGGTATCTTGGCGAGATCGATCCACGAGATCGCTACGCCGTCTGGAAGAGCTGTGATGATCGTTCAAAGATCTACGCCCTGGCCCTGGCCGAGCTCGACCCGAGCAGCGCCAGTCGCTACCTCTGGGATGAGGCACGTCGCCAGCCCTGGTGGGTGAGCGATCCGGTTTATCGCGAGCAACTCATTGCCGCGGCGGCGCCTGCCGAGCCAGCGGCCTCGTACCGCCTCGCGGCCTGAGCGGCCAAGACCAATAAACACGCAAGAAAAAGCCTCGGGCCGTGGCCCGAGGCTTTGCTGTATCAGGGGTGCTGGGTCTGAACTACTCGAGCATGTCGTCATCGTTCTCGTCGCCGGAGAGGAAGCCGACGAGCTTGCGGCTGCGGACCGGGTGCTGGAGCTTGCGGATCGCCTTGGCTTCGACCTGGCGGACACGCTCGCGGGTGACCTTGAAGATGCGGCCAACCTCTTCGAGGGTGTAGGTGTAGCCGTCGCCGATACCGTAGCGGAGCTTGATGATCTCGCGCTCCCGGTAGGTGAGGGTCTTGAGCACCTGCTCGATGCGGGAGCGGAGCATGTCGCTGGTCGCCGTCTCGGACGGGTTGGTCGCGTGCTCGTCCTCGATGAAGTCGCCGAAGTAGGAGTCTTCGCTCTCGCCGACGGGGCGATCGAGGCTGATGGGGTGCCGGCTGATCTTCATCACACGGCGAGCCTCAACGATCGGCATCTTGGCGGCCTCGGCGATCTCTTCGATGGTGGGCTCGCGCTTAAGCTCCTGCAGCAGGTTCTTGGCGATGTTGCGCAGCTTGCTCATCGTCTCGATCATGTGCACCGGGATACGGATGGTGCGGGCGTGGTCGGCGATGGCGCGAGTGATGGCCTGACGGATCCACCAAGTAGCGTACGTGGAGAACTTGTAACCACGCTTGTACTCGTACTTGTCGACCGCGCGCATCAGGCCGGTGTTGCCTTCCTGGATGATGTCCAGGAACGAGAGGCCGCGGTTGCGATATTTTTTGGCGATCGAGACCACCAGACGGAGGTTGCCGCCTGAGAGATCACGTTTAGCCTGCTCGTACTCGTCGAAGACGCAGCGGATCTCGGCGACGCGGGCGGTAAGATCTTCGGGGTCTTCGATGATCAGGGAGCGGAGCCCGACCAGTTCCTCGCGCATCACCATCACGTCTTCAACGTCGTAGCGATCCGGGTGTTTCTCGGCGTCGGCGAGGGTCCGGACCAGGTGGTTCATCTTGTTGGAGATCGAGGTGAGCTTCTTGAGGAGCGGCTGGATCTTGGAGGTCCGCAGCGAGAGCTCTTCGATGAGGCGGGCCATCTTCATCCGCCGGGTCTCGATCTGCAGACGCAGGCGAAGGATCTCGGTCTTGCTCTTGCGGCCGGGCTTTTCGAGTTGTTCCCAGTCCTCGCGGTTGAGGTCGAGCAACCGCTTGATGGTCTTGAGGTTGAAGGGGATCCGTGCGGCGATCTTGCCCTTGGCGTCCTCTTCAGCGGTCGAAATCTTCATGGTGCGGTCGAAGGGCAGGTCGCCGGCATCGACCATCTCGAGGATCTCGACGGACTGAGCGACCGAGTAGTCGTTTTCGAGGACCAGCCGTCGGAAGATCATCCGGGTGGTCTCGATCTTCTTGGCCAGGCGGATTTCCTCGTCGCGGGTCAGCAGGCTGATCTCGCCCATCTGGGTGAGGTACATGCGGACCGGGTCATCGATGCGCTTCCCGCCTGCTTCGCCAAGGGCTTTTTCGAGTTCAGCCTTGGTGGCCTCGTCGACCTCTTCGGTCTCTTCGGAGTCGCTCTCCTGCTGTTGCTGCTGGGGCTGAGCGGTTGCCGCGGCGGCGGCGCCCTCGGGGGGAGCCTCCTCCTCCTGAGGGATCATGTCGGCACCGGTGGGTCCGGGGGCGTCCTGAGGCGGGGCCACGAGTCCGACGGTGCCGCGCCAGCTGTTGGGGATCTGGGCCTCGTCGATGAGCAGCATGCTTTCCTGGCGCATCCGCTGCAGCAGTTCGGCGAGCTTGTTCTGATCGACGTACTCATCCGGCAGCAGCGCATTGAGCTGATCGAACGTGATGAAACCGCGGGCTCGGCCGCAGGCCATCAGCTCGGTCACGGCGGGATGTAGGTGTGGGTTGAGCATGAGGTCGTTTCGTCCTTGTCTTCCGTGTCTGGCTCGGCGTGAACCGAGCCCGTGTCCTTGGATACCCGGGAGGCCCTGAACTTAAGGGGCCGTTACCCGACGCTGCCCGCCAATTCGCCCTGGGCCAGTTGCGGCTCGACCTCGTTCGAGCTTGTCCCTGAGCATCTGATCGGCGGTGACACTCTCTTCCTCCTGTGTGTCGAGGCGGGGCGTGGCGACGCTCCGCCAAGACCTCATGGCCGATTCGAGCACGCGCTCGGCGGCCTCCGGGTCGTCAAGACCCAGGTCCTGGATGTCTCGACCGAGGGAAGCCAGCAAACCTGCCAGCTCGTGGTCCTCGGCCTCGGCCGCGTCCGAGAGCAGATGATCCAGCATGATCGATCCGCCAGCCTCCAACGCCCCGTAGAGGAGGGCGTAGAGCTTCCGGTGCACCGTGTCGATGAGATCACCGGGCATGAGCGACTCATCGATCGCTCTGCCTTGATCCAAGGACCTAGTGAACAGGAAGTTGTGGCGGATCAGGCATGCTAGGGCCTGCCGCTCGGCCGCTAGGGCCAGTCTAAGTTTACGCCCGGTTAGGGCGAAGGCCAGTCTTTTAGCATCTTCAGATGCGTCAAATCCCTCGACGTAAGCGTTATCAGACGCTGGTGGGGGGGTATGGACCGGTTTCGCTGCCCGCCTGGCCTCTGAAAGCAGCCTTTCGGTCGCCTGACCGTCGAGCCCGAGCAACTGCCCGATGCGGCCTGTGATCAGGGATCGGCGGGTCGCCGAGGCTCGATCGAGACCCAGCCGGATGATTTTCTCGGCGTATCGCTCGGCGAGTTTCTGGCGCCCGGTGAGGGTGGTGACGCCGTCGATCTCGGCGGCTAGCCGGCCCAGCCCGAAGTCGAGGGCGTCGGGAGCCCGGGCGATCAGGTCGTCCCAGGTTTCCACGCCTTCGCTGGTGGCAAGGAGGTCCGCGGGGTCCTGCCCGCCAGGGAGGATGGCCACGGCGGTATCGACCTCTTCGGTGAGGAAGGCCTCGACAGCACGGTCAGCGGCACGCTGGCCGGCCTCGTCGCCATCGAAGACGAGGACGATGCGTTCGGCGAAGCGGCGGAGGGCTTTGACGTGCTCCGGGGTCAGGGCGGTGCCGAGGGTGGCCACGACGTTCTCGCGACCGGCCTGGTGGGCGGCGATCACGTCGGTGTAGCCCTCGACGATGACCGCGGTTTTGCTGGCGATGATGGCCCGCTTGGCCTGATGGAGCCCGTAGAGGGTCGAGCTTTTGTGGAAGAGTTCGGTCTCGGGGCTGTTCCAGTACTTGGGGTTGTCTTCCTCGCGCAGGCGTCGCCCGCCAAAGGCGACCGTGCGGCCCAGGCCATCGGAGATGGGGAACACCAACCGGTGGCGCAGCCGGTCAAAGTGGCCTTCGCCACGATCGCGCTTGGCGATCAGGCCGGCGGCGATGAAGGCCTCACGATCGAGTTGTTTACGGGTGACGGCTTCGGCGAGCTCGTCCCAGGCATCGGGTGCGTAGCCAAGCTCGAAGCGCTCGATCATCTCAGTGGAGATGCCGCGGTGTTCGGCGTAATCACGGGCGGTGCGGCCGATGGTCTCGTCGTTGTAGCGGGAGCGGAAGAACTTGAGGGCCAGTTGATTGGCCTCGGACACGCGTTGACGCAGCGACTTGCCGCCATCGTCCCGGCGATCTCTGCGGCCGGTGAGTTCGATCCCCGAGCGTTCGGCGAGGTGCTTGAGGGCCTCAGGGAAGCTCAGGCGGTGGTAACGCATGATGAACGAGAAGACATCTCCGCCAGCGCCGCAGACGAAGCAGTGGTAGATCTGCTTTTCGGGGACAACGCACATGGAGGGGTTGCGGTCATCGTGAAACGGGCAGACGCAGACGTACTCGCGGCCCTTGGGCTTGATGGCGAGTTGTTCGCTGACCACGGCGACGATGTCGCTGGCATCCAGGACGCGCTGCTTGTCGTCGTCGCCGGTGTGGGATGTGAAGGATCGTGTGTTGGCGGGCATCGTGGTCGAGGTGTCCAACGCTCCTCCCCTCCAAGGAAGGTGCGTCTCATCCGTGAGCCGAGGGTCTTCCGTGGTTCACCCTCTGGAGGGCGCGACAACGCGATGAACAACAATCACTTGAAAACAACAGGCCGAACCAACCCGAGCATGCCTTGCGAATGGGCTGGTGGCAAGGCGGTGTGGGTAAAACGGTTGATGTTGGTGGGAAAGCTGATGGGAAAAGTCAGTTGGCGTCAGGCTTGTAGGCGTATTTCCGCTTGACGGGCTTGACGATGAGGCCGGACTTGATGGCCTTGGTCGACACGCGGATCCGGGTGGGGACGCCATCCACCAGGGCGGTGACCTTCTGGAGGTTGGGCTTGAAGGTGCGCTTGGTCTTGCCGGTGACCTTGGTCCCGACGCCGCCGAGGTACTTGGCTTTACCGCGGAGGGTGTACTTGTGGCCGGTGGTGGTTCTTTTGCCGGTGATCTGACAGACGCGTGGCATGGTCGTCTCCAACAGTCCGGGACGCATGTCCGGAGAGGGCGGGTGGATGGCCTCGGGGGTGATCGAGGCCGAGCCAGGTACCATAGCATGTTGAAGAGGCGGTTGCGAGGGGGATTTGGCGAGCGGCGGGGCGGTCTGGCGGGTACGCTGAATGGTGGTTTTTGGCATTTCTGGCGGAAATGCTCTTTCTGATATTCGTTAGTGTTGATTAATGCAAGATTTACGTCGTGAACAACTCGCTGTGGAGCACGAGAAGGCGATTCTCGCTGGTTGCCTGCTCCCGGGCCTGCAGGTGAACCCGCACGACCCGCTGGATGAACTGCGATCTCTGGCGGAGACGGCGGGGGCGGTGCCGGTGGGTGAGCTGCTGCAGAAGCGGCAGACGCCCGACCCGGCGACGTTCATGGGCAAGGGGAAGATCGAGGAACTGAAGGTCATGGCGGACGCCGAGGGGGCGGAGGTGATTCTGTTCGAGAACGATCTGTCGCCTTCGCAGATCGGGAAGATCGAGAAGGTTGTCGAGCGGAAGGTGCTGGATCGGTCGGAGTTGATCCTGGATATTTTTGCCAGCCGGGCGCGGACGCACGAGGCGCGGTTGCAGGTGGAACTGGCGCAGCTCGAGTACACCTACCCGCGGCTCAAGGCGATGTGGACGCACCTCGAACGGATCGCCGGCGGGTCGCCGGCGGGGATCGGGACCCGTGGCCCGGGTGAACAGCAGCTCGAGATCGACCGGCGGATCGTGCAGCGCAAGAAGACACAGCTCAAGCGCGAGATCGCTGAGGTCTTGGCCCGGCGGCAGCGCGAGGTGGCGGCAAGGCGGCAGGACCACTTCACGGTCGGGCTCGTGGGGTACACCAATGCGGGGAAGTCGACGCTGTTCAACACGGTGACCGAGGGCGGGGCGTATGCGGACGACAAGCTGTTCGCGACGCTGAGCACGCGGACCCGGCGGTGGGACCTGGGCGATGGCGATCAGGTGATGCTGTCGGACACGGTCGGGTTTGTGCGCGACCTGCCGCACCATCTGGTGGCGTCGTTCCGAGCGACGCTGGAGGAGGCGATCCACGCCGACGTGCTGCTGGTGGTGCTGGATGCCGCGGACCCGAGGGCGCGGGAGCAGCTCGAGACGGTGAATCACGTGCTCGACGAGATCGGCGCGACGCGGCCGCATCGGGTGCTGCTGCTCAACAAGATCGACAAGATGCACAGCAACGCCGAGCTGCTGATCCAGCAGGCGGCGCACCCGGATGCGCTGGCAATCTCGGCGCGGTCGGGCTTGGGAATGGAGCGCGTCATCGAGGTGCTGCGGGAGGGTGTTCGCGGGCGTCAGATCACGACCACGCTGGACCTGCCGGTGATCGACGGGCGGGCGCTGTCGATCCTGGAGACGCGGGCGACGGTGCTCGATCGGCGGTACGAGGGCGACCGCGTGCAGATCGACGCCCGCCTCGGCGGGCGACTGCTCGAGGAGCTGCGCGCCATCAGCCCGGGACTGATTGTGCTGGACGAGGCGGGGGCGGTGGTCCCGGGAGATCAAGGGCGCGGGTGGGGGAGGTGAATCAAGAGCGGGCTGACGCTTTGGTCTGGCTAAGGAAGGCTAAAACAGTGAGCGTGCTCAGTGTCGTCATCACGATCAAAGAGAGGAGTAGAGCGATTGTCAGGTTCACACCACGATTCTCTCTTAGTTCTTCGGGTACCGTCTGATCAAGTAGGATCGTTAGGGTGAAGACATAGGCGGATCCGAGTGCTGCCGCTACGAGAAGGGGGATGGTGAGTCGTTTCATCCTCCAAGCATGCACTGCTGCCAGCCCTGTCAGCAGGCCCGTGGCTAGCTGGAAGGCGATCATCCATCCTAGATAGGGGGTGATCCATTCTGGAGGAGCAGGTGCATTCAGGTACTTCAGATCTAGCCAACCGTAGAACGCGGGGACCGAAAGCAGCATGGCCATGGCAAGCCACAGCTTAGGGAGGCGGTTGTTGCCGAGGAGGTAGCGGATCATTGCCCGGAAGCATAATGCACCGACATGTCCAGATAGAGTTTCATAAGACGCTATTCTGCTGGTTATGCGTGATGAGCGGTGTGACATTTTGATTGTGGGCGGAGGTTTGGGTGGGTGTGCGGCGGCGTTGGCGGCTTGTGAGGCGGGGCATTCGGTGATCATGACGGAGCCGACGGTTTGGGTGGGGGGGCAGTTGACGGCGCAGGCGGTTCCGCCGGATGAGCATCCGTGGATTGAGGCGCAGGGGTGTACGGGGCGGTACCGGACGCTGCGGGAGGCGATTCGGGGGTTGTATCGGCGGCATTACCCGCTGAGTCGGGATGCGTTGCTGGACCCGGAGTTGAATCCGGGGTCGGGTTTTGTGTCGCGGTTGTGTTGCGAGCCGCGGGCGGCGTTTACGGCGTTGCGGTCGATGCTGATGCCTTATGAGGCGGCGGGGCGGCTGCGGGTGTGGCGGAACACGTTTCCCAAGGCGGCGGACGTGGAGGGGGATCGGGTGCGGTCGGTGACGGTGTATCGGCGGCGGATCGATGCGGATGTGACGGTGACGGCGACGATGTTCCTGGATGCTTCGGAGTTGGGTGACCTGCTGCCGTTGGCGGAGGTGGAGTATGTGACGGGGGCGGAGGCGCAGTCGGAGACGGGGGAGATGCACGCGAAGGCGAAGGCCGAGCCGGACAACGAGCAGGCGATCACCTGGGTGGCGGCGCTGGGGTGGGATCGTGATCCGGCGGCGAATCATGTGATCGATATGCCTCGGGGGTATGAGCGTTGGAAGGCTTATGCGCCGGAGGTTGACCCGCCTTGGCCGGGGCCGTTGTTGTCGTGGCGGGAGCCTTTTGGGGATCGTCCTCATGAGTCGCGAGTGTCGTTTCTGCGGCCGGAGCATCGCGGCGCGAATAACGGGCGGGGGATTCCGTATTTCGATTACCGGAAGGTGATCGATGCGACGCGGTGGCGTCATCCGAAGCATGTGGATGACGTGTCGCTGGTGAACTGGGTGATGAATGATTATGTCGGTGGGTCGATTATTGATGTGCCGAAGGACGTGCGGCGAGAGCGGCTCAACGAGGCGCGGGAGCTGACGAACTGTCTGGTTTATTGGTTACAGACGGAGGCGGAGGACTGGTCGACCGGGCGTAAGGGGCTGCCGAGGCTGTACCTGCGGCCGGATATCATGGGGAGTGATGATGGGTTGGCGCAGGCGGTTTACATCCGGGAGGCGCGGCGGATCAAGGCGGTGCGGACGGTGACGGAGGGGGATGTTGGGGTGTTGCAGCGGTGTGGTGAGAACCCGCCCTGGGGCAGCCCGGGGTCGGAGAGCGTGCAGCGGAATCGGCCGTTGCCGGTGCATGATTCGGTGGGTGTGGGGGCGTACCGGATTGACCTGCACATCTCGACGGGCGGGGATCACTGTCTGGATCTGGCGTCTTATCCGTTTCAGATTCCGTTGGGGGCGCTGATTCCGGTGCGGATGAAGAATCTGCTGCCGGCGTGTAAGAACATTGGGACGACGCATATCACGAACGGGGCGTTTCGGCTGCATCCGGTGGAGTGGAACATTGGTGAGTCGGCGGGGCTGCTGGCGAGTTTTTGTTTGAGTCGGGGGGTGGAGCCGCATGAGGTGCATGGGGATCGGGCTCTGCTGGGTGATTTTCAGAAGCGGCTGGCGGATGAGCACGTACAGCTTGAGTGGCACGGGCATGTGCACGCGATCTAGCGAGGGCTTGCTTTTTTTGAGGTGTGCGCATGGGGGTTGTGCGCATGCGGGGTGTGGTTTTTGGGGTTCGTTGAGGGGGTGGACCCTTGTGGTGGGGTGTGGGTGGGGTTTTGGGGTTGGTGGTCGCGGTTGGGGCGGGGTTTTGAGGTGATGTTTTCGGGTGGTTTGCGACGTTGAGACGACTTGAAACGGTCGTTAACGACCGCGAAACGGCTTGAACGGCGGTGGTTTGTGCGCGCGTTATTGTGTTGTGCGCGCGGTGGTGTTGGGTGGTCGACACACGTTGCCTGCGCTTCGCGGTGGCAACGTGTGGCACCCGGCAGCCGGCTATCTCATCGTGGAGGCCCCCACCCTTCCGGGTGGGGCTCGCTTTGTTCGAGGAGCCTAGCGGAGGCCGCTGTCGAGGAAGAACTCCATGAGTTCGTGTCCGTGGGTGATTTTGAGGTCGGCGTTGTTGGCGGTTTCTTCGGTGTAGGCTCGAGGGACGACGCCTTGCATTTTGTGTCCGGCGATGAGGAAGGGGACTGGGGTGGGGTCGTGTTTACGGGTTTCGACGCGGGTGTAGTGGTCGGGCATGATGAGGATTCGCCAGGGCTCATCGCGTTGTTGGAGGGCGTTGTGGATGGGACCGACGACGTGCTGGTCGATGGCTTCGAGGGCGGCGACTTTGGTGGCGGCGTCGCCGGCGTGTGAGGCTTCGTCGGGGGCTTCGATGTGGACGCAGACGACTTCGTATTGGTCGAGGGCTTTGATGGCGTGCTGTCCGGCAGCGGCGTAGTCGTTATCGTGGTAGCTGGTCTGGCCGGGGACGTCGAGGCGGTCCCAGCCGATGAGTTGGGCGATGCCGGCGAGGAGGTCGACGGCGGTGATCATGGCGCCCTTGCGGCGGTAGAGGTCGGCGAAGGCGGGCATGTCGGGTTTGATGCCCTGGCCCCAGGGCCAGACGTGGGTGGCGGGGGCTTCGCCCATTTCCTGGCGGGTGAGGTTGACGTCGTGGTCGGCAAAGGCGATGGCGGAGGCGGCGATGAGGTCGAGGAGGTCGCTGGCGTGGGGTGAGCCTTTGGGGAGGTGTTTATCGATCGGTTCGCCGGGGATGTCGTGAGGTGGGGTGGTTTTGAGCTTGGACCAGTCGCGCTGGTTGGAGCGGTCGACCATGATGTTGCGGTAGCTGACGCCCGGGTGGAAGGTCACCCCCGGAAGTTCGGCGACCTGGGCGATGGTGTCGAGGAGTTGGCGTCCTTCGTCGGAGCGGATGGCGCCGGCGGAGTGGTCCTGCATGAGTCCGTCGATGACGGTGACGAGGTTGACGCGGAAGATCCAGTCGGTGGGCGCGAGTTCGATGCCTAGGGCGGCGGCTTCGAGGGGTGCTCTGCCGGTGTGGTATTTCTTTGGGCTGTATCCGAGGAGTGACATGGAGCAGGTGTCGGACCCGCAGGGCATGCCGTCGGGTGTGGTGACGGCGGTGCCGAGTCGTCCGGTGGCGGCGAGTCGGTCGGTGTTGGGGATGTTGGCGGCTTCGAGGGCGGTTTTGCCGTCGAGGTCTTCGAGTGGGTAGTCGGCCCCGCCGTCGGGGATGATGATGACGTAGCGCATGGACTGGATTCTACGGGCTCAGCGTTAGAGCGACGAGAGTACGCCTTCGGCCTGGATTTTTTCGACGAGGAGTCGGAGTTCGAGGAGGGTGGTTTTGAGTCGTTCGGCGGCGTCGTTGAGGTTGTCGTAGAGGGCGGGGTCGGAGATCAGCTTGCCTGCGGTGCCTGCGCCTTCGTGGACTTTGGTGAGGAGTCCGGAGGCTGAGGCGATGGCGCCGGACAGGTCATCGGCGACGGCGGCCATGCGGCGTTCGAGGGAGGCGGCGGTGTCTTCGATGGCCTGGAGTGTGCCTTCGGCGCGGTCGGTGAGTTTGCGGGTGTTGGCGGCGGTGGACTTGAGGTCATCGATGAGTTGTGGGTCATCGACGAGTTCGCGGAAGCTGCTGAGGGTGTGTCGTGCTTCGGCGAGGGAGGCTTCAGTTTCGGCGAGGACGGCGGCGAGGTTGCCTGTGGCGTCCTGTGATCCGGCGGGTCGGGGTTCGACGAGTTTGTTGAGGTTTTCGCCGAGGTCACTCCATGCGATGAGCAGTCGGTTGAGGTCTTGGCTGATGTCGTCGAAGCGTTGCATGGGTTCTTCGAGGGCGGAGGTGAGTCCGTCGATGGGCGAGGCGATGCGGGCTTTGATGGTGCCGGTGCCATCGGTGGGGAGCATGTTGGTTTCAACGATGTCATCGTTGCGGGTGAAGTTGATTGCTGATCCTCCGCCCAGAAGCGAGGTTGCTTTGACTTCGGCCTTGATGGTTTTGGGTAGTTCGAGGTCGATGAGGATGGTGGCGATGACGCCTGGGTTGTCGTCGGTTCGGAGGTTGACCTCGGTGACTTTGCCGACGTCGATGCCGTAGAAGGTGACTCGTGAGTCGGGGTAGAGCCCGCCGGACTCGGGTATCTCGACCTGGTAGGTGTAGCCGTCTTCGAGAAATCCTGGGACGTAGCCGAACAGTGCGAGGAGTCCGGCGAGGCCGATGAGGCCGGCGGCGGCGGTGAGTCCGACGGCGATGTTGCGTTTGTGTTGTTCATCGGGCATGGGGTCGGGCTCCCTGGGGTCGTGTCTATTGGCGTGTTTTTTTGCCGTTTGAGTCGTGAAGTCCCTGTCGGATCATGTCGAGTTCGCCGGCATCTGCCTGTCCCTGGACGAATCGCTGGACGAGGACGTTGTCGGTCTTCCAGAAGGATTCGGGGACGCCATCGTGGACGATTTCGCCGTCGTAGAGGAGGATCATTCTGTCGGCGATTTTGCAGGCGCTGATCATGTCGTGGGTGACGACGATGGAGGTGATGCCGAGTCTGGTGGAGAGACCGACGATGAGTTCGTTGATGAGGTCTGATCGGATGGGGTCGAGTCCGGTGGTGGGTTCGTCGTAGAGGACCATTTCGGGTTCGAGGACGATGGAGCGTGCGAGTGCGACGCGTTTGCGTTGCCCGCCTGAGAGTTCCATGGGCATTTTTTTCTGGATGCCTGAGAGTCCGACCATGCGGAGGACGCGGTCGACGAGTTCATCGCGTTGGGATCGTTTGAGTTTGGTGTGTTCGATGAGTGGGAAGGCGACGTTGTCGCCGACGCTTAGGGAATCGAAGAGGGCGGACATCTGGAAGAGGAAGCCGATTTTTTTTCGTACTTCGACGAGTTCGTAAGGGTCGAGTTGGTCGACGCGTTGGTTGTGGAAGTGGACTTCGCCTTCGTCGGGTTTGAGGAGTCCGACGATGAGTTTGAGGAGGACGCTTTTGCCGGTGCCGGAGGGTCCGATGATGACGGTGGATTGTCCGAGGTGGATGTCGAGGCTCAGGCGTCGGATGACGTGCTGGTTGCCGAAGCTTTTGGAGACATCGACGAGTCGGATGACGGGTTGCCCGCCTGAGCGTCGGATGCGTAGGCCGTCGGGGGTGCAGGTGACGCCGACTTCTTCGGTGGGCGGGCGTTCCCAGGGCATGGGTGCGATGGGAGGCGGCACGAGTGGTTGTTTCTCGGTGGTGGGCTGGTTCATAGCGGGCCCCTGTAGTCTACTCGGCCCGACAGAACTCCCGGATGGCGTCGATGACTTTTTGCTGCTCGGCGTGTGTCAACTCGGGGAAGACGGGGAGGCTGAGTACCTCGTTGGCGGCGTCTTCTGCGTTGGGGAGTGAGCCTTGGCCTTGTTCGAGGTGCTCGAAACAGGGTTGTAGGTGGAGTGCTCTGGAGTAGTAGATACGGTTTCCGATCCCGCAGGCGTTGAGGTGGTGTCGGAGCGGTTCACGGGCCCCTCCATGGACGCGGACGGTGTACTGGTTGTAGACGTGGTAGCGGGTTTCGGCCTCGAAGGGAGTTCCGATGGGGAGAGATTCGAGTTGCTGTGCGTAGCGGTCTGCGTGGGCTCGTCGGGCGTCGGCGTAGCTGTCGAGGTGTGGGAGTTTGACGGAGAGGATGGCTGCTTTGATGGCATCGAGTCGGAAGTTTCCGCCTATTTCGGAGAAGTGATCGACGCCGTCCATGCCGTGGGCCCGGATGCGTTTGAGTCGGCAGGCGAGTTCGCCATCGTTGGTGACGAGGGCTCCGGCGTCGCCTGGGGCGGCGAGGTTTTTGGTGGGGTAGAAGCTGTAGCAGCCGACGTCGCCGATGGTTCCGACCATGCGTTCGCCAAAGCGTGCGCCGAGGGCCTGGGCGGCGTCCTCGATGACTCGGAGGTTATGGCGGCTGGCGATGGCCATGATCTGGTCCATCTGCGCGGACTGTCCGAAGAGGTGGACGGGCATGATGGCTTTGGTGTTGTTGGTGATGGCGCCTTCGATCTGTTCCCACTGGAGGTTGTAGGTGCGTGGGTTGATGTCGATGAAGACGGGTTTGGCTCCGACGCGAGCGATGCAGCCTGCGGTGGAGAAGAAGGTGAAGGGTGTGGTGATGACTTCGTCGCCTGGGCCGATGTCGAGTGCCATGAGGGCCATGAGGAGGGCGTCGGTGCCGGAGGTGACGCCTATGGCGTGTTTTGCCCCGACGTAGGCGGCGAGTTGCTGCTCGAACTTCTCGACTTCTTCGCCGAGGATGAAGGAGCTGTTGTTGAGGACACGATCGAAGGCCTCGCGGATCTTGGCTTTCAGTGGTTTGTGCTGGCGGCCAAGGTCAATGAGCGGAACGGACAAGGGGGTTCACTCCTGGGGGCGTTTGGTGTTGGGTGAGGCACGAGAATATCCCGCGTGGCTTGGCGGGGCCAGTGGGGTCGTGATCATGAGGCGCTTTGGCGTTTGGCGGCTTCTCCGCCTAGGAGGTCGAGGGCTTGTTTGATCATGGCGGGGAGCTGTTGGGCGACCGGGCAATCGGGGCAGGCGTCGATGAGTTCGTGGTCTTTGATGGTGGGTAGTGCTTCGGCGGGGCGGTAGCCGGGGAACCAGGCCCCTCCAGAGCCGAAGAGGTTGAAGCGCATCTTGCCGTATTCGAGCATGTCCCAGCCGACGGCGAGGTTGCGTAGCCAGAGGATGATGGGGAGGTTGAGCCCGCTGGGTGCGAGTCGGTCATCCGGAACGGTGTTCGACCAGGCGTCGGGTCGGCGGACGCCAGTGGCGGCTTCCATGGCGTCTTCGAGGCGTTTGATGATGGGAGGGAGGAGTTGGTCGGCGCGGTCGAGGTGTTCGAGGGCCTGCATGTGGGCTTCGTAGTCGGATGGTCGGGCGGCGCCGAGGCTGAGGGTGTGGACTTTGGATCGTGCGAGGCAGTAGAGGTCGTTGAAGACCATGGGGTCGAGGGGTTGGCAGAGTTCGCGGAGCTTGTCGGGAGGGTCGTAGAGTTTCCCGCCTTTGTCGGAGGGGCTGATGATGAAGACGCCCATGTCTCGGGCGTGAGCGGCTTCGATGGCGGGCCAGTTGGTGTTGAGGATGTAGTACCAGTGGAGGTTGATGTAATCGAAGCCGCCGTACTGGTCGGTGTTGATGGCGCGGCAGATGATGTCGTTGTAGCCGTGGGTGGAGAAGCCGACCCAGCGGACTTTGCCCTGGGCCTGGAGTTTGCGGGCGGCCTGGAGGCATCCGCCTGGGCGGAGGCTTTTGACGATGTCGGTGCTGTCGTTGATGCCGTGGATTGAGAGGAGGTCGACGTAGTCGACCTGGAGTCGTTCGAGGGATTCGTCGAAGTGGGCGAGGAACTCGTCGGCGTCTTCGGTGGGACCGATTTTGGTCTGGAGGATGAGTTTGTCGCGGTCGAGTTCGGGGAGGATAGCGCCGAGTTGTCGTTCGCTGGGGCCGTAGCCGCGGGCGGTTTCGATGTGGGTGATGCCGAGTTCCCATCCGCGTCGGATGGTGTTGTTGAGGTTGTCCTGGATATCGGTGGGGATTTGATCGAGTGGTTTGTCCTTCCAGCCGTCCTGGTAGCGCATCCCGCCGGTGGAGAACAGGGGCATAGGTAGTTCGGTGCGACCGAATCGTCGGTACCTCATCTGAGTGGCGGCTGTGGTCGTCATGTGTTGTTTTCTCCGGTCAAACGTCTTTCGGGTCGGGGATGAGGACCAGCTTCCCGAGGTGTTGGGCTCGTTCCATGGCTTCGTGGGCGGAGCGGACCTGGCTGAGGGGGAAGGTGTGATCGATTTCCTGACGATAGGCGCCTTGCTCGAATCCATTGAGAACGGCCTCGCATCCGGCTCGCCATGCGGTTTCGCCGGCCTGGACGATTTCGGTCATGCCCCAGCCGCGGATGGCGGCTCGCTTGCGGATGAGGGGGGTGACATCGACGGTGTCTGTTGCGCCGAGGAGTCCGTAGACGTAGATGATGCCGTCGTCGGCGAGGGCGCGGATTTCGGTGTTGAGGTACTCGCCTGAGGCGACGGGGTCGAAGAAGACGTCGATGCCACGGCCATCGGTGAGGGATTTGAGATCGCGGTGCCAGGGCTTCATGGAGCCGTCGTCGTTGTTGGTGGCGATGATGTGGGCGTAGGCAGCGGTCCGGTGGTCTTTGAGGGCTTTGGCTTTTTTCTCGGATCGGGTGAGGCCGATCGGAATGGCTCCGGCTTGTTTGGCGATCTGAGAGGCGGCGAGGGCGACGGAGCTGGAGGCGGCGGGCAGGGCGACGGTCTGTCCTTGTTTGAGTTGGTGCAGCCAGCAGAGGCATCCCCAGGCGGTGAGGTAGGGGAGCCAGATGGCGCCGAGTTGGTCATCGGGGATGGCGTCGGGAGCGGGGATGACGAGGGAGGCATCGACGAGGTAGTGGCTGCGGTAGGTCCCGCCATAGCCGCCTGCTCCGACGCGGGGGGCGGAGGGTGCGATGATGACGCGTTCGCCTATTTTTCGGGTGGTGACGGCTTCGCCGACGGCTTCGATGATCCCGCCGGCTTCGAGTCCCGGGGTGAAGGGTGGTTCGCCGGTTGAGAGCTTGTACTCACCGCGACGGCCCATCAGTTCGGCGTGGTTCATGCCTATGGATGTGACGCGGACCCGGACTTCACCCGATTTTGGTTCCGGGGTTGGGGGGTTTTCGACCTGGAGTTGATCGGTGCCACCAAAGGCTTTGACGATGACTCGTTGCATGGCGAGGTCTCCTGCTGGATCAACAGATTAGTGGATCGCTGGGGTGCCGGGGTTCGATGATCCTTGGCCACACGGTTACACTTCCGCGATGCGGATTGTGCTTAGGAGTGTGACCCGATGAATATCGTCATCTGCGGAGGCGGTGAGGTCGGGCGTTACGCGGCTGAGGTTCTTACGGGCCGTAAGCACAACGTGACTCTGATCGACAAGTCGATGGCGGTCCTCGATGAGCTTGAGGAGCGACTGGACTCGCGCATGATGATCGGGAGCGGGACCCAGGCGGATGTGCTGTCGGAGGCTGGGGTTGCGACGGCGGACCTGTTCATCGCGGCGACGAATGTGGATGAGATCAATCTGCTGTCGGCTTCGATCGCCAAGGGAGTGGGTGTGAAGCGTTGCATCGCCCGGGTGCATCACTCGGCGTATTTTGAGCTTCGAGGGCTTGATTACGGTCGGCATCTGGGGATTGATCATCTGGTCTGTCCTGAGCATGCGACGGCTCAGGCGATCGCTTCGGTGCTGCGATCGCCTGGTGCGATGGCGATTGAGCGGTTTGCGCAGGGTGAGATCGAGATGCAGAGTCTGGTGGTACGTGAGGACGCGAAGGCGGCGAACACGACGCTAAAGACGCTTAAGCTGTCGGGGCCTGCGCGACTGGTGAGTATTGGTCGGGGCGGGACGGTTTTTCTGCCTACGGGTGACAGCAGCATTCTGCCAGGTGACGTGGTGACGGTGATCGGTGAGACCGGGAGTATGACGGCGGTGCGGAAGCATTTTGATACCACGGCGGGTAAGTCGCGGAGTGTGATTCTGATGGGGGGGACTTCGCAGGCGGTGTGGATCTGTCGGGAGCTACGGAATCGCCGGTTTTCGGTGCGTTTGTTTGAGCCGGATCGCAAGCGTGCGGAGGAGCTTGCTGAGAAGCTCGACTGGGTGACGGTTCTGAATGATGATCCGATCCGTTCCGAGGCGTTGATGGAGGAGCGGGTGGATCAGGCGGACGCGTTTGTGGCGGTGACGGATGATGATGAGAACAACATCCTTGCCGCGGCACAGGCGAAATCGCTGGGTGCCAAGACGGCGGTGGCGGTGCAGCAGCGAGCGACTTATCTGCATCTGCTGCGTCACGTTGGGATTGACCGTGCGTTTTCGCCGAGGGCGAACGCGGTGGAGGAGATTTTGCGTCTAATTGACACGGCGCCGATTCGTCCGCTGGCGCAGATTGCTGGGGATGTGGCGTCGGTGTTCGAGATCCATGTCACGAGGCGAGCCGAGTCGGTGTTGGGTAAGCCGCTGAGTGCGTTGGCGTTGCCTCCTTCGTCGCTGGTGGTGGCGATCCAGCGAGCTGACCATGTATTTGTTCCGGGTGCTGGCGACTCCTTTGAGTCTGGCGATATCGCGGTCCTGATCACGCCCGAGCAGCACGAAAAAGCCCTGCGGAAACTTTTCCTGGGCAGGTAACTCCCTGAGGCGTCATGAACTTTCTTGCGGTTATCCGGCAACTCGGTCTCGTTGTGATGATTCTTGCCGCGAGCATGGTCTTCCCGCTGATGCTGGAGGTGCTGCCGATTCTTGAGGAGGAGACGCACCACCGGGCGGCGATGCTGGCATTTACGACGACGATGGCGATCGGGATCGTGGTGGGCGGGATTGCTTATGTGGGCGGTCGCGGGATTTCGATTGACAAGTTCACTCGGCGTGATGCGTTGCTGCTGACGTCGCTGTCGTGGCTTCTGGGGGCTGGTCTGGCGGGGCTGCCGTACTGGCTGTGGGTCTATTTTGGTGGGTCCGAGCCTGATCACGTTTTTGGCTCTGTTGCGGCGAGTTATTTTGAGGCGATGTCGGGTCTGACGACCACCGGGGCCACGGTGGTGGGGGCTATTGAGCAACTGCCGGCGTCGATTCTGCTGTGGCGTGCTCTGACTCACTGGCTGGGCGGTCTGGGGATTGTTGTGCTCTTCGTCGCGGTGTTGCCCAACCTGGGTTCTGGCGGGAGGCGGCTGTTTTTCGCTGAGGCCCCGGGGCCTCAGCAGCAGGGTGTCCGGCCGCGGATTGGTGAGACAGCCCGGACGCTTTGGATTATTTATTTTGGGCTCACGGTGGCGGCGACAGTGGCGTTCTGGTCAACGGGTGCGATGGGCTGGTTTGACAGCATCTGTCACGCGATGTCGGTGATGTCGACGGGCGGGCTGTCCACGCGGGATGCTTCGATCGGTGCCTACGACTCGGTCATGCTCGACATCTGGTGCATGGTTTTCATGCTGCTGGCAGGGGTAAACTTTGCGATCTTTTATATTCTCATGCAGAAGCGATGGTCGGTGTTGTGGACGGATACGGAGCTGAAGGTTTATCTCGCGATCAAGGCGCTTGCGATGGTGGTGGTGGTGTACAACATCTACGGCACGCAGATCGTGACCACTGCGGGCAAGGTTGTTGACGGCACGTTCGGCGAGGCGCTGCGTTTTGCGGGCTTTCAGGTCGTTGCGCTGCAGACGGGTACGGGTTTTTGTACGGCTGATTTCGCTTTGTGGCCGGTGGAGTCGAAATCGCTGCTGTTGACGATGTTTGTTATTGGCGGCTGCGCCGGCTCGACGGCTGGTGGGATCAAGGTTATTCGTTTCTGGATTGTGGTGAAGATTATCGGCGAGGCGATTGAGCGGGCGTATCGGCCAGCGGTTGTTCGCCCGCTTCGGCTGGGGGCGAGTGTGGTGGACCAGGACATGAAGCTGGGTTCGCTGATTTACGTGTTGCTGTTTATTACGCTGCTGGTCCTGGGGACCGCGGGCTTGCTGGCTCTTGAGGAGGAGGGGGGGCGTTGCGACACGCTGACGGCGACGTCGGCGGCGATTTCGACGCTGGCGAATGTGGGGCCGGGCTTCCACGCTGTGGGGCCTACGCAGAACTACGGGTGGTTCTCTGACGGGTCGTTGGTTTTGCTGAGTCTGCTGATGGCCCTTGGGCGGCTGGAGATCTACGCGTTGCTGGCTCTTGCTTGGCCGCGCTTTTGGGTGCGTGATTGATTGTCGTTGCGCTCGGCTTGACCTGATTGCTCGGGACGAGAACAATCCACGTATTGACCTAACTTTGGAGCCCTTGATGGCCATCCGTGATGAAGATGTTGTGAATGTCGATCTGCCCGCGCTGAGTGCATCTGAGGGCATGTACCTGCCCGAGGTTTTTAAGGGGCTGGGGACGACGCTACGCCACTTTTTTGGTGCTGTGGGTGGGGGCAAGGGCAATCGGACGATGCAGTACCCTGAGGAGCGTCGGGAGGATCTGCCGCTTGAAGAGGGGGGGATTCACGTTGATAACTTCCGTGGCGTGCACCGGCTGAATCGGGATGAGCAGGGTCGGGTTCGCTGTGTTGCGTGTTTTATGTGCGCTACGGCGTGCCCGGCGAACTGCATCCATATTGTGGGCGAGGAGTCGCCCTGGGACGACCGGGAGAAGTACCCGGTGAAGTTTGAGATTGATGAGCTGCGGTGCATCTACTGCGGGATGTGCGAAGAGGCCTGCCCTGTGGATGCGATCGAGTTGACGCATGTCTACGACATTGTGGGTTTATCGCGTCAGGAGATGATTTTCGATAAGCAGAAGTTGCTTGCGGTGTATGACGCGACGATTGAGCGGAAGCCCATGTAAAGATGGGGGATGCGGAACCCCTTTTTGCAGGCATTGGCCTGTTGTGGGCCGTTGGGTCGTTTGGGTAGCTCACGACTTGACCGGCTTGGCTGTGTTTGGGGCGTATGATCGTCCACAGAGGTTAACTCGATGGATGGTGGAAACACGCAACTCGATCCACGGTTCGCTGGCGGCATGAGCCGGGCGAGCGATGCCCGACAGGTGGCGGAGGAATTGGTTGACCAGCTTGCCGCAGCGGACCTGCCGTCGACTCAGCTGTTGACGCTTTTTTTTACGACTCATCACACGGCAGAGATTGACATTATTCGCGATGCCCTTCGGGATGCGTTGGAGCCGGAGACGCTGATCGGGATGTCGGCTTGCGGGGTGGTCTTTGGTGGGATCGAGATTGAGGAAGAGCCTGGGGTCGCGGTTCTCGCGGCTCACTTGCCGCGAGCGCGGGTGCAGTCGTTTAGTTTCCAGCAGATCGGGTGGGGCGATGACCAGGGTGATCCGGATGTGCTTGCGGACGAGCTTGAACTGGATATCGATGGGAGTCAGCAGTTTTCGATGCTCCTTGCTGATCCGTTTAGCACCCCGCTTATCAAGACCCTGCCGGCGTTGCAGATGCTGATGTCGCCAGGTGATGTTGTTGGTGGGTTGGCGAGTGGGGCTCGGCGGCCGAGGAAGAATCGTTTGCTGCTGAACGACCAGGTCTTCAATGAGGGGGCGTTGGGCTGCATTATTTCGGGGCACTTAGGTGTGAAGACGACGGTGAGCCAGGGTTGTCGTCCGGTGGGGCGGCCTTATGTGATCACCAAGTCGAAGCGGCACATCGTGCAGGAACTGAGCGGGCAGAATGCGTTGGCGGTGATCAAGGGCATGGTGGGGGAGCTTACGCCTTCGGACCAGAAACTGGTTGAGGGCAGTGGGCTGCTGATCGGGCGCGTGATTGATGAGTACAAGGGCCGATTCGGGCCGGGTGATTTTGTGATTCGTGGTCTGGTGGGTGTGGATCAGGATGCGGGGTACGTCGCGGTCGGTGATCCGCAGGTGAGTGTCGGTCAGACGGTTCAGTTTCATGTGCGTGATCAGCGGGCGGCTTACGAGGATTTTGATCTGCTGCTTGAGACCCAGCGTCTTCATGGTCCGGCGGCGGGGGGGCTGCTGTTTACCTGCAGCGGTCGGGGGACCAATCTGTATGAGCGACCCGATGTCGATGCTGGTCTGGCTGCGGCGGCTCTGGGGGATCAGGGCCCGCTGGTGGGGTGTTTTGCGGCGGGGGAGATCGGTCCGGTGGGTGGGCAGGCGCTGGTTCACGGCCATACGGTGGTGTTAACGGCGTTCAGGCGGTTTGAAGGCATCTAACGCATCGTTTCTAGCAGCTCCGGGAACGTCCAGATTTTGGTTATCGATCTCGCAACAGGGTCTTGGTCGTAGAGGGGGTATGTGCGATAATGCAGAGGCTTGCTAGTGGCCTGTCTCAAGGAATCATTAACCCCATACGAGGTGACTCCATGAATGTTCATGTCCACGCGCTCAACATTGATCACAGCGAAACCCTCAAGAATCACGTGCAGAGTCGGATCTCGACGGCTCTTGAACGCTTTGGGAAGCGGGTACGCAAGGTGATCGTTCGGCTTTCTGATCTTAATGGGCCCCGAGGCGGGCACGATATGTATTGCCAGATGCAGGTTGATGTAATGGGGTGTGGGCTGTTGATTGTTGAGCAGACGGATACGGATGTTTACCACGCTGTGGACCAGGCGGCCGACCGGATCAAGCGGAACGTCAAGCGTGCGATCAACAAGAAGCGTGACGCTTCGGCGAGGCGGAATGCGCGGATGGCGTCGGCCTGATCGCACTTGGGCTTATTCAATCAGATCATGTGATGAGCAGCCGGGCGTGAGCCCGGCTGTTTTTTTTATGTGGGGTATGGGTAGCGCGCAAGAAAAACCCACCGCGAGCGGTGGGTTTCACTGGTCGAGTAGGGACGGGTCCCTGACAAGTGAACAGTCGGAGGTCTTCACACTAGGTTACCCTGGTGTTATCCGGTGGTTAGACCGGGCGAGGCGGTGTTGACTATCACGGGCGGATCACTCCGCTGCTGGCGAACCAGCCTTGTTGCGTCACTCCAATGACACTTGAACCGTGTTCTAAGTCAATCCCTTAGAAAGGAGGTGATCCAGCCGCAGGTTCCCCTACGGCTACCTTGTTACGACTTCGTCCCAGTCACCGAGCTCACCGTAGGCACGGATGAATCTCCGCGACTTCGGGTGCTCCCGGCTCCCATGACGTGACGGGCGGTGTGTACAAGGCTCAGGAACTTATTCACCGCGTCATTGCTGATACGCGATTACTAGCGATTCCAACTTCATGTGGTCGAGTTGCAGACCACAATCCGAACTGGGGCGTACTTTGTGCGATTTGCTCCACCTTACGGTATCGCTTCGCTCTGTATACGCCATTGTAGCACGTGTGCAGCCCTGGGCATAAAGGCCATGAGGACTTGACGTCATCCCCACCTTCCTCCGGTTTGACACCGGCGGTCCCGTTAGAGTCCCCGACTTTACTCGCTGGCAACTAACGGCAGGGGTTTCGCTCGTTAAGGGACTTAACCCGACACTTCACAGCACGAGCTGACGACAGCCATGCAGCACCTGTGTATGTTCCACGGAAACCGCGTTACTCACCTTTCGGCAAGCTAATCCATACATGTCAAGCCCAGGATAAGGTTCTTCGCGTTGCTTCGAATTAAGCCACATGCTCCACCGCTTGTGTGAGCCCCCGTCAATTCCTTTGAGTTTTAGCCTTGCGACCGTACTCCCCAGGCGGTGCACTTAACGCTTTCGCTACGACCGAGATGGCGTCAAAACCTCCTCGATCTAGTGCACATCGTTTAGGGCGTGGACTACCGGGGTATCTAATCCCGTTCGCTACCCACGCTTTCGTGCCTCAGCGTCAGCTCCGACCCAGTCGCCTGTCTTCACCTTTGGCGTTCCCCTAGATATCTACGCATTTCACCGCTCCACCTAGAGTTCCGACGACCTCTGTCGGGCTCAAGCTCTGCAGTCTACCAAGCAGTTCCACGGTTGAGCCGTGGGCTTTCACAAGATACTTGCAGAGCCGCCTACGCACGCTTTAAGCCCAGTGATTCCGATTAACGCTCGAACCCTCTGTATTACCGCGGCTGCTGGCACAGAGTTAGCCGGTTCTTCCTCTGGGAATGGTCATTAATTCCTAGTCCCTGACAGCAGTTTACACCCCGAGGGGATTCATCCTGCACGCGGCATTGCTCCGTCACGCTTTCGCGCATTGCGGAATATTCGTTACTGCAGCCTCCCGTAGGAGTCCGGGCAGTGTCTCAGTCCCGATGCGGCTGGTCGTGCTCTCACACCAGCTACCCGTCTTAGCCTTGGTGAGCTTTTACCTCACCAACAAGCTGATAGGACGTATCCCGAGCCTCGGGCGGCAAGCCTTTGCCCGACAGACCATACGATCTGTCGGGTTTATGAGGTATTACCCAGGGTTTCCCCTAGCTATCCCTCACCCGAGGGTACGTTAGATACGCGTTACTCGCCCTTTCGCCACTTTATGCACCCCGAAGGGCTTTAATCGTTCGACTTGCATGTTTTAGCCATGCCGCCAGCGTTCAATCTGAGCCAGGATCAAACTCTTCAGTTGATTATCGTTGACCGACGGGCAAGCCCGTCGATGGTCTTCGATGAGTCGATCCGGCACCCGATGCCTCCCGCCGAAGCGGGCCATCGAGCCGGTCACCCGAGCCGAAGCTCGGGACATCCCCGGCGGCTAACCGGAGATGCTATTTTGGAATTGTTGTGGCTCACGTCCTGCTCCTCAGGTGGACAAGTCCACCTGAAAAACACGACGAGGATGTAAACCACCCCGATGACCTTGGAGGGTCATCGAGTTTTTGGTTCCTCGCTCGGGCTCGGGTGTCGACCCAATCCCGGCGAGGCACATCCTCGCGACGTATCCGACTGTCCACTTGTCAAAGACCTGTCTTTTCAGGGCTGAATGAGCCCTTTTGACCCGGCGTTGGACCCTTGAGTCCACCGCTGGGCGAGCCGCATACTGTACCTGCCCCAAGTGACGTGTCAAGCCAGCCAGCCGGGCTTGGCTCGACTTCCGGCCCTGATTGCAAGCTCTGGGCATTGTGCAGGTTACGTTAGTGTCGCTGAAAACGGTGGTTATCCCGATCTCCCACGGGTGGGAAAAAGTTTGGCTGTGTTTTTCACATTGGGCATTCACACGCTTTCCACAGGCGACAACTGCCTTGGCTGCGTCTAGTGTGTCGTGCTCATCACGACTCTCATCACCACTTACGGAGTGTTACGCCATGTTTCTCGTCTGCCGCCCGCTTGTTTTGACCGCCCTGATCGCTCTGCCCCTTGGCCTGACCGCCTGCGATCAAGCCAGCAGCGAACAACCCGCTGTCCTGGCGGCTGACGCCGAAGCGGCCCGTATCGACACCTACACCGTTCGGGGGGAGGTCGTCACGCTTCCGACTGAGACGAATCGCCAGGTCCAGGTCGCTCACGAGGCCATTCCCGATTTCAAGAATAAGGCGGGCGAGGTCGTCGGTATGGCGACCATGACGATGCCCTTCCCAGTGACCGACGCGGTCTCCCTTGATGGCATCGGCGAGGGTGACGTGATCGAGCTGGTTTTTAGTGTGAACTGGCAGTCCGCGGACTACACCGTCAGCTCCATCATGGAACTGCCTGAGGGCACTGAGCTGGATCTGTCTGCTGCTGGCGATGACATGAGCCATGATGATCATTCGGGTCATGATCACTCGGGGCATCACCACGATCATGCGGAGCACGCTGAGGATCACGATGCCCATGCGGATCACGAAGAGGCTGGCGACCACGATCACGAAGACCACAGCGGGCACGATCACTAAGGCCCCCACGAGACCCCCGATCGACCTAGCTGGATTCCGCCCAGTCGCGTAGTCGCGGAACGATCTCTTCGACGAGCAGGACGCGTGCGCATGCGGCGACCGGGATGGCGAGCAGCATCCCGACAATGCCTGCGAGCGAGGCGCCGATGAGCACGACGAGCATGATCGTCAGCGGGCCCAGGTTCGTCGCAGAGCCTTGCACCCAGGGCTCGACGACCCAGCCATCGAGACCCTGTGCGATGAGGTATACCAGTGTTGGCCAGAGCAGCGGGCCCAGGATTCCGGCGTCGGCCCCGCTGTCGGCCAGAGCGAGGATCACGGCCAGCGGCCAGACCGCAGCTCCCAGGAACGGTACGAGATTCAGCACCCCGCCGGCGACGCCGAGCAGCAGCCAGTAGGGGACGCCGACGATCGCCCAGCCGGCTGACAACACGCAGCCATAGATCAGCGACTGGACCACACGACCGCGAATCACGGCGGAGACGGCGAGGTCCATCTTCCCGACCAGTTCCAGGAATCTGGGTCGAGATGAGGCTGGAACCAGGGGCGGGACTCGTGCCACCACTTCATCAAACCGCCACAGGAACACGAACAGGCTAAACAGGCAGACGCCGAGTGCGATTGCGAGATAGGTCAGCAGCCCGATGGTCGAGCCGATGACCTCGAAGCCGACGCCTGCGCTCTGAAAAACTGCTGAGGCCACGGCGCCGATATCGATGCCGGCCGTCGCGGTGCCGGGCTCGCCATCGCGGAACGAATCGATCGTCTCTCTGGTCGCCTCGACGAGGCGCTGCTGCAACGAGGCTACGTCGGTCCCGAGTCGCTCAGCGGTCCAGTTCGCGCCTCGTTCGGCATAACCGGGCAGTGCTCCGATCAGGTCCGACAACTGGCGGAGCACCAGCGGGATCATGTACAGAAAAGCTGTCAGCACCAGTACGCTGACCGCTGCCAGCATCCCGGATACGGTGACGACTCTGGGCACCGAAGATCGCTTATCGACCCAGCTCACCAGCGGATTGAGGATGTACGCCAGCGCCAGGGCAATTGCTACCGGCACCAGTACCGGTTCGAGCCGGTCGTAAATCCAGCCGATCGGTCCCACGGTCAGTGCGATCAGGGCTGCGAGGGCCAGGAGCACCACCAGCGTTGCTACGAGGGGTTCTCTCCACAGGGAACGCGCAGTCGTGCGGTCATTCATGCCCTCAAGAATAACGCCGTGGGCGCTTCGGGGTCATGTGAGCCTGTTGATGTGTGCGATCGCGGGTCCAGAGGGTTGCGATCAGCGGCCCGGAGTTCAGCGCGTTCTCATTTCAGACGAGGTGGGTTGTCGATGTGCTGACTACGGGTTTTGGTGATCTCACACAGCACGCCTTTGGCGTGCAATGTGCCACTCGGGCACTACATCGGACGGTGTTTGCTTTGTGGGCAGGGTCAGACGGTGCGGGTGAGTTCGAGGGTTGGTGCGAAGGCTTCGGTGAAGCGGTAGACATCCACGAAGTCCTCGATATTGTCCTCATCGGTCTTGTGCATGTTTCCCGACTCGACCATTTCGAAGACGATGTTGCCAAAGTCCCCGGTCGAGGTGATTCCCCACTGGCGGAGCACGGTCCGCGAGAGGAGGCCGTACTCCTTGAGGGCGAAGTCGCGCAATCCCAAGCACAACTGCTGCCCGCTGACGTGCCGGGTCGACTGCATCGGGTCGGTCAGGTCGTCTTCGGTTTCTGGCTGACCGTGATGCTGACGCACCGTGTAGTCGAGTCCGCGCTGCACGAAGATGAAGGCTTCGAGGCTGTAGCGAGAACTGCGAGCGATCGAGATCAGGTCCGTTGACGGCATAGTGGGGATACCTGCGAGGCTGTCGATCCGTTCACATCTATCGAATCGGCCACCCAATGGGCAGATGAACAGTATAGCCCCAAAAACGTCATGGGCCTAAGCGGGTTCCTCCCAAGACGATGGTCCCAGGACGGCGTTGCGTCTACGATCCGGGCATATGACATCCGTAAGCCCTGGTCATGGTCAGGTTCTTGATCCTGCGTTGCGTGAGCGGAGGGAGATGGTGTTTCTTGTGCTTGCGGGGCTCTTCCTGGGCACGCTGACGATGCTCAATCTTCTGGGGATCACCCGGTTTATTGTGCTTGCTTCGTGGACTGAGGGCACGGGGTTAAGCTGGGGTATTCCTGGGGAGATCCCGTTTGCGGTCGCTGTCGGCGTCCTTCCCTACCCCCTGACGTTTCTCTGCACCGACCTGATTTCGGAGTTTTATGGCCGGGCCCGCGCGAACGCGGTGGTGATGGTGGGCTTTATTCTTAATTTGTGGGTGCTGGCGGTGCTCTGGATCGGGGCTTCGCTGCCAGGGTTTGAGCCGATCGATCCGGCCACGGGGTACCCTCCTCTGCCCTTGTGGAACGCTGATAAAGGGTCGTATCAGGATGGCGGGGGCTGGACGTTCTTTCACGTCCAGACGCTGACGTATGGGGCGGTTTTCGCGTCGATGGTGGCTTATATGGCGGCTCAGTTCGTGGACGTTTATCTGTTTCACTTTTGGAAGCGGTTGACCCGGGGTCGGCATCTGTGGTTGCGGAATAATGCCTCGACCATGGTTTCCCAGATGGTTGACACGTTCGCGGTGATCACGATCACCCATTTTTACGCCCACGCCCTACCGGTCCAGAACGACCAGCCCATCTGGCCCCAACTCTGGCTGCTCATCGCGACGGGGTATGTCTTTAAGTTAGCGATTGCCGCGATCGATACGCCACTTATCTACGCGGCCAGTGCGATCCTGAGCCGCTACCTCCGTCTCGACCCGCGCGTCGAGCACCATGGCCTGAGGGACTCGTAACCCTGTCAGGCCGCTTCGATTACCCCAAACCTCCCAAGCCCGTCATTCCTGACCAACCCGCAGTCCTACCGAGGCGATAACCTTGACCACCATGAGTGCTCCGATCCCGAAGGCCCAGCTCCGACGCAGCGCCCGCCAGACCCTCAGTGGCCTTGATCCCGTCGCGAGGCTGGACGCCTCTGCCGCCATCCGCCGGCGGCTGCTCGAACTGCCCGAGTTAGCTGAAGCCGACACGGTTTTTGCCTATGTCTCGTTCCAGGAAGAGGTTGCGACTCACCGGCTGCTCGACCAGCTTCTGGAGCAGGGCAAGACGGTCGCTGTGCCGGTCGTCGCGGGTGAAGAGTTGATCCCGCATCTTCTGCACGATCTGGATGACCTCTACCCGGACCGTTTCGGGGTTCCTGCGCCGCAGACGCGGATTCCCCTTGATGTCGAGCCCGACATCACGCTTGTGCCGGGCCTTGCCTTTAGTCCTGCGGGTGAACGTCTGGGCCGTGGCGGGGGTTACTACGATCGCTTTCTCGCTGGTCACCCGGACACTCTGGCCATCGGGGTCGCCTTCGAGGCTCAGGTTCTTGACACCTTGCCGACTGAATCGACGGACCATCCGGTCAGGATTCTGGTGACTGAGAAGCGGGTGATTCGGGTGTGAGGTTGGGCTGGTTCTAGTTCCAGTTGCCTGCGTAGACCGGGGCGAGTTGTGTGACCCACTCCGGGTGGTCGTGGATCCGTGGAACTGAGTTATCGACACCGTCACCGTCGGGGTCTTCGAGTGCGACGCGCTCCTGGCCGTTGTGCCACATGCAGTCGCCGATCAGCGTGTCGCGGAAGCTCATGCGGAAGCCCGAGCCATCGACGCGCATCCAGTTTCCCAGCCCGTTGTGCCAGTAGCCGAAGGCGCCGAGTGGCCCGCCGAAATCCCGGTTGCCGAACTCATCGGTCCGGTAGCTCGCCATCCAGATGCCCAGGTCGGGGAAGATTGCCTGGGTCTCGATCAGCAGGATCGTGTGCGAGGGGCGCTCGATCTGGACGAGCGATTTGTCGGTCCCGGGGCTTGATGACTTGGTTCCCCAGAACGCCGAGCCGTTGTAGGCGTAGTTGCTCGTGATGTCCTCGACACAGGTCGTAAACTGGTCTGTGTTGCCTATTTCATTCGTCGCGCCGAGTGGTGCGGGCGCCGGACAGACCCACGCTTCCTCGTCGGAGGCGTAGCCCAGCCGAACCATCCACTGGCGCCATGTGACGTGCTCACCGTTGCCTGTGATCACCCTGTTTGCGGGGAGTTTGTCGCGGTAGTCCACGGCGAAGACGTTGACCATCACGGCCAGTTGGCGCATGTCGCTCATGCAGGTCATGGCCTTGGCGGAGTCGCGGGCGGAGCCGAGGGCCGGCAGCAGCATCCCCATCAGGATCGCGATGATGGAGATCACGACCAGCAGCTCGATCAGGGTGAAACCGGTTTGTCGATTGGGTTGGCGGAACATCATCGATCCCCCTAAAGAAGGGTCATAAACTTCCAATATCATACTCCTTTACTGACGCAGCCCAACCCCCAAAGTTGCACGATCGTGGCAAGGATTCTGCCGAGGGCCCGGCTGACAGGATCATCGCGCAGCGGATACGATGATCGATTCTGATCGCGTCCAGCGATTTTCAGCGCCCCCAGATACGGAGCACAAGTGATGTTCGAGCATGTCGAGGCCGCCCCGCCCGACCTCATCCTGGGCCTGACCGACGCCTTCAAGGCCGATCCCAACCCCGCCAAGATCAATCTGGGCGTGGGTGTTTATCAGGATGCCTCGGGCCAGACGCCGGTGCTGGCCTCAGTCAAGGCCGCGGAGAAGTCTCTCCTGGACACCGAAAAGACCAAGAGTTATCTCCCGATCGATGGCAGTCCGTCGTTCGCTGCCGCAGTAAAGGGTTTGCTGTTCCCTGCCGAGAGCCCCATCCACACCGACCGCCGGGCCGCGACGCTCCATACCCCGGGCGGTACCGGGGCTTTGCGCATTGCTGGTGAGTATCTGCGCACGGTTCATCCTGGTAGCCGGCTCTGGTTGTCTGACCCCACTTGGCCCAACCACGGTCCGATCTTTGATGCGGCTGGCCTTGAACAGGTGATCTATCCTTATTACGACGCTGAGCATCAGCGGCTCGACCTCGACGCGATGACCTCGGCTCTTGCCAAAGCACGACCCGGCGACGCGATCCTGCTGCACGGCTGTTGCCACAATCCCACCGGGGTTGATCCCACTCTTGAACATTGGAAAGTCATCGCCGATCTCGTCGCCGAGCGCGGTGCGCTGCCGCTGTTTGACTTCGCCTATCAGGGTTTTGGAGATGGCCTTGATGAGGACAATGCGGGGCTGCTTGCGGTTGCTGAGCGTTGCCCTGAGATGCTCATCTGCTCTAGTTATTCCAAGAACTTCGGCCTGTACAACGAGCGTGTCGGTGCGCTGACGGCTGTAGCTCAGAACAGTGAGTCAGCTCGGGCTGTGCTTTCGCAGCTCAAGGTCATCGTTCGGAGGATGTACTCCAACCCGCCGGGCCATGGTGCTGCGATCGTCAGCACTGTGCTTGGCGACCCGGGACTCGAAGCCCAGTGGAATCGCGAGCTTTCTGCCATGGGCGAACGTATCAACAAGATGCGTGAGCTACTGAGCCGGGGTCTCGAGGAGCGAGGCACGCAACTCGCGGCCTCTGGCAACGGCTTCCTGACGACCCAGAAGGGCATGTTCTCGTTTTCTGGGCTCAGCAAAGAGCATGTCCAGCGGCTTCGTGCTGAGCACGCCATTTACATGGTTGGCTCGGGGCGGATCAACGTCGCGGGCATTACCGAACAGAACGTCGATCGGCTCTGCGATGCGATCGCCGCCGTCACCAGCCAGGCGATCGCCTGAGGATTTTTCCCTTTGCAGCACGACAATATCCCCAGCATTATCCAGGACTTTCGAGAGCGCATCGCATCCATCCGCGATTCGCTCTCCGCCGACGCCAAGACCAAGCGGCTTGGCGAACTCGAAGCCATGATGGGTGAGGCCACCTTCTGGGACAAGCCTGACAAGGCGAACGAGGTCGTCACTGAACTGAAGGCTATCAAGGCCCAGATCGAACCTCTTAATAATGCGGCTGACGACATCGAGGAGATGGGGCTTCTCTGGGACATGGCGGTTGATGAAGGCGATCAGGACGCCAAGGGCGAAGTCGATGGCCAGATCGATGCGATGGAGAAGCGTCTTGAGAAACTCGAACTCACGTCGCTCTTGTCCGGGAAGCACGACAGCCGTAACTGCTACCTGAGTGTGTACTCCCGCGAAGGCGGGACCGAGGCTCAGGACTGGACCGAGATGCTCATGCGGATGTATGTCTACTACGCTGAGCAGCAGGGTTGGGATATCACCGAAGTCGGCAAGACTCATGGGGAGGAAGCCGGCCTCAAGGATGTCACGCTCTACATCAAAGGGCCTCTGGTTTACGGTTATCTCTCTGCCGAGCGAGGGACTCACCGACTTGCGCGGGTCTCGCCGTTCAACTCCCAGGGCAAGCGGCAGACCAGCTTCGCGATGGTCGATGTGATTCCCGAGTTTCCTGACACTGGCGGCGTCGAAATTCCGGACAACGACCTGGAGATCACGCCTTTCGCCCGGAGTTCCGGCCCCGGCGGTCAGAACGTCAATAAACTCGCCACCGCCGTTCGCCTAGTCCACAAGCCTACCGGCATCATGATCGTTACCTCAGCGGAGCGCAAGCTCGAACAGAACAAGAAGCAGGCGATGTCGATCCTGCGTGGCAAGCTCGAGGTGCTTGCTGAGGAGAAGCGTGCTGCACAGCTGGAGCAGGCCACTGGCGGGGCGGTCGAGATGGGCTGGGGCACTCAGATCCGCAGTTACGTCTTCTACGACAACCGCGTGAAGGACCATCGAACGAGCTACGAGGAGCCGAACCCCCAGCACGTTCTCGATGGACGGCTCCAGGGCTTCATTGACGCTGAACTCCGCCGCCGCGCCAAGCAGGCGACTGGCTCGGCTACTTAACAGCTTGATCCGCAATGGGTTGTGACCGATGCGCCGTGGCTTTGCGCTCGATGGTCCAATCTGAACATTACCCCTTGTTTCCTCAAGGCTTACGCGTCAACGGCCGATAATCTACCTGTCCGCGATGGTCGCGGGGCGCGATCCCTCCGATTGAGCACGCCATGCCAGAACCCGATGACGACCTCAACCTGGAAGACGAGTTCGCCGAGGACGAGCCCGAGACTCGGGCCGAAGAGGCGGGGCCCGACGCGATCGACGAATCGGTCCCGGAGCCGGTGGGTTGGTCTCAGGTCTGGCAACTCCCTGCACTGCTTCTGGGTATGGGTCTGCTGGCGCTCAGCGTCTACCTTGCGCTGCCCGAAGAGGTCGATCATGATCTTGCTGCCGCCCTTGACTCGACGCGCGACTATCTCGTTGCCGAGAATCTGGACGAAGCCGAGAAGCTCCTCGCGGAGATCGAGCAGGTTGCGCCTCAGAGCGCTACCGCCGTCGAACGCGCTCGCATCGATCAATACAACGGCGATCTGCTTTATCAGCACCTGCGCTCGGCGACCCCGATACAGGTCGATACTGAGCAGACGCGTGCAACGTGGCGGCGCATCATTGGTCACTATCGTGACGCTGAGCAGCTCGGCCAACCTCTGACGATGGGAACGCTTCGACGACTCACCCACGCCTACGCCGCGCTTGGCCGGGAGTCCGATGCACTGACCACCATCGATCGGATGACCGAGGCACCGGTTGAGCAGCGCCTCGAACAGGTCCGGAGGCTTATCGAACGACGGATGGCGAGCGAGACTGCCCGCCGGGAAGCCGCGATGGTGTCCTTGATCAATCGCTATCGTGAGGAAGCGCGTCAGGAACTCGACACGGCACAGCGACGCGCTGCGGAGATCTGGGTTACTTCAGTCGAAGCCGAGCTTCTGCTCGAAACCGGCGACGCTCTTGCGGCGATTGATTTCCTACTGCGTCACTATCAGCGGCTCATGGCTACGGGTGGCGATGAGGACCTCGCGCCCATCATCATCAAGCTTGCTCGAGCTTATCAGTCTAAATCACCCCCCGAGTTTGAGCGTGCTGATCGCCTCTATCGGTTTGCGCAGCAACGTATTGACGAGAGCGACCCGCTCAATGCCGAGATCCACCTACGCCTAGGCGAAATAGCTCTGATCGAAGGCGGACCCGACGCCCTCCAGACCGCGATGGCGTCGTTTTCCACCGTCATCCGTGAGTTTCCCTCCGAGCCGGTGTTCGTTGACGCGCTCATCGGTCGGGGTGATGTCGAAGCCCGCATGGGGGCCTACCCTGAGGCCCTTGAGATTCTCGGCCAGGCCGTGGCGTGGCTCGCCGAGTACGGCCAGCCGTATGACCCGCGAAGAACCCAGCTCGTTGATGTCGTGCGCTCGCATGTCGATTACCTTGCTGACCTTGATGAGTACGACACCGTACTCGACTTCCTCATGCTGATGGCTCCGCTCTACGGGGAGGTCATGCCCGCTCCGATCGTTCTCGACCTCGCCGTCACGCACGAACGGATTGGCGAGCAGCAACGCGCCTACGCCGAATCGCTTGATCCCTACGCTGATACCCTGACCGCCGGGCCTACGCCTGATGCCGCTCGGCTTGCCAATCAGAAGGCGGCTCAGCACTTTGCCAACGCCGCGGCCAACTACCACCAGCACGCTCGGCTCGTCACGATCTCGGACAACCAGGCCCATGGCGTGAGTCTCTGGCGAGCGGGCATCTGCTACGACCGTGCGCAACTTTGGACCGAAGCCATCTCTGTTTACGCCGAGTACGTCGATACCCGACCCGAAGACGCACGCCGGCACCAGGCTATGGCTCGTCTTGGTCGCTCTCTCATGGCTGCGGGCGAGTATCAGGCCGCGATCGATCAGTTCCTAAACCTCTCTGAGCAGCATCCGACCGGTTTTCAGACGTTTGGAGTCCTTGTGCCACTGGCCCAGGCCTACACGGCTGTGGGTAGCAACGATGCTGCTTTGCGGACCCTGCGCTCGGTCCTTGAAGACCACGAAGCGATCACGCCCGAGAGTGATCAGTACCGCGAAGCGCTTATCGAGCTCGGCTCGCTCTACTACCGACTTGGTCAGAACGAGCCCGATCACTATGTCGACGCTATCGAGCAGCTTGAAGCCGCTGTTGAACGTTACGGCAGCAGCCTTGAGGGCGCACGACTCCGGTATCTTCTCGCCGACAGCTACCGAAAATCGGTCATTGCCCTCGAAGAGGACCTCGGGCCCGTCACCCAGCGTGAGAAGGTCGCGCAGCACGCTGAACGCAACCGGCGACTCGAAGCCGCCCAGAATCTGTACAACATGGTGATCGAGGACCTGGAGTCCCGCGTGGATCAGGTTCTCTCTCCTATTGAACGGCTTTATCTCCGCAACGCCTATTTCTATCAGGCGGATTGCGCTTTTGATCGTCGGCAGTTCGAGACCGCAATCGCGCTCTATGGGGAAGCCGCCCGACGGTGGGAGAATCATCCGGCGTCGCTGGTTGCGTTGGTCCAGATCTTCAACGCCCGGTGCGAACTCGGTCAGTTCCAGGAGGCCCGGGTCGCCAACGATCAGGCCCGCTGGCAACTCGAGCGCATGCCCGATGACGCTTTCGATGATCCTTCGCTCCCGATGACCCGCGAGCACTGGGAAGACTGGCTCCGGTGGACCTCCGAACTCGAGCTCCTTGGCGGGCAGGCCAGCGCGCGTTAGCGTAAATCGCGTTCACGCCAGAGCCTGCATCCATAAATTCTTCAGCTATCGGACCTTCATCAACCGAAGAAGATCACGGGCAGGACGCCCGCGTTATGGATTGGAACGGTCAGGATGACCACGAAGACACCCCATCTCGACACCCAAGACCCGCAAGCACTACTAGATCTAGTGGTGCGGCAGCGGGATCTCTACCAGTCTTTGGGGTCGCTGTCTGAGCAGCAGCAGCGTTTCATCGACGCTGGCGACACCGCCAAGTTGCTGATGGTGCTCTCGCGCCGCCAGACGATCCTCGATGACCTTCGCATCATCGCCGAGTCGCTTCGGCCGTTCCGTGAGTCGTGGGATGACGTCCGAGCCTCGCTCGAGCAGGACGATCGCGAGCGTCTTCGTGGCCTGCTTGACGAAACCGATGAGTTGATGCGGAGCATCATGGCCCGTGACCGAGCCGATGGCGACAGGCTTCAACAGGCGAGGGGTCGCGTCTCCAAGCAACTCGGTCGCAACAGCATGGCCACTCAGGCCACACGTGCCTATCAGGGCACCAGCCAGCGGCCGCCCGCCAATCTTCCGTCCAGCAGCCGTTTTACTGACAAGCAGGGATAACCTCGATGCGTGACCAGGCGACCCTCCAGAACCAGCAGCAGGTCGACAAGCCCATCCTTCCTGATGACCTTGCGCAGATCATCCGCGCCTACAACGAGGTGACCGACAAGGTCGCCGAGAGCCACGCTCGGCTTGAATCCGAGGTCACACGCCTTCGCCGTGAACTCGCCAGCACCAATGCCCAACTCCAGCGCAGCCGCCGGCTCTCGGCGCTGGGCGAGATGGCCGCTGGCATCGCGCACGAAATCCGCAACCCGCTTGGCGGGATCGGCCTTTACGCGAACATGGCGCTTGAAGACCTCCAGCAGGGGGGTCATCAGAACCTTGAGGGCGTTCAGCAGAATGTGACCCGCATCGCCGACGCGGTCCGCTCACTCGACGGCATCGTTCACGATGTCCTGCATTTTGCCCGTGACATCCAGGCCCGCAAGACCTGGGTCGATATCGAATCGCTCATTAATCAGGCCATCAACACCCATCGTCACGAGATCAAGGCCGCCGACATCACCGTAGACATCGATTGTGATCAGCCATGCGCTGGCGAAGTCTTCGCCGACTGCGCTCTGCTCCAGCAGGCGCTGCTTAACCTTGTCCGCAACGCTACCGAAGCGATGGCCAAGTCTGAAGTCCCAAGACACCTGACGATCAAGGTCCGCACGCTTGGGGGCGACGACCGGATCACGATTCGTGACACTGGTCCCGGCATCGATCGTGAACTGATTGACCGTATCTTCAACCCCTTCTTCACCACCAGACACACCGGCACCGGCCTGGGGCTCGCCATCGTCCACCGCATTATTGATGCCCACAACGGGTCCATCACTGTGCACAACGACAATGGCGCTGTCTTTACCTGCACGATCCCGAGGCCTGCCGAAACCGCCCAGGGACTGGGGGCTGAAGCGGCATGACCCAGAAAATCCTCGTCGTCGACGACAAACAGATCATGCGCGACTCGGTTGCCGCCACGCTTCAGCGGGCTGGCTACGCGGTCGTGACCGCCAACGACGGGCAGGCTGCCATCACTCAGGTCGGCAAGCACCGCCCCTCTGCCGTCATCACCGACCTCAAGATGCCTGAGATGGACGGGCTCGCTCTCCTGGGCGAACTGCGTCGCGTCGAGCCTGGCCTGCCGGTGGTCCTGATGACCGCCTATGGCACCGTCTCCGACGCTGTTGCCGCCATGCACGAGGGTGCGTTCGACTTCATCCAGAAGCCGTTTGAAGGCGATCAGCTCGTCATGGTCATGCGTCGCGCCGTCCAGCACCGTCAACTCGCCTCCGAGAACGAAGCCCTGCGGAGCATGTCTGACACGCGAGCCGACTTCGCTCCTTCACTCGTGGGGAAGTCCACCGAGATGCGACGTCTCGCCCAGCAGATCCATCAGGTCGCCAACTCAAGCGGGACCGTGCTGATTTCGGGTGAATCGGGTACCGGCAAGGAGGTTGTTGCTCGAACGATCCACGCCCACAGCCCGCGTCGTGATCGGGTCATGCTCTGCGTGAACTGCGCCGCCCTCTCCAGCAGCTTGCTCGAGAGCGAACTGTTTGGGCACGAGCGAGGAGCCTTCACGGGTGCTGAGCAGCTTCGTAAAGGGCGGTTCGAGCTTGCCGATGGCGGGACATTACTTCTCGACGAGATCTCCGAGATCTCTCCGACGCTTCAGGCCAAACTGCTCCGTGTTCTTCAGGAAGGCCAGTTCGAGCGCGTTGGTTCGAGCACCTCACTGCACGTCGATGTTCGTGTGCTCGCGACAACCAACCGGGACCTGCGTCACTCCGTCGCCTCCGGCCAGTTTCGCCAGGACCTGTATTACCGGCTCAATGTTTTGCCCATCGAAATTCCGCCGATGCGGCATCGGCTCGAGGATGTCCCCCTGCTGGCCGAGCATTTTCTTGCGCAAGTGGCTTTGCGCGAAGGCCGCGAACCCAAACGCCTCGACCCGGCTGCCATGTCCGTCCTCCGCGACTACCCGTGGCCCGGCAATGTTCGTGAACTGCAGAACATCTGCGAGCGGGCCTCTGTGCTTACCCGAGGCGGGGTCGTCAAGGCCGATCTGATCCAGCCCTGGCTATCGACGCCTGGGCCTGCAGCGCCCCGGATCGTGCCTCCCCACACGCCTGCCGATCCACGTGAGGCACCCCCTTTCTCGATGCCGCCAAGCTCGATGCCGACGCCTGGTGCCAGTGCCGTCCGCTGCCTCGAAGAAGTGGAACGTGAGCAGATTGTCCACGCCCTGCAGTACTTCGGCGGGAACCGGCAGAAAACCGCCCGGGCTCTGGGTATAGGCGTTCGCACCCTTGGCCTCAAACTCAAGAAGTGGAAGGAGCAGCAACTCATCGCGCAATCGGCGTAGCGCAACAACTGCGCTCCCCGCGCAAACCCTGCGCTCTGGGTTATCGCGGGACCACGCCGATAGCCTGCCAGCCCCTTATGCAGCAGGGCACACGAGTTGCAGAACCCCCCAGGTGATGAACACCAGGTCCATGATCAAAGGCGTCCTCGACCACGGCGCGATGCCTGCGCTCGAACGCATGATTGTGTTCACGGCACACCGCCAGAAGGTGTTGACCCACAACATCGCCAATCTCTCGACCCCCAACTTCCGCCCCATCGATCTCGACCCCGATATGTTTCAGGAGCAGCTTGGCCGAGCCATCGATCATCGTCGGCGGTCTCGGAAGCCACTCGATGGCGACCTCAATCTCCGCTCGACGCGTCAAGTCGAGGAACGCCACGGTCGTCTCTCTTTTGATGCCGCAGAGTCCAATCAGGGCATCCTCTATCACGACCGCAACAACCGCGATCTCGAACGCACCATGCAGTCGCTCGCTGAGAACAACCTGACGCACAACCTCTCGATCGATCTGCTCAAGAGTGAGTTCGACCTCCTCCGCGCCGCCATCCGTGAACGGCCTTAATCCAGGAGCTTGACCCGTGTTCGGAGCACTCAACACCTCGGCCTCGGCGCTCGTAGCCCAGCGGACCCGCCTTGAGGTCATCGCTGCGAACATCGCCAACTCCGGTGCGATCTACAACGCCCAGGGCGAGTACGATCCCTACCGACGTCGCATCGCTGTCTTTGCTCCCGGAGACCCGTCCACCCAATCCGGCAAGGGCGTGCACGTTCACAAGATCATGCTCGACAAGTCACCTCTCCAGGCGCGGCATCAACCCGATCACCCCAACGCTGACAGTCAGGGCAACGTCTACTACCCCAACATCAACTCGTCGGTCGAGCAGATCAATGCTCTCGAAGCCAGCCGTGCCTACGAGGCCAACATTACCGCAGCCGAAGCCACCAAATCCATGATCCGCAACAGCCTCAGGCTCCTCGCCTGATCGCGATAGAGACCCAGTGAGATGACCGATCCACTCGGACTAATCCCGAACGCTCAAGCCCCCGGCGGCGGCATCTCGTCAACCAGTGCGCCGAAAACCGAGGCAGGTTCGTCGTTCCGCGATGCGATGATGAAGGAGATCGAGCAGGTCAACCGCTTGCAGAAAGACGCTGAGCAGGCGATCGAAGACCTCACCGCAGGCCGGCGAGACGATGTTGATCGTGTGCTCATCGCCAAGAATCAGGCCGACATCGCGTTCCAGCTTCTGCTGCAGGTGCGTAACAAGATGATGGACGCCTACGAAGAGGTGAAACAGATCCGAGTCTGATCCGCGGCGGAGCCGCATCGGTTCAGACGAACCACACACGACGCCCGGAGGGCGTCGCAACAACGGGCTGACCTAAGGCCCTCGGCATGGAGGCCGACTCGTGGATTTCCTTAAACGATACTGGTTGCAGATTCGCGCCCAATCCGAGGGTATGACCGCCAGTCAGCGGTGGCTCATCGCCACGGTGCTCACTCTTGGGCTGGTTGTCAGTGGGCTGCTCGTTATCGTCGCGGGCACACCTGATCAGTACGCTCTCGACTTCGCGCCCGGTCAGACCGATCGAGTCTTCCGCTCTCTCCGCGCCGCAGGGGTTCAGGCCGAGATCGATGGCGACCGAGTGCTTGTCGCGCAGACCGATGTCGATCACGCTCTGGCCGTTATCGTCCAGAACGATCTGACTGCGGACGACGTCTCCGCCGCCTTCGACCAACTCGTGGCCAACCAGTCGCCTTGGGTCACCGACAAGCAGGGTGAACGAGCCTTCAACATCGCTCGTCAAAGCGTCGCCGGGGCGATCATCGGCAAGATGACCGGTGTCCAGCGTGCCTCGGTCGTCATCTCACAACCCGAGCGGCGTGGCTTCGACAAGACCTTCGATGAGCCTTCCGCCGCCGTCACCGTCTGGATGCAAGCTGGCCGCTCGGTCAACAAGGAGATCGTCTCGGCCATCGCTGGGTTCGTCTCTGGAACGCTTGCGGAACTCGATACCGACAAGGTTGTCGTTGTCGATGGCAACACACTTAAACGCTGGCGCGTCCCGGCCGATGACGAGGTCCTCGCCACCGATGCTCTGGAAATCCGCCAGCATCACGACAATCGCTTCCGAGAGAAAATCGAACGGGCCCTGGCCTACATCACCGGCGTCATCGTCGAGGTCAACGTCGAAACCTCAGAAGTCCACAAAGGCCGGCGCATCCAGAACCAGTACGACAAGACCGAGCCGCTTCGCTCCCAGGAGACCGAGGAATCCAACTCCCGTGACTTTGCCTCTGGCGGAGAACCCGGTCCGCGGTCCAACGTCGGACTCGAAATCGACGGGGCTGGCGGGACCGGAACGGAGACCACTCGCTCTTTTCAACGCTCGGAGTTTGACTCGAAACCGCTCCTCCAGACCCTCGAGGAACAGCTCACCGGCTACGAAGTCGAGCAGGTCAATGTTGCCATCGGCGTGCCTTACGGATATTTCGTCAATCTCCACCGGAGCCAGAACCCACCCGCAGAAGGTGAGACAGCGACCGTTCCAGCGCCCGAAGAACTCCAGGGTCTCATTGACGAACACCTCACCCGCATCGAGCAGATGGTCCGCCCGCTGATTGATGCGACCGAGCAACCTCTGCTCAACGTCACCTGGATCCCCGACGAGACGCTGATCCCGCAGAACAACCTCAACAACGCCGACTCGGGTCTCACTCTTGCCTCAACGGCTGCTGAGTGGGCAGGGCCCATTGGCGTGGTCGGGCTCTCGGGGGCGGCTCTGCTCATGATGTTCCTGATGGTCCGCAAGGCAACGCAGCCCGAGGTCCTGCCGTCTGTTGAAGAGCTTGCTGGCGTCCCACCGGATCTCCCCGATGACGACGATCTCGTGGGTGAAGTCGACGAGGCCGAAGACGCTCTCGCCGGTGTCGAGCTGAACGAGGAAGAACTCACCAGCCGGCGCATTGCTCAGCAGATCAGTCAACTGATTAAAGCCAACCCCAATGAGGCCGGACACATCATCAACAAATGGGTCCAGACCGACGAGTAACCCACAAGAGCTAACCTTCTGATGCCGCTGCAGCAGCCAAAAATCGAAACGATCGAAGACCTCGACGGCTTCAAGAAAGCCGCGATCCTGCTGCTCGCGCTCGATGAAGAAGCCTCGAGCATCCTTCTCCAGCAACTCACGCCCAAAGGCGTTGAGGAAGTCACCCGTGAACTCGCTTCGGTAGGCGACATCCCGCCGAAGGTTCGTGATGGTGTTCTCAGGCAGTTCTACGATCTCGCTGTCGCCAACACATGGGCCCGCGAAGGCGGACTCGAGTACGCCCGAAACCTGCTGCTTAAATCACTCGACCCTGCCGAAGCCAACCGCATCATCCAGCAGATCTCGCAGCAGGTTCGCAAGACACCCTTCGCCTTCCTCCAGAAGGCCGAATCCCAGAACCTTCTGACCTTCATTCAGGACGAACATCCCCAGACGATTGCTCTGATTGTCTCTCATCTCCATTACAACAAAGCCTCCGAGATCCTCGCTGGTCTGCCGACGGCCAAGCAGATCGAGGTCGTCAAGCGTGTCGCCAACATGGAGCAGACCAACCCCGAGGTCATCTCCGAAGTCGAACGCGGGCTCGAAGCGCGACTCGCTAATCTCCTCAACCAGTCTTTTGCCAAAATCGGTGGCGTCGATACGGTCGCCGAGATGCTCAACCTCGTCGATCGCACCACCGAGAAGGGCATCATGGAAGGACTCGAAGCCGAAGACCCCGACCTCGTGGAAGAGATCCGGCGTCTGATGTTCGTCTTCGAGGACATCCTCCACGTTGACGAAAAGGGCATCCAGGCCGTGCTCAAGGAAGTCGATAACGACGAACTCGCCCTCGCCCTACGCACCGCCAGCGAAGGTCTCAAAGAGAAGATCTTCGGCAACATGTCTGCCCGGGCCGCGGCGCTCATCAAGGAGGACATGGAATACATGGGCCCCGTGCGCATCACCGATGTCGAAGCCTCGCAGCAACGAATTGTCGACATCGTCCGACGCCTGGAAGACGCTGGCGAGATCATCATCTCCGGCCGCGGCGGCGACAAGGACCTGATCGTCTAACCCAAACCACCCCGGCTCCACGCCGGAAGGAGTTCCCCGATGCCCGTGGTCAGAAGCAGTCAATCGGCACCGGCCATCAAGGAAGCCATCGTCCTGGACTTTGGCGACATCGGCGCTCAGGCCGCCCGTCTGCGCCAGGCCGCCGAAGCCAAAGCCGCCGAGATCATCCGGAAAGCCGAGATCCAGGCCGCCGAGATGCTTCGCGGGGCCGAAGAGCAGGGCGTCGAGGCGGGTTATCAGGATGGCCTCGAACGCGGGCACGCCGACGGCCTCGAACAAGGACGCCGTGAAGCCTTCGACGCGGCCCAGGAAGAGCTCGCCCTCATCCAGGAATCCTGGCTCGACCTCAGCAAACGATGGGATTCTGAACTCGAAACGCTCCTGGCTGAAGCCCGCGAGAGCGTGCTCGGCTTCGCGCTCCGCTTTGCTGAAAGGCTTGTCCATCGCGTGATCGAAGTTGATGACGAAGTCATCACGGATCAGCTCGCCGAGGTCCTGAGCCAGATCCTCCGCCCCCTCCGTGTCAGTGTCAGTGTGAACCCAGCCGACCGACCCACGCTCGAAACGGCCCTCCCGGACCTTATCGCTCGCTTCAACCACCTCCGCCACGTCGAGCTCATCGACGATGAGCAGATCACCCGAGGCGGGTGTGTCGCTCGCTTCGGCCACGGCCAGATCGACGCCACCATCGACAAGCAGGTCGCTCGCATGGTTGAGGCCATCCTCCCGCCACTCCACGATGACGGCCTTGAAGCGGGAAACGCCCCAGAACAGACTCCTGACCTCGACCCGACGCAGGCCGCCGCGCCAGCAACATCAACTGATGATCGGGACGACAAGAGACCTGCTGATTCGACTGAATCCTGATCCTTTTACGCCACGGCACGCCATTCGCAGGGAGACGGGGTGATGACGCTTCTCGCTGAGCAACTCAAGCTGGTCGACGAGGCCACCCCGCAGGAACTGCGCGGCACCGTGTCAGAGTTGCGCGGTCTGACCCTCAGGGTCGAGGACCTCGCCGCTCCGATTGGCACCCTTCTCTCGATCCAGCCGCGTTCCACCTCCACTCGGCCTATCCCCGCCGAGATCATCGGCTTTGAGCGCTCCAGCGCTCTGGCCATGCCTCTTGCCGACTCAGGCGGAATCCGCGCTGGCGACCACGCCATCGCGCTCCAGCACCGTCCAACCGTCCGGGTCGGCCACGCCCTGCTGGGCCGCGTCATCGACGCGATGGGACGACCCCTCGATGGCCGCGGACCCATCGATACCTCCGGCACCTGGCCACTCCGACGAAGCCCCGAACAGGCCATGGAACGCCCACGCATCAACCAACCTCTCGCGACAGGCGTCCGCGCCGTCGATGCCATGCTTCCTCTGGGCCGTGGGCAACGAATCGGTGTTTTCGCCCCACCAGGACTCGGCAAATCCACCCTCCTTGGGACCATGGCCAGACAGACCGCCGCCGAAGTGTCGGTCATTGCCCTCGTCGGCGAGCGCGGCCGCGAAGTCAAAGACTACGTCGAAGCCGTGCTCGGCCCCGAAGGCCTCGCACGATCTGTCGTCGTCGTCGCCACTGGCGACCAGCCCCCGCCCATGCGTGTCCGTGCCGCCGAAGCAGCCACCGCCATCGCCGAGTGGTTCCGTGCCGACGGCACCGATGTCCTGTTCATCATGGACTCGGTCACCCGGTACTGCCAGGCCCTTCGCCAGATCGGACTTGCCGCAGGCGAACCGCCGGCGACCAAAGGCTTCCCGCCTTCGGTCTTCGCGAACCTGCCCAAACTCCTCGAGCGCTCGGGACGCTCGAAAAACGGCTCCATCACCGGTATCTACTCCGTTCTCGTCGAAGGCGACGAACTCGATGACCCCGTCTCCGAAGCGTGCCGTGGCGTCCTCGACGGGCACATTGTGCTCTCACGCAATCTCGCTGAGCGCGGCCACTACCCCGCCATTGATGTTCTCCGTTCCGTCAGCCGTGTCTCCATCGATGTCATCTCCCGTGAGCACGAGTCTGCCCGCCGCGAGGTCATCAAACTCCTCGCGGCCTACCAGCAGGTCGAAGACCTCCTGACCATCGGTGCCTACACCTCCGGTAACAATCAGGACTTCGATCTCGCTATCGAACTCAAACCAAACATTGATGTTCTCCTTCAACAGGGACTCAACGAGAACAAAGGCTCGGGCGATTTCAAGACCACCGCCGCCCAGCTTCTCGCCCTAGCCCAGCTCATCGAACATGCCCGCCAACGGCGCAGCCGACCGGGCATGACACCCAATCCGCCCATCCGCCGCTGACCTAGTCAAAGGAAACCGCACCCGCCATGCCACGCTTTGAGTTCCGCTACCAAACCCTCCTCGACCAGCGTTGCCGGGCCGAACAGCAGGCTCAGCGCGACCTTGCCGACATCGTGGGACAGCAGCAGAACCTTCAGGAACAGCTCACGGGCACGCAGCACAAGATCACCCGCGGCAAGCAGGACCTTCGCGAGAGCCTCACCGGCCGTGTTGATCTCTCGTCCGTCGCGCAGTTCGGCCGCTACAACGCGCACTCCCTGATCGACGGGCAACGACTCGTCGGGCGACTGGCCCAACTCCAGCCTCACATTGACGCGGCCCGCCGTCGTCTCAACAACGCTACCCGCGAGAGAAAAGCCCTCCAGCACCTTCACGACAAAGACCTCGCCGATTGGAAACGAACCCAGCGACTGCGTGAAAACAACGCTCTCGATGAGGCCGCTATCCAGATGCACATGGCAGCGAGGGCAGCGTCATGAGAACACTCTGGTTTGGATTCGTTCTGCTGATCCTCCTCCACCTCGCCGGCATTGCCGCAGCCGGTGCATGGCTCTACGCCTCCGGCCGGATCAACGAGGACCGGATCAACCAGGTCATCGACCTCTTCACGCCCACCATCGCCGAAGCCGCGGTGCAGGCAGCCGAGGAAGCTCAGGCGGCCGAGGAATCCCTCCGTCTTGCGCAGCAAGCCGCCCGACTTGAAGCCATCGCCGACGGACCCGTCTCACTCTCTGAACGTCTCGCCACGAGGCAGATGGCCGACGACGTTTCCATGCACCGCCTCGAGCGTCTCCAGACCGAAACCGATGACCTTCGTAACCAGATCTCTCGACTCAAAGGCCTGCTCGCGCGGGAGCAATCCAGGCTCACCGAAGAGCGAGCCGCCTTCGAGCAATACAAGTTCTCACAACGAAGCACCACCGAAGAAGCCGATTTTCAACAAGCCGTTGCCATGTTCGAGGCCATTCAGCCCAAGCAGGTCAAGTCCGTCATCGATCAGATGGCCCGTGAAGGCAAGAACGAAGAGGCCATCGACATCCTCGCCGCCATGCAACCCCGCAAAGCCGGTGCCGTACTCCGCGAGTTCAAAGACCCAGGCGATATCCCACAACTCACCGATCTGCTCCGAGGACTCCGAGACCGCGGCGTCGATGACCCCGACCTCATGGCCGGAAACTCGCAACCCGGAGCGGCCCTCTAAGCCCAATCACCATGAGCACGATCACCTCCATCCTGCCCCCACCCACGCGCCCCGATCGCCCCACGCGATCGACCGAGCATGATGCCGAGAGCTTCGCGCTCCCCGAGGCGCAGAGCCAACGACCCGCCGAAACCAAAACCGCCGACACCCAGCCTAAAGCGTCTCACAGTGAAGATACCCCCGAACCCGAAACGCAGAACACAACCCAGGACACGGCTGCGCCTGACAAGAAAGCCAGTGAAAACGAATCGAACGCGCAGCCGACCAAGGGCACAGACATCAGCGTCGCCCCACCAGCCACTTCATCCACACCACAGGTTCTCGCCACCGCAGCCCAGGCTCTGGCCGCCACACAAGAACAGCAAACTGTTCAAGCGACCAACCAACAGACTCCCAACGTCGCAGTCAGCCAGAACACACCAAGCCTCAGCACGACGGCGACCCTAGCGACTGAGCCCGCAGCACTAGCTACAGCCACGCAACTACAATCCGCACAGCAACTTCAGTCAGCCACACCCACCGAGGCGCAGCAGCAACCAGCGCCCGTGACCCAGCAGACCAACGCAACCACAACAAACCTCAGCAGCACCACAACTGACAATACTCAGCTTGCCGCCACGGCTACGAGCACTAACCAGCAAGCCAGCGACGAAGGCGACGCCGATCAGAACAACGGTAAAGACGGCCGCTTCCGCTCATTCGCGGCGGCAGAGAGGTCCGCAGCGCGCACCGACGCGGAGACCCCGCAGCCCACCACCAAAGCCGCTGATCTCGCCGATCAACTCCTCAAAAAACTTGCCGACGCACCCTCTTCATCCAAGCAGATCGACGCTTCCACGCCCCAGCGACTCAATGCTGAGCCCGAGCAAGGCGTTAACGAGGCTCGACTCAACCGTGGATTGCGCTCCGCCGTCAACCAGCAGGGGGGTAACGTCACCCTCAGACTCACACCACCTGAACTCGGCACCGTCCGCATCCAGATGGAACTCCGCGGAACCACCGTCTCCGCCACGCTCCACGCCGAAACCGATGCCGGTCGGCAGGTGCTCGCCCAGGACATCAGCCGACTCCGCGCTGGTCTCGAATCTCAAGGCCTCTCTGTCGATCGCCTGTCCGTCCAAGGCATGAGTCAGTCCAACGCCTCCAACACCAGCGAAGACCCGCTGAATCAGCGCGATGCCCGCGACCCCGGACAGCAACAGCAGAGCCAGAACCGATCACGCAACGATCAGCAGAACAACAACGCACCCGACGATTTCCAGAACGTCTTTGAATCCTCGGAACCCCAACCACGCCCATCACTCAGGAGCTTGTGATGTCAGCAGCCAGCCTAGGCGGGGTCTCCGCCGCTAGCACAACTCAGAACAACCAGTTCGCCGAACTCAAGAGCGAAGACTTCATCAAGATCATGATCGAAGAGCTGAGCAATCAGGACCCCTTCCAGCCCAATGATTCCGCCGCCATCATCGACCAGCTCTCCGGACTCCAGAACATCGAATCGCAAAACCAGCTCCAGGACAGCCTCCAGGCACTTGTGAACCAGAACAGCTTCAGCTCCGCCTCGGCCCTGATCGGGAAGACCATCACGGGGGTCGCTGCCAACGGACAAGTCGTCACCGGACGAGTCTCGTCAGTCAAGCAAGCCGATGGAGTCTCCACCTTCACACTCGCATCGGGTGAGAAGATCTCCAGCAGCCTGATCCAGGGCATCGAGGACCCCGGCAGCATCGACCCGGCCCTCGTCCCGTCACTGCTGCTCGACCTTGTTGCCATCAACGGCGCTTCCCTCGCTGGCAAGGAGGTCACGGGCGTCGATGCCGAAGGCAACAGCTTCGCAGGCACCGTCGAGTCCGTCCTCATGAACGAGTTCGGCCTCATGCTCAACGTCGATCTTGGCGGCGGCAACACCAAGGCCTATCCCGCGTCGTACGTCAACAGTTACAGCTAAACCGACCGGACACCCACCGTGACCACCGACAGCCACAACCTGCTACGGATGCTCGAACCAGCCGTCCGCCCTGGTCAGACCCAGGCCCCAAAGCCTGCTGGTACGCCGACCTTCGAGAACCAGAGCTTCGACCAACTCCTCCAGCAGGCAGCTCAAACCAACGAGCAGGATCAAGCAGAACAAGCCACCAAACCAACAGCCCAGCGCCTCCTTGAGGCACTAAGCACCACCGAGAACGCTTCCGTACGCCGTCTGATGGAAGCACCGACCAACCCGCGGCCATCCACCGCCTGACCAACGAAGAACAACCGGGTTAATCCCGCCAGGAGGTTCATCATGCCCCTCACACACTCCCTCTTCACCGGCCTTTCCGGCATGAACGGCTCGTCGCGAATGCTCGACGTCACCGGTAACAACATCGCCAACGTCAACACCACCGCCTTCAAGCGATCACGCCTCCAGTTCGAGACTCAGATCCAGGACACCCTCAAAAACGCTACCTCGCCCAATGCCTCTCGGGGCGGGTCCAATCCCGCTCAGATCGGCCTCGGCGTCCGCATCGGGGCCATTACCCGCGATTTCAACTCCGGTGCCCTCCAACCCACCGGTGTCGCCACCGACATGGCCATCCAGAACAATGGCTTCTTTGTTGTCGATATCGACGGCCAGCAACTCTATACCCGCGCTGGAAACTTCACCCTCGACGAACAGTTCAATCTCGTGAACTCCTCGGGCGCTCGCGTCCAAGGCTTCCCCGTCGATAACGATTTCCAGGTCGTCGAAGGACAACTCAACAACATCAACATCCCCATCGGAATCCTCACGATTGCTCAAGCGACCGACAACGTGCGGTTCTCCGGCAACTTCAACGCTGGCGGCGACATCGCCTCCCAAGGCTCGCTCACCTTCTCAGAGCCCCTCTTCTCCGATGCCGCTGGCACCACGCCGATCACCGGAGCCACCCCGCTCAACTCCCTGTTCACCGCTGCTGGCGGAACACCCATCTTCGCCGACTCCGACATCGTGACCATCACCGAGGCTCGTAAGGGCGGCGTGCTCATCGGCGACAAATCCTTCGAGGTCACCACCGCCCTCGACCCTGCCGCCGACGACAACGGCACCACCGTCCAGGACTTCCTCGACTTCCTCGAAGACATTATGGGCATCGACACCACCCAGCCCGGCGGAGCCCTTTCCATCACCCCCGCAGGCGAAATACGCATCGACGCCAACTACGGCACAGGCAACGCCATCGACCTGCAACTCTCCAACCTCGTCGTCGGCGACGGAACAGCCACCCCCGTTTCGCCCCTGAGCTTCACCACTGACAACATCAACAACCCGCCCATTGGCGAATCCATACAGACCACCTTCGTCGTCTACGACAGCCTTGGTACACCCCTCACCGTCAACCTTAACGTCGTCTACGAAAACTCAGACAACGGTGGCACCACCTGGCGCTTCTTCGCTGAATCCGAAGATGACACATCCCTCGATCGCAGAGTCGGGTCAGGTCTCCTCCAGTTCGATAACGATGGCAGGTTCATCGCAGCCAACAATGCCACCATTAGCATTGATCGCGACCTTACCGGCGCTGGCACGCCCCTTCAGGTCGAGCTGGACTTCTCTTCAACCAATAGCTTCTTTAATGATGGCATCTCTTCGCTTTCATCAATCAGCCAGGACGGCATCGCCATCGGCACCCTCCAGGATTTCAACCTCTCGACCGATGGAACCATCGAGGGGATCTTCTCCAACGGCTTGCTCCGCACCCTCGGAAGAGTCCCCCTCGCCATGTTCTCCAACAATGAGGGGCTCGAAGAACTAGGCGGATCGCTGTTCAGAGCCTCCAACAACTCCGGCACGGCCAACATCGTCACCGCTGGCACGGCGGGTTCCGGCCAGATCATGGGACGCCAACTCGAAACCTCCAACGTCGAGCTCACCGAGGAGTTCGTCAACATCATCGCCGCTTCCACCGGGTTCTCCGCCAACTCCCGGGTCATCACCACGTCCAACCAGCTTCTCGACGAACTGCTCAGCATTATCCGATAAAGAGAAAGTCTGAGAACACCGTTCCGCCACCAGGTGAACGCCCATGATCAAGGTCACACGACTCAACGGACAAGCCATGGTCGTCAACGCCGACCTCATCCGCACCATCGAGGCCAATCCCGACACCACCATCAAGCTCATCAACGGCGATCACGTCATCGTCCAGGAGTCGCTCGATCGCGTCATCGAACTCGCCGTAGAATACGGCCGCAGCCTCCGTAGACTCCTCCCCCCGAGCTGAACTCAGCTTCCTCTCAACTCCCCAACCCCAACCCTCCGATAAATATCACGACGGACGCTCCGCGCCCAGGGGTATGACATGGATTTAGGCATCATCTTCGGTCTTATCGGCACATGGCTGCTGATCTTCTGGACGCTCGTCCTGGGCGGCAGCCTCCTCACCTACGTCAATATCCCTTCCGTTGTACTCGTCGTCGGTGCCTCCCTCACCGTCCTCTTCTTCGTCGCCCCTGCCAGCAGGCTCAAAAGTCTCTTCCCCTCCATGAAGAGGCTCTTCTTTTACAAGGCCCCACCCGTCGATGGCGTCATCGATCAGATGGTCGCCTTCGCCGAGGTCGCCCGACGCGATGGCATCCTCTCCCTCGAAAACTCCATCCGTGACGTCGATGACCCCTTCATCGTCCGCGGAATCCAGATGGCCGTCGATGGCACCGACCCCGAACTCATCGAACAGATCATGGATACCGAACTCGAATCCCTCATGGAGCGACACGAGAGCAACAAGGCCATGTTCGAGGCCATGGGTAAGTACGCACCCGCCATGGGCATGATTGGCACCCTCATCGGCCTTGTCGCCATGCTCAACGACCTCTCCGACCCCGCCTCCATCGGAGCTGGACTCGCTGTCGCCCTGCTCACCACGCTCTACGGCTCCGTCGTCGCCAACGCCTTCGCCCTACCCATGGCAGACCGTCTCGGCACACGGTCCGCCGAGGAAGTCATTTACAAGACCATCATCATCAAGGGCGTCATGGCCATCCAGTCTGGCGATAACCCCAGAATCGTCGAACAAAAGCTCAAAACCTTCCTCCCGCCGCACCTCCGCAAGATGAGCGATGACGAAGAGAAGGCAGCCTGAGCCATGCCCAAGAAACGACCTAAAAAACAAGCCGCTGGCGCCCCCGAATGGATGGTGACCTACGGCGACATGGTCACTCTTCTCCTCTGCTTCTTCGTGCTCATCGTCTCCTTCTCGGAAATCAAACGCGAAGACGCGTTCCAGGCCGTCGTCGAGGAAATCAAAAAAGCCTTCGGCATGAAGGGCGGGGGCGGTAAACTCCCCACCGACGACGACCCCGAACTCTCACTCATCCAGAAGCTCGAAACCATCGAGCTCTTCCAGGTCAAAACCCCCACCCGAGCCCAAGTCGATGACCCCGGCATCGAAGGCAAGGAACCCGCGGTCAAAACCATCCGCGATGGCGAGCTCTACGCCGTTGGCGGGCGAATCACCTTCGAACCCGGCTCCGCCACGCTCTCCGATGAGGCCAAACGCGCCCTCCAGCCCGTTATCGATCAGGTCCACGGCTACAACAACCTCATCATGGTCCGCGGCCACGCCGCCCGACTCGAGCTCACCGGCGTCCACACCGAATACGATGACCTATGGCAACTGAGTTACGCTAGGGCTAAGTCCGTCTTCGATTATCTCATCGATGAAGGCAAGCTCCGAAAAGATCGCTTCCGGCTCGTAGGTGTCGCCGACATGGAACCCGTCGTCCAGCGCGCCTACTCCCTCGAAGACCAGCAATCCAATCGACGAGTCGAAGTGATCGTCTCTTCTTCAATTGTCGATGATTACCTCAAGCCAGAAGCCGTCGCTGGCCCGTAGCCCGACTTCATCAAGCAAGAACCGAGTTCACTCATGGCCGAAGAAGCCAATCAGCAGGAAACACCGAAAAAGGGTCTGCCCATCAAGACCCTCATCGCTGTCGCCGCCGTCCTGGTCATCGAAGCCGTCGTCATCATCGGCGTCTTCTGGTTCAACTCCGGTCCGCAGACCGTCGAGGCCGACATCCGGGCCGCCGACGCCGCCGCGATGGCCGAACTTCCCACCGAAGTGCTCGTCATCTCCGAAAAGTTCCAGAACACCCGCACCGGCAGAGCCTACCTCTACGACACCGAGGTCTACGTCGTCATCAAAGCCCGCGATGTGGGCATCATCGAAGACAAAATCGACACCTTCCGCGCCCAGATCGGCACCGCCCTCGCCACCATCTTCCGACGCGCCGAACCCTCCTTCCTCCTCGAACCCGACCTCTCCACCCTCCGACGACAGATCCACGCTGCCCTCGACGAGCGCTTCGGCAACGATGAGGAAACCGGAAAGTCATACATCCAGCAGGTCCTCATCCCCAAGTGCACACAGTTCCGGTCCGACGGGTAACATCCCGGTCACACCAAGCCCCGGCAAGGACGCCATGGCCAACGATCAAACCAACAATCCCGCAGACGACGTTCAGGACGCCCTCGCCCAGGCCCAGGCCTCGGTCGATGAAATCGCCGACATCGTCCAGCCCCAAACACCAGACTTCGACACCGAAATCGATCCCGCCACAGGCCACGCGATCGAACTCCTTGGCGACGTCGACCTCGAGTGCTCCATCGAACTCGGCCGCACCGAGATGCTCGTCGAAGACGTCCTCCGACTCGCCGAAGGCTCCGTCGTCGAACTCGACAAACTCGCTGGCGACCCCGTCGATGTCTTCGTCAACGGTCGACTCGTCGCCCGCGGCGAAGTCCTCGTCCTCAACGACAACTTCTGTATCCGCATCAGCGAAATCGTCGCCAACCTCGCCGAAGAAGCGCAGGAAGCCGCCGTCGAACTCACCCAGCGTCAGGATCAGGAGGAAACCCAGCCCGCAGAAGCCTGACGCCCACAACATCGCCCCAACACGCCGGCGGAGCCGGCGTTCATCGGTCACGGAGGACCACGCATGCGGCGGAGCCGCAACAAAACCCTCGCCCTTGCCACAGCAGCACTCACTCTGCTGACTGCGCTCTCCGCGCCAGCCTCCGCCGATCGGCTGGCCACCCTCGCCATCCAACTCACCGAGCCCGGGACCAGCGAATCGCCATCACGCGATCAAGCAGCATCCGCCCAGCCCGAAGCCACGCTCCTGGCTCCCACCGAGTCACTCCGCTCTGACGATCAGCCGCTCGGTACAACCTCCGAGCAACAGCAACCCCTCCCGACAACCGACGCTGGCCAGTCCTCCTGGTGGCTCCTCGAAACCGCCGCCGCCTTGGGCTGCGTCATCGCCCTCATCTTCATCGCGCGATGGGGCTATCAGAAAATCTCTGGCCAGAGCTTCTCACCAACCCGCTCCACCGCCACTGTCGAAGTCCTCTCCCGCACCACCGTCGCGCCTCGCTCACAGGTCCTCCTCCTCCGCATCGCCGGTCGCGTCCTCGTCTGCGCCGACTCGCCCCAAGGCATGAACTGCCTCTCCGAGATCTCAGACCCCAGCGAAGTCGCCCAACTCCTCGGCCGCTCCGCCCGCGACCCCGACCTCCAACCCTCCAACACCTTCAATCATGTCCTCGCCGAACTCGAAAACGACGACGACGATCAAACCACGCAGGAACTTTCCCTCGACCGTGCCCGCGAAGACCTCTCAAGGCTCCTCAGTCGCGTCCGCAACCGCCATCAACCGTCCAAGCCAAGCAGCAAAGCCGCGGGGGGAGTGGGGGGGTGGGTGGCATGAAGCGTCTGACATTCATCCTGACCATTCTCTTCACGCTCATCCTTCCCGCGCCCATCCACGCGCAATCTTCTCCCGACTCTCCGCCCGGCATCGACCAGTTCAACCCTCTCCAGTTGCTCGAAGACGCCAGCCGCGCGATCCCAGCCAACCGCTCCGACCCCTCGGACGATGCGCCCCGAGGCGACCTCTCCGCCTCGCTCTCCATCATCCTCCTGCTCACCCTCATCTCCCTCGCGCCATCGTTTCTCATCATGTGCACGAGCTTCACGAGGGCCGTTGTCGTCTTCGCACTCCTCCGACAAGCCCTTGGCACCCAGCAGCTACCGCCCTCCCAAGTCATCACGGGACTCGCCCTCTTCTTCACCCTGATGACCATGGCCCCCGTCTTTGAACGCATCTGGACCGACGCGGTTGTTCCCTATCAAACCGGCGACGTCGATCAATGGCAGGCCTGGGAACGCGGCAAAGCCCCCGTCCGGCAGTTCATGTTCGACCAGATCGAATACGCCGACAACTGGTCCCACGTCTACATGATCCTCAACTACCGGGGCGTCGATACTTCCGACCCCTCCTCACTCACCCGCGCCGACGTCGACACCCTATCCCTCATCCCCGCCTTCATGCTCTCGGAACTCAAAGTCGCCTTCCTCATCGGATTCCGACTCTATCTCCCCTTCCTCATCATCGACATGGTTGTCGCCTCCGTCCTGATCTCCATGGGCATGCTCATGCTCCCGCCCGTCCTGATCTCTCTGCCCTTCAAGCTTCTGCTCTTCGTCATGGTCGATGGCTGGATGCTCGTCGCGGGGAGTCTCCTCAACAGTTACGACCTCACCGGCTTTATGTAACGCCCAAGGACCAGCCCGATGACCTCCGAATACGCCATTGATGTCGTCCGCGAAGCCCTCATGCTCACGCTTCTCCTGAGCCTGCCGGTCCTCGCCATCGCCCTGATCGTCGGCCTCTCCATCTCCATCCTCCAGGCCATGACACAGATCCAGGAACAGACCCTCACCTTTGTCCCCAAAATCCTCGCCATGGGCGCCGTCACCATCATGGCCATGCCCTGGATGGCCCTCAAAATCATGGAGTTCTCCGCCAGAATGTTCTCCGGACAGGGCTGATCTCCACCCTCTGATCACAAGACATGATCGACCTCACCTGGCTCCTGATCCACGTTCCCGCCTTCGTCCTCGTCCTCGCCAGGATGACCGGGCTCTTCATCTTCGCACCCATGTTCGGCTCCAACGCAGTCCCCAGAAGCATCCGCGTCTTCTTCGCCTTCTCCTTCACCCTCGCCATCTATCCTATGCTCCTCGCCCCCGGCCGCAGCGCCGCCAGCTTCCTCAATCCCGTCATCGACAACGGCCTCGACCTCTGGGTCCTCCTCCCCCTCATTTTTCTCGAACTCCTCGTCGGCTACGTCGTCGGTTGGTGCGCCAGTCTCCCGCTCATAGGCGTCCAGATGGCCGGCCACACCATGGACCAGCAACTCGGCATGGGACTCGCGCAGGTCCTCAACCCCGAACTCGGCGAACAGTCAGGCGTCCTCGGCGAGTTCCTCTTCGTCATGGCACTCGCCCTCTTTCTGCTCATGGGCGGGCATCTCGTCCTGATCTCCATCCTCGCCGGCAGCTTCGACAAGTTCCCACCAGGCGGGTTCACGAGCTTCCAGGCCATCTTCGAACTCGCCGCCGCCTGCGTCATCCTCATCACCGAGCTCACCATGCGCGTCGCCGCTCCGCTTCTCTGCCTCATCTTCCTGGAAACCATCGCCATGGGCTTCGTTGCCCGCACCGTCCCCCAGATGAACATCCTCTCCGTCGGTTTCGCCCTCCGGATCGTCGTCGGTCTCGTCTTCATCGCCCTGATCGTCGGCACCATGGCCGCTGTCTACCAGGAAACCGCGGAACTCATCCTCAAGAAGCTCATGACCTTCGTCGCCCTCTAAAGCCAACCCACAGGACCTGAACCATGGCCGAGAGCGCCGCCGAACGAACCGAACCCGCAACACCCAAGAAGCGCCAAAAAGCCCGCGAAGACGGCAACATCGCCAAGTCCATGGACCTCACCGCCGCCGTCGCCCTTCTCCTCGGCATCGTCCTGCTCTATATCCTCGGCCGACAGATCTTCACCGGCCTCATTGACCACGTCGAACGCTCACTCAATCAGGCCTTCAGCAACAACCCCGCGCGCACCGGGGACCTCCCCGCCATGCTCCTCGACGGCATCTACGTCCTCCTCTGGCTCATCACGCCCTTCATGGCCGGACTCGCCTTCGTCGCCTTGGTCTCAACCCTCTATCAGGTTGGTCCCCTCCTCACCACCAAAGTTCTCGAACCCAAACTCAGCCGCTTCAATCTGATCAAAGGCGCGCAGCAGATGGTCAACCTCCGCGCCTTCGTCCGACTCATCCAGAGCATGGCTAAGGTCATCGCACTCCTGGGCCTTGGCGGAATCCTCGTCTACCTCGACCTCGAACAGCTCCAGCACCTCGCCCATCTCGAAGTCGCACCCGCCTTCCTCGCCGCCTCCGAACTCGCCTTCGACCTCGCTCTCAAACTCGCCATCATGCTACTGGTCCTCGGAATCCTCGACTACACCTACCAGAAGTGGCAGCACGAAGAAGACCTCAAAATGTCCAAACAGGACGTCAAAGAGGAAATGCGTTCCATGGACGGCGATCCCATGATGAAACAGCGCCGCGCCCGCGTCGCCAGACAACTCGCCATGCAACGTATCGGCCAAGCCATCCCCGGTGCCGACGTCATCGTCACCAACCCCACCCACTACGCCGTCGCCCTCCGCTACGACGCCGATACCATGAAAGCCCCCAAAGTCATCGCCAAAGGCGCCGATCTCCTCGCCATGCGCATCAGGCAACTCGCCGCCATCCACGGCGTCCCCATCCTCGAACGCAAAGAACTCGCCAGAGCCCTCTACCGCGATGTCGAACCTGGTATGGAAATCCCCGCCGAACACTACACCGCCGTCGCCGAAATCCTCGCCTACGTCTATCGACTCGCCAAACAAACCGCCTGACTCACCTCTCCACAACTCATCCACCACCAAAATCAAACCCACAGCCCACAACCGCCGATGACCCTGTAAGGTCTACCGACCCGGGTGCATGGATGCGCCTGCCAAGCAAGAGCCAAGGATGGCGAAACAACCCGCTGCACAATCCGTCGTGCCCGCATGGGTCCTCGGCCTCAAGGCCTACCAGACATTCCTCGTCCCTATCGGGTTCATCTCACTCCTCGCAGTGATCGTTGTTCCGTTGCCGCCCGCGGTCATGGACCTCCTGCTCGCCGCCAACCTCGCCATCGCCTCGCTCATCCTCATGACCACCATCTTCGTCGAGAAACCTCTCGACTTCTCCGTCTTCCCCTCGCTGCTCCTGGGCACCACCCTGCTCCGACTCGTCCTCAACATCGCCACCACCCGACTCATCCTCGGCAGCGACGCCACCACCGCTGAAGAAGCCTCCGGGGCCGCCGGCAAAGTCATCCAGGCCTTCGCCGAGTTCGTCGCCGGCTCCTCACCCGTCGTCGGGACCATCCTCTTCGTCATCCTCGTCATCGTGCAGTTCGTCGTGATCACCAAAGGTGCCACCCGAATCTCCGAGGTCGCCGCACGATTCACCCTCGACGCCATGCCGGGCAAGCAGATGGCCATCGATGCCGACCTCAACGCAGGACTCATCACCGAACAACAAGCCCGCGACAGACGCGACACCATCTCTCAGGAAGCCGACTTCTACGGGGCCATGGACGGTGCAGCCAAGTTCGTCCGAGGCGACGCCATCGCCGGCATCATCATCACCGTCGTCAACATCGTCGGCGGGTTCGCCATCGGCGTGGCCATGAAAGGTTGGACCATCGCCGAGTCCATCGACGTCTTCACGCGACTCACCATCGGCGACGGCATCGTTTCCCAGCTCCCCGCCTTCGTCATCGCCGTCGCTGCAGGCCTCATCGTCACCAGATCATCTGGACGCCAGGACCTCGGCTCCGAACTCGGCTCGCAGCTCACCTCCAAAGTCCCCGCCATCGGCATCACCGCCGGCTTCCTCGCCGTCATGGCCTTCACCGGCCTGCCCATGCTCCCCCTCCTTGTCCTCGCCATCACCTTCGGACTCACCGCCTTCCTCATCAACCGCTCCAGAATCAACACCGCCACCGAAAAAGCCTCCGAAGACAGACGCAAAGCCGCCACACCCGAACCCCAGCCCGTCGAACAGGCCATCCAGGTCGATATGCTCGAACTCGAAGTCGGCTACGGACTCGTTCGACTCGTCGATACCTCCCAAGGCGGGGACCTGCTCGACCGCATCACCGCTATCCGACGACAACTCGCCTCCGAAATGGGCATCGTCATGCCCCCCGTCCGCATCCGCGACAACATGCAGCTCCAGCCCAACGACTACAAACTCAAAATCCGTGGAAACGCCGTTGCCGAAGGACAGGTCTACCCAGGGCAGTTCCTCGCCATGGATGGCGGACTCACCACCGAAAAACTCGCCGGCACACCCACCCGCGAACCCGCCTTCGGTCTCGACGCCGTCTGGATCGAAGCCGGGCAGAAACAACACGCCGAAGCCAACAACTACACCGTCGTCGACGCCACCTCCGTCCTCGCCACACACCTCACCGAACTCGTCAAAACTCACGCCGCAGAACTTCTCACCCGCGAAGAAACCAACAGCCTCATCACCCAACTCAAAGAAAAAGCACCCAAGCTCACCGAAGAAGTCCTCGGCGGAGAAACACCCCTCGTCAAACCCGGCGAACTCCAGAAAGTCCTCCAGAACCTCCTCGCCGAGCGTGTCCCCATCCGAGACCTCGAAACCATCGTCGAAACCTTCGGCGATATCGCCGGGCGAACCAAAGACCTCGACGTCCTCACCGAATACGTCCGCAACGCACTCCGCAGAACCATCTGCCACCAATACGCCTCCTCCGAACTCGAAGAGCCCGAAGCCGCTGGCTTCTCCTCAACACCACGCTCGGTCACGCGCCTCTACTGCGTCAGCCTCGACCCCGCCCTCGAAGACCAGATCAACGGCTTTATCGAACGCTCCGCCGAAGGCACCTCGATGTCCATGCCCCCCGCGCTCGGCAACCGCATCGCCGGGGCCATCGTCACCGAACTCGAACGACTCGTTCAACTCGGACGACACCCCGTCATCCTCGCCTCCCCACAGGTTCGTGCTCAGGTCCGACGCATCGTCGAGCCCCACGTCCCCAACGCAGCCATCCTCGGCTACAACGAGGTCTCCAAAGGCGTCGAGGTCGAATCCATCGGACTCGTCGCCCTCCCCGAAACAGCCAACACGCCAAGACGTGAAGCGGAGCCCGTCGGATGATGAAGCTCAAGACCGTGCGAGCACCCAGCCTCCAAAAGGCGCTCAACCTCGTCCGCCAGGAGGTCGGCCCCGATGCCGTCGTCCTCCACACAAGACACGCTCCTCGCCGGGGACTCCTCGGCTGGCTCGGCGTACAAGCCGTCGAAGTCACCGCCGCCAATGGCCGCGATGTCGCCCTCGCTCGCGCCAAAAAGATAAAGCAAGCCCCCAAACGACCCGACCACACCCACAAAGCACCCCCCATCGCACGCTCCGCACAACGACAACGACCAGCCATCAAACAGGATGATTGGCAATCCCCGGGACCCACCGCAGACCTCATCAAACACGCCTACCACGCCGTCAAACATGATCTCCAGATCGCAAACCCCCAGCCCACCATCACCCCGCTCCCCGCCGAACCCTCAGCCCTCACCGAAGAGATGCGCCAGGTCAAAGCCGTCCTCGCACGACTCGTCCAGAAACAGGCTGCCAACGCTCCCCAAGGCGTAACCCCCTCGCTCGCCGGCCGCTACATGCAACTCATCGAGCACGAGGTCGCTGAAGAACTCGCCACCACACTCATCAACAAAGCCCATCAGGCCAACGCCACCGCCGATGACGACGAGGCCGCCAACCGCGCCATCCGCCAGGCTCTCGCGCAACTCCTCCCCGTAGGCGAAATCGAAACCGCAGACGAAAACACGCCAACCACTTCCCCCAAAATCATCGCTCTCGTTGGCCCCACCGGCGTAGGGAAAACCACCACACTCGCCAAACTCGCCACCCAGTTCGCCGTCCAGCAAAACAAAAAAGTCACCCTCATCACCATCGACACCTATCGCATCGCCGCCGTCGATCAGCTCCGCACCTACGCCGATATACTCGGCCTCAAACTCGAAGTCGTCCAGAAGCCCGAACACATGACGGAGGCCGTCCAGCGCAACCAGGACGCCGATGTCATCCTCATCGACACCGCAGGACGCTCCCCCCGCGACGCCAACCGCATCGCCGAACTCGCCCGATTCGTCCACGCCGCCAAGCCCCACCAGACCCACCTTGTCCTCGCCTGCACCGCCAACCAACGCTCCATGCTCGACACCAATGAACGCTTTTCGCCGCTCAGCCCCACCCACGTCATCTTTACAAAAATCGATGAAGCAGTAAGCTTCGGCACTCTGATCAATGTTTTAACCACAACCAAACACCGCTTGAGCTACATCACCACGGGACAGGAAGTCCCACACGACATCGAGGCAGCAACCCCAGAACGCCTCGCCGACCTCATGCTCATCGGACAGGGCGGGAAGACCGGATGTTGACCGACCAGGCCCAGGCTCTCCGACAACTCGTCAACGGGGCTCATCAGGAACCCGTACCCCAGCCCGCCACGGGACTCACCCGCGCCATCGCCATCGCTTCCGGCAAAGGCGGCGTCGGGAAAACCACACTCTCCGTCAACCTCGCCGTAGCCCTCTCCAGACTCGGTCGCCGCGTCATCCTCCTCGACGCCGACCTCGGCACCGCCAACGCTGATGTCCTCTGCCAAGTCCGACCCGGACCCTCTCTCGCCCACGTCGTTGCAGGACGATGCGACCTCGACGATGTCCTCGTCGAAGCCCCAGGCGGGTTCTGGCTCATCCCCGGCGCCTCCGGGCTCGCCTCCATGGCCAGCCTCACCGAAGCCCAGCGCCAACGAATCATCGCCCAACTCAAAGCCGTCGAAGCCGACGCTGACCTCCTCCTCATCGACCTCGGCGCAGGCGTCTCGCCCAACGTCCTGAGCTTCGCCCTCGCCGCCGATCAGGTCCTCGTCGTCACAACACCCGAACCCACCGCCATCACCGACGCCTACGCACTCGTCAAAACACTCTCACGCGAAAACCCAAACCACGCCCTCCGCGTCGCCGTCAACATGTGCCGCTCCGAAGCCGAAGCCAAAAAAGTCTACGACCGCATCAGCCAGGTCGCTCAACGATTCGTTGGCGTAACACCCAGCTACGCCGGTCACCTCGTCTACGACCCCAAAGTCGCTCTCTCCGTCATGCGCCGCACACCCTTCATGCTCGATCGACCCGGCTCCGGTCCCTCCGCCTGCCTCAACCAACTCGCACACCGACTCGACCGCTTCGGCGCCACCATGACCGACGCCGGATTCTTCGGCAGAATCGCGAACTGGTGGACGCCAACAGCAGGCACAACGCGCGCCGAATAACTGTTTCGATGACCACAACACCTTGTGGTGACTCCGATTCACCGGCTACCCCCGAAAGACAACTGGCATTTTGAACGATTTCCCCCCTTGCCAAGCCAGCCTATCTTGGTATCCTCTGAAATGATCGCGAAGGATCGCGACCGCGTACGTTAAGGATGACATCTCGTGCCAGACCGCATCTTGGCAGCTTGTTTCGGACTTGTCGGCTTCGCAGCCGCAGCCGCTATCGGCATGATCGCTGGCAACGATCCCATCACCATCATCACCCGCGCACTCATCGTCATGTTCGCCTGCTGGTTCATCGGCAGAGCCTGCGGCGCGATCTCCATGATCGGCGTCCGAGAATACCTCGATCAACACAACCAAAACAACCCAATTCCTTCCGACATCGATCTCGAAGACATCACACCGAATCAAGACGAAGAACAGACAGCCAGGCCCGCGTTGTAAATCATGACTCACTTTTAGGGGTGGCTCTCGCTGGAGGGACCCAGCGAAGCGACAAACAGGTCAAGGAGCAGACCGAATGGCCGCGATGAAAAGAGCAACGACCAACAACCGCGCCGCGCGCGATGAAGAAATCCGCGAACTCTGGATCGAGTACAAGGCAGGACCGACCGAGCTGATGCGAAATCAACTCGTCGAAACCTACCTCCACCTCGTCAAGTACAACGCAGAACGCATCCATGCCAAACTCCCCGACGAAGTTGATGTCGAGGACCTCATGTCCGTAGGCGTCTTCGGCCTCATGGACGCCATCGACGCCTTCGATCTCGACCGAGGCGTCAAGTTTGAAACCTACTGCGCACCCCGCATCCGCGGAGCTATCCTCGACGAACTCCGCTCCATGGACTGGGTCCCCCGCCTCGTCCGACAACGCACCTCCCAGTACGAACGCGCCGCAAGACAAATCCAGAAAGAAACCGGTAGACCCGCCACCAAACCCGAAGTCGCTGAGCGCCTCGGCGTCGACGATGAAGAGTTCGACAAAATCCAGAAAGACGCAGGCGCCACCACCATGGTCTCACTCTCACGCAAATACTTCGAGACCGACTCCAACAAAGACGTCCGCGAAATCGACGTCCTCGAAGATGTCCGACAGGTCAACCCCTTCAAAGCCGTCCAGAAACGCGACCTCAAAGGCCTCATCACCAAAGGCCTCTCCCGCGCTGAACGACTCATCATCATCCTCTACTACTACGAGGAGATGACCATGAAAGAGATCGGCATGACCCTCGACCTCTCCGAATCCCGCGTCTCCCAGATGCACTCCTCCATTCTCGCAAGGCTCAAAGCCCAACTCCAGCACCGCGCCACCGACCTCCAGGCCGAAGTCACCTGAACTCGCTATAATGTCATTCACATAAGTGCCCCCCCCGCAGCCGGGCTGATGCCGACCGCAAGGTTGTCCAGCCCGGCCTTTTTATGCGCACTCGGTTGTCTAGATTCCTGGGTGCCACAGGGCAGTCCCGATGCACATCGGGATGCTCTGTGCTAGGCCAACAGCAGACATGGGTGGCCGGGGTCCAGCGCAGCTGGCCCCCGGCCACATACCCCACCGGCCCACACCCTCACCCCCACCCATTACCATCCCCAAACCATGAACCTCACCAAAACCATTACCGCCGACATCCAACATGCCGCCGCCACCGCCTTTGGCGACGCCCACGCCAACATCGACCCCATCCTCAAACCCTCATCCAACCCCAAGTTCGGCGACCTCCAGGCCAACCTCGCCATGGCCCTCGCCAAACAACTCAACCAGCCCCCACACAAAGTCGCCGAACAACTCACCGCCAACCTCAACGCCCCCTGGGCCCAGGCCATCGACATCGCCGGCCCTGGCTTCATCAACATCACCCTCACACCCGACGCCGTCGCCGCCGCCCTCACCACCCTCCGCGATGACCCCCACCTCGCCGTCACCCAGCGACCCCACGACCCCGTCGTCATCGACTACTCCGCCCCCAACGTCGCCAAGGAAATGCACGTCGGCCACCTCCGTTCCACCGTCATAGGCGACGCCCTCGCCCGCATGCTCACCTTCGCCGGCCGCAACGTCATCCGACAAAACCACCTCGGCGACTGGGGCACTCAGTTCGGCATGCTCATCGAAAACCTCATCGACGCCGAAAAAACTTCAGACAACCCCAACGCCACTGCAGCCGGAGTCGCCGAACTCAACACCTTCTACAAACAAGCCAAAGAACGCTTCGACGCCGAACCCGATTTCGCCAACCGAGCCCGCCAACGCGTCGTCGCCCTCCAGGCCGGCGACCCCGACACCCTCGACCGCTGGCAACAACTCATCGACCTCTCCAAAACCTACTTCGCCAACGTCTACGACCGACTTGATGTCCTCCTCACCGAAGACGACATCCACGCCGAATCCTTCTACAACGACCAGCTCGCAAACACCCTCGACCGCTTCGACCAGGCTGGCCAACTCAAAGAATCCCAGGGCGCCACCGTCATCTACCCCGATGGCTTTACCGACCGCGACGACAACCCCATGCCCATGATCGTCCGCAAGTCCGATGGCGGGTTCCTCTACGCCACCACCGACCTCGCCGCCGCCCTCTACCGCATCGAAAATATCCGCGCAAAACAAATCGTCTACGTCACCGACTCCCGCCAGTCCGCTCACTTCGCCATGCTCTTCCAGGCACTCAAACAGGCCAACCTCATCCCCGACCACACCCAACTCGACCACGTCTCCTTCGGCACCGTCCTCGGACCCGACCGCAAACCCTTCAAGTCCCGCTCCGGCGAAACCATCAAACTCATCGACCTCATCGACGAAGCCCAGCAACGCGCCGCCGACGCCGTCGCCACCAAAAACCCAGACCTCACCCCCGAACAACGCAACGAAGTCGCCACCGTCGTAGGCGTCGGCGCCCTCAAATACGCCGACCTCTCAAACGACCGCATCAAAGACTACGTCTTCGACTGGGACCGCATGCTCGCCCTCGAAGGCAACACCGCCCCCTACCTCATCTACTCCTACGTCCGCATCCAATCCATCTTCCGCAAAGGCAACATCAACCCCGTGTCTCTCAAAGACGCACCCATCACCATCACCGAAGCAGATGAAAAAAGCCTCGCCCTCCACCTCCTCCGCTTCCCCGAGACCTTCGACGGCAGCCTCGACGCCCTCGAACCCCACCGCCTCTGCACCTACGCCTACGAACTCGCCGCCCGCTTCCACCGCTTCTTCGAACACTGCCCCGTCCTCAAAGCCCCCGACGAACAAACAAAAACCTCCCGCCTCGCCCTCTGCCACCTCACCGCCCACACCCTCAAAACCACCCTCAACCTCCTCGGCATCAACACCGTCGAACAGATGTGAGTCAATCGACGACGAGCCCGGAACGGAAGTTCCGGGGCCACAGAACCAATACCTCACCAGTGAGCCTGGTCGTGTCGGCCCGGATTTTTACTTGGCCTCAGACGCCTCACGCACGACAATCAAACCATGCGCAACGTCAGGCATCACCATTTCGTCGATGTCATCACGTTTTTCGCCTTCCTCACGGTCACCCTGATCGTCATCCCCGGCCTATTCCCTCACGGAAGCGATGTCGAGTGGTTTCTGGCGATGAACCTCGCCTTCCTCGCCTTCACCTGGATCCCACGCCCCTTCGACCGCCTCACCTCACGCTTCTACCTCGGACTCCACTTTACGCTCCTCCTCCTCCTCCTCTTGGCAATCGGCGTTCTATTCTCAGAAAGCTCCAACTGATCGCTTCTCCTCTCTACTTTCCCCTCTCTCCTCTCTAACATGCGCAGCATGTTAACCACCGCCCTAAAAGACTGGTCCGCCATCACCACCCTCCTCGCCCAGGGCCACGTCTGCCTCACCCTCCGCAAAGGCGGGATCCACGAACCCTCAGGCCCAGGCGTCTTCGAACTCGAACACTCACAGTTCCTCCTCTACCCCGCCTTCGAACACCAGAAACCCGAAGGCCTCCGCGAAGACCTCCGCCACCTCGTCGACGCCACCCCAATCCCTGAACCACAACAGATCACCCTCACCGCCTGGGCACAGGCCGCCGCCATCCACCCCGTCCCCGACCGAGCCCTCCTCGATCCCCTCCGCGACCTCCTCCCCTGGTCCGACGCCATGATCAACATGCGCTTCGACTACAAACCCGACCGCCCCGTCTACGCCGTCCTCCTCCGCGTCGTGCGATTGCCGTCCCCTGTGGAGGGCGTCACCAACCACCCCGAATACCGCGGCTGCCGCTCTTGGGTCCCCCTCCGACCCGAACACGAAACCATCCCACCCACCGGCATCCCAGCCCTCACCGAAACCCAACTCGCCGAAGCCCTCACCCGCCTCGAAGCGACCCTCCAGCCCTGATTCAAGAAAACCTCGCTTCTATCACCCCGCCTGTTAGACTCAACCACTCACGCAAACAACCGCTTGGAGAAAGCCCGCCATGCCCGCCCGCGCCATCACCACCACGCTCGCCCTCCTCACCCTCACCACCTCCGCCCAAGCCAACCTAACCTACGAGTTCATCGGCCGCAGCTTCTTCTTCGACGCCGTCGGCCCCTCCTCCGGCACCATCACCTTCGCCGAAAGCATCGGCGCCGGCGACACCGCCTCGACCGCCGACATCATCGCCTTCGACTTCACCCACTCCTTCGATGGCACTAACTTCGTCAGCTTCAACATCGACAACGGCGACATCCTCACCGCCAACTTCAACGGCCCCACCATCGCCGACGACCTCAGCACCATCGTCTCCGGCGGCTTCAACGTCATCAATAACACCGACGACACACGCCTCCGCATGGTCGCCAATCAGGGCACCATTAACGATAACTACCTCATCGACAGCCCCGCCTTGTCCGCCAACGGAGCCCTTGGCGGCGCCTTCGGCGGGTGGGTTCTTGTCGAAGGACCCTCCCTCCCTGGCGACTTCGACAACTCCGGCATCCTCGACGCGGCAGACCTCGACCTCCTCGCCAACGAAATCATCAACCAACCCGCCACTCCCGACCCCGACTTCGATCTCGACAACTCCGGCACACTCGACCCCGCCGACCTCACCTTCTGGATCACCTCCCTCTACGGCACCCTCCCAGGCGACACCAACCTCGACTTCGAAGTCGACCTCATCGACCTCTCCGCCCTCGCCTCCAACTTCGGCTCCACCGCCGGCTGGGCAGGCGGCAACTTCAACGCCGACACCAACGTCGATCTCATCGACCTCTCCATCCTCGCCACCAACTTCGGCCAAACCCCGCCTTCCATCCCCGAACCCGCCTCCCTCGCCCTCCTCGGCCTCCTCGCTCTCACCCGCCGCCGCTGAGTCACCCTCAACCTGGGGTGGCCGGGGTCATGACGCCCAAGGCGTCTGACCCCGGAACCATCACCGGGCCGTGTCAGTTCTCGCCTCCACCCAAACCCTTCCCCTCACCCACCCCACCTGCTAACCTGAACCCTTCAGGAGCAAGAGATGAAACCCCTCACCACCGCCGCCTACCTCGCACTACTCATCACACCCGTTGCCACCGCGGGGGGGGCCACCGTCGACTTCGCCGCCACAGGCGTCAACGACGCCGCCAACGACGACTTCTTTCAGATCAACTTCACCACCGGCAACCCCTCCGACTTCATCGCTCAGATCGTCTACACCCTCCCAGGCGGAACCTTCGACCTCGACGGCTTTGCCGCACCCTACCTCGGCACTCTCTCCGGCCTGTTGTCCACCGACATCACCTTCTCACCCACCCTCGGCTCCGCGACAAGCACCTCTTCCCTCACCCTCACCTTCGCCCCCGGCTCCTTCGCCGTCGGCGACACCCTCGCCTTCGGCATCGACATCGACGGCTACGGCAGCCCCATCGACGGCTCCGCCCTCTCAACCAATAACGCCCTCGTCACCCTCACCCTCGAAGACACCCTCTCCGCCTCCGACACCTTCACCCTCGACCCCAACAACGCCGACACCGCCCTCGCCTCCATCTTCATCCAGACCGTCCCCACCCCAGCCGCCGCCGTCTCCGGACTCACCCTCCTCGCCCTCCTCACCGCCCGCCGCCGCTGAACAACCAAAATAACTCGCTCGGGTGCCACAGGGCAGTTCGGTCTTCCGAATGCCCTGTGCTTCAACTCAAGACCACCATCAACGCTCAAGAGCGACCCGCCCCAAACTCCAATTCAGACGATCAGTCATTTCATCCCCCGATCAAAACTACAACCCCGACGCGTCCCGCGACTCCGATTCCTCCCGCGTCGTCGGCAGGTGAATCCCGCACTCCTGCTTCAACCCCCCGAACCGACCCGCCCGCTCATCCTCTCCCGCCGTGATCGGCCGCGTCGAGTGCACATCACCGATCGACGCGTAACCCTGCTCGACCAACGGGTGATAAGGCAGATCGTGATCCGTCAGGTAGTCATGCACCTGCTTGGTCGTCCACGACAGAATCGGGTGAACCTTCACCACCCCGTCCTGCGCACCCAGCGCCCTCAGCGACGCCCGCGTGTCCGACTGCTTCGCCCGCAACCCCGCGAACCACGCCGTCGCCCCAAGCTCCCGAAGCGCCCGCCGCATCGGCTCCACCTTGAACACCTCGTGGTAAGCGTCCAGCCCCTCAACCCCCTCCTCCCACGTCTTCCCATGCACCGCCTCATACCGCGCAGGCGTCATCGCCGGGCTAAACACCTTCAGATTCAGCCCCAAGCGCTCCGTCAGCTCCGCCGCAAAACGGTACGTCTCCGGAAACAGATACCCCGTATCCACCCACACCACCGGGATCTCCGGCAGCACCCGCGTCACCAGATGCAGCATCACCGCCGACTGCGCCCCGAAACTCGAACTCAGCACCAGCCCCACCCCGAACCGCTCACCCGCCCAACGTACGATCGCCTCCGCCGACTTGCCCTCCAGACCCGCGTTCGCGACATCCAGATCAAGTTCACGGCCAGTCTCAGGATCCAACGTGCTGCTCTCTATCATCTCATCAACTCAGGTCAGGACGGAACGCGCCGGGGACATAATAGGCCAACGGCATCACAAGGCGTAACATTCCAGATCACACCAGCCGTCACACCGAAAGCAGGACCAACCCCCTCGTGACCGCCGACCTCTACATCGCCCTCGGCTCCAACCTCGGCGACCGCTCCGCCCACCTCGCCGCAGCCCGCGCCGCCATCGGCCGCTGGCCGATGACCGCCCTCGTGCGCACCAGCCGCGTCTTCGAGACCTCTCCAGTCGGCCCCCCCGGCCAGGGCCCCTATCTCAATCAGGCCCTGCACGTGCGCACAGAGCTCCGCATTTCAGGCCTCATCCGTCACGTTTGGTTGACGCAGGAGACCAACGGACGGCCGCTTTTGCCCCCAAACGAGGCCGAAAAATGGGGCCCCAGGACCCTCGATATCGACCTCCTGCTCTACAACGACCTCATCCACCACGACCCCGACCTCACCCTCCCCCACCCACGCCTCCACGAGCGACCCTTCGTCCTCGCCCCCCTCGCTGAACTCGCCCCCGACCTCATCCACCCTATCCTCAAACGCTCCATCGCCGACCTCCACGCCGCCGTCGGCAACGAAGGCATCATCGCTATCTTCCCCCAAGACGAGCACCAGCAAGCGCTTACGGAGAAGCGGCCGTGACCGCCAGCAACCCACCAGCGGCACCCGCGGCCAAGGCAGGGGGGGTGGGGCGGGTGGTCGTCAATGAGATTTTCTGGTCCATCCAGGGCGAGTCCACCCGCGCTGGCCTCCCCTGCCTCTTCATCCGCCTCATGGGCTGCCACCTCCGTTGCACCTACTGCGACACCGAATACGCCTTCCACGAAGGCGGAAAAATGACCTTCGACCAGGTCCTCGACCGCGCAAATCAAGTATCAGGCAGCTCTTACAACCTCGTCGAGCTCACGGGTGGGGAACCCCTCCTCCAGCCCGGCTGCAATCCGCTCATGACCCGACTCGCCGACCTCGGCAAGACCGTCCTCCTCGAAACCTCCGGCGCCTGCTCCCTCCAGAATGTCGACCCCCGCGTCATCAAAATCATGGACCTCAAAACCCCCGGCTCCGGTGAAGCCGACCGCAACCTCTGGTCAAACCTCGATTTACTCACATCCCAAGACGAGATCAAGTTCGTCCTCACCTCGCGCGAAGACTACGAATGGGCCCGCGCCGCCATCGCCGAGCACCACCTCGCCACCCGGGTCGCAGCCATCCTTATGAGCCCCGTCGCCCCCATGAAACCCGGCCTCGAAATCGTCGGCTGCCCCGGGCTCAACCCCGACCACCTCGCCGCCTGGATCCTCGAAGACCACCTCCCCGTCCGCATGCAGATGCAGATGCACAAACAGATCTGGGACCCGATGGCCCGCGGGGTCTGACTCTGTAAATGCCATCTGATAAGGTCTTTGCGCCATGCACATCACCCTCACCAAAACCATCGACTTCGAGTCCGCACACTGGCTGCCAACCTTCCCCGTAGGCCACAAGTGCCGCCGAATGCACGGCCACTCCTTTAAGGTCGATGTCCTGCTCTCCGGTCAAGTCGACCCCAAACTCGGCTACCTCCGGGACTTCGGCGAGGTCAAAGCCCTCCTCGAACCCATCAAAACGGCCCTTGATCACCGCGTCCTCAACGAAATCGAAGGCCTCGACAACCCCACCGCCGAGATGCTCGCCAAATGGGTCTACGACCGGCTCAAGGATGACCTGCCCGAACTCGATCGCGTCCGTGTCCGTGAGACCTGCACCAGCTCCGCCGAGTACGCCGGCTCCTGACCCTTAATCCATCAGATTCAAAGACTTGCAGTGCTCCACCAGCACCGCAAGCTGCTCCTCTAACGCCGACTTCCGCCGCGCTTTACCAGCCTCAGGCTCCATCACCGCAAAGTGCCGCTGGAGTCGCAAACGCAGGTAGCGCTCGAACGGGGCCGGGTTGACCGCCGTCGGGTGGAACGGGTCATAAGCATCAAATGCTTCAGACAGGTCCGTCAGGCCCAGGTCCAGCAGGTCCAGCAACCCAAGCGGACCCGCGTCATCACTCACCGCCAGGTGCTGCGACGCCAGCGTCATCAGCCGCCCCGGCTGAGCCCGCAGGACCAGCACCCGCAACTCGTCAGCCTGTCGAAGCATGCGCTCCAGCCGATCCAGCTCTCCGGTTCTCGGCCGCGCCGGGTCCAGTTCATCCCGCAACCCCGCCGCCGTCGCCAGCAGCCGATGCAGATAACCGATCAGCGCCTGCTCACTCACCCGCGTCAGCGGGGCCCTCGTAAACACCCGCTGCAGACCATCCGGCCACGCCACCATTCCCGCCGACGCCCTAACGGCTGAGCCATAAACAGCTTTCGGCACCGCCACCTCCCCATCAAACGCCCGCGCCCCCTCCGATCGCTTAATCAACACCCCCTTCGCCTCCCGCACCCGCTCCGCCTGCACCACCCGATACACCGACGACCGGCTCCGCCCGAACCGCTCCGCCAGCACCGCCGGACTCACCCCCATCCGATGTGCCCGCGCCATCAGCCGCCGACCCCGAGCATCCAGCTTCCCAACCCCTTTGACACGCTTGGCCTTGCTGGCAGCATCCTGCCTCGGAGGAGGTAGCGTCTCCACCAGCTCCCGCACCAGCCGCCGCCGCAGCGTCTCCGCCGGCCGACCCATCTTGCCCGCCACAAAACGAGCTAGCCTGTTCGCGCTCACCCGCGCGCGACTCCGAATTTTAAGCGCGCGCACGACCGCCTCGGCCAAATCCGCCTCCGCCCATCGCCCGTGCGTCCCCGCGAGATCGAGCCGATGCCCGTGATCCTGCTCAAAACGCTCGACCGCCGTCAGGGGGTACACCGTCAGCGCCTGCCCCTCACGCGCCACCTGCCAGCGCCACCGCAGGCCCAGCCGCCGGTAGCGATCCAGCGTTTTCAGGCTCACCCTCCACCGCGTCGCCAGCTCCTTGGGCCGCAGCACCAGCTCATCCGAACCCGGCACCGGCGTGATCCGCGACAGCGCATCAATCATCAGTCGCAGGTCCGGCAGGATCGCATCGCCCAGCAGCAGCGTCGGGTTGTCATCCTCCCGCCGGTAACCCGTGATCTGGAACACCAGAAAATCCAGCGGGTACGCCCGCTCCGATTCGATCGAATCGTGCAGGCCTTCCAGCCGCTGCACCTGCACCAGCCGCCGCGGGGCCGGCGCACGCACCAACTGACCCAGCAGGTCCTGCAACGGCGAGCAGCGAAAGGTCTGATTCAAGCGGCGCGGCATCGTGCCCTATTAGAACAGGTGAACGCCCCGCCATCGTCTCAAACCGCTACGCGATCGATCGTAATCAACTCATCGCGGAACCGCTCAATCGCCGTCAGGTCTTCCGCAGTAATCCGGTAATGCAGGACCTCGGTCATATAGCGGAGCGCCAGGTCAGGCTGCCAACCTTTATCCCTCGCGGCCCGAGTCGCCAGCGGCTCGATGTCGGCAAGGTTCGCATCGAGCAGCGACGCGAGGGTCTGGGGTAGGTCATGGAGGTCAGTGGTCCGTCGAGCCATCCAGATGGCGAACACGAAAGGCAGGCCGGTCTTTCGGAGCCAGGCGTCGCCTAGGTCGAGGGTGTGCGGATAGAGGTCCGCTGGTGGCGGGGCGGTGATGACCTTGTCGCCGATCAGGAGTGCGGCGTCTGCCTCCAGCTGAGCAAGGTTGGTGTTGCGGAAATCAGCCGGGATGAGTTTGAGCGGGTGCGGGGAGTGATCGGGCCAGAGGACGCGCAGGAGGTTGACCGAGGTGTGGGAGTCGGTGTCAGCGGCGACAACTGAGCATTCCTTCAGCGGCTTGCGGGCGAAGAGCTTGACCGTGTGGGTCGGTCCGTGGCAAGCGATTCCGCCCACGGGGATCGGGACCAGGTCAGCGTCGGAGCGGAAGAGATCAACGACCGGGCACAGCGCGATGTCGAACCGGCCGGACTCCAGCCCGGCGAGCAGGGCCGAAGGCACATCGAGATGCAGACGGGTGTCGGGGTCACGCCGCTCGAGACCGGCGATGAGCGGGACCGAGTTGAGGTAGCTGACGCAGCCGACGTGGAGGGTGGGATGGGGCATAGCTAGCTGAATACTAGGTTGGGAGACCCGGTGAGGTGCTGCTGGCGTGCCGCGCTCGTCTTGATGGGGTTCGCGGCGGCGATGGGCTTAGATTCGTAAGATGCGGGGATGGTTGAGACAGATTCGAATGAGATGCCGACGGCGCAGGTCCTGCTGGTGGATGACGAGGAAGACCACGCTGAGGTGATGGCCGAGGCGCTCCGGCGGATGGGGCACGTCTGCACGCTGGTGCACGACCGGGCGACGGCGGAAGACGAGCTGAAGCACGGGCAGTTTGACCTAATCGTCACGGACCTGGTCATGGATCGTGACGACGACGGCATGAAGGTGCTGGAGGTCGCGCGGATGAGTCAGCCGCAGGCCGAAACCATCATGGTGACGGCGCATGGCGACGTGCCGACCGCCAAGGGAGCGATCCGGGGCGGGGCGTTTGATTTTATTGAAAAGCCGCTAGACCTCGATGTCTTCCGGACGCTGTGTACCAATGCGCTGCGGACGGTCTTCTTACGAGCACAGAACACAGACCTGCACCAGCGATTGGACGAGAAGTTCGGGTTTGAGGGGATCGTCGGGTCGTCCGCGGGGATCCGTCAGGTGATCACGAGGCTCCGGCAGGTGGCCCCGACGACGATCCCAGTGCTGATTCTCGGCGAGTCGGGTACGGGCAAGGAGCTGGTGGCGCAGGCGGTGCACAACAACTCGAAGCGGGCGCGTAAGACGTTTGTCCCGCTGAACTGCGCGGGGCTAAGCGAGTCGATTCTTGAGGATGAGCTATTCGGTCACGTTCGCGGCGCGTTCACGGGCGCGGATAAGGAGCGGCAGGGGCGGTTTGAGTACGCCGATGGCGGGACGCTATTCCTTGACGAGGTGGGGGACATGCCGCTGGCGATGCAGGCGAAGCTGCTGCGGGTGCTTGAATCGGGCGAGGTGGTTCGGTTGGGGTCGAACGAGACCAAGCATGTTGACGTGCGGCTGGTATCCGCGACGAACCGGGACCTGGCGGAGCTGGTCAAGAAGGGGGAGTTCCGCGAGGACCTGTATTTCCGGATCAAGGGGGCGGACGTGACGCTGCCGGCGCTGCGCGAGCGGCGGGAGGATGTTCCGGTGCTGGTGCGGCATTTTGTCGAGCGGTTCTCCAAGGAGTACGAGCGCAAGACGCCTGAAGTGGCGGAGGACGTGATGCTGGCATTGTCGCAGTACGGCTGGCCGGGCAACGTGCGGCAGCTAATTAACGTGGTGCAGAACCTGCTGGTGATCACGGAAGGCGATCGGATCGAGCCGCGGCATCTGCCGAGTGAGATCCGGCCGGCGGGCGCGGGTGAGGAGGGCGGGGTGGCGATCGACCCGAGCGGGATGAGCCTGGATCAGATCGAGAAGCGGGCGATCCGCGAGGCACTACGCGTCACGGGCGGGAACCGCGAGCAGGCGGCGAAGGCGCTGGGGATCGGCGAGCGCACGCTGTATCGGAAGTTGAAGGAGTATGGGCTGAAGTGAAGCATCCACGCATCGGTCACGGTTTTGATCTGCATCGGCTGGAAGCGGGGCTCCCACTGGTGGTGGGGGGTGTGCGGCTTGAGCATGATCGGGGGTGTGCGGCGCACTCGGATGGGGATGTGGTGTATCACGCGGTGACGGATGCGGTGCTGGGGGCGTTGGGGCAGGAGGATATTGGGCAGTTGTTCCCGGATACGGACGCGGCGTGGAAGGGGGCGGACTCGCGGGTGTTTGTCGAGGAGGCGGCGCGGCGGATGCGTGAGGCGGGGTACCGGGTGGGGAATCTGGATGTGACGGTGGTGCTGCAGCGGCCGAAGCTGTCTCCGCATAAGGCGGGAGTCCGGGCGAATCTGGCAGGGCTGCTGGGAGCGGACTTGGGGAATGTGAATCTCAAGGGCAAGACGCACGAGGAGGTTGATGCGGTCGGTGAGAACCGGGCGATCGCCTGTCATGTGGTGGTGTTGTTGGTCGCCAGCGAAGCTTAGTAAGACGGATCGATGAGGCCGGTGGTGGGGCGGTCGCTGGCGTCTTTGATGATCCTGGCGGGGATGCCGGCGACGGTGACGCCATCGGGCACATCGGAGGTGACGATGGCCCCGGCACCGATGGCGGACTCGGTGCCGATGGTGATGCCGGGGAGGACTCGGGCACCGATGCCGATGAGGGACCTGGGGCCGACGCGGACTCCGCCAGCGAGGATGGCTCCGGGGCCGATGTGGGCAAAATCGCCGATGGTGCAGTCGTGCTCGACGATGGCTCCGGAGTTGATGATGACAGCGGTGCCGATTTCAGACTGGCTGTGGATGATGGCTCTTGGGCCGATGTAGGTGGCGGGGCCGAAGCTGGATGTGGGGCTGATGGAGGCCTCGGGGTGGGCGACGACGAGGAGGTTGTGTCCGAGTTGGAGGACACGTTCGGTGGCGGCTACGCGGCTGCAGTTGCGGCCGATACCCAGAGCGATGGCGCAGTTATCAGGAAGGCCGTCGAAGGGGAGGATGGGGCGGTCGTCGCTGGCGACACCTTGTTTTTTGTCATCGACGTAGACGATGTCGGCCTGTGGCCAGCGGAGTTGCGCGGCTTCGGCGACGACCCCGCCATGGCCACCGGCACCGTAGATCGCGATGTTGAGAGGGATGAGTCCGACCATGGTTTACCTAGGCTTCTTCCCCTGTGAAACCAGCTTAAGTTATCGGTAAGCGGGGTATGGCAGATAAGAGATTCGTCGGCAATGGGCGGGAAGACGCGTTTTCGGGCTCTTCCGGGCAGCCTTGACGGCGGGCCTATGGAGCGTCATGATACATAGCTCGCTCCAGCGCACCAAGATAGGGTTTATCACCATGGCTAATACCATCGCTCCCGGCACACAGGTGCTGGTCAAGATCACCAAGCAGCCCACGAATGATGCTGCTCGCAAGACGCTGATCCGTGTCCTGAGCAAGGATCCGGAGATCGCGGAGCACACCAAGCGTCAGCGTCGGGCCCGTGATCGGCACAACCAGCCGCACGCCCGCGGTGGTCGGACGTGGATCATCCGCATTCCTAAGAAGCAGCAGGTTCGGGCTCTGCCGGGCGAGCACGGCAAGGTTCTGGCGACGGTGGATGTGCTGCGTGATCTGGCTTCGGTCGAGCGCTTTGTCGAGGTGACACCAGCCTGATCGGCGGGTCTGTTTTTCATTAATCACTGATTTTCTTCAAGGCTCGGCGTGATGACGCCGGGCCTTGCTCTCTACACTATGGGCATGGGTATGAATCTTTCTGACCGGATCCTGAGCCAGGCCCCTTCTCCGGATGACTATGTGCGGCGGAAGAAGCCGGACTGGCTGCGGGCTCGTTTGCCCGGGGGGCCGGGTTTTCAGCGGGTGCGGGCACTGGTCGAGGAGCACGGGTTGCATACGGTGTGTTCGTCGGCGAAGTGCCCGAATCTTGGGGAGTGCTGGTCGCGGGGGACGGCGACGCTGATGATTCTGGGGGATGTGTGCACGCGGTCGTGCGGCTTTTGTCACATCAAGACGGGCAAGCCGCCTGAGTACGACGTCGATGAGCCCCGACGGGTGGGGGAGGTGGCGGAGATTCTGAAGCTGCGTCACATCGTGGTGACGTCGGTGAATCGTGATGAGTTGCCCGATGGCGGGGCGGCGATCTGGGCGGAGACGATTCGGGAGATCCGGAGGCGGTCGCCGGGGACGCAGGTGGAGGTGCTGATCCCGGATTTTGAAGGGGATTGGGACGCGTTGCAGCTGGTGCTGGATGAGCGTCCGGAGATCTTGAATCACAATCTGGAGACGGTGCCTCGGCTGTACCCGGCGGTGCGTCCGCAGGCGAAGTATCGGAGGTCCCTGGAGTTGCTGAGGCGGGGTAAGGAGCAGGGTCTGACGGTCAAGACGGGGATCATGGTGGGGATTGGCGAGGAGGATGTGGAGGTTCATCAGCTCATCGAGGATTTGGTTGATGCGGTTCGGGTGCCGGGAGTGTCGGGGTCGACTGAGGGAACGGATCGTGACCCGATGGCGATTCCTGATCCGTGGCGGGAACTGGCTTCTGGAGATGAGTGGCGTTTGGGGCCTGTGGCGGCGATTTCGGCTCAGCCGAGGGCTGGTGAGGCGTCTTTTCCGGCGGCGACCTATCCGGGGGTGCATGAGACGTGTGATGTGCTGACGATCGGGCAGTATTTGCAGCCGACGAGGGGGCATCTGCCGATCTCGCGGTGGGTGACGCCGGAGCAGTTTGCCGATTTTGCCCGTTTTGGGAAAGAGGCGGGGTTGCGGCACGTCGAGAGCGGGCCGCTGGTGCGATCGAGCTACCATGCTGAGGAGCAGGCGTTGCAGTTGGGTTGAGGCTTGGTAGGGCTGTTGGGTGTGTGGGACGTTGCCGGGTCAGGGGTGTTCGGGTACATTTCTCGGTTCGCCGCGTGGTCCGGCTTTTGGACCCAGCCCCGGAGCGACTCCGCCGGGGTGACCGGACCGCGCTTAACTCAGGAGCCGAATGATGTCGGATGCGTCGCAGGTTTTATACGAAGCGTTGATTCTCGCGGATCAGGGGGCTGTCGCCAGTGATTTTGGCGGGGTGGTGGATCACCTTAAGGGTCTGCTGGACCGGGCCGAGGCGGACGTGATTGTTCTGCGCAAGTGGGACGAGCGTCGTCTGGCTTACACGATTAACGGTCAGAAGCGTGGGACGTTTTTCCTGGCGTTGTTCCGTGCTCACCCGAGCAAGCTGATTGGCTTTGAGCGTGACTGCAAGCTGTCGGAGCTAGTGATCCGTCAGATGGTGCTCAAGGCTGATTACATGGGCGAGACGGAGATCGAACTCGCCAAGCAGGAAGCCGAGGGGGCGACGGAGACCGAGGCTAAGTTGCGTGATCGTCATGAAGATGGCCCGCGGTCGCCCGCTGAGGCGTTGGCGGTTCAGGCCAAGCCGGTGTCATCCGATGAAGCGCCTGCCGTCGAAGTGTCTGCCGAAGAAGTGCCCGCGACAGACACTAAAGAGCAGAGCTAATCTGCAACTGAGTCATGCCTTTTGGGCATGTTCCTGATGCGCTGATGACAGGAGGTCGATGATGGCCAGCTTTAACCGTGTGGTGCTGATGGGGAACCTGACCAGGGACCCTGAGATGCGGATGCTGCCGAGCAATACGCCGGTTGTTGATATCGGCCTGGCCGTGAACGAGCGGTATCGTGAGGGGAGCACGGGGGAGTGGAAAGAGCGGGCGAACTTCATCGACTGCACGGCGTTTGGCCGGACGGCGGAGAACATCAGCAAGTTCTTCGGCAAGGGTCGCCCGATTCTCATCGAGGGCAAGCTGCGGTGGGAGTCGTGGGAAGATAAAGAAGGCAACAAGCGATCGAAGGTGAAGGTCGTGATCGACAGCTTCGAGTTTGTTGGTCCTCGTGATGGTCAGGGTGGTGGCCAGGGCGGCGGGGGAGGCGGCGGTGGCTATGAGGGTCGTCGTTCGAGCCAGCCAGCGAGTTCGTCGCGGGGTGGATCGACGTATGACCCCGACGGGCGTGGGCACGAGCCGATCCCTGAGGACGATATCCCGTTTTGATGATTTTTGTGTTCGGGCTGATGTGGCCCGGCGTGCTGGTGTACCGGTCGATGGTTTGATGACCGACGCCTAACTCTAACGACCGCCTGTCGGCGGACGGAGGACACCATGAAGCAGGTGCAACTGCTGCTGTTGGAGAGTGTGGACAATCTTGGTCTGGTGGGTGATGTGGTGAAGGTGAAGGCGGGCTTTGCCCGGAACTTCCTGCTGCCGCGCGGTTATGCGGAGCCGCCTACGGATGAGAAGATCGCCGCGTTGGCGGAGAAGCGTGCTCAGGCGCAGGCCGAGCAGGAGCGTGTCCGTGGCGAGCAGGAAGCTCTGATCGAGAAGCTCAACGAGTTTGAGATCAGCATCGAGCGTGCGGCGAATGATCAGGGTGTGTTGTTTGGCGGCGTGTCGCAGCACGAGATCGCCCAGGCGTTGCGGGATGCGGGCCACGCTGTCGAGGATCGGCACGTGCGGATTGGCACGCAGATCAAGCGGATCGACACGTACCACATCCCGATCTGGCTCAACAAGGACCTCAAGACCGAGGTGACGCTGCAGGTGCTTTCTGATCGGCCCATGGACCTCGACGAAGAGGTCGAAGAGGCTCAGGAGCAGGGTGCGGGGGAGAAGGCTGAGGAAGTGGCAGAGGAGAAGGCTGAGGCCTGAAGCGGAAGCCATTGGAGTTGAACTTAGAGCACCCCGTCCGTGATGGCGGGGTGTTTTTGTTTTTTCAGATTGCTGTGACGCTTAAGCCCGTTCGACCTTGCCGGTGGCGAGGCGTGGGGCAGGGGCCTGCTGGTCGGTGGCGTTTTTCTCGGGGTACTTGATGCGGCCGTGGTACATGGCCTGGAGGGTTTTGGTGATGGACTTCTCGATGGTGGAGAGGTCCTGGAGGGTGAGGGAGCACTCGTCGAACTGGCCATCGTTGAGACGTTTGGAGGCCATGGTGTGGACGAGTTGCTCGAGTCGGACGGGGGTGGGTTCGGTCATGGCTCGGGCGGCGCCTTCGATGCCGTCGCAGAGGAGCATGATGGCGGCTTCTCGGGTTTGGGGTTTGGGACCGGGGTAGCGGAACTCGAACTCGGAGGTTGTTTCGCCTGACATCTCGGATTTCTTCTTGGCGGCGTGGAAGAAGTATTCGACGAGGGTGGTGCCGTGGTGGGATTCGATGAACTGGCGGACGGGGGTGGGTAGTCGATACTCCTTGGCCATCTCGATGCCGTCTTTGACGTGCCCGACGATGATGAGCAGGCTCATCGCGGGGGAGAGTTTGTCGTGGCGGTTGGGTCCGTTGGCCTGGTTCTCGATGAAGTACTGGGGCTTGTGGATTTTTCCGATGTCGTGGTACATCGCGCCGACGCGGGAGAGCAGGCCGTCGGCACCGATGGCTTCGGCAGCGGACTCGACCATGTCAGCGATGCGGAGGGAGTGCTGGTAGGTGCCAGGCGCTTCCTGGGCGAGGCGCTGGAGGAGAGGATGGGAGGCGTCGTTGAGTTCTTTGAGCGTCATGGCGGTGGTGACGCTGAAGAGTTTTTCGATCTGGGGGAGGAAGCTCTGGGCGACGACGCCAGCGAGGGCGATGCCCAGCCCGCCACAGACGGTGAGACCGGCGATGGTGTTGAGGGCTTCGGGGAGAGCGAGGTCGTTTTCTGCGAATCCGACGAGGGCGGTCATGGCGGCCATGGCGACCCCACCGTAGAGACCGGCGCGGACAATGGCGGAGCGGTGGCGGACTTCGCGGAGGAGGGCGATGGCGGTGCCAGCGGCGGCGAGGAGGGCGGCGGCTTCGGCGAGGGAGAGCTTGAGGCTTAGGCCGATAAGGGCGATCTGAACGATCGAGGCGGCGAGGGCGAAGCGCTGTCCATAAACAAGGGCGAGGATGATGGCGGAGGTCCCGCTGGCCAGTGCTGTGACGATGATGATGGCGTAGCTGTTGGCGTTGAGGAAGACGGCGAGGGCGGGGATGATCTGACAGACAAGGATAAGGGAGACGAGTCCGAGTCCGCGGAGGGGGTTGCGGCGGACGCGTTCTTTGAAGGAGAAGACGTAGAACCAGAGGCAGGTGGCGATGAAGGTCGTGATGCCGAGGGTGCCGAGGGTCACAAGCCAGCCAGCCCAGATCGGCGCAAGTTCCCGGTAGCGGGCTCGCTCGCTCTGGATGAGGTGGAGGTTTTCGGCGTTAAGTTCTTTGCCTGCGGGAACGAGAACCTGTTGGGCTGCGTACTGATCGATCTGGGGCGAGGCGGAGTCTCGGGCGGCTTCGCGTCGTTCGGCGGTGAGTATCTCGTCGTGGAGGTAGGTGGGGCGGAGTCTCTGGATGACAAGATTCATCACGGGGCGTCGGAGTGCGGGGTCGAGGTCGCGGGCGGCGCTGAGGATGGCTGCTTGGATCTGCTCGGTGTTGGTCACGGGTAGCAGGTCGTAGTAATAGCCACGCTGTTCGGCGATGGAGGAAGCTTCTGGGTCGGGGTGGAGGATGGTCAGCCGGCCCTGGTTGTTCTGTTCGGTGGCGAAGCGTTCTTCGCTAACGATTGCTCGGGTGTAGAGGCGGCTGAGGAAGGTACGGATCAGGTTTTCCCACTGCTGCTGGCCATCGGGTCTGGAGGCGTAGTCGGCCAGTCGGTCGAGGGCTTCATCGGTGAGGTTGTAGGGGCGTGGCGCGTCCTGCTGGGCGGGTTCGATGAGGGAGGGGAAGACGGAGAGTTCTTCACGGAGTTGTTCGAGCAGGTCGGTGTCGGGGGCGTAGACGCTGGGGACGGCATTGGCTGCGTTGAGTCGTCGGCGTTCGGTAGCGTCGATGTTAAGGACCTGAAACGCGACGCGGGAGATGATGGGCTCGGCGGTTCGTGCTCCGATGTAGACGCCGACGTATTGGCGCGCCGACAGGGCGATGAGGCCCGAGAAGATGCCCATGCCGAGGGCGAAGATGATGGCCCATGTAACCTGTTTGTCGCGCATGGCTCCTACGAAACCGATGCGCTCGCGCGTGACGGCCTTACGGACTTCTCTTCTTCGTGCGGTGGACTGACGGGCCATGGGCCAGAGGGGCTCCGTGCTTCGGGGAACATGCCTAGTCTATCGGACCTTGGGATGGGGGGGCAATGGGGTGTGAGAAGTTGCCTATTGGGGGTGATCATCGGCGTTTATGCCGTTTTGATCGGGGTGTTGACGCTGGAGAGGCTCGTAGGCGTCGATAATCCGCTGGACGAGACCGTGGCGGACGATGTCGGTCTTGCCGAGGGTGACCATGGAGACGCCATCGGTGCGTCTGAGCCGTCGGACAGCGTCGATGAGGCCGGAGTCGCGCGGGTCATCGAGATCGATCTGGGAGGTGTCGCCGGTGATGACCATCTTGGAGCCGTGGCCGAGACGGGTGAGGAACATCATCATCTGACCGCGGGTGGTGTTCTGGGCTTCATCGAGGATGATCCATGAGTGATTGAGGGTGCGTCCGCGCATGAAGGCGAGGGGGATTACTTCGATGAGGTCCGAGGCGATGAAGCGTTGGACTTGCTCGAAGGCCATCATGTCCTGAAGGGCATCGAGGAGGGGGCGGAGGTAGGGGTTGACCTTGTCCTGCATGGTGCCGGGTAGAAAGCCGAGTCGTTCGCCGGCTTCGACGGCGGGTCGGGCGAGGACGAGTTTGCGAACGAGCCCTTTCTTGAGCATGGCGACGGCGGCTGCGACGGCGAGGTAGGTCTTGCCGGTGCCAGCGGGGCCGGTGCAGAAGGTGAGGTCGTGCTGGCTCATGGCGTGGAGGTAGCCTCGCTGGCCTTCGGTGATGCCGCGGATGGGTTTGCTGCCGAGGTAGACGTCGAGGTGGTCGGTGGCGAAGGTCGGGGCTTCATCGGACATGTCGCTGGTGGGTGGTGCCCAGGCGATGCGTTCGAGCAGGGCCTGGCGGTCCATGGGATTGTCGGTTCGGGCCCGTTCGATGAGCTCTTTGAGGGTGGCGGCGGCGCGGCGGACAGGACCGGGTTCGCCGGAGATACGGATGGTGTGTGATCGCGCGATAATGGTGACGCCTAGGGCTTCGCGGAGGAGTTTGAGATTGCGCTCCTCGGGTCCCGTGATAGCGAGTCGAACATCGGGTTGGCTGTCGAGTTGGATCTCAGCGTGCACCGGCACCCTCCATGCGGCGGTTGCCAGCAAAGGCGGCCTCGATCTCCGAGGCCTGCACGTGGCGTAGGCTGCGGCCATCGGGTGTCGTGTGTTCGAGGAGTTGGCCAGCGTTGTCGAAGTGAAGATTCTGCGCGGCTCTGCGCGGGGCTGGGTAGAGCATCACCTGATATCCGTTGCTGGCTTGATGAGCTTCGGCGAGGGCGAAGGTCATGGATTCGACGGGTAGGTAGTAGCTGTAGTAGGCAACGGGGTCGCTGAGCAGGTCCTGCCAGCCGGTCGTCATGGCGAGCTGGTGGGCCATGGGGAGGTAGGCGATGGGCGGGATGGCGTGTTGGGTCTGGGCGGTACGGTCGGGGTCTTCGATGGTAATGACGAGCGTTTCACCGGTGCGCACGGCGGTGATGGCTTTGCTGTAGTAGGGTGCGGCGGTGTTGTCGATCTGTTTGATGCTTGAGCGTGATTCCCACACTTCGACGGTGGTGTCGGCGGAGGCGAAGGCTCGGATAACGCTGTCTTGGATCGTGGATTTGTGGTCCACGCGTCTGCGGTGCTCGACGCTAATGCCTTCGATACCTAGTTCGGTGGCGGGTTTGATGACGTGTCGTTCGTATCCGATGGCTTCGCCCTGGAGTTCGATGAGGAACCACGAGGTGGTGGGTGTGGTGATGGTCTGGTTCATGGCGGGAACGACGGCGTCGATCCACTGGCGTCCGCGTTCGAGACGCTGGCGGTGTTCCTGGGCGAGTTCCTGCTGATCTCTGACGGCGAAACTGTTGACGAGTTGGTCGAAGAGTTCGCGGCCGCGATCAGCGTCGGGCCAGTCGGCCTCGGATTGGATAACGGCAACGCGGCGGGGGGTGAGCATGATGAAGGCCTGGGCGAGATAGAACTCGCCGCGTTTCTCCGAGCTGACGCGGACGGTCCACCAATGGGCTCGGTGGCCAGCGATGGTGGTGCGCAGCGGGGATTCTTCGAGGATGGTGGGTTGACTCGCACCGAAGCCGATCTGACCGAGGGCTCGGTTGGTGATAGCGGGGAGGATGGTGTCCTGATCCTGTTGTTCGAGATGGAGACTGGCGGCTGCGGAGCCTTCGCCTACGACTTTGATGAGGGCGCCATCGTCAGTCTGCTCGACGTAGTGAGCGTTGTCGGGCAGGTCGAGGCTGATACCAAACATGGGTTCGGACCATGTTGTGGCTGTGACACTGGGGGTGATGAGCACGAGCAGACTGAGGATCAGGGTGGCGAAGTGACGCAGGCGGAGGTGAATCACGGGGTGCTAATCTCCGTCGTCGCATCGTTGGTGGGTCTTGCATAGCGGCCAGCGAGCGTGACCAGGGCGTAGCCTTCGCGGGCGAGCTTCTGGCCTTGCGCTCCATCGGGGAGCAGGTCGGAGAAGTAGATCAGCCAGAAGCGGCGGCCGTCGTTGTTGCGGCTCATCACACAGATGGCGATGAGGCTGTTGGCAAGGCGGTCGATGGAGCCGTCATCGGACTGGATGCGGATCTGGACCTCTTTGGCGAGGACCCCGCCAGAGTGAGTGGATGTGAGGAACGGTCGGAGGTTGCTCTCGATGGGCTCGAAGTAAGGTTTGTCTTCGCCAAGGAGCGTGTCGTAGACCTCCGCAGCGCTGGTGCCTTCTGGTGTGTTGATGTAGCCGATGCGCAGGCGTCGAGTAGGCCGGTTGGGATCAGCGAGAATCACGCTCTGCTCGGTGAGCTGAGCCCAGGAGGGGTCCAGAGATTTATCGACCGTATTCCATGTGGCTGGAGTGGGGATATCCAGTCCGCCCAGGCCGATCCACCGGGGGGCGAGTTGACCTGACGTGTTGGTTGGTTCGGCTAAGGGTTCTGCCTGATTACTGGATGGTGGTGTCGTGATAGGCAGCGAGTCAAAGTCATGCTCGCGGTTGGTGGTGAGGAGCGATGCGATGCCCAGGGAGCCGAGGAAGATGCCGACCATGACGACGGCAAGGGCTCCGGAGCGGCGCATTGACAAGTGTTGTTTTGAGGCGTTCGCCATAGCCTTCATGCTAGGCGGGTGCTCTGTGGACTGCCAGCGTCTGACCGTGAGTGGGGGCTCAGGCTGCTCGTGCGAGCGGTCGGGCCGAGGCCCGGCGGTGTTCGGCGGGCTCGAAGGCTTCGAGGATGCTGGGGAGCTGGGCAAGGTGCTCGGAGGGGAGGATGATGCTGCGACCGGCCCGTGTCAGGAGGGGTGTCGTCTGGGCTCGGGTGCCCACAATGGCCATGCCAGAGCGTTCGGCGGACCGGCAGATGTCTTTATAGATTCGTCGGGCACCGGCATTGGGCTGTGGTTCGCCGGTCTCGGAATCGAGGCAGGCCTGGGCTTCGGGTTCAAGGTCCGAGACGACCAGACTCTGGCGGAACCAGCGGATGGCTGGCCAGAGTTTAGCGCTGCAGCTCAGGACGATGGGGAAGTGGCCTTCCTGTTGCCAGCGGTGCACGGTTCTCGATAGTGTCAGGTCGCGGCGGTGCATGGCGTCGATGGGTTCGACAGTCATGGCGGCACATCGCTGCTGGGCGTGCTGCCAGGCGCGGAGGTGGAGTTTACCGGTCGCGAGGATGGTGAGATGGAGGTCGCAGATATCGGCGAGCGTGTCGATGAGCGCGCTGACGCGCCGTGCCGCTGGTTTTCCCTGAGGATCGGGGAGGGTGTTGGCGAGCATCAGGACGCGGCGCTTCTGGGCGGCGCGGCGGACCGGTACCGGGAGTTGTGTCCGGGTCGTGTTGTCGTCCTGGGTCGGCATCATCCGTTCCTGCTGGTGCGTGTTCAGGCGGCTTCGCGTAGCTGATCGACGTATCGATAACGGTAGCTGTAGGCGTAGCTGTAAGCGGCCGTGACCTCTTCCTGGTCGGTGGCGATCACGCCGCCGATGGGTGTGTGGTAGCTCCGGAGCACGCGGACGGCCTGCTCGATGAGCGGACGCGGGGTGAGACGCATGCGAGCGACCAGGAGCACTTCATCAGAGAACCCGCCAAGGATGCCTGCGTCGGCGAGGTCGAGTGCTGGCGGGGTGTCGATAATGATGTGGTCGTACCGGGTGCGGAGCATGCTTAGGAGGCTCTTCATTCGTCCCGAGCCGAGAAGGCTTACGGCATTGCGTCCGGCTCGCCCCCCAGCGGTGATGACCGATAGGTTGCTGCCAGGGACGGTCTCGATGATCTGTTCGGCGGTGGCCTGATTGCGGAGATAGGCGAGCAGCCCGGTGGTGGAACCGATGTGCAGCATGTCCTCGAACGAGGGGAGGCGGAGATCGGCTTCGATCACGATGGTGCGTCGCTCGTGGAGTTCAGCGAGGCTCAGCCCGAGGTTCAGGCTGGTGATGGTCTTGCCTTCCTGGGGCGTGGCGCTGGTGATGGTGTGGACGAGGTTTCTTCGCTGCTCCCAACGAGCCAGGAGGGAGGTACGAATGAGCCGGTACTCTTCGGAGGCCCTTGAGCTGGGTTCGGTGGCGACGACGACGCGGTCGTCGAAGCGCGTGACGGCTTGGTGGTCGTCGGCACCGATCGCGCCCAGTGGCGCGAAGTCATCTTCGATTTCGGTTTCTTGATCGGTGGTTTGTGACTGAGGTGTTTCGGTGAAGGCGTAGGCCTGCTGGGTCTTACCGTCGAGTCCATCGGTGAGGTCTGCGTCCTCGAAGATGGTTGAGAACGGACCGGTGGCACGGGGTTCGTTGGCGGGCGCGGTGTCCTGAGCAGGCGGTGGCACGGCGGGGCGCTCGACGCCTTCGCGGGCGTCAGGCTGACCGTGGTCGTCGTTGCCCTCGGACCTTTTTAGAGCGTCAAAGATGTATCCCACGATCGTGTCCCTACTCTGGGTGCTGTCCATTCAGTCCGGGCGCTTACCGGCCGCACAACCGGTTCACCGAAGCTCGGCAGCATGTCGTCGATGACAGCCCTAACGATATCGGCTGAGACCCGTGTACTTTCTCGAACGTAACTCATGAGTAGCGCGTTATCGCACACTACATTGATTAGCCGAGGGGTCCCTCGGGCGTAGCTGAAGACCTCATCCTTGGCCGAATCGTCGAACTCAACGAAAATCTGGTCAGGATCCAGGCTGGCCGCGCGGATGCGGTGATCGATGTAGGCCCCGGTATCGCGACGGTTCATAGCTCGGAGCTGCTTGGCCAGGACGATCCGCTGCCGTAGGGCCAAGAGCTTGGGGCTGGCGATGCGATCACGGAGTTCGGGTTGGCCGACGAGGACAAGTTGGAGCAGCTTGATGGTGTTGGTGTCGAAGTTGCTGATGAGCCGGAGCTCTTCAAGAGACTGATCGGTGAGGTTCTGGGCCTCATCGACGAACAGAACAACCGGGCGACGCTGACGGGCGTGCTCGATGAGCACGTCTTGGAGTGTTTCAAGGAGGCGGGCGTGGCTTGCGCCTTCGGGTGGTGTGACGCCAATGGCACGAAGGACATGGGCGATCAGGTCGGCGCGGTCGGCGTGGGCGTGCACGATCTGAGCGATGGTGGTCTGGTCGCCACAGCGTGAGAGCATGGTGCGACCGATCGTGGTCTTACCCGAGCCGATCTCGCCGGTGATCAGGACGATGCCCTTGCGCAAGCGGATGGTGTACTCGATGGCGGCAAGAGCCTCGCGGTGCTGCTCGCTGTCGTAGAAGAACCTCGGGTCGGGGTTATTCTCGAAGGGTAGTTGTTTGAACTGGAAGAAGTCTTCGTACATGGCTTACTCGACCTCGCTTGGATTGGACGGCGTCGCCGTCACGGTGTTCTTTTGAGTTACGCGGGGTTCTTCGATGGCCTCGGTTCCGCGGAGGGCGAAGACGTGAGGTTTTTCGAGGTCCAGATAGAGCAGGGCACCGACGCCGAGGAGAACGGCAACCATCACGACGGCCTGTGTCGGGTAGAGCACCAGTCGCCGGAAGCGTCGCGTGCGTCGCTGGCCCCGGGTGATGACTTCGCCGACGGACCCGATGAGCGGAAGGCCGAGGTCGGCGGCGAGGACGTTACCGTCGTGGTAGGTGGCTTCGGTGCGGTAAGCAAAGAAAACGCCTAGCGAGCCAGCTATCACGCCGAGGAGCACGCAGGCCATCAGGACCTGAGTCAGATCAGGAGAGACGGGTTTCCAGGCAGCCCCGGCGCGCTTGATGAAGGCGAGTTGGATGCCGCGGTTGCCATTTTCTGCTGCGAGTGCGAGATCGACCCGGCGCAGGTTGGACTCCCAGAACAGCAAGTCGCCACGAGCCTCGGTGAGTTCACGCTCGAGCTTTCGGTACTCGCTGCGAGCGGGGAACATATCTGCTGAGGTAGCGCCTAGATGTTCGAGAGAACCGCGGACCGAAGCGATGGTGTCATCGATCGACTGTAACTCGCCTTCGGAGCGAGCCAGCGACAGCTCCATCTCGGTGCGCTTGGGGTTTGGTATGAGATTGCGTGCGGTGACGACTTCGGAGTCGATCGCTTCGAGTCGTTCCTCTGCCATGGCGATCTGCTGCTTGATTCCGATGACATCGGGGTGCTGCTCACGCATCTTGTTGACGTTGAGGTAGGTATCGAGTTGCTCGTTGAGCTGGCGGAGCTTGGTGTAGTTGTCATTCCGTAATGGGTTGGAGCCCATCACGAGAGATTCAACGCGCAGCGGCTCGGTTTCCAGGCCTTCGCGGAGTGTCGCCAGGCGAGCAACGAGACCTTCTCGCTTAGCAAGCTGCTCTTCGAGTTCCTGCCGGGCTTCGATGAGCTGGTTCTGGACGTTGAGCGGGTTCTCGGGGAGGAGGATGGCGTTATCGATCTCGAACCGGAGCATCCGGTTCTCGACTTCTTCGATCTTCTGACGACAGCGAGCGAGTTCCTGACGGAAGAAGGAGGCAGACTCATTGAGCCTGTTATCCATCTGAGCGCGGGTTTCTTCGAGGTATTGTTCGACGAGTCCGTTGACGACGATCCGTGTCACGGCGGGGTTGGAGCCTGTATAGGCGACGCGGACGCGATCGAGCTGTGCTGAGGCCAGGTCCCAGCGGACGGTTACCTTGCGGATAAGGTCGAGACGGAGTTGCTGGCGATCAAAGCTGGTTTCGATGATCCCTGTCTGGCGCAGTTCCGGTTCGAGGCGAGTGATGAGCCGGTCGATGGCGACCTCGCCAGCAAGCTCTTCGGTGACCGAGTTGCGGGGGACCTGGAAGGCTCCGGTAGCGCCACGGTTGGTCATCTCCGAGAGAACCAGGTCGGTGCGTTTCTCGAAGACAGCCTCTGAGCGGTACTTCCGCGGAAGCGAGAGGCTCACCAGGAGGACGGCGACCATGACGGCGAAGCATGGCAGCACGAAGCGCCAGCGGTAACGCCGGAGGATCGCCCAGAGTTCGAAGAGGGCGGTCTGTTGTTCCTGGCTTTGTGTCATGGCTTGTTCCTCAACCCTTTGTCTCTTGCGCTTCGGCCTGATCAGTTAGTTTCTTCGGTGCTGTTGTAGCGCCCGGCCGCGTCAGAGATATCTGCGGGTCCGTTCACGACAGCAGCGGCCGGTAGCAGCGGCAGCAGCAGTTGCTGGGCGGCAAGCCCGATGGATGCGAGGGCGCTGGGTGGGACATAAATGACGTCGTTCTCCTCTAGAACGGCGTCTAGGGTCGTGTCACCTTTTTGGACCATTTTGTTGTAGTTGACGGTCATCATCCGACGCATCGTGCCGTCGGGATTAGGCCGAAGGATCTGAATCTTCTCGGGATTCGCCAGACGGCTGGGCTGTGCCCTCGCGAGGGTATCGAACACGGTGTTGGTGCCGTTGTAGGCAAAGGGTCCTGAACGGCCAACCTCGCCAAAGACGTAGATCTTCTTACTCGAGAAGCTGGTTACCCTGACCGTCACGTCCGCGTCGTTGTAGTAGCTCTTGGCGAGCTCTTCGAGTTCAGCCCCGAGTTCCAGAGGTGTTTTCTCGGCGACGAAGACCTCTCCGATCAGGGGCAGTGTGATCATGCCATCGGGTCGGATCTGCTGATTCACGCCATTGATCTCGCGGACACGCTTTGAGCTGATGGCGATGCTGTCGGGTGGAGCCATGCGGTACTCCGTGGCCGTGACGGCAGGCCTCGGCACACGGACAAACGCGCTGTAGTCGGTGTAGGTTGGCTGGCAGCCGACGGTGCCAGCGGTGGTGAGTCCGAGGGCGAGGGCTGCGGCGAGTTGGCGTGTTCGGGCTGGTGTCTTCATGGTCAAGGCTTCCTGTGGCCGTCTCAGCACGCGGTGGGGTCCCAGCAGCGGGGCAGGGTCTGCACGAGCAGACGCAGATCGCCGACGGTGGATCGTCGACGGAGGTACTTGAGATCGAAGGCGAGCTTTCGTCGCATGCCCTTCACATCGTTGCTGTAACCGTTTCGGACCTGTGCAAGTCCTGTTAGTCCTGGAGGTCCGGTAAGGCGCCACTCGACTCGGGGCAGTTCCTGGCGCAGTTCCTCGATGATTTCCGGACGTTCGGGTCGAGGGCCGACCAGGCTCATTTCACCTATGAGGATGTTCCACAGCTGCGGTAGCTCATCGAGGTGGCTCTTGCGCATCCAACTGCATCCGGGGAGGATGCGGCGGTCGCCAACGGACGCTAGCTGGGCCCCGCGATCTTCGGCGTCGAGGGTCATGGTGCGGAACTTCCACAGTCGGAAGAGCCAGCCATCACGACCAGCACGCCACTGCCAGAAGAGGACCGGCCCGCCATCGGCGAGCTTGATCCAGACCGCGCATCCCAGGAGCAGGGGGCTGATGATGAGCAGTCCCACGCTGGCGAGTGTGATGTCGAGGGATCGCTTGACCAGCTCGTAGCCCCAGCCGGGCGAGCGGAGCTGTCCCATGGGGACGGCAGGCTCGATCATCGACTTGCGTGGTTGGAGGATGTGGGTCGTCATCGTCGGTCCTCGGGCCTGTGCCGTTTGTGACATCAGGCAAGACGGACATCGACGGGTGATATGGCCGACTTAAGCGGGCTGAACCGCCAGTGACGAATTTTCCGTCCCGGACGATTGGTCAACGTGGCGATCCGGGGCGTGATCGAGCGTTATCCGGACTCGGCCAGCCATGGCAGAAGGAGGGCTTGGTCGCTACGATCTATTATCTCGCGTCTGTAGCTCAATTGGATAGAGCATCGGTCTTCGGAACCGAGGGTTGGGGGTTCGAGTCCCTCCAGGCGCATTTTTAGACCGTCAGGCTTGCCAGGATCCGCCTCCTGGGGCCTGTCCTACCGCGGCCTATCAGTCCCCAGATGTGCTTGTTGTCTCTGTAGATAGACGATCCGCACTGGATTCACGGCGTGAATCCAGTGCGGATGATGAACATTGTGATAGGGCTCGCGGGTTGTCAGCTAGGTTCCTAGTTGACACTGCGATCAGCGACGCCTCAGGAGGACAACGCCCGCAGCCAGTAGCCCCAAAGCAGCGGGCTCAGGAACAGCCGGAACGACATCGATCAATGTATCGCCGACTCGGATCTCATCGATGTGGTACTGGAACGGGCTGTTGATCGCATTGCCAATTGATGAGAACGCGAACTGCAGCAGGTCGTCGCCGTTGGAGATCTGGGAGTTGACAGAGAGGGAAGCGTCGAAGTTAGCTGGGGCTGCCACGCCAACATCGGGATTGAGGTAGATCGTCACAACGTCCTGATTGTTGGGGCTTGTGTCAAAGAGATGACCCACGATGAGGTAGGTATTGCCGTGGGTCAGCGAGGTTGATGTGGCTGACTCAGCACCGTTGGCGTTGGCGATCAGATCGTAAGTCCCGGCCCATGCGGACCAGTTTTTCAGACGAAATCCATCAATGGCACCGGAGTTGGTGGCGCTGCCGGCAGAGCGATTGATGCCGGAATAGGCAAAGTTATCCGCCAGATCAGCGGTCGGTCCGGCGTCCAGTCGGAAGAGGAGGCTGAACCAGCGATCTCCGCCGTTGTTTAGGGCGGTCGCATCGAAGTTGCGATCAAACCCGCCTCGCTTGCCATCATCGGCGTCAGCTACCGAGCCTGACGAGGTCAGGAGGCTGGTTGTGCCGTCGTTGTATTCGAGGCTGGTGCCTGCATCGGTGAGATAGACTCCGTTGTTCCCACCAGAGCGTGTCCAGGCATCACCGGTGCTCCAGCCGATCCCGCCTTCGATGGCCAGGCCGTCGAGGCTGGTGCCGTTGGGATAGGCATCCCATCCTTCATAGGCAAGCAGGGCACCTTGGACAGGCATGGTTCCAGCTGCAGTCGTGAAGGCCGTAGCGAGGGCCAGGGTGCTACAGCGTGCGCGATTGATCATGATGGACATCTCCGTCTCCTTGTGATTCTTAAATCAAGGTGATTCAAGTGTTTATGCCAAAAATCTGGCTATGCTGATCCTAGTGTATACATATCGAACTGTACTAGACAGGAAATCTGATGCAAGTCAGAGGGTGGAGATCAGGCAAAAATATATGGTTTCTTAGGGGTTTTCCCGGTTTATGAGGATGAGCATCCCGCCTGGATCTGCGGGAATCGGGCGGGAGCCAATCAGTTTTCTCTAGAGTGCTTGTAGGGTTGCGGCGTTGTCTTGAGACAGATTAGATTTCGAGAGATTTGCTGAGACTTCTGAATTTTTAGGGTTTATCGGGAATCAGACACGGTCAACGACCGTTGACTGAGTATGGTCAATGATCGTTTACAACGCGTGAAAGGTTCTCATGGGGATCCAACCGTGCAGAGCACCAAGGAGGCGCTCCGGCAGGCGGCTCTGAAAGTCGCCGGAGCCGAGGGTATGCAGGGGGCGTCGGTGCGGTCGATCACCCGGGAGGCTGGTGTGACGGAAGCTGTTCTCTACCGGCACTTCACGAACAAAGAGGACCTCTGGAAGGACATCTACGCCAAGATTGTTGGTGAGATGATTCACGACAAGACCGAACTGGTGGACGCCGACCTGCCGCTGGCTGAGAAGCTCAGGCGATGGGTCGATCTCACTTACGCCTACTACGACGGCAACCGCGATGCGTTTACTTATGTGTTGCTGATGCCGAGCAGTTACGCCGAGTCTCTGGGGGAGGTTTACACGACGCAGAGTCGGCTGCTCCGTGCTGTTCTTGTGTCGGGTATCCGGCGTGGATCGTGTCGTGAGTTGGATGTCGATATTGCCCTCGCCATGGTGGCGGGCCTGATGCTCGGGGTGCCTCGGCGGATCAATGAAGGGACGTTGACGGGGCCAGCGCTGCTGTACGCCGAAGAGGTCGCCCATGCGATGGCACGGGTGCTTGGTTGTACGGATAAGCCCAAGGCCCAGGCGGGTGATGGATGATGCTGTGTTGAGCTGATCAGCCGGATGATCGGCTGCTGAATGTTGTTTGAACTGTCACGGGACGATCGGGTGCGCGGCCGATCCTGCCTGAATCTTATCCCGCGCTTGTATCGGAGGAGTTTTACGATGGATCAGCAGAGATTGAAAATGATAGCGTTTGGTGCCGTTTTGGGCCTTGGCGGCTTGTCCACATCGGCTCAGGAGATCACGATCAAGGTTGAGAATTTCCAGGAGCAGGGCGGTTTCTCGTTTACGCCCTTCTGGGTCGCCGTGCACAATGGCGGGTTCGATAGCTACGACGGCGGGTCAACTCTTGCGGGCTTTCCGGGCACCGAAGAGTTGGCCGAGTTGGGTCAGACCGGTCCGATCAGCGATGCATTCGCGGCGAGTGCAGCGGGTCTGGTAGGCGGTGTGGATGGCACCGTTCTCAGCCCTTCGACAACCCCGCCGGTGCTTACGCCCGGTGACTCTGGCAGCCTGACGCTCAACGTCGGCGACGCGACCACGAATCGCTACTTCAGCTACGCCTCGATGGTGATTCCTAGCAACGATCTGTTCGTGGCCAATGGCAACCCATTTGGGATCGAGTTGTTCGACGCGTTGGGTAACTTCAATGGTCCGGTCGAGATCCTCATCTTCGGGCGTGATGTGAATGATGCGGGCACTGAGGCGAACGATGCGGCCAACGGCCCGGCTTTCGTCGCTGGTCAGGACGGGGCGGCGGGGTTGATTACAGACGTGGCAGTCATCAATGCCTTCGATGATCCGACACTGCCCGCTCACCTGACCAGCTTCATTAGCACCAGCAATCCGATCTACACCGTTCAGAGCACCTTCGGAGCCAGTGACCTCATTGCTCGGATCACGATTGTCCCGGAACCCGCCAGCGCAGGTCTGTTGGGCCTGCTTGGGCTGGGCCTGATCCGCAGGCGCATGGCCTGATTGCAGCGCACCAGCTTCTTCCTTCTCAGCCCCTCTACCTTCATGGGTGGAGGGGTTTTTCTTAATCTGGATGCCTGAGTCAGTCGCTTGGCGGCTGGCGGATTGCTGCGATAGCCAGGTCCTGGAAGCTGAAATCGTGAATAACAGCTCTGAATCGGGGATTTAACCGGATTCTTCTGGGTGTTTTCAGTTTCGGTGATATACTTAGCGGTAGGCCTGATGGGTGTTACATAACTAAAAACTTTAGAGGAGAGATTTCATGTTCCTATCTGATGGTAGCTACCGGGCAGCGGCTCTGGTCTCGGGTTTCGTGCTCTGTGGGTCCGTTTCAGCTTCTGTGCTGGACGATTTCAACAGCGGCATCCTTGTCGCGGACTTCCTGTTCGACGATGTCGCCGGGACCACCATTGACGGTGCCGCCAACTCAGCCAATCCACTCGCCACCTTCGACGTTGATGCGGACAGCGCCGATGTCGTCACCAACGGCTCGGGCCAGCTCGACGCTTCGCTGAAGGCGAATACAGCTTTCGGCAGCAACTACGTCGACCTGGACGCGATCGATTCAGGCCGTGTCATCGCCCTGATGGACGTGACCTACAGCTTTGATGATCAGATTTTCGACTCCGCCCAGGACGAGGAGTTCCGGCTCACGCTGATCACCAATGATCCGCGGTCAACCTTTGTGACAGCGGAGATCTTCTTCCAGCGGACCTCAGCGACTGAGGTGACCCTGTACGGCAACGGCGTCGGCACGGGGGCATCGGATACGCCCGATGTGATCCTCGCTGGTGGCGCCCGGGTCCTGACGCTGCTCGACGTTGATCTCGACGCCGACGTATTTGAACTGTTCTACTCATTCAATGATGGCGCTACGTTCACCTCTGCTGGTACCGGCACGCTGGACCCGACCCGTGGCATCGAGTCGGTGCGGATGGTCCTCAACGAGGATTTCTCGAATGACACGCTGTTGATCGACCGGTTCGCGGTGGCCATCATTCCTGAGCCAGCAAGTGTCGCCCTGCTCGGTCTGGGCGGCTTGATGCTTGGCCGTCGTCGCGCCTGATCGCAAAACCAAAAATGCTTTGACTTTAACCCCGGTGCCTCAGGGCACCGGGGTTATTTCATGCCGGGGTGATCGAGCGCATCCGGGAGCGTCTCGACGAAAGCTCGGATCTCATCGCGGACCCGCCGGTAGTGATTCATCGCGACTTCCGGGTCGGACTCAAACTCCGCGAGGTGGGGCGGGTCATCAAACCCACGGTGAATGATTCTTGCTTTCGCGGGGAACACCGGGCAGTTCTCGTGGGCGTGCTGACAGACCGTGATGACGACATCGGGCTCAAAACCGTGTTCGATGACCTCCTGCATGGTGCGAGATTGCTGTGAGGCGATATCGACGCCAGCCTCACGCATGACCGCCACGGCGTTGGGGTTGAGCCCCTTGGCGACCACGCCAGCCGACAAGGTTTCGATCTGGTCCGACCAGAGATGGCGGGTCCAGCCCTCGGCCATCTGGGATCGACAGGAGTTGCCGGTACAGAGGAACAGCAGCTTGAGTTTGTCGTGCATGGTGGTTTCCCGGAATGGTGTAGGGCTTTAGTATACTTGTGTGAGTTTGGACGAACCGCTGATTCCGGACTGCCCCTCCTGCGGCTATTCGCTGCAGGGATTGCCCGAGCGCGGCGAGTGCCCGGAGTGTGGGCGAACGTACTTCCAGCCCTCGGGGCTCTTCCAGCCCAGGAAGCAGTATCGCTACCACCCAGACCCGCCGGCTTTCGCCAGCGTCCTCATCGTTGGCCTTTATCCGATTCTTTACATCCTGTTCACCTACTTCGTGGTGTTCTGCATTTATCTCGCTGGGGGACCCAACATCACCCAGCAGTCTCAGTCTGGAGGTGCTGTGGCCGCCATCGCGGGTCTTGTCACCGTCTTTGGCCTGCCCATGCTCTGCCTCGGCTACCTGCTTCACATTGCTTATCTCTTCTACGCCCCATTCGCCTTTGTCCGCTATGGCCGCCAGATCGCGGCGTACTTCCCGGAGGACCGGCGGGCTTGCTGGTTTCACACCGGTCTGCTGGTTGTGCTGTCGCTGATTTATCTGTACTTCCTGGTGGCCGTGGTTGTGCCTTTTTTCTAGGTCATGCTCGGGGATTGAGGTCAACTGGAACCGTGGCAAGATCGATCCTCAGATGAAAGTGCGGAACTCATTACAAGCAGGGCACCGGCGGAGTCCTGAACGAGTTAAGTCGTTCCCAAGGCCTACATTCTGGGTGTTTTGAGCTGGCTGACCCTCATACTCTCGCTTCTTTGACCTCTGACGACCCCCCGGCTACCTTGCCGGGCTCGGTTTTGTGTCGGGATTCGGCCCCGGCACTCTTTTTCACCCCCAGATCAGGGAGATCGCCATGGCGATCGAGACGCTTTACGACAAGGACGGGTCGCTCGACGGCCTCAAGGGCAAGACCATCGCGGTGCTGGGCTACGGCTCGCAGGGCCATGCCCATGCCCAGAACCTTCGGGATTCAGGGCTCAAGGTCATCGTGGCCAACCGGCCGGATTCAGCCAATGGCAAGCTGGCCGCTGAGCACGGGTTCGACCCGATGCCGGTTGATCAGGCGGTCAAGGCGGCGGATATGGTCATCCTGACCCTGCCTGATGAGGTCCAGCCGGATGTCTACGAGAAGTCTATCGCCCCGAACCTGACCGCCGGGATGACGCTGGGTTTCACCCACGGTTTTAACATCCACTTCAAGACGATCACCCCGCCCAAGGACGTGGACGTCGTGATGGTCGCCCCGAAGGGTCCGGGTCACACGGTCCGTTGGGAGTATGAGAGAGGCGGCGGCGTGCCCAGCCTGATGGCGATCCACCAGGACGCCACTGGCAAAGCCCGTGAGATGGCGATGGCCTGGGCCATCGGTGTCGGCGGCGGAAAGGGCGGCATCCTCGTCACGACCTTCAAGGACGAGTGCGAGACCGACCTCTTCGGCGAGCAGGTCGTCCTCTGTGGCGGTCTTTCCGAGTCGATCAAGAAGGGCTTCGAGGTTCTGACTGAGGCCGGGTACCCGCCCGAGCTGGCGTATTTTGAGGTCTGCCACGAGTTGGAGCTGATCATCAACCTGATCAAGCGCGGCGGGCTCGACTACATGCGGTACTCGATCTCGAACACCGCGGAGTTCGGCGACTACTACACCGGCCCGAAGATCTGCGACGACGAAACCAAGAAGCGAATGGAAGCCGCCCTCAAGCACATCCAGGACGGCGGGTTCGCCAAGGCCTTCCGCGATGACTACGCCAAGGGCTTCCCGTGGTTTAAGAAGCAGCGCGAAGAAAACAAGGGCCACGCGGTCGAGAAGGTCGGCAAGGAACTCCGGGCCATGATGCCCTGGCTCAAGCCAGTCGATATCGACAAGATGTGACCCGCCCTCGTTGCATAAAGCGTTTGTCAAAGCCTCGGGTATTGGCCCGAGGCTTTTTTATTACGACCACAGTAACCCGTAACGCCCCGAGATCGCTGTAGCGCGGGCCGCTTGGAGCAGGTCGGCGCGGAAACCATAGTGCGTGGGCTCGATGGGGAGTTGGGCGACGCCGATGAGCCGGCGGACGACTTCACAGCCGGCGTAGCGCGCAAGCAGGATGGGATCGACTTCGGGAGCATCGGGACTGGCCAGGTAGGCATCGAGGAACGTCTCCGCGAGCGCCCGCTCTTGCCGAGCCAGTGCCAGGTGCGCGATGAAGACGCCCAGGTCGAAGGAGGGGTCGCCGAGGTAGCCAAACTCGGGGTCGATCACGAACACGCCACGCGTTTCGGTGCGGAGGAAGCTGCCCGGGAAGTAGTCGCCATGGACCAGCCGTGTACCGTCACTGAGGTATCGGTCGCCGGTCTCCAGGGCGATTTCGACGAACCGGCCATCGGTCTGAGTGAGGCTGGCTGCATCGGCCAGGCCGGGCTCAAGGTCATCGAGGTCGAGTCCCATCCCAGCGACCCCACCGGGCTGAAGCGGGATCACGAAGATGTGCTGGTGATTGAGCTTTCGCATCGCTCGGTTGGCGAGGTGATCGTCAGTGGCCCGATGCTCGACGGTGTGTAGCGCTGCAGCAAAGGTGCCCAGATCGCGGAGCTCATCGTCACCAAGCGGGATGCCCTGATAGACGTCCGTGAAGTCCGCCGCAGGCCCGAGATCCTCAAGGACAAGGATGCGAGCGTCATCGTCAAAGGCCAGGAGCTCCGGCATCCGCTCTTCTACACCCTTAATCCTCGACACGGCCTGATAGAAGCGTTTTTCTGAAATGGCACGGTCCCAAGGTGCCTCGATCTGGGGATATTTCTCAACCCACGGGCGGGACTGTTTCACGATCACGCTGTCGCTCGGTGTTGTGACCCGTAGCGTCAGATTCATGTTGCCCTCGCCAGCCTTTTCAGCAGCGGTGACGGGGGTATCAGAATCGATCACGTCGAGGCGGGCGAGAATCCGCTGGAGAAACCCCAGATCTTCGCTGTCAAGCCACGGGAACTCAGGATTTTTTTGTCGCCAGGCATCAGGAGTCATGGGGCGAATGATAGAGAGATCGGTGCTCATGCCCAACTAACAATCGCCACAACGGTAATCTTCCCGCATGACTCAGAAAACCTTACCACTACGTGGTGCGCTGTTGGGCGAGCTACTCGGCACGTTCCTGCTCGTTTTCTTCGGTGTGGGATCGGTCCATGTTGCGGTCCTGACCGGCGACTTGGTTGGGATCGGGCAGGTCGCCGCCGTCTGGGGCCTGGCCGTTAGCCTTGCGATATACGCCAGCGCTTCGATGTCCGGCGCGCACCTCAATCCCGCTGTGACGCTGGCTTTCGCATCACTCCGCGATTTCCAGATGCGCCGCGTGGTCCCATACATCGTGGCTCAGACGACCGGGGCGTTCGTCGCGGCGGCTCTGCTTCATGTCATGTTCAGCGGCATGATTCAGGCCTATCACGCAGAGCACGCGATCGACATGCAGTCCGCTGGCGGGGCCGCGACGGCCATGCTCTACGGCGAATATTTCCCTAATCCAGTCGGTGACCCGGCATGGACCGAGCGATGGGATGAGCTGAGCACAGGGGGCGCTTTTCTCGCGGAGATGCTGGGTACTGCCCTGTTGGTCGGGATGATCTTTACGCTGACCGATCCTAGAAACAAGATGGCCCCGGGTCCTGCAGGAGTGCCTGTGGCCATCGCCCTCGCCCTCGCCGCGATCATCTGCCTGATCGCACCGCTGACCCAAGCCGGACTCAATCCTGCGCGCGATTTCGGCCCCCGTGTCTTCGCATACTTCGCTGGCTGGGGACCCACAGCGTTACCCGGTCCCCGCGGCGGCTTCTGGATCTATCTTCTGGCTCCGGTCGTCGGCGGACTGCTTGGAGGGGTTCTCTGGGATCGTGTTTTTCGGCCCGCCCCTGTCCGTGAGTAACCCTCGCTCTAGGATGGCTCTGTGACAAGACAATCTGTTTGCTATTCCAGTGAGTTTCAATGAAACAGTTCCCATCGAATCGACTGGCCCGCGAGACCAGCCCCTACCTGCTCCAGCACGCCCACAACCCGGTGGACTGGTACCCATGGGGGCCCGAAGCCTTCGAGCGTTCCCGCGCCGAGGAGCGGCCGATCTTCCTGTCGATCGGCTACTCGACCTGCTACTGGTGCCACGTCATGGAACGCGAGGTCTTCGAGAAACCCGCCATGGCCGAGCTGATGAACCGGCACTTCATCAACATCAAGGTGGACCGCGAGGAGCGCCCGGATGTCGATGATGTCTACATGGCCGCTGTGCAGGCGATGACCCGTCGTGGCGGATGGCCGATGAGTGTTTTCCTCACTCCGCCCGGTGCCAAGGGCCGTGATGATCGTGGCCTGCGACCGTTCTGGTGCGCAACCTACATCCCTCCTGGTCCAGCACATGGCATGCCCGGCTTCCCCCAGGTTATCGATGGCCTCTCAAACGCCTGGGCTTCGCGCAGGGATGAAGTTCTTGAGCAAGCCGACCAACTCGCTGCCATGGTCACCCAACAACTCGAACAACGTGATGAGTCCGGAGAGATGGGCTTGGCGAGTCTCGAAGCCTCCGCCGATCAGCTCCGGCGGATGCTCGATCACCAGCATGGGGGGACAGGCGGGTCGCCTAAGTTCCCTCAGGCCTCTTTGCTCGGCTTTCAACTCGCTATCTCTCGGCAGGATGACAGGCTACGCGAACACCTGCATCAGACGCTCGATCGTATGGCCCGAGGCGGGATCTACGACCAGATCGGCGGCGGATTCCACCGCTACGCTGTCGATGAGCGTTGGCTGGTCCCGCACTTCGAGAAGATGCTCTACGACAACGGCCAGTTGCTCTGGCTCTACGCAGCAGCCCTCGAAGCCGAACCCGATCACCCCAATGCCGGGCTCTACACGCTGGTGATCCGCGAGACGGCCGCGTACCTCAAGCGCGAGATGCTCGACAAATCGGGCGCTTTCTGGTCGGCTCAGGACGCAGAGGTTGATGCGCGTGAAGGCGGCAACTACCTCTGGCGACTTGAAGAGCTCGATGGCGTATTCACAGACCCCGAGCTTCGCGGTTTCGCTGAACGATTGCTCGGCCTCGACCTTGGCGTCAACTTCCAGGACCCGCATCACGACGATGACCCTCCCGCCAATGTGCTCTTTATGCCTCAACCGTTCGCTGAGATCGCCCGGCGTGAAGACCTCTCGCTTGAGTCATTCCTGACGCTTCGCCAGCAAGTCCGCGAGACGATGCGACAGACCCGGGATCAACGGAAGCAACCCGGCACTGATGACAAGGTGCTCGTCTGCTGGAACGGCCTGGCTATTGCCGGTCTGGCCCGCAGCGGCCGCATCCTGAATGACCCAAGCCTGACCGAGATGGCCAAGGTGGCTTCGGAAGCGATCCTTCAGCACATGACCCGAGATGATGGCGGGCTCTATCGAACCATGCGCTCCGGCCAAAAGCAGATCCCTGCCTTCCTCGATGATTACGCCTTCATGATCAGCGGGCTCATCGAACTCCTGCGGGCCGACCCATCGCATGACACCCTGTCCCATGCCCTCCGACTGCTGGATCGGGTCAACCGTCACTTTGCCGCACCAGCAGGGGGGTACTTCGATACCTCAGAGGGCCATAACGAACTGTTTGTCCGCACCTGCAGCCGATACGACGGCGCACTCCCCACCGGCAACGCCCAAATGGCCCACAACCTGATCGATCTCTACGAGCTGACACAGGACCAAAATCATCTCGATGCGGCACGATCGCTCATCAGCGCAAACGCCGAATCCCTCGACCAAATGGGCATTGGTATGGTGCATCTGCAGCACGCCCTCCATCGCTTCCTGGCTCACGAGCCGAACGTGACACGCCCTGCTCCACGCAAGGCTCATCGTCAGGGCCCGGTCACTGCAAGACTCGAAAGTGTTGAGCGCGACCAGCAGCATGGCCGTATCGATGCCGTGTTGATCGTCGAGATTGAGGAGGGTTTTCACGTCTATGCGCCAGGAGGTGAAGCCAACGAACTTCAGCCCATCACCGTTCGACTCAGCGAAGCCCACTCGTCATGGCATCTGATGGCGGATTGGCCCACGCCGACGCCGCAGGACAACCGTCTCTCATCCGAGCCCTTATCTGTTTATGAGGGCGTTGTCCGAGTTCCTCTGCGCCTACAAGGTCCGGCATCCGCCGATGAACCCGTTATCGTCCTGAGTCATCAAGCCTGCTCGGGCTCCGAGTGTCAGGCACCCGAAAAACACCGCTTGATCCTGCCCATGGAGACTCGCGCGTGATCGATACCCATTGCCACCTGACCTACGATGGGCTCGCCGAGCGCCTCGATGAGGTGCTCGCTGGCGCTCAGCAGGACGGCGTCGACACGATGATCAGCATCGGCACCACCCTCACTGACAGCGCTTCGGCTCTACAGGTTGCAGAGCATCACGCGCACGTTCATGCGACCGTCGGCGTCCACCCACACCACGCTGCACAGGTGGGCGACGAACAGGCATTCCTCGATGAGTTTCGCCGACTTGCCCATCGTCAAGGCGTCGTTTCCCTTGGCGAGATGGGACTCGACTGCCACTACGATGACCCGCCGCTGACCACGCAGGAGCGTGCCTTCGCGCTCCAACTGGGACTCGCTGCCGAATCAGGGCTCGACAAGTTACCCATTGTGATCCACAACCGAGAAGCGACCGATCGCACGATCGCGATGGTCCGCGAGAGCGGGCTCGATCCTCGCCGCTTCGTCTTCCACTGCTTCACCGGGACCGTAGATGAACTCAACAAGGTCCTGGACCTGGGTGTCTACGTCGGCTTCACCGGTATCGTGACCTTCCGGTCCGCTGCGGCCCTTGCCGAGGCTTCTGACCGGGTGCCGATCGACCGACTCCTCGTCGAAACCGACAGCCCCTATCTCACACCCGAGCCGCACCGCAAGGTCAGGCCCAATGAGCCACGGTATGTGACTCACGTCGCCAGGTTCCTCGCCAAGCGTCGGAAGATGAGCTTCGAGGCGTTCGTGCAGCAGGTCGATGACAACGCCCGACGCTTCTACCGACTCACAAAGAACGATTAGCTTCAGTTGACTGACGGGTCCGCTGGCAGGTGTGCCACAGGGATGCGCGTGACCCCGCTGCGTGAGAGGCTGATCTGGTGATGCAGCCGCAACCAGTGCCGCTCATCCTCTAAAAAAATATGGTCGGCTGTCGCGGGCGCGTAAAGCCAGGACCCTGCCTCGAGTTCGCGTTCGAGCTGCGATGCGCTCCACCCCGCGTAACCGACAAAAAAGCGGCAACGCCCCGCAGGCTCAGCAACGATGCTCATCACCTCTTCCTCTTCGGTCGTGAAGTAGATGCCATCCATCACGGTCTGATCCGCCTGCCGCGGGTCGGTGTGCAGCACCATCAACGGGCCTTCGCACGGCCCGCCACGGTAGATCACGTCGTCGATCACACTCGGCGTCCCACTGATCTCATCCCAGACTTCCTGGAACGTCGTGTCCGTCGGACGATTGAGTGTCAGTCCCAGTGCGCCCTCGTCATTGTGTTCGACGATCAGCGTGATCGTGCGCGCAAAGTTCGGATCACGAAGATCCGTGACGGCAACGAGAAGCTGTCCCTTGAGTGATTGCATCATGTCCCCATCCTCTTGCGAGCATCATAACGGCGTACGACCCATCAGGTCTACGCTCATGCCCGGTCTGGGGACTGACTTTTTTCTGATGCGATGATGGTCTCGAAATCTTCCGCAGAGGCCGCGCCGTAAACGTGGAGAAGGTAGGGAACTTCCTCGGTAAGCCCGACCTGAACCGCAACCCGGCGCAGCGGCTCATTCGCCGCGTAACAAGTTGTATAGACATCTAAACCACGTTCTTCACACAACTCAATCAGATGACGGGCGGTCAGCACACCAAAACCCTGCCGACGGTGGTCGGGGTGGGTGACAACGCCGATCTCCGCCACGCCCGAGCCCCAGAAACACATGTAGGCCTCACTAAGAATCGTGTCGTCACGAAGCAGGCAGACGCCGAGTCCATATGTCAAAAACCGGTCAATCGAGCCCATCGCGCGCATTAGCTGGTCATGCCAAACACAGCGTGGCACCAGACCCGAGTCCATAGGCGACAGCATGCAGCCCTCTGGCACTTGAACCCCGTGCAGCGGCATCGAAGACACATCAAAACCGCGTAGCATCACGCGTTCAAGCGTCAGCCCCGCGACCGGTGGGTCCACAGACGCGGCTGGTACATCACTCTCACTCGGCCAGACCAGCAGCACCGGGCCATCCTCCAGCAGACGCTCGATGCCCTCTTTCAGAAAACTGGGTGGCATGGGACGACTGGGAAAAGTAAAACCGTAGTAGTCGGCCTGCACCAGCGCACACGAAGGTCGCTGCGCATCATCCACCAGCACCCGGCCCGGCACACGACCCTCAAGAGTTGCGTGCAGCATCGCCGCATTCGGACCGTCTTCGGGGAACATCCCTTCCACATCGGTGAAGTGGCTTGGCGGGAGTAAAACCATGGCGTCGTGTGTGCAATCAGAGAGATCAGAAACAAGCGGCCTACAGACCAGAGCATAACGCTATCGATGATCGTTGTCGGATCAGGTCGCTGTATATCTTTCGCTCACCGAATCCTTACGCCGCCACCTTGAGGCCCCTTGAGCCAGCCACCCGCTCGAGATACTCAGACAACCGCCGCCGGTCGATCTGACTCTCGAATGTCTCAAAGCTCAGCGCCATCCGAGACGGGCCCGGATCGTTGTCCTCAGCCCCATGCTGCCGAACGACGTGCCCTGTCGCGCGGAAGGTCGTGTGGTGCTCGCCCGGAAGCATCCCCCGGATCTCCACCTTCTGCCCATTCGGCAGCGGACTATCCAACTCAAACCGCATACCCGAGAGGCTGATGTCATAAATATGACCCGTCCAGCGATACCGCTTGTGACCCCGCTCACGCGCTCGCAGCAGCGTGTACATCGGAGGGATCGAGAACCGCGGTTCCCGGCGAGTTTCCTGCTGGTTGGGCTCTGACACGGGCAGACCTCCTGGTGGAAAGGATCGAATCTCGACATGGGACTTATCGACGCCTCAGGCATACCTGCTTAACGCCCCATGCCCCGGGTGCAGGGTTCGCCCGAAACGTGCCGATAAGTCCCCGGTGACCCAACCCCAGCATCCTCAAAGCCCTATGAAGACCCGCCGATGGCTCCTGGCTGGCTCAAGCCTGGCGGTGGCACAAAGTCTCGCTGCGCTCCGATTATCGGAACCAGACGCATCACCCACCATCCTCGGCGTGCTCCTGACTCGCGCCGACTCCCCCAAAGCCCTCCACCGCGACCTCAGCGTGCCGATCCTTGGCGAGCTGGCCGACCTCGCCTCCGCCACGCGTAAGCACGACCCCGATGGTCTGCTCATCTGCCTGCCCCAAGCGATGAAACCCGCGATCAACACCCTCATCGCTGAGGCCACTCAACTCGGCTTGACCTGGCGCTACCTGTCCACCATGAGCGATCAACTCGCTGGCATCATCAGCCAGGCCGGCACGTCAAACTCGCCCCGGATTGATCTCGAAGCACTCATCGGCCGCAGCCCCACACCGCTCGACGAAGCAGGTCTCACAGAGACGATCACCGGTCGGACCGTGCTGATCACCGGAGCCGCAGGCTCGATCGGCTCCGAGCTGGCCCGCATCGCCGCGTGTTTTCGCCCTGCACTGCTGATCCTCGCCGACCGCTCTGAGAACGGACTCTTTCAGATCGACGGTGAGCTCGCCCGCACCCACCCCGAACTCAACCGCAGGGCGCAGATCCACGACGTCACCCAAAAGCGCGCCAACCAGGAACTCTTTGACCGCCTTCGCCCCGAGATCGTCCTTCACGCCGCCGCTCACAAGCACGTCCCGCTCATGGAAGACCATCCCACCGCGGCGCTGGAAAACAACTTCTACGGCACACGCTGGGTGGTTGACGCAGCCATCGAATCAGGCGTCAAACAACTCGTCATGATCTCGACCGACAAAGCCGTCAACCCATCCTCGATCATGGGTGCCTCCAAGCGACTCGCTGAGCTCTACATCCAGCACCGCGCCCGCCAGAGCAAGACCACGCTCGCCATGGTCCGTTTCGGCAACGTGCTCGGTTCGGCCTGCTCCGTCCTCCCCATCTGGTCCGAGCAGCTTGCCCAGGGCGGGCCGCTCACCGTGACCCATCAGGACATGACCCGTTATTTCATGACCATCCCCGAAGCCGCCGGTCTGGTCCTCCAGGCCGCTGGCTACGCCCGTGGCGGAGAGGTCTTCCTCCTCGATATGGGCCAGCCGATCCGCATCCTCGACCTGGCCCACCGCTACCTCCGACAGCAGGGGATCGAACCCGATGTGGACCTCGAAGTCAGGATCACCGGCCCGCGGCCCGGCGAAAAACTGTTCGAAGAACTCGCATACCGCTCCGAGGCCATGACCCCCACGCCTCACCCGAGCATCCGAATCTGGCAGACCGCTGCCCCCGAGCCAGCTCGCATCCAGCAGATCCTCAAGACCTTTGATCGCCTCCGCGATGGTCACGGGCACGGCCCGTGGGATGGCACCCCGCAGGAGGCCGCCGCCACGGCCCTTCGAACCGCCATCCCCGAGATGGTTACCGCCCTGGCCGCAGCGGGTTAAGCAGCCACAGCGCCCAAAGAAAAAGCCCATGCAATAGGCATGGGCTTGGATCTTCCTTCGTCCCTTTTCGACCCTATAGCTTGAACTGACGCACCAGCTTCTGAAGCTGCTCGGCACGCCCAGACAGCACACTCGCCACCTCAGCGGCACTCTGTGCCGCCTCCGACGACTCCTGACCGATCACCGTGATCTGCTCGACGTTCTTCGAGACCTCCTGACTGGCGATCGACTGCTCACGACTCGACGCCGCGATCGACTGGATCATCGTGCCAACCTGCAATGTGTTGCCCACGATCTGCCGGAGGCTGTCGCCCGCCTGCTCCGCCTGATCAACACCCCGACCGACGCGCTCATTACCGACGTTCATGCCACGAACGGCTTCCTGAGTCTCGCTCTGGATCGCGCGGATCGAATCCGCGATCTCCTCGGTCGCCTTCGTGGTCCGGTCCGCCAGTTTCCGCACCTCGTCCGCGACCACCGCGAAGCCTCGACCGTGCTCGCCGGCTCGTGCCGCCTCGATCGCCGCATTCAGGGCCAGCAGGTTGGTCTGATCGGCGATGTCATTAATCACCGCGATCACCTCGCCGATCTGCTGGCCTCGCTGGCCCAATGCCTCGACACGCTGCGACCCCGCGGCAACGACCTCGCTGATCTCACGCATTGCCTGCACCATCTCATTGACGACCGTCCCTCCACTCTCAGCGACTTTGCCCGCCTCACTCGATGAGGTGCTCGCATCGTTCGCCTTGCGAGCCACCTCGTCAATCGACGCCGACATCTCCTCCGCTGCCGCACTGATCTGAGTAGCCTGGTTGTTCTGGTTCTTGAAACCCGTCGCCAGCTCTTCACTCGACGCAGCGATCTGCGTCGCCGACGACGCCACCTCCTGGCTTGCACCGGCGATCTCACTGATCACACCATGAATCCGACCAAACAGCTTGTTGAACCACTTGCCTAACTCAGCCAGCTCATCGACACCCGATTCATCCACACGAACCGTCAGGTCTCCCTCACCCTCAGCGATATCACGCAGCCGAGCCACAAGCTGCTTGATCGGCCGCGTCATCAGGAACGCGAACGCCAAGGCGGCGATCACCACCACCACGACGATCCCCGCTGAGGTCAGAAGAATCCCGGTCTGAAGCGATTTTGCGGGCCCAAGCGCCTCGTCGAGTTCAATCTCGGTCACCAATACCCATGTCTCGCTGAGCACCTCAACGGGCCCATAACTGATCAACTTGGTGACGCCCTCAGCGTCTTCTTCAACCGCCGCAGCGATTGTCCCGCTGATCGCGCTGCTGAGGAACGACCACGATGCCTTTGCGACAAGAATCGTGTTCTCTTCCACCAGACGATCCTGCGTCCTCAGCAGTCCGTCCGCGCCGACGAGATAAGACTTACCCGTCTCGCCCAGGCCAGCCGCCGATGCAGTGATCGAGTTGATCCGCTCAACCGGCATCTGGAAGACAGCTACGCCAACCCTCTGCCCGTCCTTGAAGATCGGGCTCGCGATAAAACTCGCTGGGGCACCATAGCTCGGCTTGTAAGGAGCAAAGTCCACGAACGCATACGCATCCGGATCATCTAACGTCAGCGCCTGGCGGTAGACCTTGGCGAAGTTCGTGTCCTTATACGGTCCATTAAGAAAATTGGTTGCGTAGTCTGTCTCCTTGAAGACCGAATACACCAGATTCCCCTCCAGGTCGAACAGAAAAATGTCGTAGTAACCAAAGGATTCGAGATATTTCCGAACCGTTGGGTGATAGTGCTCGTGCACCTGATTGTAGGTCGTCTGCTCCGGTGCACGATTCAGCCCGTGCTTGCTCCCGACAGGATTCGGATTGTTCGTCAGATACATCGCCTGCAGCATCACAGCATTGGGGCTCGCGGGCACATATGCCGAAGCGCCCCGATACTTCACGCCAGCCTGCTCGAGTCGTGGCCGGAACTCGTTGTCGAAATAGACCGAGATCGCCTGGTAAGCAGGGCTACCAACGCCACCCGGTTGTCCCGTCTCATTCGCGACTTTCGAGAACGCCTCTGAAAAACTGACGACGGCTTCCTCGATCATCTCGTTCGACGAGAAGGTGATCATCTGATCCCGGATGGTCTCGAAGTAGCTCGTGACGCTCTTGGTCTCCAGCTGCCGGATCGTCTCCAGCTTGTCCTGGCTCGCCGCGAGCAGGGCCGCACGGCTCTTGCTCACGCTCAGATAACCCACCATGCTCGTGCCGAGCAGGCCGATAACCAGACAGAGCACCACCAGCCGAAACCGGATGGTCAATCGCTTCTGCTGCCACCAGAGGGCAGCCAGAATCGCAAAGGCAACACCGAACCCAACACCAACAACAGCTAGATCAAACATGGCATCCTCCGCAGTAGGGCATACCCTTATCTGGGTAGACCGTGTTCGTTTAAGGTCGGAGGGAATCTCCCCCAACTTAGGGAGCGCTAGCCAGTTCATCTGATTTCGCCACAGACTCATCGCCGGTTGCCATCACGATTTATTGATAAAGACGAACGCTTCGCTGTAGCGCTCGCTAGGCTGATGGCCCCAACCAGACCGGACCTCGCTGCGTTATTGGACCCGTTCTCACCTCGTGCGGGTAAAATCAGGAACCGTTTAGCCGGGAGACTTTCGCCATGTTGACACCCGCACGAACCACCCGCTTACTCGGCCTCTGCGCCATGGGCGTACTCTTGATGACTCCGGCACTGTCTCACGCCCAGTGGGTCGAGGTTACGCCACATCGAGCCCTGGCAATCGAACTCAACGATGGCGAGCGTCTCCGCGGGCGTCTCTCCGGCTACGACGAGCACGGTTTTAGAATCAAAATCTCCGACGACGACCGCGACCTCCTCTGGTCCGATCTGCCCGCCCAGAAGGTCCTGAGCCTTCATCGTGGACTCCTCCGCGACACCGATGGCGAGCGCTGGCTCCGACTCGCCGCTCTGCTCCGCACACTCGACGAGGGTGAGCCCGCCATGGAGACGGCCCTCCGCAGGGCCGTTCAACTGGACAACACCCTCGCCGACCGCGCTCAAGCCATCCGCGAGGGCGCTCCCTACCAGCCCCCGTCACCCGATAACCCAAACAACAACCCCGCCGCCCAAGCCCCTGGCTCAGAAGGCCTCCAGGGTCCGGTCTTCCTGGGCGGGGTCCAGCCCCAGTTCTGGGGTAAGCAGACCCTGCAAGTCATGCAGGCCTCGACCGACGAACTCAAGGCCTACGCCCAGGATGTCGCCCACCAGCTCAACAACCCCCTCGCTCTCCAGGAAACTGACACGTTCCTCTTCTACTCCGATCTACCCGCCGCCGAAGCCCGCCGCTGGGCCAGCCTCCTCGACCGCATGTACCGACGACTCTGCACCCTCTTCGAGGTTGATCGCAACACCAACATCTTCCGCGGCAAGTGTCTCATCATCGTCTTCCGCGATCCGCAAACCTACTTCCGCTACCACGCCCAACTCTACGGCTTCGACGCCACCCCCACCGCCGGACTCTGCAGGACCTATGGCGACGGCTTCGCCAAAGTCTCCTTCTACCGACAACCCAACGAGCACGACTTCGCCTACATCCTCGTTCACGAAACCGTCCACGCCTTCCTCCACCGCTACGAGTCACCCGCGATGATCCCAAGCTGGATCAACGAAGGCCTCGCCGAACTGATCGCCTCCGAGCTGGTCGAAGGCAGCCAACTCGATGACCTCCGCTGGGCACGCAGCACCTTCCCCACCCTCCGCCGCTACCGCAGCATGGGCCGGATGATGGACGCCGTCCCCATCACCGGCTGGCAATACGGCGTCGCCCACCGCTTCACCGCCTTCATGATCGAGCAGGATCGCGCCCGCTACCGCGCGTTCATCGCAGGCATTAAAGAAGGCCTGACCTGGCAGGAAAGCCTCGATCAACGCTACGGCATCGACCCCGTACGACTTGTCGAGGCCTGGGGTAACTCCCTCGGCATCCAGGGACTCCAACCTTGAACAGCCCAGAGCCAGCCACCACCAAACCCGTCATCGGTCTCATGGGTGCTCCCGGCTCCGGCAAGAGTCTGGTCGCATCCATCCTCGCCGAACTAGGCTGCGGCATCGTCGATGCCGATCACATCGCACGCGACACCATCGAACACCCCGAAGTCCGCCAACAACTACGCAACTGGTGGGGCGGGTCCGTCATCCATCCCGACGGTACCGTGAACCGCAAAGCCGTAGGCGGGATCGTCTTCAAAGACCCCGCACAGCGCACCCGCCTCGAAGCCCTGGTCCACCCACGTGTCCACGCCGAACGCTGGCGACTCCGCTCCGACTACATGCGCAACCTCGACATCAAAGCCATTGTCGAAGACTGCCCGCTGCTCCTCGAAGTCGGTCTCGACACCGAGTGTGACACCCTCGTCTTCGTCGATAGCCCCAAAGAGCACCGCGAACGCCGTGTCACCGAGACCCGCGGCTGGTCCCCGGAGGAACTCGCTGACAGGGAATCCAGCCAGTTGCCGCTTGACATCAAGCGGGATCGTGCCGATTATGTCATCAACAACGACGCGGATCCCGATCAACTCCGGGTCCAATCAAGCCGCGTCCTTTCCCTGATCCTTCATCAGACCCCCAGCCGCTAGCATGCCCCGCCTCGGCTGGATTCAACGATCCTCCGACCCCCTTGTCTCCGGGTCCCAGCAGGGTCTCTCCCCTCCACAACGACGGGTTTTATCCCCTTCATCTAAGACCAACTCAGACATTCACTGATTACCCCCAGGCGTACACGACACGCCCCTTGAGGACGCATCTGATGGCCAGCCAGGAAGTTTCCGTGGACGAAAAAGCGCAGAACAAACAGAGCAGCGAAGACCAGACCGCACCTAAAGCCTCAGGGCAGCCCGGCGGGCAGCGCAAAAAACGCACCGCCCGCAGGAACAAGAACAAATCCGGTGGACAGCAGGGCGGAGGCGGCGGACAGAACAGCGGGCCACGCCAGCCCCGCAAACGCGAACACCCCCAGGGCCCCGATGGCCACAAAACCGACGAGATCCTCGAAGCCGAAACCCAGGCTCGCTACGACGACGCCAAGCAGTCCGGCATCACCATCGCCGACCTCCAGGCGCTCTCCCCCGAAGAACTCCATGACCTCGCCAAAACCGAAGAAATCGATAACCAGAGCAAGCTCTCACGCCAGCAACTGATCTTCGAGATCCTCCGCAAAAAAATCTCCGGACAGGGCCTGATGTACGGCGAAGGTGTCCTCGAAATCCTCCCCGACGGCTTCGGCTTCCTCCGCAGCCCCGAGTACTCCTACCTCGCCTGCCCCGACGACATCTACGTCAGCCCATCGCAGATCCGACGCTTCGGACTCAAGGTCGGACACATCGTTCAGGGCACCATCCGCCCGCCCAAGGAATCCGAACGCTACTTCGCGCTGCTCCGCGTCGATGCCATCAACGGACTCTCCCCCGAAAAGCTCAACGATGTCGTCCCCTACGAAGACCTCACCCCGCTCCACCCCTTCGACCGACTCGTGATGGAAACCCCCTCCAACCCCGACAACATCGAGATGCGAATCGTCGATCTCGTCGCTCCTGTCGGCCGCGGACAACGCGGGCTCATCGTCGCCCCGCCTCGCACCGGCAAGACGGTACTTCTGCAAAAGATGGCCAACTCCGTCATCAAAAACTTCCCCGAGGTCAACGTCTTCGTTCTCCTCATCGACGAGCGACCCGAGGAAGTCACTGACTTTAAGAACAACACGCCGAAGGATGTCGAGGTCATCGCCTCCACCTTCGACGAGAACACCACGCGCCACGTTCAGGTCTGCGAGATGGTGATGGAAAAAGCCCGCCGCATGGTCGAGTTCGGCGAGCACGTCGTCATCCTCATGGACTCGATCACCCGCATGGCCCGCGCCTACAACGCCGAGATGCCCCACTCCGGCAAGATCCTCACCGGCGGTCTCGACTCCAACGCCCTCCAACGACCCAAGAAGTTCTTCGGCTCCGCCCGCGCCATCGAAAATGGCGGGTCGCTGACGATCCTCGCCACCGCGCTGGTCGATACCGGATCGAAGATGGACGACATCATCTTCGAGGAGTTCAAGGGCACCGGTAACTCCGAACTCCACCTCGACCGCCGCCTCGTCGAAAAACGCGTCTACCCCGCCATCGACATCGCCGCATCTGGCACCCGCCGCGAAGAACTGCTGATGGACGAAAACGAACTCAAACTCGTCTACCGCCTCCGCAAAGTCCTCGCCGACATGAACGTCGTCGAAGCCATGGAACTGCTCAAGAGCCGCCTCAAGAAAGTCAGCTCCAACGCCGAGTTCCTCATCACGATGTCACTCGATTGATTCAGCGTAGTCCGATTCGTGCCCCGCGCGACTGCAGTTGAGTAATCAGCTACATACCAGCAACGCCTGTCTCGATAACAAGCTACCGATCCTCATCCCAACCGTAGCCCTGACTCATCTCGCTCACCCGATACGGCATCCGCCCCACATCCCCCGGATAAACAAACCACGCCGGCGGACGCTCCGGATCAAAAACATCCGCCTCCGCCACCGGAACGCGCGGGTCGCGCAGACGAAACAGCGATTTGTACACCGGGTACGCCACATCAAACAAGTGTATCCGCGGGGCCTTTGGGTACCACAGCACCAGCGACGAATCCACCACGTCACGCCGGACTCGGTCGAACACGAATGCCTTAGGTTGTACGGACTGTTGAGGTGGATAGCTCCTTGCCAAAGGTCCCTGAGCCAAAGCGATCACTGATGGTGATCTCTCGTAAGCACGCTCGTACAAGTCCCAGAACGCCTCCCTAAATCCCTCTCCACGATCAATCGCCGCCTGGGCCTTGATCGACGCTTCTGGTGTCTGCTCCCACATCGCCAGCACCATCAGCGGGTAAAAATGCTCGCCTCGCTCCTCCATCAACGCACGCAGCGCCTGTCGATCCTCATCCATCACCTCACGGCCTTCAAGGTAGGGCCGCTGCGCAATCCGCGCGGTCACCCGCACCAGCGCCTCCTCCTCCGCTGAGATATCAAACGGCAGCTCCTTGAACACCTGATCGTTCCGCGCCGACGACACCGCCCCTCGCCGGAGCGTCGTCTCTTTCACATCCACAGCCGCCTCGTACCACACTTCCAGCTTCTCAAGAAACGCGGGATGCCCATCCACGCCTGTCTCAAGGTCACGCATCATCTGATCCGTAGGCGTCCACGACCCCTCCATCAACCGGTAACTCCCGATCGTGATCAACGGGACGATGACAAACAGCGACAACGTCGCCAGCACCGCCACTTTCCCCGCCGTCAAACCTCGGGGTGCCGGCGCTTCCAGTTCAATATCCAAACGATCATCACTCATACCCTGATCGTAGGGCGATCACCCGTGACAGGAAAGAAACACGCACACCCGGCTCAATCCTGCCGCCCCTCGATCGCCCCCAGCAGCAAGCCCGCCGCGACCCCCAACCGCCGGTCCAGCAGCAACCCATGATCCATCGAAAAATCAAAGTCGATCTTGGCGATCAACGGATTAAAACGCTGCCGGAACGTCGCAACCTCCACTTCGCCGATCGTCGCGTGATACGCCTGAGGCATGAAGAAGCTGATATCCCCAATGATCCGTCGGGCAATCGCCTTCCCTAGTGAGTCCTCTCGGATCGTCCCCATCTCCTGCCCTTCCGCACCAAGTATTGCCCATTCGTCTCGCATCATGCTCTTGAAACCCTTACGGCGAAGCGATCCCACCGGCTCCCCCGACACCGAATCCGTCACGTCATACGTCGTCCCGAAATCCAGCACCGTGCGAGCCTTGATCGCCAGCAGCTCCCGCGTCTGCGCCCGATCAGCGAACACCCGGATGTCCTCCCTCAGCCGCAGCGCCTTGAGTCGGCAGTAAAACGCCAGCCGATCCTCCTCATCGAAGATCGAGAAATCGTCCCCGAAGACCCGGAAAAACTTCTTCCGCAGCAGGTAACGACCATGCACGAACCGATCGAGGTCCGAATCCTCCAGCGTCGGGTCCACAACATCAGTCACGACCGCACCTGTCCATCCCCATAAGCCACCCACTTGGTCGTCGTCAGGTCATCCGCCCCCATCGGCCCCCGCGCGTGCAGCTTGTCGGTCGAGATGCCGATCTCGGCACCCAGCCCATACTGAAACCCATCACTAAACCGTGTCGAGCAGTTCACAAACGCGTTCGCGGTATCCACCTCGTTCGTAAACCGCTCCGCCGCCGCTAGGTCCTTCGTCACGATCGCGTCGGTGTGCCGCGACCCGTAACGATTGATGTGCTCGATCGCCTCGCCCAGCGAATCCACCACCCTGATCGCCACAATCTTGTCGAGATACTCCGTCCCCCAGTCCGCATCGCTAGCAGCTTTGCTGCCGGTGATCGCTTCTTGCGTCGCAGCATCCCCCCGGACCTCCACACCCTCAGCCAGCAACGCGTCGCCAATCTTCTTGAGCACACCCGCCTTCGCTGCAGCCTGATGCACCAGGATCGTCTCAGCGGCATTGCACACGCCGGTGCGATGCGTCTTCGCATTACGGGAGATCTCGACCGCCATCGCCGCATCCGCGAACTCATCCACATAGACGTGGCAGTTGCCCGTGTAGTGCTTGATCACCGGGATCTTCGCCTGCTCAACCACCGCCCGGATCAGCGACTCCCCGCCCCGGGGGATGCACACATCGATGACGCCTTCCTGCGCCAGCAGATGCCCCACCGCCGCCCGATCAGTCGTCTCCACCAGTTGGACCGCATCCTCGGGCAGCCCCGCCGCCGCGAGACCAGCCTGTACACACGAGGCGATCACCGCGTTCGAATGCTTCGCTTCTTTCCCACCCCGCAAAATGGCCGCGTTCCCAGCCTTGAGACACAGCGATGCGGCATCCGACGTCACATTCGGCCGCGACTCAAAAATAATCAGCACCACCCCGATGGGTACCCGCCGCTTCTGCAGCCGAATCCCGTTGGGCAACACCTTCCCGCTCTCAATCCGCCCAACGGGATCAGGCTGCGCCGCCACCTGCCGAAGCGACTCTGCGATCAGCTCCACCCGATTGTCCGTCAGGGCGAGTCGATCGATCATCGCCGCCGCCAACCCCGCCTCACGCCCCGCCTCCAGGTCCAGTGCGTTCTCACTCTGTAGCAACCGACGCTGGTCCAGCAACGCCTCCGCCATCGCCAGCAACGCACGGTCACGATCGGCTCCCGAGAATCGAGTCAGCGCTCGCGATGCCCGCAACGCTCTCTGTGAGATATCGTCGCAGTAGCCTTTGAGATCGGTCATGGTCGTGCTCGTCTGGCTCATCGCAGGCGCTCCCCTGTCAGGCAACAAACGGGTCAGCTCCGATTCTAGGCCATCGCCCGGAAAAATCCTTTACCGGGCGGTCGCCGCTCGACGCTGCACCTCGACGGTCACCGTGGTCAAGCCCACCTCAGCTGTGAGCCCCGCAGGAGCCACCAGGATCGGCATCAGCTCAACCTCAGGCGGGATAGCCTCCGCCGCCGCCTCAAGCTGCTCCCGACTGGGCCGCAACTCTACCCACACCGCCTGCTCCCCACTCCGCACCCGCTGGATCGCGTCCACCGGACCGCTCATCGCCAGCGTAGGAATAAACCGCTCCGACTCCGGAACCGAAATCGCATACTCCTCCGCCAAACCCACCGGCAGGTTCACGCGAACCGGCACCGTCGTCAGCTCCAGCACATCCCGCGTCTGCTTTACCGTGTACGTGATCCGGGCATCCGACGGACTCAAAGCGGTCCACTTCGACACCGCCGCAGGCGAAGGCTGCAAGCGCACCGACTGTGACCGCTCAACACCCTCGACCAGCCCGCCAAGGTCCGAAGCGTCCAGACTCAGCAACGCAAACAGATCACTTTCGGGCACATCAACCGATTCCGGCAACGTCAGGCTCACCTCACGAGGATCAATCACCGGCGGCGGAACCAGATCGAAACCCTGTGTCCGGTACTGCACTGGTACTGTTACCGTCCGCAACCGGATGATCTGGACCTCCGCCGTGGCCGGGCTCGTGCTCAGCACCGCCACACCCCGCCGCCCCAGGTCTGTCTCATTGAGAATATCACTTAGCACCAGCGTGCGCTGATCCGGGATGCCCGGCACCAGATCATCCACCACGACCGTCACGCCCGCAGCCGCCAGCTGATCAAACTCACGCTTGATCGAAGGCGACGCCTTGAAGCTCACGCTCACGCGCTCCGGACCCCGGTAATCAATCGGCGCACCCGAGCGCGTCTCGAAGTTCAGCAGCACCCGCTGATCCGTGTAGCTCGTCGCCACCCGGCCCTCGGCATAAAGCCAGACGAGCAGCGTCACGACGATCACCGTCAAAATGGTCTCGATACGCTCACGCACGATCCGGTCCGCTCCTAAGCCTTACCAGCCAGTTTAGTGGTGTCAGACGTCGCTCCCGCCTCCGCCGCCGCAGAGTCAGCCCGCTCGCCTAGCGCCAACTGACCAAACACACGATTCAACTCCGGCCGCAGGTCATCAACCGTCAGATTCCGCCTCAGCACCCCCCGCTCCGCCACCGAGATGATCCCCGTCTCCTCGGAGACCACCAGGATCAATGCATCAGCCTCCTCCGACAAACCGATCGCCGCCCGGTGCCGCGACCCAAGCTCTTTGGGCAGGTCTTCACGCTCGGCCAGCGGGAACTGAGCCCCCGCCGCCACAAGCCGATCACCCTGAACCACCACTCCGAGATCATGCAAGGCCGAACCGGGCCAGAAAATCGTGTTAAGTAACTCGCTCGAAATCTCCGCGTCCAGCCGCGTCCCGACCTCGATAATCCCCCGCAACCCTACCTGACGCTCGATCGCGATCAACGCCCCAATCTTGTTCCGAGACAGGTACTGAATCGACTCAACAATCTCCTCCACCACCCGTGCCCGCCGCACCCCGCCCTGCGTAAAAAAGTTCGCCTCCCCCAGACGCATAAACGCTCGTCTCAGCTCCGGCGCGAACACCACCACCAGCATCACCGACACCAGCGTCAGAAAACTGTCATACAGCAACTTCAACCGACTCAGGTTCTCATCCCCAGCCAGCAACTGAATCAGCACCGTCCCCACCACCAGCACCAACGCCAGACCCTTGACCACCCGCGCCCCACGAGTCCCCCGCAGGAACCGCAGGATCATCGTCACCACGAACGCGATCACCAGCAGCTCAATAACAACCTGCACCGGCTCCGTCTCCAGATAGCCGACGATCCGTCGCAGCAGGTTGTCCAGACCAAGATCCAGGTCCATCTTGAGTCCAGCCACTAAGAGGTAGAAATCGTGTAGCCTCAGATTCTATCGGCATTTGGGGAAGACGGGGAACAGACCCCGGCCACCCCGGCCCGATCCTCACAGCGGTATACTCGCCACCCCATGGCCGACCTGCCCGATCACGTCATGCCAGCCCTCGAACGCCTCCGCGGCAACATCCGCGAGTGTTTTCTCGGACACTCAAAGGCCATCGACAGCATCCTTGTCTGCCTCCTCGCCCGCGGACACGTCCTCATCGAGGATGTCCCAGGCGTCGGCAAGACCACCCTCGCCACGGCACTGGCCCGCAGTATCGATGGCACCATCGTCCGCCTCCAGATGACACCCGACATGGTCCCCGCCGACATCCTTGGCGTCACACTCTGGGATCAGCACAAAGGCGAGTTCACCTTCAAGCCCGGGCCCATCTTCTGCAACATCCTCGTCGCCGACGAGATCAACCGCACCACCCCGCGAACCCAGTCCGCCCTCCTCGAGGCCATGAGCGAGTATCAGGTCTCTGTCGACGGCTACACCCGAAAACTCCTCGAACCCTTCCTCGTCGTCGCCACCCAGAATCCCTACGAGTTCGAGGGCACCTACTTCCTCCCCGAATCCCAGCTCGACCGCTTTCTCATGCGCATCCGCCTCGGCTATCCCAACGCCGACGACGAAACCCAGGTCCTGATCGACGATCCCACCCGCACCGCGCTGGCTCGACTCAAGCCCGTCGTGACCGCCGAAGAGATCGTCCGACTCCAACGCCTCACCGATGAGGTCCGCTTCGACGAACGACTCGCCCGCTACATCGTCAAACTCGCCCACGCCACCCGAGAGCACAACCGACTCCAGATCGGCCTCTCCACCCGCGGAGCCCTCGCCCTTATGCACGCCGCCAAGGCCACCGCCATCCTCGATGGCCGCACCTACGCCCTCCCCGATGACGTCACCAGCAACATCATCCCCGTCCTCGCCCACCGCGTGGTCGTCCGCGGGCGACTCCGTGAGGAAGACGGCGAGTCCATCGAAGGACTGATCCAACGCATCGTGGAGACCACCCCCTCACCCGTCTAGAATCAGCCTTTGCCCCTCAACCACGCCCAGGAGTCCCGCGTGGCCGAACCATCCAACAACGCCGTCGCCGAGTTCCGCAAAGTCGAGAAGCTCTACAACATGGGCACCGCCGCCCCGATCGTTCGCGCCCTCCGAGGCGTCGACCTCATGATCCCTCGCGGCCAGTACGTCGCCATCATGGGCCCCTCGGGATCGGGCAAGAGCACCCTGATGAACATCCTCGGCTGCCTCGACCGGCCCACCCATGGCGACTACTTCATCGATGGCGTCAACGTCGCCGGTCTCACCGATGAAGACCTCTCCCGCGTCCGCGGCGAACGCCTCGGCTTCGTCTTCCAGAACTTCAACCTCATCACCCAGCTCACCATCGAGGACAACGTCCAGGTCCCCCTCTTCTACTCAGGCGTAGCTCCCGCCCTCCGACGCCAACGCTCCGAACAGGCCCTCGAACGAGTCGGCCTCGCCGACCGCGTCGGACACCGACCCACTGAACTCTCTGGCGGGCAGCAGCAGCGCGTCGCCATCGCTCGAGCCCTGGTCAACGAGCCCAGCCTTCTCCTCGCCGACGAACCCACCGGCAATCTCGACTCCTCCACCGGCCAGGCCATCCTCGACATGTTCGATCACCTCCACCGCCAGGGCCTCACCATCGTCATGGTCACCCACGATGAAGCCGTCGCCGAGCGATGCCAACGCATCGTCCGCGTCCTCGATGGCCTCATCGACTCAGATCAACTCGTGAATCTCAACCAGCCTCAGCCCGCCTGATCCGACGCCCGCAGCATCCGCGCCGCCCCTGACACATAAGCCCATCCCGAGACCAGCGTGATGATCGCCATCGCGATCAGCAGGCCATCCCGCACCACAAAAAACCAGCCCGGCGACACCCCCTCCGGATCCAGCCCCATCCCCAGCATCGCCCACGGAATAGCCACCGACTGCAGGATCATCTTCCACTTGCCTGACCACCGCGCTGAAAAGTCTCCGCCACTCGATTCCACCACACCCCGCAACCCCGTGACCAGCAACTCGCGAATCAGCAGGACCGCCAGCATCCACGCCGTCACCCCGGTGTCATAGCTCGAACTCGCCGCCAGATACCCCGCCGTCGCCAGGATCAGCAGTTTATCCGCCAGCGGGTCCACGATCCGCCCAAACCGACTCACCACATCCCACCGCCGCGCCAGATACCCATCCAGCGCGTCAGTCAGCGCCGCCACCACAAACAAACCCAGCGCCACCCAAACCCAAAGAGAGTGGGAGGGGCGCTCAGCCAGCTCCAGACAACCGAGCACACCCACTGTCATCACCAGGCGCATCGCGGTCAGCAGGTTCGGGATCTCGGCTCGCTTCATCGGTTGATCCTCGCCTTATCCCGCCGCCGACGCCAGCAGACGCTTCGCCGCGCTCATCCCCGCGAGCCGACCGGACGCCCACGCCCACTGGAAGTTGTACCCCCCGATCCGCCCATCGACGTTCAGGATCTCCCCGCACAGGCTCAGCCCGCCGCACCGCCGCGACGCCATCGACTTGAGGTCCACTTCCTCCAGCGGAACCCCGCCCGCCGTCACCTCAGCAAACAGATACCCGCGATCACGCACCACCGGCACCACCAACCGCGTGAGCGCATGCGCCAGCGCGTGCCGGTGCTCCCGGGTCAGCCGATGCACCTCGGTCGCCATCGGAACGTCCGCCATCCGCTCGACAAGAGCCCGCGCCAGCCGCTCCGGCAGCCTGCCCCGGAGCAGCCCGGTCAGCCTAAGCGAACGCATCCGCTGCCCCTGCTCAAGCAGCCACCGGTCCGCCTCATCAAACCCCGCCCCGTCCATGAAGTTGATCGTCAGCACCGCCGCCGGGTCCTCCATCCGATGAGCCGTCAGGTGACGGCTGAGGTTCATCGGGATCGGCCCGCTGAGCCCGAAGTGTGTCAGCAGCACCGCCCCGTGCTCGCGCTCAACGATCTTGCCCGTCGATCGCTCGATCCGCACGTCCGCATCGACCGTCAGCCCCGACAACTCGGTCAGCCAGTGCCCCTCCTCGACCACCAGCGGGACCAGCGCCGGCCACGTCGCTGTCACGCTGTGCCCCAGCGACTTCACCAACTCATACCCTTTCCCATCCGATCCGGTCTTGGGCAGGCTCTTGCCACCCGTCGCCAACACGACCTCCCGCGCCCGGTACTCACCCTCTGACGTCGAGATCACCATTACATCGCCCTCTCGCCGGATCAACTCGACCCGCGCCCCGGTCACGATCTCCACGCCGCACGCGGAACAAGCTCCCAGCAGCGCATCAAGCACCGTCTGCGCCTTGTCCGTGACCGGGAACAGCTTGCCGGTCTCCTCTCGCTTGAGTTCAACCCCCAACTCACGAAAGAAATCAACCGTCTGCTCGACGGTGAACGACTTGAGCACCTTCCCGATCCGGTTCGCCGAATCCCCCGCGTAGTCCTTCGTCGTCACCACGTCATGCGTGACATTGCACCGCCCGCCACCCGCGACCAAGATCTTCGCCCCCAGCTTCCTCGCACCATCCAACGCAACCACGCGGAGCTTCCCGTCCCCGGTGCGTCCCGCCGCGATCGCGGCCATCAGCCCCGCTGCACCCGCACCGATCACCGCCAGATCATGGTCGCGCCTCGGCTGCAAGAAAGTCCCGTCGATCGTGTGGCTACTTGAACTTGTCCAGATTCAGGTCGCCCAGGCCCATGCCCATCGCCGCTGACTTACCCAGCCCGCTCTTGAGTGACCCGCTGTGCTGCTTCTTGACCTTGCCCAGGTTGCGAGGCTGGTGCTGGTCTTCTGCCTTGGTCGAGAGCTTCTCGACCTGTTTGATCGACAGCTTGATCCGACGCTCGCCCTCGTGCAGCTCGATCACGCGGAACTGGCGCTTGTCGCCGACCTTAACCACATCCTCGACGCTGCCCACCCGACGGTCCGACAGCTCCGAGATGTGCACCAGGCCCTCGATACCTTCTTCCAGCTCGACGAACGCACCGAAGTCGGTTGTGCTCAGCACCGTGCCCTCGACGACCGCGTTCTGCGGGTACTTGAGGGTCACCCCTTCCCACGGGTCGCCGCCCGCCGCCTTCAGGCTCAGCGACATCCGCTGCCGCGCCGGGTCGATACTGATGACCGAGAGCTTGATCATGTCGCCAACACGCACGACCTCGTCCGCGTTGTGCACCCGCTTCCAGCTCATCTCGCTGATCGGCAGCAGCGCCTCTACGCCCTCCTCGACCTCAACAAAGGCCCCGAAGTTCGCCGTGCGCGTGACCCGGCCGGTGACCTGCTCACCCACCTGATACCGCTCGCCGAGCCCCTCCCACGGATCGGGCTGGATCTGCTTGAGCCCCAGGCTGATCCGCAGCCCCTTCTCGCCGTCCTGGATCTTGAGAACCTTAACCTTGACCGTGTCACCAACCTTGACCACCTCGTTGGGCTTGTCCACATGGCCATAGGTCATATCCGAGACGTGCAGCAAGCCATCAACCCCGCCCAGATCAACAAACGCGCCGAACTGCGCGATGTTCGAGACCTTGCCCTCGCGGACCTGATCCACTTCAAGCTCGGCCAGCAGCTTCTGCTTGGCCGCCTCGCGCTTCTGCTGGAGATACTGCCGACGGCTTAGCAGCACCTTCTTCGACTTGCGATCGATCTCCTGGACGATCGCTTCGATCTTCTCGCCGACGAAGGTTTCGAGATCGTCGACATGGTGAAGATCGACCTGGCTCGCTGGCATGAATGCGCGGATCCCGCCCACCATCTCCAGCTCGAGCCCGCCCTTGTTGGTCGAGGTGACCCGCGCCTCCACCGCGGAGCCCCTGGCCAGTTGCTCCCAAGTCGCACGGCTGACCGCGCCCTCGCGTGACAGGTAGATCAGCCCCTCGGCCTCATCCACCCGGTCCACGACGAAGTCCATCACCGAGCCGAGTCGCGGGGCGCGCTCGAACTGCGTGAGCGGGACTAGACCCTGCATCTTGCCCATCTCGCCGACCAACTCGACGAACACGTCGTCCCCGCGGATCGCGGCGATGCGACCCCGCCGGACCTCGTGATGCACCGCCTCCGGCTCCTGCTTCGCGCTGCCGGCTTCACTCTCAGCCAGCGAGGCCTCGAGCATCGCGTCGATGTCGCTGTCCGCCATCTCAGGCGCTAGCTCATCGGGCGCGTCGGTCGGGACCGACTCCGCTGCGGGGGATTCTGGGATGGGATTCGACACCGGCTCCGAGGAATCCTCGGGGTTCTCCGGCGTCGAGCCGCTGAGCTGCTCGTTCACGGGGTAGACACTCCTGACAAACCGTCTCCGGGACCTGTTGCCCAAACGCCTAGATTAATCGTCACGGCCAACACTCGCTAGCCGAGACACGATAAATCCAGATTTCTAACTCTCACCCCCCGCTGGAGGGCGACCGCGTGGCAGCTTCTCGGGCTCCGCGTGCGTCGCGGAATAACCAGCCCAGGCGCGCTCCAGTCCGGCTTCGTCCATCGGTTCGACACCCGATGGCAGGGGGGTCGCCCGCATTGGCAGAACTTGGGGAGATCGTCCCAAGGCAAATGCAACTTCCCCCAGACCCCCATCCTCCCCCTCGTCGCCATCCACCTCGCCGATCACGGCCATCCCGTACTCCGTCGCGGTCGGGATGGCCCGATACCACGCGGATTGATCCTTCAGCGTGAACCGAGTGATGAGAAAGCGGCCTGCGGTGTTCATCGCCAGCCATTCGGTGTCGTTCGCCGTGTCGCCGACAAACCCGATCGCCCCGATCTTACCCGCGGCCCTTCCATCAACCAGCGGCTGGAGCAACCCCCCGCCTTTGAGGTCGCGAATCTCATCCACGGACAGGGCCACCAGGTCCAGCCGCTGACGCCCGAGCGCTTCGCGCCAGCGATCGAGACCGGCGGAGAGGTACCGCGCGAAGGAGGGCTCCTCCACGATCACCAATACCGGTGAATCCTGAATGACGCCAGCCAGCGCAGCCGCCGACTCGGGGGTCTCGCCGCGCCGTTCATCGAAGACGACCAGACTCGGGCATCGCGTCACCAGCCTGGGGTCTTGGCGCAGGGTCTGAGCAGACCAGGCGCACCAGCCCACCACTACGCCTGTCTCGCCCAGGGCTCGTGTTGTCCATTGGATGGTCATGGCGTCGATCGACTCAGGTGAGGGTGACCCCGGACACAAAAACGCAGCGGCCGGTCGACCCAGTCTCCAGCGTAGTCAATCCCGATCCGCGGCGTCCGCACGACCTGATCGTCGGTGACCTTCTGCGCCGTTTCGAGCCAGAGACGATCCGAGGTGACCAGGTCTTCGGCGTTGAGCGAGCGGTCAATTGCCATCGCCGCGCAGAGCTTGGCCGGACCCGAGCAGAGGTCCGTGTCGCGCTTGGCTTTGGGGCGGCGCTCCCGCATAGCTTCCAACCCCTTGCTCGGTTCCAGTGCCCGCACGAGCACGGCTTCGGGCTGATCGATTCGCTGGGCGACGATGTTGAAGCAGTGGTGCATGCCGTAGGTGAAGTAGACGTAACCCAGCCCGCCGTCGCCCCACATGGCTTCGTTGCGTGGTGTTCTGCGCCCGCCGAAGGTGTGCGCAGCCTGATCTTGAATGCCCAGATAGGCCTCGACCTCGATGATGACCCCGCTCAGCCTTGTGCCATCTTTGAGGCGTCGGACCATCCGGCATCCCAAGAGGGTCCGCGCGAGTTCGTCTGCGGGTCGTCGGTAGAACCGTCGGCCGAGTCGCTTAGGCATAGCTGTGCAGGCCGGCGAGGAGCATGTTGACGCCCCAGTAGCACCAGAGCATCACGAGGAAGCCCAGAACGCTGAGCCATGCGGTGACCAGTCCGCGATCCTTCACGCCAAAGCGGGCGTGGATGGCGATCAGATAGATGATCCAGGTGATGAGCGCCCAGGTTTCCTTGGGGTCCCACGCCCACCAGCGGCCCCAAGCGTGGTCGGCCCAGTAGGCCCCCAGGAGGATGCCGACGCCCAGGAGCCAGAAGGCGAGTTGGAGGACCATCAACTGGGCACGATCGAGATCGCGCAGGAGTCCTTGCCGGCCCTTGCTCGGTGTCCCGTCGCCAGAGCTCCCGGATGACCCGCCCGCCATGTCGACGGCGCCGATGCCGGCCGCGGCCATGCGCAGGGAGGCCTCGCCCTTGAGGTAGTGTGCTGCCAGGTAGAAGAGGCTGACGAAGAAGCCCAGGGCGATCAGGCCGTAGCTGATGAGGACGATGTTGACGTGGATGTAGAGGATCCGACTGGTCGCGAGGATGCCGGCGACCTTGCCGGGCTCAGCGGAGGGGATATCGAAGGTGTTGGCGACCATCAGGGCTGCGGCCCCGAGGGCGGCAGCGGCGGCACCGAAGAGCCAGGCGCGGTTGAACCACATAAACAGCAGGCCGACGAGGACGGCGAACCAGGTCACGGCGATGAACGACTCGAACTGGTTGTGGATCGGCCAGCGGCCGGTCAGGGCGATGCGGGCGAGGATGCCGAGGGTGTGGACGACAAACCCGATCCCGCCGAGCACGGCTCCGCCTGCGATCAGCCAGGGGCGGCCGGTGGCGAAGGCCAGGAGGAGCATCACCGCGCCGAGGAGGTAGCCGATGTAGCCGATGGTGAAGCGCGAGGTGGCGTTGTAGAGGTACTCGACGTCGAGCTTCCACTGGGCGGGGTAGGTTTCGGGGAGCACCAGGGGGATCTGGTAGGTGAGTGCGCCGATGACCTCGTTGACGGTCGCGACGTCGCCGATGCGCCAGTTGTCGCCGAGCTGTCGCCAGAGATCGGCGACGAGCATTGCGCGTGCGGTGGTGGCGTCATCGGCGAGTTGTTCGCCGTGGACCATGGCGTCGAGGACATCGAGGGGGCGGTGCCATTTGTTGTCTGCGGGCAGTGGGCTGATGACCTTGAGTCGATCGTCGATGTCTTCAAGAGCGGAGAGTCCGTCCCAGACTTGGCTGAGGCCTTTTTGCAGGCGTAGATCGCTGCCGCGGCCGGAGAGGATGGCGATGACGGGTGGGCTGGTGATCAACTCGGGCGACAGGCGGGCCCTTCTGAGCCAGGATTCCTGGTCGTCTGCTGGGAGGTGGGCGACCATCTGCCGGCGGAGCGGGAGAACCTCGACGTGGACCAGTGGGAGCGCCTGGTAGGTTGTGCGCATGAAAAGAAGGTCGAGATACGTGAAGACGGCGTCTTCGTAGCCGGTTTCGGGGTGTTTATAGCGGGTTTTCCCGTAGATTCGTTCGAGTTGTTCGCGGGCGAGGGTGTCGATGATTTTCATGCGTCCGCCATCGAAGACGGCGAGTCGGCGGAAGCCATCGAGGTTGAGGGCCTCTGAGAAGGCTTTTCGTTCTTCGGCGGTGCGTGAACGGGGTTCCATGTCGAGCCAGTCTTCTAGATCGTGGCCGTGGCCGGTGTGGTCGTCGGCGTCGAGCATGGCTGGCGGGGCCGTCGGCATGGTGTCGGGAAGTGCGTTTCCATCGACGTTTGGACGCACTTGCGCGCCTAACTCGCCAATCAAAAGCGTCCAAGACACCAAAATCGTCAACCAGATGTGCGCACGGTTCATCGATCACTGCTTCCCGCTGAGATCAGCTCGGGCTCGTTTTGGTTCGTGACATCCCCGGTCTTGGGGTCGTTTTTTGTTTGCTGCTGTGCGAGTTCCTGTTGGATCTGGCGTTTGCGTCGCTGGAGCAGCCAAGGTTTGACGTAAAACGCCCAAGGCACGCCGGCGACGATGAGGCAGGCGCCGACGAAGACGATCTGGATGCCGACGTTGTTGCCGACGCCGATGATGGAGAAGCGTTGTTGGTTGATGAATCGTCCGTTCTCGTCACGGGCTTCGATGGCGGGGTCGGTCTGGTCGCCGGGGTCCCACCCGACCTGGCTGAGTTTGAGTTTGCCTTTGACGATACCGGCACCGGGGCTGTGGACGATGGCGGGGTTATTGAGGCTGGGGCGGTAGACCCGGGGGACTTCGGCGGGGACGCCGTCTTCGGGATGGAGTCGGCTGATGAGCAGGTCGGAGGAGAAGTCGCGGGGGACGGGTGGGTAGGTGTCGGGGTAGGGGTCCATCTGGAACTCGGCGAGTCCGATGATGAAGGGCAGGCGGTGGCGTTCGCGGGCGAAGATCATGGTGATGGGGCCGATGCCTGGGACCGTGATGGTTTCGGGGCGGTTCTTGCCGGAGGGATGTCGGGGGTATCGCATGTGATGGAGCATCACGATGCGTTCCCAAGGTTCTTCGCCTTCGATTTGCTTGGTGACTTCGACGAGCATGAGGGATGCGGTGTAGCCGCCGATGTCTTTGGGATCGCGTTGTGGTCGGGGTTTGATGGCGGGTTGGCGGACCTTGGCGGCTGTCTGGCTGGCTCCGAGCATGTGGACCCAGAGTTGGCGGCTGATGGGGAATCGGTCTTCGCCGAGGGCAGCGCGGAGGGGGGCGGAGCGTGGGAGGTTGGCGATCAGCTCGACGGGTTTGTCGGGCTGATCGGGTGACCAGACGAGGTGGAACTGGGGTTTGCTGCGGTCGAGGTAGGTCAGGCGGATGGCGGGGTCGGGATCACGGCGTTGTCCGAGAGGGCCAGCGTTGGGGTCATCGGGCTGTGGGACGAAGTCCTGAGATCGTTCGGGGAAGCGGCTCATCGCGAGGCGGCGGAACATCTCGTTGCCTTGTTCGACGCGGACGACGGCGCGGGTGTCGGTGGCTTGCTCGTAGCCGGGGGTGACGAAGGGCAGACCGTAGGGGCCGATCTCTTCGATGGTCAGTTGGTATCCGGTTGATCCTGCGGTGATGGTTTGGCCGGGTTCGATGGGGAAGACCTGGCGGTATCCGGTTGCGGGGACTTCGACAATCAGGCCGTGTTCGCCGGGGACTTCGGTGAGGAGTTGTGATGCACGTTGTTCGGAGAGGTCGGTGAGCAGTTCGATGTCGGCGTGGTGGGTTTCGACGTAGCGTTCGCCGGGCACTGCGCTTGCGAGCATGAGGAGTTGCTCGGGCTGGAGGGTGTTCTGATTGGGGGTCTCACGTCCGGCGAGGGCGAGTCGCATGACGGGGCTGGTGGCGAGGATTTCGGCGCCGGGGGCGTCGGTGGGTTCGAGCGCCCAGGTTTCTTCGATTTCGGCATCGGGGAGGAAGCCGATGATGCGGAGGCTGAGTCCCTCGGGGATGAGGGGTTCGAGTTTGGTGCGATCGCTGATGGGGATGTCGAGTGTGCCTGCGGGGTAGTCGTTGTAGCGGGGCAACTCGGGGAGCGGGACCATGGCTTGGCCGCGGTTGGGGAGGAGGACGTAGAAGGCGGGGTTTACGGCGTCGTAGAAGACGTTCTCGTAGCCGTCTTCGATGTCTTGCCTGAACAGGAGGAGGTCGCCTTCGACTTTGAAGGTGCTGTAGAGGATGGATCCGAGGGTGAGGGTGACGATGCCGGTGTGGACGGTGAGGACGCCGATGTTCTCGAACTTGAACTCGATCCTGCGGATGGTCGCCCAGATCATGTTGACGACGAAAAGCATGAGGATGAGCTGCATGGGCCACCAGCTGTAGAACTGCAGCTCGGTCATTTCGAGCCCGGGTAGCTGGTAGATGATGACTTTGCCGTAGTAGCGCCAGGCGTCGGTATGGGTGGCCCAGTCGAAGGCCTGGAAGCAGCCGAGGTAGGTGATCCATGTGCCTGCGATGGCGATGAGAATCCAGCCGAGGACGGCGATTGATTTGGGCATGCGACCCTGGATGAGTGCCCAGGGGAGGCCGAGTGCGCCGAAGACGCCGAGGCCGATGAGTGCGTAGGCGGCCCCGAGGGCGAGGAAGCCGACGGGGACGGAGGCGATGGTGCCGTAGAGGGCGACGAGGGTGAGGAGGCAGACGGCGAGTCGGATGGAGCTGAAGGCACGCGTGAGCCATCTCACCGGCGTAGGCAGGGTGAGATCATGCTGCTTGACACGTTGGTATTTCAGGCTCACGGGCGTCTGGTGGCCGGGATGGCCGATGAGGGTTAGGTAGGGTTGGACACTATAGCCCTGATCGGCCCGGATGCGTCGGGCTTTGCAGCCTTGGGAACCGAGATGAGTCTGCTCCTTAAACTGACACTGATTGCTGGCGCGGGCGCTGCGGGAGCGGTGGCGCGGTATGGGTTGACGCACGCGACGGGTTGGGTCTTGCGGCCGTGGACGCCTGATGGCTGGGTGTGGGGGACGCTGGCGGTGAACACGCTTGGGTGTTTGTTGTTCGGGGTGGTCTGGGCGGCGACGGAGGGGAAATGGCCTGGGGCGGTTGAGGTCAGGTATGCGGTCCTGGTGGGCTTTTTGGGTTCTTTCACGACGTTTTCGACGTTTGCGTTCGAGGCGGTGGGGCTTGGCGTCAACCAGCGGCCGTTGCTGGCGGCGGTTCATGTTGCGGCTCACGTCGGGCTCGGGGTCGCTGGCGTGGCTGGCGGGCTGTGGCTCGGGGCGCGGTTGCTGGCGTCGTCTCAGGCTTAAGTCAGGACACGAGCGTCTTTTGCATGGATTTTCGTCGTGGTTGGGCTTACCCAAACGGCTGCAGAAGACTAGGATATTGCTCTTATAGATTGTGTGACCTCGACCTAACGCCTCGGCCCTGCTCGGGAGACCCCCAGACATGAGTTCCGCTGATCAGGCGGCCGCCCCCGCCGCCAAGCCTTCCGAACGCCTGACTTCTGCGGTCATCCGCTTCGCCGGTGACTCCGGCGATGGGATGCAGCTTGCGGGAACCCAGTTCACTGATACGTCCGCGTTGTTTGGCAACGATGTTGCGACGCTGCCTGACTTCCCGGCGGAGATTCGTGCTCCTGCGGGGACGGTCGCGGGTGTCTCGGGTTTCCAGATCAACTTTGCGTCTGAGGACATTCACACGCCAGGGGATGCGGTCAACGCGCTGATCGCGATGAATCCGGCGGCGCTCAAGGCGCATCTTTGTGATGTGGAGCCAGGCGGTCTTGTGGTGGTCAACGAGTCGGAGTTCGACAAGGTTGGTCTGCGCAAGGCGAAGTACCCCGAGGGGTACAACCCGTTGGACGATGAGCAGATCAACACCAGTTATCAGTTGCTGCGTGTGCCGATCACGCGGCTCAACAGCGAGGCACTGACTGAGTCGGGGATGGGTGCTAAGGACATTGGCCGCTGCAAGAACATGTACGCGCTCGGGATTGTGTACTGGCTCTACGGTCGTCCGCTGGATACGACGATTCAGTTTCTTGAGAACTATTTCATCAAGAAAAAGAACAAGCCGGAGGTGGCGCAGGCAAACATTGCGGCGCTGAAGTCTGGTTATTACTTTGGCGAGACGGCGGAGATTTTCCCGACGCGGTATGAGATTTCTCGGGCGGAGATCGCGCCGGGAACGTACCGGAAGATCACGGGGAACGATGCGTTGGCGATGGGGTTGGTGGCGGCATCGCAGCTCTCGGGCAAGGAGCTTGTTTACTGCTCGTATCCGATTACGCCAGCGAGTTCGATTCTGCACAGTCTTTCGGCGCAGAAGCACTACGGCATCAAGACGTTTCAGGCGGAGGACGAGATCGCGGCGTGTTGTGCGGCGATCGGTGTTTCGTTTGCGGGGCGGATTGGAGTGACCGGCACGTCGGGTCCCGGTCTGGCGCTGAAGGCGGAGGCGATGGGGTTGGCGGCGATTACGGAGTTGCCGTTGGTGGTGATTAACGTCCAGCGTGGCGGGCCGTCGACGGGGTTGCCGACCAAGACCGAGCAGGCGGACCTGCTGCAGGCGATGTATGGGCGGAACTCGGACTGCCCGGTGGTGATTCTCGCGCCCTCGACGCCCGGTGACTGTTTTGAGATCGGGATTGAGGCAGTGCGGATTGCTCTGACGCACATGACGCCGGTGGTGATCCTGACGGATGGTTATCTGGCTAACGGTGCGGAGCCGTGGCCGATCCCTGATGTGGATGCGATCGAGCCGATCGAGGTCAAGCACGCTACGGACCCGGAGACGTACCAGCCTTATGAGCGGAACGAGGACAGTGTTCGGCCGTGGGCGATCCCTGGGACGCCGGGAACGGAGCATCGGATCGGTGGGCTGGAGAAGCAGCACATCACGGGGAATGTGTCGTATGACTACGAGAATCATCAGCTGATGACGCTGCTGCGGCACGAGAAGATCAATAAGATCGCGGACCACATTCCGCCACTGGAGCCGTATGGCGACGCGGACGCGGAGCTGTTGGTGCTCGGCTGGGGCGGGCCGTGCGGGACGATTTATACGGCTGTTGAGCGGGCTCGCGCGGAGGGGCGGAAGGTGGCGGGTGCTCACCTGCGTCATATCAGCCCGATGCCACGGAACCTGGCGACGGTTTTGTCTCGGTACCCGCGGGTGCTGATCCCCGAGATCAACATGGGTCAGTTGCGGTCGATGATCCGCGCGAAGTTCCTGATCGACGCCCGTGGCATCAACAAGGTGCAGGGTCGCCCGTTCCTGGTTCAGGAGGTTTCGATGGCCATTGAGAAGATGCTCGATGGTTCGTGGGGTGACGCGGAGATGTACATGCCGCGTGGTGGCCAGTTGATCCTGCCTGAGCCCTGGAACGACTAATCTCTCAAGTTTCGACGCCTTGAAAGCGACTTTACGATGATCTCACCGAATACCAAAGACACGCCGCTTGCTGTGCTGAAGGCTAAGGATTTTGCGTCCGATCAGGATGTGCGTTGGTGCCCGGGTTGCGGGGACTACGCCATTTTGAAGCAGACACAGAAGGTGCTCGCTGACCTGGCGGCACGTCGTGAGAACACGGTGTTTGTCGCGGGCATCGGATGCTCGTCGCGGTTTCCGTATTACATGAGTACCTACGGGTTCCACACCATTCATGGGCGTGGTCCGGCGATCGCTTCGGGTGTGAAGATCGCGAACCCCGAACTGGATGTGTGGCTGGTGACGGGTGATGGTGATGGTTTGTCGATTGGCGGGAATCACCTGATGCACGTGCTGCGGCGGAACCTTGATCTCAACATCATGCTGTTTAACAACCGGATTTACGGGTTGACGAAGGGTCAGTATTCGCCGACGTCGGAGACGGGTAAGAAGACGCCGTCGACGCCGTTGGGTTCGCTGGATCGGCCGTTGGCCCCGCTTTCGATTGCGTTGGCGGCGGAGGCGACGTTTGTGGCTCGGTCGGTGGATATCGACAAGAATCTCACGGATGTTCTGACGGCTGCGGCGAAGCATCACGGGACGTCGTTTGTGGAGATCTACCAGGACTGCAACGTGTTTAATCACGAGGCGTTCGCGCATGCGACGGGGCGCAAGGGACTGGAGAAGGAAGAGAACCTGCTGCGACTCGAGGCGGGGAAGCCGATGGTGTTTGGCAAGAATCGGGATCGTGGGATTCGGATGAGCGGGACGAAACTTGAGGTCGTTGAGCTGGTTGATGGGGTGACCGAGGATGATCTGCTGGTTCACGACCCGACGGATCGGAACCTGGCCTTCATGCTGGCGCGGATGAGCTACCCGGAGTTCCCGGAGGCGGTGGGTGTGCTCTTTGAATCCGAGTGCGCGACGTACGAGGACCTGGTGACGCAGCAAGTCGAGATGGCGAAGGCGAAGCGGCCGAACGCGACGCTTAGGGACCTGCTCCACGCGGGCGAGACCTTCACCGTCGAACCCTAACCCCCCCCCACCCCCCGCATTGGCCGAGGGGTTTGTTTGCAGCCTTCAGGATGTTTGAACGATGACGAAGCATGCTGATGGCTACGCGGTGGTTGTGATCGGGGGTGGTCATGCGGGGGCTGAGGCGGCGTGGGCGGCGGCGAATCTGTTGCGGGGTGAGTTTGAGGATTCGGCGGGGGTGCGGGGTCGGGTGGCGCTGGTGACGATTGATCCGGCGAAGACGGGGGTGATGTCGTGTAACCCGGCGATTGGTGGGTTGGCTAAGGGGCAGATTGTTCGGGAGATTGATGCGTTGGGCGGCTTGATGCCGTTGGCTGCGGACGCGACGGGGATCCAGTTCCGGGTTCTGAATCAGTCCAAGGGGCCTGCGGTTCGGGGTCCGCGGTGTCAGTCGGACAAGTACGCTTACGCGCGGGAGGTTCAGCGGCTGCTGGGGACGCGGGCGAATCTTGAGACGGTGGTTGGGACGGTTGAGGAACTGGTGGTTGAGGATGGGCGGTGTGTTGGTGTTCGGCTGGCGGGTGATGGTGAGACGAGGCACCTTCGCGCCGAAGCGGTGGTGCTGACGACCGGGACGTTCATGCGGGGGCTGATGCACACGGGTGACAGTCAGACGGCGGGCGGACGGGTGGGGGAAGCGCCGGCGGTGGGGATCTCGGCGACGCTGGCGGGGCTGGGTTTTGAGTTGGCTCGATTGAAGACGGGGACCCCGCCTCGGTTGCGTGGGGCGACGATTGATTTTTCGGGGCTTGAGCGTCAGCCGGGGGATGTGTCGCCGGAGCCGTTTTCGGAGCTGACGGGGCATCCGCTGGCGGGTCGGCTTGGGCTAGCGGGAGAGCCTGCTTATGAGCGAGTGGCGGGGCGGTTTCCGGTGATCGAGCAGCGGGACTGCTGGATCACGCACACGACGGCGGCGATTCATGAGGCGATCCGTGCGAATCTTGATCGGGCGCCGATGTACAACGGGCAGATCGAGACGGCTGGCCCGCGGTACTGTCCGTCGATCGAGGACAAGGTGGTTCGGTTTGCTGACCGGTCGTCGCATCATGTGTTTCTGGAGCCGGAGTCGCTGGAGACGGACGAGATTTACTGCAACGGGATTTCGACCTCGCTGCCGGCGGATGTTCAGGAGCTGATGGTTCGGGGGCTGCCGGGTTGTGAGCGGGCGGAGATTCTGCGTCACGGCTATGCGGTGGAGTACGACATGGTTCCGCCGCATCAGATTGATGCGACGACGATGACCAAGCGTCTGCCGGGGTTGTTTCTGGCCGGCCAGATCAATGGGACATCGGGTTACGAGGAGGCGGCGGGCCAGGGCTTGCTGGCGGGGTTGAACGCTGTGCGATTTGGTCGCGGTGATGACCTGGTGCGGCTGGGGCGTGAGCAGGCGTACATCGGGGTGCTGATGGATGACCTGGTCACGAAGACGCCTCGGGAGCCGTACCGGATGTTTACGTCGCGGGCGGAGCACCGGTTGCTGCTGCGGGCGGACAACGCGTGGGATCGACTGGCCCAGCACGCGGAGGCGTGGGGCCTGCTGGATAGGGCGCATCGTGAGGTGTGGCGTCTGCGGCGGGAGGCGCTTGATCGGCTCCACCAGCTCACGGCGACGGTGAAGGTTGACGAGGTGATGCTTGGGCACTGGTTCAAGCGGCCGCAGGTCACGCAGGCCGAGGCGGCGGAGCGCGTCGGGGTGGTTGATGGTGACCCGATGCTCACCCACGGGCCGATTCTCTCGGCCACGCTGGCCGCGGCGCGGTATGACGGTTACATCAGCCGGCAGCAGCGGGAGGTCGAGCGGCTGCGTGCTGATGAGCATTGCGAGTTGCCGACGGACCTTGATTACACGGGCGTTTCGGGGCTTCGGACCGAGGCGGCGCTTGCACTCAATAAGTTCCTGCCTGCGACGCTTGGTCAGGCCTCGCGGATCGAGGGTGTTAATCCTTCGGATCTGATGCTGGTGCGTGTCGCGCTGGCCAGGGCTACGCCTCGTCAGGCGTCCTGAGCAACCCTGAACGGCCACGAAACCCTATAGTCTTCCCCATGCCAAAGCTCCCCAGTCAGAAATGTTTGGTCGTCATTTTCGGTGCCTCTGGCGACCTCACGAAGCGTAAGCTGATCCCGGCCCTGTACACGCTGTGGAAGAACGGCACGCTGCCTGAGAACTTCGGTGTCGTGGGCATTGCTCGGACGAAGTACGGCGATCAGGACTACCGAGACGAGTTGTACGACTTTGATCCGAAGGCGTATGACGGCGATCGCGCGAGGTACGACGAGTTTGCGCAGCGCGTTCACTATGTCTCGGGTGATTCGACCCGCAGTGAAGACTGGCCTGACATTGAGAAGCAGTTGTGCGGGCTGGCTCAGGAGCACGGCACAGGCGACAACATCCTGTTTTATCTCTCGCTGGCCCCGCAGTTTTTCGAGCCGGTGATCAAGAACATCGGGCGTTCGGGTCTTGTTGCGGAGGGTCGGCGGTATTGTTCGCTGGGGGCGGACAAGCCGTGGCAGCGGATTGTGATCGAGAAGCCGTTTGGCTCCGATCCGAAGACGGCGGCGAGCCTGAATCAGGCGCTGGCGGAGGTGTTTGATGAGTCGGTGATCTACCGGATCGATCATTACCTGGGCAAAGAGCTGGTGCAGAACATGCTGGTGCTGCGGTTTGCCAACTCGCTGTTCGAGCCGATCTGGAACCAGCAGTATGTCGATCATGTGCAGATCACCGCGTCGGAGACGGTTGGCGTGGAGGGTCGTGGGTCGTACTACGACTCGCCGGCGGGTGGGGCGATGCGGGATATGGTTCAGAGTCACCTGCTGCAGGTGCTGTCGGTGGTGGCGATGGAGCCGCCTGTGTCGCTGGATGCTGAGGACATCCGGACGGAGAAGATCAAGATTTTCAAGGCGCTGCGGGTTCCCAAGGAGAGTGATGTGCCCCACCTCGCTGTGCGTGGTCAGTACGGGGCGGGCGCTGTGAACGGCAAGCCGATCCCGGCTTACCGTGACGAGGAGGGGACCGCGGGTGATTCGCAGACGGACACGTTCGCGGCGATGCGTTTTAATGTTGATACATGGCGTTGGGGCGGGGTACCGTTCTACCTGCGTTCGGGCAAGGCGATGGCGCGGAAGCAGACGGAGATCGCGATCTATCTGAAGCCGACGCCTCATGTTCTGTTTCGTGAGCAGGCGCGGAAGATGAAGGCGAATCAGATCCTGATCTCGATCCAGCCCAATGAGGGAATTCGTCTGCGTTTTGAGGGCAAAGTGCCGGGTTTGGGGTTGCAGATCAAGGATGTGGTGATGGATTTCGACTACGTGAAGCAGTGGGAGGCGTCCCCGCCTGATGGTTATGCAACGCTGCTGCACGACTGCATCCGTGGCGACCAGACTTTGTTTAAGCATCGTGATGAGATCGAGTGTGCCTGGGATGCGGTGCAGCCGGTGATCGATTACTGGCAGAACAACCCTCAGGACGACCTGCCGAACTACAACGCGGGGACATGGGGGCCGTCGGCGGCGGACATCATGATGGCCAAGGATGGCCGCTACTGGCACAACCTTTAATCCTGATAACCCCTTTGAGTTCGGAGTTGCCCGTGACTGTCCCCGCCTTGACTCTGCCCGGTTCGATCTGTGTCGCCCCTGATGTTGAAGACCTGTTCGAGCAACTCGGCCGTGCGGTGCTGAGCAGTGCGACGCGGGCGGTTGAGGAGCGTGGTGTGTTTCACATGGCGTTGTCCGGCGGGGGGACGCCTGAGCCGTTTTATGTGCGGTTGATGACGGACCCGCTGTTTCGCGGGCTGCCGTGGGAGCGGACGCATCTGTGGATCGTTGATGAGCGGCGGGTGCCGTTTCATGATGAGAAGAGCAACTGGAAGATGATCCGCGAGGCGCTGGCGGATCACGTACCGATGAAGGCGCGGCAGAAGCACCCGATGCCGGTGATGGATCAGGACCCGGCGGGGGCTTATGAGGCTGAACTCGCGGAGGTTTTTGATCTCAAGGGTGGGTCCGTCCCGTCGAACTCGATCCCGCGGCTGGACTTTGTGCTGCTGGGCATGGGCGGGGATGCGCATACGGCGTCGCTGTTTCCGGAGACCGAGGCGATCGATGCGGATGATCGGTGGATCGTGGTGAATGCGGGGCCGAAGGTGACCCCGCCTGATCGGGTGACGATGACGTTTCCGCTGATCAACGCGGCGCGGGAGATCGCGCCGCTGCTGGTGGGTGCGGGCAAGGCGGAGAAGCTGCGGGCGATCGCGGACCTGCTGGCGACGGGAGAGACTGATCGGAGGAACCTGCCGATCACGGGGATCGATCCTGAGCGATTTGCGCCGGATCATCTGGAAGGTGAGCCGGGGAATCTGACGTGGTTTCTGGATCGTGCTGCGGCGGGGCGGTGATCAGGATCACATAGTCAGCCAGCGACTTCTGCCAGGAGGGCGGCGTGGGTTTGGGTGCCGAGGCGGAAGCGGTTGATGCCGAAGTGTTCGTTGGGTGAGTGGATGGCGTCGGTTTCGAGGCCGAAGCCCAGGAGGACGGCGTCGAGTCCGAGGAGGCGTTTGAAGTCGGCGACGACGGGGATGGTGGCGCCTTCGCGGACGAGGGCGGGTGGGTTGCCGGTGGTTTTGATGACGGCGCGGGAGGCGGCTTCGATGAAGGGTGAGTCGGTGGGGGTCGCGACGGAGCCGGCTTTGCTCAGGCACTGGATGTCCCAGGTGCAGGGGCCGACATCGCGGGCGCGGAGCCAGTCTTCGAACTGGCGGGCGACCTTGGCGGGGTTCATGGCGGCGGGGATGCGGAAGCTGACTTTGGCGCCAGCAACGGCGGGGAGGACGGTCTTAGCGCCCTCGCCGATGTAGCCGCTTTTGAGGCCGTTGATGTCGCAGCTGGGGCGAGCCCAGCGACGGGTGAGGGTGTCGAGGCCTTTTTCGCCGTATGCGGCTCCGCCGATGGCTCCGAAGTAGTCGTCTTCTTTGAAGTCGAGCTTAGCCCAGGCGGCTTTTTCCTCGGGGGTGACCTCGGCGACGTCGTCGTAGAAGCCGGGGATGTTGATGCGGTTGTCGTCGTCAAAGAGCTGGCCGAGGACGCGGGTGAGGATGTTGGCGGGGTTGGCGGTGGTTCCGCCGTAGACGCCGGAGTGGAGATCGACTTTGGGGCCCTGGAGTTTGAGGTCGAAGTAGACGAGTCCGCGGAGGGCGGTGCAGATGGCGGGGAGTCCGGGCTTCCACATGCTGGTGTCGGAGATGAGGACGACGTCGCCGGCCAGGCGGTTTTTTTCGCGTTCGAGGAAGGCGGGGAGGTTTTTGCTGCCGTGCTCTTCTTCGCCTTCGATGAGGACGGTGATGGGTCCGGGGAGTTTCTGGCCGGCATCGTGGTAGGCGCGGAGGGCTTCTAGGAACATCATGACCTGGCCTTTGTCGTCGCATGCACCTCGGGCGAAGACGGCGGGTCCGTCGCGGCCATCGCGGATGACGGGTTCGAAGGCGGGGCTCTTCCAGAGGTCGAGGGGATCGGGTGGCTGGACGTCGTAGTGGCCGTAGAAGATGACGCGAGGGGCGGTGGGTTTGGCAACGAGGTCGTCGGGGGCTTTGGCGACGACGGCGGGGTGTCCGCCGGTTTCGAGGACTTCGGCGGTGAGGCCGGAGCCGCGGAGGTGGTCGGCGACCCAGTCGGCGGCGCGGCGGCAGTCGGGGGCGTGAGCAGGGTCGGTGCTTACGGAGGGGATGCGGAGGAGGTCCATCAGGCGGTTAAGGGCGTCGTCCTGGTTTTGAGTCGCCTGAGTCAGCACGGTGTCGATCATTGGGTCGTTGCCTTGGTTGGAAGGGGTTGAGGGGTGGAAGCAGATTGGTTGAGTTAGTCTTGATTGGAGGGGTCGGGATTAACCTCGATGACGCCTTTGTTATCGCGGACCTGGAGGAGGCGGACGGGGTCATCGTTGGGGTCGTCGATGTTGGCGCCGTTACGGAGGTTGAAGGTGTAGGCGTGGTAAGGGCAGGTGAGGACGAGTCCGTTTCGTTCGCCCTGGTCGAGGGGTAGTCCGGCGTGGGGGCAGGTGTTTTCGATGGCGATGAGCTTGCCTTCGACGCGAAAGACGCAGACGGGGGTGTCGCCGGCGTGGGCGGCGATCTGGCAGCCTTCGGGGAAGTCGTTGGCGGGTCCGAGTGGCGTCCAGTTGGCCATTGGGGTCATCCTCCGTAGGATCGAGGGTGTGAGCCGACCGCTGACAACGTCATCAACTGATCAACCCGGTGTGCGGGAGCAGTGTACGCGCTACCTGCCGGTGGTTCGTGGGCTGGCGCAGCGTGCGATCGGGATGGCGGTTGATGCTTCGCCACATGCGGCGCGGGCACGGGCGGGTGAAGTGGTACGGTCGCTGGTGGATTTGCTGCCGGTGGCGCGGAAGTTGTTGGGTCTTGAGGGGGAGACGGGGTTTGAGGTTGGTGATGGGGGGGTGACGCGATGGACGGATGGATTGGGGCATCATCGACCGGCGTATGGGTATCTGGCGGGGTACCTGATGCGGCGGGCGGGGTTGGTGGCTGGCGAGGTGTGCGCGCCGGGTGGTGTGCGCGCAGGTGCGGAGGCGGAGATTCATGGGTTGTGGGTGCGCACGATGGGGGCGCAGTGGCGGGATGGGGCGTTTGGGCGGGTTGGTGATTTACGCCTTGACGGGGTGGGTGAGCCGATGTTTGCGCAGGGTGCAGATGACTCGCCGGATGAGTGGACGTATCGGGAGTTGCTGGGCTTGCATGGGTTGGTGGCGCTGGGTCGGGTGACGGGGGATCGGGGGATACTGGAGCGGGCGGGTCGGGTGGCGGTTTATCACGTTGGTCACACGCAGCCGGACTACACGACGTATCAGCCTTGGGGTTTGGCGTGGTTTTTGCGGTGGCCGGCGACGGTGACGTTTGGTGAGCAGCAGTTGCATGATGTGACGACGCATCTGGCGATTGAGGGTGGTGCGGGGGCGTTGGTGCCTGCGTTGTTGCTGGCGGATGCTTGTCTGGATCTGGAAGCGGACTGTGGTGGAGGGTCGAGCTGATGCGTGGTGTTTTGTCTGGTGTTTTGCTTGGTTTATTGATGTCCGGGGTGGTGTGGGCGCAGGTGTTGGAGGTTGTGGAGCCTACTGTCGCGGAGGAGGCGCAAGAGGTTGTTGAGGAGCGGGATCGGGTGGGTGAGTTGCGTGACCTGGTGGCGGGGGCGTTGCCGCGGCTTCGTGAGGCGGGGACCCCGCCTGGGGATCTGCTGGCGTTGGCGGGGCGTGCGGAGCGCCTGGCGGATGTGCTGCGGGAGCCTGAGGATCGTTTGATGGCGGAGACGCTGCGTGCGGCGGCCTATTATCGCTTGGCGCGTCAGGCGGTTGAGCGTGATCTGGCTTCGGTGGCGGGGTTCAGGTTGGCTCAGGTGCGTGGTGTGGCGGGTCGGATGGAGACGCTGGATACGGCGGAGGCGGATCATCTGGCGTCGGTTTGGCGGTTGCTGGCGGAGTTGGGGGAGTCGGAGGCTGCGGGTGATCCGAGGGGTGATCGGCTGGCCTCGTTGCTGCTTTATCTGTCGGAATCGGTTGATACGGCGCGCACGAACGCAGTTAACCAGGTGTTAAACAGCTTTGAAACGCAGGTGTTTGTGCGCACGGTGGCGTTGCAGCTTGAGCAGGGGAATGGTCGCGCGGCGGCTGCGTTGGCGGGGCCTTTGATTGCGCGTGGTGCGACGGACCCGACGTTGGCGGGTGCGGTGATGATTCGGTCGCGGCTGGACCAGGCGGCGTCGCCGGTGTTGCGGCGGGCGTTGGAGATGCGGACGCCGAGTGATGGGTCACGGGTTCACGCGGCGGTGTTCTGGCCTTGGGGGCGGGCGTTGGATGCGGGGGCGTTGGCGGCGCTCGAGCGGTTGCGGGCAGTGCGGGGGATGTTGCCGATTGAGGTTCGGGTTGTGGTGGTGGGTGGCGTGGTGCGGCCGGCGGAGTTGGTGGGTTGGGATGGTGCTCAGGGTTGGGTGTCGGGTGAGGAGGTGTTGTCGCTGGAGGCTGCTGGGGTGGCGCGGGTGCCGGCTTATGTGGTGGTGGATGAGCGGGGGATTTTGTCAGCGATCGGGACGGGACCTGAGACGCTGGAGCGTGCGGCGATGCTGGCGGGGGTGTTGCCGGTGGAGGAGGGGGAGGGGGCGTCGGAAGGTTTGGATTTTCAGGGGGTTGCGCCTGAGTTGGGTTCGGGTGGGTCGGTTGATGCCGGGGGTGAGGGGGGTTTGGGGGGGGTGATTGGTTCAGGCGGCGGGGACGGACCGATTGAAGAATCTGAGGGACTATTCGTGCTCCCGGTTGCGGAATAAAAGACCGATTGGTATTTTAGAAGATGACCTTTGGTTTCATAGTCGAGAGGCTTGGGAGCCGTTGGTCGGGATCGCCTGGCGTGTCGTCGGGTGCCGCTGCCGCCACTACCTCAACAGGGAGCCAGATTGATGACTTCTTCTACCTCGATGACCGAAGGGACCACGATGACCAGCCACGCGAAGCTCAATGCCTGGGTTGCCGATATTGCCGAACTGACACAGCCTGATGAGGTTGTGTGGTGTGACGGGTCGCCGGAGGAGTACCAGCGGATGCTGGATCTAATGGTGGCGGGCGGGACGGCTCAGTGGCTGAACCCGGATAAGCGGCCGAACTCGATTCTGGTTCGGTCGGACCCGGCGGATGTTGCTCGTGTGGAGGACCGGACGTTTATCTGTTCGAAGAGCAAGGGTGATGCGGGCCCGACGAACAACTGGGCTGATCCGGATGAGATGAAGAAGAAGCTGCGTCCGCTGTTTGAGGGCTGCATGCGTGGTCGTGTGATGTATGTGATTCCGTTTAGCATGGGTCCGGTGGGTTCGCCGATTGCGCATGTTGGTGTGGAGTTGACGGACTCGGCGTATGTGGTGGCGAACATGCACATCATGACGCGGGTGGGCAAGAAGGTGTTGGATGTGCTGGGCGACGATGGTGAGTATGTGCCTTGCGTGCATTCGGTGGGGATGCCTTTGGTGGATGATGCGGGGAAGAAGATTGATGATGTGGCGTGGCCGTGCAATGCGGACAACAAGTACATCACACATTTCCCTGAGACGAAGGAGATCTGGTCGTTCGGATCGGGTTACGGCGGGAATGCGTTGCTGGGCAAGAAGTGTTTTGCCTTGCGGATTGCGTCGGTGATGGCGAAGGAGCAGGGATGGCTTGCGGAGCACATGCTGATTCTGAAGCTGACGGGTCCGAAGGGGATCAAGAAGTACATTGCGGCGGCGTTCCCGTCGGCGTGTGGGAAGACGAATCTGGCGATGTTGACGCCAACGATTCCGGGTTGGAAGGCTGAGTGCATCGGCGACGACATTGCGTGGATGAAGTTTGGTGAGGCGAGCAAGGGTCAGGAGGAGGGTCGTTTGTATGCGATCAATCCTGAGGCTGGTTTCTTTGGGGTGGCTCCTGGGACATCGGATCAGTCGAACCCGAACGCGATGCGTTCGATCGAGAAGAACTCGGTGTTTACGAACTGCGGATTGACGGATGATGGTGATGTGTGGTGGGAAGAGATGACGGATGAGCCGCCTGCGCATCTGATTGACTGGCACGGGAATGACTGGCGTCCATATTCGGAGCAGACGGCGTCGCATCCGAATGCGCGTTTTACGGCACCGGCGGCGCAGTGCCCGGTGATCGCTGATGAGTGGCAGGACCCGAAGGGTGTGCCGATTGATGCGATTTTGTTTGGTGGTCGTCGTGCTTCGGTTGTCCCGCTGATTACGGAGGCATCTTCGTGGCAGCACGGGACGTTCCTTGGTTCGGTGATGAGCAGTGAGAAGACGGCGGCGGCGGCGGGGAAGGTGGGTGTGCTGCGACGTGATCCGATGGCGATGCTGCCGTTCTGTGGATACCACATGGCGGACTACTGGCGTCACTGGCTGGAGCTTGGTGCGAAGGTAGGCGGGTCTTTGCCTGAGGGCGGGATGCCGAGGATTTTCTATGTGAACTGGTTCCGCAAGAGTCCTGAGGGCAAGTGGCTGTGGCCCGGTTTTGGTGATAACAGTCGTGTGCTGAAGTGGGTGGCGGAGCGTTGTGACGGGAAGGCGGAGGCGATTGACACGCCTCTGGGCAAGATGCCGGCTAAGGGATCGCTGGATCTGAGTGGTCTTGATCTTCCTGATGAGGATTACGAGGAGCTGATGAGCGTGGATGTGGATGGCTGGTTGTCGGAGATGGACTCGATGCGTGAGCACTTCGCGACGTTTGGTGACAAGCTGCCGGCGGCGTTGGCGGCGGAGTTGAATGATCTTGAGTCGCGGTTGAAGGCGGCGAAGGGTTGAGTTGAGGTTGATTGATGAACCCCCGTCGTGTGAGCGGCGGGGGTTTTTTGTTGGGGCGTCATGATGGGGTGGTGATGGGATACACTTTGCTTGACGGTGGTGGTTTGATGTTGGCACCCCAGGCTCGCGCCTGGGGCTCGTAGTTGCTGGTGTTCTTTTGATTTAGACGTGATCACGTCGATATGAGGTTGAGATGACGATGATGGTTGTTGAGAATCCGTTGCTGGCGACTGAGGGGCTTCCGGCGTTTGATCGGATTGAGGTGGGGCATGTGGAGCCTGGGGTACGGGGTGCGTTGGCGGAGGTGGTGGCGGGGTTTGAGTCGATCGAGAAGTCGGCGACGGCGAGTTGGGCGGGGGTGATGGAGCCGTTGGAGCGGCTGGAGATTCGGTTTGCGTATTTCTGGTCGACGGTGGCGCATCTGATGTCGGTGAAGAACTCGGAGGCGCTTCGAGAGGCTTATGAGGCGGTGCAGCCGGAGGTGGTGGCGTTTGGTTTGCGGATGGGTCAGAGTCGGCCGATATTTGAAGCGTTGGTGGGGCTACGGGATGGGGCGGAGTGGGGTGGGCTTAGTCGGGCACAGCAGCGGGCGGTTGAGCTGCGGATTCGGGCGGCGGAGCGGTCGGGCGTGGGTCTGGAGGGTGAGGCGAAGGCGCGGTTTGATGAGATTGCGCAGGAGCTATCGAAGCTGGCGACAGATTTTTCGAATCATGTTTTGGACGCGACGAAGGCTTACGAGTTGATCGTGACGGACGCGGGGGATGTGGAGGGATGGCCTAAAGGACTGCGGCAGTTGACGGCGGCTTCGTATCGGGAGAAGAACGAGGGGTCGGAGGCGACGGCGGAGGCGGGTCCTTGGCGGGTGACGCTGGACTATCCGATTCTGGGTCCGTTCATGGAGCACAGTCGGAATCGGGCGCAGCGTGAGTTGGTGTATCGGGCGTCGAGCACGAAGGCGTCGAGCGGTAAGCTGGATAACTCGCCGTTGATCGATCGGATTCTGGCGTTGAGGGCGGAGAACGCGGGTCTGTTGGGATTTAAGTCACACGCTGAGTACAGCCTGGACGCGAAGATGGCTCCGAGTGTGGATGGGGTGCGGGAGATGCTTGGGGGGCTGGTGGAGGCGTCGAAGCCTATGGCGTCGAAGGAGCTTGAGGAACTGCGAGGCTTTGCGGTGGCGCGAGGGCACGAGGGTGAGTTTGCGCACTGGGATGTGCCGTTCTGGCGTGAGCGGTTGAGTGAGGAGCGGTTTGGTTTTACGGATGAGGAGTTGCGGCCTTATTTCCCGTTGCCGAAGGTGCTGTTGGGGTTGTTTTCGGTTTGTGAGCGGTTGTTTGGGGTGACGTTTGAGGAGACGGAGGGGGTTGCGCCGGTGTGGCATGAGGACGTGCGGTATTACCGAGTGCTGGACGAGGCTGGTGTGGAAGTGGCGGGTTTTTATGTTGATCCTTATGCGCGGCCTGTTGACAAGCGTGGGGGTGCGTGGATGGGCGGTTGTCTGCCGAGGATGATGCGGGAGGGCGGGTTGCAGTTGCCGGTGGTGCATATCGTTTGTAACGGGACTCCGCCTGTGGACGGGACGCCTTCGCTGATGAGTTTCCGGGAGGTTGAGACGTTGTTTCATGAGTTTGGCCATGGTTTGCAGGGGATGTTGACCACGGTGGACGTTGCGGATGTTTCGGGGATCAGTGGTGTGGAGTGGGATGCGGTCGAGTTGGCGAGTCAGTTCATGGAGAACTGGTGTTATCACAAGCCGACGCTGATGGGGATGACGGAGCATGTGGAGACGGGCGAGCGGTTGCCGGATGAGTTGTTTGAGAAGCTGGTGGCGGCGCGGGTGTATATGGCGGGGTGGATGACGCTTCGGCAGGTGGAGTTTGCTTTAACGGATCTGGCGTTGCATCACGAGGGGGTGGGTGATCGGAGTGCGTTGGAGGTTTATCGTGAGATCAGTCGGGCGGTTTCGCCTATGCCGGCGACGGATGATGATCGGTTTTTGTGTTCGTTTAGTCACATTTTTGCGGGCGGCTATTCGGCGGGGTATTACAGTTACAAGTGGGCTGAGGTGCTCAGTGCGGATGCGTTTGCGGCGTTTGAGGAGGCGGGTCTGGGGGATGATGATTCGGTGTCCGAGTTGGGGCGAAGGTTTCGGGATACGGTGCTGGCGCTCGGGGGTGGTGAGCATCCGATGGCGGTTTTTAAGTCGTTTCGGGGTCGTGAGCCGGAGATTGAGGCGCTCTTGCGGCACACGGGGTTGTTGGTGGGGTAGGGCGATGTGTGGTTTGTGTGCGGGGTCTTACTGTCGTTCGGTGGCGATCCAGAGTTTTTTTGCGATGGCGGCGCCGAGGTCGGTCATGAAGGCGTTGGCGGTCTGGTAGCCGTAGGTGTTGTCGTTGAGGGTTTGGTTGGGGTTGGTGTAGGTGGTGGCGGTGAGGAAGAATGAGGTTCCTGTGGAGCGGTCGAAGAAGTAGCCGTTTTCGATTTTGAAGCCGTAGGCGGTGCCGGATTTGTCGATGACCATGACGGCGGGTCGGGTGACGACGCGGGCGACGCCGTCGAGGACGGGGGAGTCGGCGAAGCCGGGTTGGTAGCGTGAACGGGGGTAGACGGGGTTGGGAGAGTCGATGGGGTCGATGGACATGGCGTCGAGGATGAGGGCGCGGTGGGTGTCGGAGAGTTTGAATCCGGGTTTGCCGAGGTCGATATCGGGGCGGGCGATCATGATGATGAGGTCTTGGAGGTCTTCGAGTGAGACGTGGTTTTTGTCGGAGAAGTCGAAGGGGGTGTTGATGCGTTCGCCGGTGTTGTTGATGTGGGCCTGGCCGAGGCGGAGGTCGAGGTTTTTGAAGTTGTCGGTGAGCGGGAGGGTGGCGGTGCGCTGTGGGACTGTGTGTGCGCGCTGGTCGAGGATGATGTCGGTTCGTGGTGTGAAGCGGTGGTAGGTTTGGTCGCCTGGGTCGGAGAGTCGGTGGCGGAGGCGGAAGGAGGTGAGTCCGGCGTCCCACATGCGTTGGTTGAGTTGATCGCGGCCGACGAAGTCGTAGAGGCGGTTGTAGGCTTCGTTGGAGGAGACGAGGAGTGTTTTGCGGATTTCGTGGTGGAGGGTGATGGTGCCGTTGGCGACGTTGGAGTCGTCGCGGGTGCGGACGGCGCTATCTGGTTTGCGTGGGTGGAGGACGAGGGGTGTGTCGGCGGTGATGTTGAGGCCGGATTGCTCTGCGATTTGTTGGACTTCGAGGAGGGCGGCGACGGCGGCGGCGACCTTGATGGAGCTGGCGGGGTAGATGTAGTCGTCATCGACGCGGAAGCGGTGGCGGTTGATGGTGGCGGGTCGGTCGGGGTGTTCGACAACTTCTGAGATGATGATCTGGATGCGGTGGGCTTTGGGGTCGACGAGGAGCCCGCCGAAGGTGGAGGGTGCGTTGATGAGGACATCGGAGAACCAGCCGGAGGTGATGCGGGTGCTGGCGGGGGCGCGAGTGGTGTTGTTGGACGCGCAGGCGGTGAGAGTGAGTGAGATGAGGAGGAGTGCGGTTGTTGATGAGAGGAGATGCGTCATGGGTTCATGTTATCGCTGGGGAGGTGGGAAGAAAAAGCGAGCCCGCCATGGGGCGGGCTCGCTGGTGTGCGTTGGTGTGACTGAGGTTTTATGGGTTAGGCGGAGCGTCTTCGGAGGCTGGCGAGGCTGAGGGTGAGGAGGGCGGCGGAGGCGGGTTCGGGGATGACGATGCCGTTGAAGCCGAAGTTTGTTGCAAGGATGGAGAGGTCGATGAGGTCGACGTTGCGATCGTGGTTGAAGTCGCCGTCGATCCAGCCCATTTCTTCCTCGCCGAAGTTTGTAGCGAGGAGTGAGAGGTCGATGAGGTCGACGACGAGGTCGAGGTTTGCGTCGCCGTAGGTGGTTCCGAGGAGGTCGAGGAGGGCTGCGATGTCGGCGGCGTCGGTGATGCCGTCGAGGTTGATGTCGGAGACGAGGTCTTCGAAGTTTTGGAAGTTATCGACGATGAGGTCGATGTCGGTGGGTGTGATGAGGTCGTCGTAGTTCTGATCGCCGACGAGGAAGACGAGGAGGTCGTAGCTGCCGGTTTCGGGGTGGTCACCGACGAAGCTGAAGTCGGGGTATCCGGTTACGCCTAGGGTGAACTCGCCGGAGGCTGGGACGTTGAACTGGACGATGGGGTTGAGGTTGTAGAAGTCGTCTTCGAATGTGATGAGGGATTCGGATTCATCGAGGGCGATGAGCATGGGGTCGAAGTCGGCGAGGGTACCTGCGCGGAGCAGGGTGCCGGGGTCGAATCGGTCCCATCGGTAGAAGTCGGTATCGCCGATGGTTTCAGCGGGGATAAACTCGTCGAGGGCGTCAAAGGGGTTGGTCTGGTCGAAGACGACGTACATGTAGTAGTCGCCGAACTGGTCGTGATCGAAGAGGAAGCCGAACTGGTCTTCGAAGAAACCGTCGAAGGGTGTGGGGTCGCCTGGGAGTCCATCGGGGTATCCGGAGACCTGGAGGAAGATGGAGCCGTCGCCGTTGACCTGTCCGACGATGGCGGAGGCGCTTCCGTCGCCAAGGGGGCTGGAGTTGTCATCGGTGTCGATGAGGATTCCGTCGTAGATGCCGAGTGTGGTGTCGGGGCCGAACCCGCCGTAGCCGAATCCGGTTCCGGCGATGCCGTCGGTGTCGGAGGCGATGGAGGCTGGTGGTGAGGCGTAGCCTTCGCCGTTGAATCCGTAGGGGTCGTTATCGATGATGACGACGAAGTCGCGGAAGGGTGTGAAGCCTGCGTAGGCCCAGGTATCGACGTTGAACCCGGAGAGGGTGCCGATTTCGTAGAAGTCATCAGCGCCGAACATGACGGGGTCGAAGAAGCCTCCGCCGTCGCCAAGGAATCCGAAGATGGTGTTCTCGGAGACGTTTTGTGCGTTGAAGAAGTCGTCGTTGAACTCGGACTCGAACTCGGCGTGGGCGAGCGAGGTGATGCCGAGGGTGAGGGTGGCGGACAGGAGGAGGCGTGTGGGGAGGGCTGCGGTCTGCATCTCTGACTTCTCCAGAAGTGGTGTTTTTTGCGCGTGTTAAACCGGATAAGCCTTGCGGCTTATGAAGGTTACCACTGGAAGTCGGGGTGGCCAAGAAAAAACGCGGTATCAGGCGTCAGAAGTGGCGTTTTCCTGGTTGTAGGCGTCGATTTCTTCGCGGGAGACCTGGAGCCATTCGAGCATGTGTTGTTCGTAGAGGTCCTGGTGGGCGGGGTTGGAGAAGTCGAGTCTTAGTTCGTTGATGACTTTGGTGCCCTGGCCGATCCATTCGTTCCAGGTGATCTGTCCGAAGTGGTCGAAGATGAAGCGGCCGATGGGCCCGCGCATGGGTGGATCGGCGAGTCGGGGCTGGGGTTGGCCGGCGCGGCGGTCGAGAACCATTTTGCCGGAGGACTCGACCTGGGCTTTTTTGGCGGAGGCGTCTTCGACCTGTGGGATGGGTGCGTCGATCTGTTCGAGGAGTGAGCCGATGGCTTTTTGGGGCATGACGTCGCCCCGGGCGGCGGCGACGGTGTAGCCCTTGGTGAGGATGGTGGCGGCCTGGTCTTTTTGGTTGAGTTTGATGAGGGAATGTCCCAACTGCTGGTATGCGCGGGACATGCCGTCGTTGAGGTCGATGGCCTTCTGGTAGGCGACGACGGCGTCCTGGAGGCGTTCGGCTTCTTTGTAGGCGTTGCCGAGGCTGAGGTAGGCCATGTCGTCGGGTGCTTCGGCGGCCATGCGTTCCCACTGGGCGATGCGTTCGTCGATGTTGCTCATGCCGGTAGCATAGCGCTTTGTGGGCTTCGGGTCGATGCGGGGGTTGCGGGGTTTGGTGTGTGGGGTGAGGATGCGGGGCATGTCGATTCGCAGGGTTTTTTTGGGCCGTGACCAGCCGTTGTTGGCCGGGGCGGTGGATGCGCTGGAGGGGATGGTTGCGGTGGGTGGTGGTGGGCTGAGGGCGTGGGATCTGACGGGGCTGGTGGTGGTGGTGCCGAGTGATCGGGCGCGACGGCAGTTGCTGGGTCGTCTGGCGGGCCGTGCGCGGGAGCGGGGTTGTGTGGTGATGCCGCCTGAGCTGGTGGCGCCGCAGGTGTTGCTGCGGAAGCTGGCGGTGGTGGAGGGTCGTGAGGCGACGGCTTGGCAGTCGGTGGTGGCGTGGTGGTCGGTGTTGCGGGGGGCTGAGGCGGGGTTGCTGGGGACGCTGGTGCGTGAGCGGGCGGGTGAGGATCGGGAGGTGACGTGTTTGCGGTTGGCGCGGCGGCTGGCGAAGGCTTCGGGTGATCTGGTGCTGGATGGTTTGAGTTTTCGGGCGTTGCCGGGGCTGCTGGAGGCGGTGGGTGTGGATGTGCCGGTGCCGGAGCGGTATGAGGCGTTGGCCGAGTTGGAGGGGCGGTATCTCGAGAGGCTGGCGGGTGAGGGGTTGGTGGATGGTTGGCATGGTTTGGCGGAGGCGGCGCGGGGTGGTCCGCTGCGGCTGTGGCGGACGGTGGTGCTGCTGGGGGTGCTTGATCCGAGGCCGGTGCTGGCGGGGTTGTTGAGTGATGTGGAGGATGAGGTGGTGGCGCTGGTGTGGGGTGATGAGGGTGAGGATGGCGAGGCCTTTGATGTGTTGGGTGCGGTTCGGCCGGAGGCGTGGGCGGAGCGAGGGTTGGATGTGGAGGAGGGCCGGCTGCGGTTTGTGGAGGATGCGGAGGATCAGGTGTTGGCGGTGGTGGAGGCGATTGAGGGCGTGGCGGAGGGCGATGGGGTTGCTGCGGATGATGTGACGGTGGTGGCGGCGGATGGTGATTTGAGTGAGCCGATCCGGGCGGGGTTGTCGTTGGCGGGGGTGCGGGCTGCGATCGTGGGGTCGCGGGGTTTGGCGGCGAGTGGTCCGGCGGTTTTGCTGGGGCAGCTAGCGCGGTTTGTGGAGACGCGGGGTGTTGATGATCTGGCGGTGCTGGTGCGGCATCCTGATCTGGATGGGTATCTGCGGGGGGTGGTGGGGGGTGATGGGGATTGGGCGGGTTTGCTGGATATCTATGCGGATGAGGCGTTTCATAGGCGTTTGGGGTCGGTGTGGGTGGGGGATGATGAGGTGATTGCGCGGGTGAAAGCGTTGTATGAGGCGGTGATGGGGTTGGTGTCGGTTGAGGCGGGGGAGGAGAGGCGGTTGGAGGGTTGGGTTGAGGTGTTGCGCGGGGTGTTGCGGGCTGTGTATGGGGCGCGTGAGGTTGAGGTGGGGTCGGTGTTGGCGGAGGAGGTGGAGGGGTTGTTGGACGAGTTGGATGCGGTGGCGAGTCTGGGTCAGTTGGCGGAGGGTGTGCCTGAGGTGGGGTTTGTAGAGGCGGTGGATTGGGTGCTGGGGGGAGCGGAAGGTGCGGCGGTGGGTTTGGCGGGTGATGAGGCGGCGGTGCCGATTGTGGGTGTGTTGGAGATGGCGTTTGATGGGGCGGGTGTGCTGGTGGTGGCGGGGTTGAATGAGGGGTCGTTTCCGGCGCGGCCGGGGGTGGAGCCGTTGCTGCCTATGTCGGTAAGGAAGCGGTTGAGTTTGGATGCGGGTGAGATGCGCGAGGCGCGGGATCGGTGGGCGTTGGAGGTGGCGGTGCGGTGTCGTCGGGAGGTGACGCTGATTGCGGCGGGGCGTTCGGTGAATCGGGAGCCGTTGTTGCCGAGTCTGGTGTTGCTGGGTGGCGATCGGGAGACGCGGGTGGTGCGGCTGCGGCGGTTTCTAGAAGAGCGGGAGCATCCGGCGGAGCGGTTGCGGTTGGGTGAGCCGGGTGGGGCGCATCGGTTTTTGATGATCCCGCCTGGGCGTGAGGGGGTGGTGTTGCGGCGGTTGGGGGTGACGGCGTTTCGAGATTATCTGATGTGTCCGTACCGGTTTTACCTGAAGTATGTGGAGAAGCTCACGGCGGTGGAGGAGGAGGGGGATGAGCTGGGGGCTGCGCGGTTTGGGACGCTGACGCATGATGTGTTGAAGTGGTTAGCGGAGGTGGATGCGAAGGAGCGGGGGAGTTTGTTGCGGGTGGAGCGGTTGCTTGAGGGGGCGTTGGAGGCTGAGGCGGCGAAGCGGTTTGGAGATGATCGGTCGGTGGCGCAGCGGATTCAGTTGGAGAGTCTGCGGGCTCGGCTGTCGGCGGTGGCGCGGGTGCAGGTGTCGCGGTGGGCGGCGGGTTGGGAGATTGTGGCGGCGGAGCGGAAGCTGGAGTTGCCGTTGGAGGTGGACGGGGAGGCGGTGGTGGTTTCGGGGCGGATTGATCGGATTGATCGTCACCCGGAGTTTGGTTGGCAGGTGCTGGATTACAAGACGTTTGGGAAGATCACGCGGAAGAATGAGGCGCGGGGTCGTCATCACACGCGGGATTTGGTGTGGTCGGATTTGCAGCTGCCGTTGTATCTGGATCTGGTCAGGCATTCGATGGTGGGTGTGGATGAGGCGGTGGATGCGGGGTACTGGATTTTGCCGGGTGCGTCGTCGGCGGATGTTGGGGGGCATGTGCATCTGGCGGGGTGGGATGGGGAGGAGTTGGCGTCGGCGCGGGTGGTTCGGGATGAGGTGGTGCGGAGGATTGTGGGTGGGTTGTTCTGGCCGCCTGGGGATTTGCCGGTGTTTGAGGATGGGTTGGCGGGTTTGTGTGGTGATGGTGCGGCGGATCGTGCGGGGTTGATTGCGCGGACGACGGCGTTGATGGGGGGTGGGGCGTGAGTCGGGGTGTGATTCCAGAGCATGAGTTGATCCGTGCATCGGCGGGGTCGGGCAAGACGTTTTCGTTGGCGCAGCGTTATCTGCGGCTGCTGGAGTCGGGTGCGGAGCCTGGGCGGGTGTTGGCGACGACGTTTACGCGGGCGGCGGCGGGTGAGATTCGAGATCGGGTGTTGGGTTGGCTGGTGAAGGGGTCGAGTGATGCGGCGGGGTTGGCGGCGCTCAATGAGAACGTGGGGGTGCGGCTTGGTCGAGAGCGGGTGGGGGTTTTGTTTGACGGGGTGTTGGGGGCTTTGCCGCGGCTGCCGATCGGGACGATTGACAGTACGTTTCATCGGATGGCGAGTGCGTTTGCGTTTGAGTTGGGGTTGCCTGAGCGGCCGACGTTGCTGGATGAGCAGTCGTCGTTGGCGGAGGACTTGCGGGGTCGGAGTATTGAGCGGCTGCTTAGTGAGCGTGAGCGGGCGGAGACGCTGGAGACGTTGATTGCGTGGTTGCGGCGGTTGACGTCGGGCCAGGCGACGCGGTCTGTGACGGAGGAGATTGATCGGATTGTGAAGGAGTTGCACGGGGTGTGGGTTGAGACGCCGGTGGCTGGTTTGTGGCACTTTGGGAAGCATGGTCGGCGGTTGGGGGATGAGGCGTTTGTGGCGGCGGTTGAGCGGTTGCGCGGGTGTAGGGACGTGCTGCCTAAGACTCAGAAGGGTGAGACGCAGAAGTCGTATCTGAGGGCGTTGTCTTCGGCGGTGGCTTGTGCGGAGTCGGGTGAGTGGGAGTCTTTATTGACGGCTGGGCTTTCGCCGAAGGTTTGGGCGGGCGAGACGTTTGATCGGAAGGAGATTCCGGAGGCGTTGTCGGGGGCGCTTCGGCCTGTGATGGAGCATGCGATCGCGGAGGTCGCGGAGACGATTGACTGGCGGACGCATGCGACGGCGTTGTTCTTGTCGGATTACGACAAGGCCTGGGAGGTGATGGCGGCGCGTCGGGGGGCGGTGTTGTATTCGGACATGACGCGGTTGCTCGCGCAGGGTGTGGTGGGTGGTGATGAGCGTTGGCTGGAGGAGTTGCGGTTTCGGACGGACGCGACGACGGATCATTTGTTGCTGGATGAGTTTCAGGACACGAGTCGTCAGCAGTGGGCGGTGTTGTCGCCGATTGTGGACGAGGTGTTGGCGAGTGGGCCGGCGGCGGAGTCGGGTCGGTCGGTGTTTTGTGTGGGGGATACGAAGCAGGCGATTTATGGTTGGCGTGGGGGCGATGTGCGGTTGTTCGATCAGATGGAGAAGCGGATTGAGGATGCGGGCGGTGGGAATCGGGAGCTCTCGAAGGTGTGGCGGTGTTCGCCGGCGGTGTTGGACTTGGTGAATGCGGTATTTATGAATCTGACCTCGTGGGGTGGTGTGGAGAGCGATGAGCAGGTGCGGATGCTGCGGGATTGGCAAGGGTCGTTTCCTGAGCACGAGGCAGCGCACTCGGATCGGGTTGGTTATGCGTGTGTGGAGCGGACGGAGCCGTTGAGGGGTGAAGCGGATGATGAGGAGCGGTCATGGGGAGCGGGAGCGGGTGAGTATGAGGAGGAGGTGGACGCCCCGCTGGGTGCGCATGGGGCGGATCATCTTCGTCAGGTGGCGGAGCGGGTGAAGGCTTTGCATGATCGGCTGCCGGGGCGTTCGGTGGCGGTGCTGGTGTCGCGTAATCGGACGGCGGGCGAGTTGCTGTTGTTGCTGAGGGGGTTGGGTGTGGAGGCGTCGGGTGAGGGTGGGATTCCGATCGCGGGTGACCCGGCGGTGGAGGCGGTGTTGTCTGCGTTGACGCTTGCGGATCATCCGGGTGATCTGGCGGCGGCGTTTCATGTTCGGAACAGTCCGTTGGGTGAGGTGGTGAAGGTTCCCGGGTCGGATGATGGGTTGGCGGGCTGGGGGGCGGGTGTTCGTGGGGCGCTGCTGGCTTCTGGCTTCGGGGCGGTGCTGCAGCGGTGGATCGGAGGGCTGGTGGGGGCTTGTGATGAGGGGCGTTGGCGGCGGCTGGAGCAGTTGCTGGTGATGGCGCAGCGGTATGACCTGGAGATGGGTGCGGAGCCGGAGCCGGCGGCGCTTCGGCCGGGGCGTTTTGTGGCGTCGGTGCGTCGGCAGCGGGTTGAGGAGCCGAGTCAGTCGGCGGTGCGGGTGATGACGGTGCATCGGTCGAAGGGGATGGAGTTTGATGCGGTGGTGTTGCCGGATTTGGATCAGAAGTGGATTCATCGGGCGGGGCCGGCGATTCGGCGTGATGCGCAGACGGGTGAGGTTGTACAGATTGCGCATCGTCCGCCTAAGAAGCTGCGTGATTATTACCCGTTGATTGCGCAGGCGATTCGGGATGGTGAGGCGGACGATCTGGGGGAGCGGTTGTGCGGGTTGTATGTGGCGATGACGCGGGCGATTCACGGGTTGTATGTGATGCTGCCGGCGTTGCGGAAGACGGCGAAGGGTGGGGTGAGCAAGGCTGGGGTGGGTGATCGTTCGGCGGCTTCGCTGATTCGTCAGGTGCTGGCGCTGCCGGAGGAGCCGGAGGAGCCGGATGAGGAGGGTGAGGTGCTGGTTGAGTTCGGTGAAGCGGGTTGGGCGGAGCGGGTTGAGCGGAGGGACGTTGGTGAGCGTGTGTTGCGGCGGGCGCTGCGGGCGAAGGTGAAGGAGGGGCGAATGGCGTCGGTGTCGGCGGCTTCGAGTCATGGGCGTGCGCGGTTGATGGAGTTGTTTGAGCGGGGGCGAGGGGTGGCGGCGCGGGCGCGTGGTGAGGCGGTGCATGCGCTGCTGGAGGGTGTCGGGTTTGTTGATGACGAGTTGCCGGCGTGGGTGGGTGATGACGAGGCGGCTTGGGCGTTGCTGGAGGCGAGTGGGTTGGATGTGTCGGGTGATGACGTGAGTGAATGGGTTGCTGAGGCGCGGCGGGCGATGGGGATGGATTCGGTTTGTGAGGTTCTGAGTCGGCGTGGGGCGGCGCGGGTGATGGCGGAGGTGCCGTTTGCCCGGACGCCGGCGGAGGGGACGCTGGTGGTGGGGCGGATCGATCGTCTGGTGGTTTGGGAGGTTGATGGCGGGGTAGAGCGGGCGGAGGTGGTGGATTACAAGACGGATCGTGTGGCGGATGATGAGGCGGGTAGAGCGTTGGCGTTGGAGCGACACGCGGCGCAGGTGGGGCGGTACTGCGAGGCGGCGGCGGCGTTGTTGGGGGTTGATCGCGCGGCGGTGACGGGGCGGCTGTTGATGACGTTAACTGGTGATGTTGTGGACGTGCCGTCGGGCTGAGTCAGGCGGAGTCACGTTCCCGGGTGAGTCGTCGGTGGCGGACGATGTCGCCTTCGGCCATGTAGATGACGTCTTTTGCGATGTTGACGGCGTGGTCGGCCATGCGTTCGAGTTGTCTTGAGACGTTGGTGAGGTGGATCATCTGGGTGATCTGCTCGGGGTTGGTTTTCATGGACTCGGTGATGCGGTCGTACATTTCGCGGTGGATTTCATCGACGTTGTCATCGAGTTCGCGGACTTCGCGGGCGAGAGAGGGGTCGAGGTTGACCAGGGCGTCGAGGCTTTTGGTGAGCATTTCCTGGACGAGTGCGCTCATGCGGCCGAGGTCGAAGGGGATGCGGTCGACGGCGGCGCAGGAGGCGAGGAACTGGGCTTGCTGGGCGACGTTGACGGCGAGGTCGCCAATGCGTTCGAGGTCGTTGTTGATTTTGAGGACGGCGATGACGAATCGGAGGTCGAATGCGACGGGCTGGTGGAGTGCGAGGGTCTGGAGGCACTCTTCTTCGACGTCGATTTCGAGCTGGTCGATTTTGATGTCGCCTTCGATGACAGATTGGGCGATGGCGTAGTCGCGGGTCTGGACGGCGCGGATTCCGCCATCGACGGCTTCCTCGACGAGGGTTCCGAGGGAGAGGAGGCTTTTTTTGAGTTTGTCGAGTTGTCGTTGCAGGTGGGTGGCCATGGTCCGTCTCCGAGTGATTTGGGGCGAGTCCGTTCGCGCCTAACTCTTCACTATACGCGAGTTTGTGGAGGACTCGGCATTTAAGTGAGTGATTCTGCGGGAATTAGGGGTTTTCCCGAGGCTTGTAGGTGGACTCTGAAGGTGGTGCCTTGTCCGGGTTTGGAGTCGACGGAGACTCTTCCGCCATGGGCTTCGGCGACGTGTTTGACGATGGAGAGGCCGAGTCCGGTTCCGCCTCGATCGCGGCTGCGGGAGCGGTCGGTGCGGTAGAAGCGTTCGAAGATTCGTGGGAGGTGTTCGGGTTCGATGCCGCGGCCCTGATCGGTGACTTCGATGATGACTTCGTTGTGATCGGCTCTGGCGGTCATGGTGATGGTGCTGTGTTCGGGGCTGTATTTGACGGCGTTGTCGAGGAGGTTGATTACGGCCTGTTCGAGGAGGGCGGGGTTGAGTTGTGCGGTGAGATCTAGTGGTGCGTTGATGTTGATGTGTGTAGAGCGTGTATCGGCTTTGGCCTGGACGGTTTCGCGGGCTGCGGTGAGGACGGGGGTGACGGGTTGTGGTTCGAGGTTGGTGGTGACTTCGCCTTGTTCCTGTTCGATGCGCGCGAGGCTGAGGAGGTCTTCGACGATGGCTTCGAGGCGGATGGCCTGCCGGGCGACGATGCGTAGGAAGCGGTCGCGTCCTGCGGGTTCGATGTCGGGGTCGTCGAGGAGGGTTTCGGTGGCGGCCTTGATGGCGCTGACGGGGGTTTTGACTTCGTGTGAGACGTTGGCGACGAACTCCTGGCGGATGCGTTCGAGTCGGCGGAGCTGGGTGACGTCGTGGAGGACGATGACGGCGCCGAGGTGTTCGCTGCGGGCGTCGCGGAGTGTTCCGGAGAGGATCTGGAAGTCGCGGCGTTGTCCGGCGGAGGACCCGCTGAGGCGGAGGCTCATCTCGGCTTGTTCGTTGGTGGCGCGTTTGAGGGTCTGGGTGACGAAGTCCTGAAGGGTGGCGTTGCGGATGACTTCCTGGATGGGTCGTCCGATGGTGGTGTGGGGCGAGATGCCGAGGAGTTCGGCGGCGGCGTGGTTGAGGCTGAGGACGCGTTCGTCGAGGTCGATGGCGAGGACGCCTTCGCGCATGGAGGAGAGGACGGCGCCGAGTTCGTTTCGTTGCTGGATGACGTCGGAGAGTCGTCCTTCGAGGTGGACGGCCATTTCGTCGAGGGTGTCGGAGAGACCTGTGAGTCGTAGGGTTTTGGAGGCGCGGACGGGTTGGGAGAGGTCTCCGCGGGAGAGTCGGACGGCGGCGCGACAGAACTGTCGGAGGGCGCGTCGGATCTGGTAGAGGATGATGGCGACGGCGATGAGCAGGGCGATAGCGAGGCCAAGGAGTGTGGCGGAGAGGGTTTGGGTCAGGTTCTGGGCCAATAGATAGAGCACAGGGGCGCTGCCGCCTGGGCTTGGGCGGCCTCCTGGAGGGGCTTAGTCTCGGAAACGATAGCCGACGCCACGGACGGTCTCGATGCGTTGTCCGGTTTCGCCGAGTTTTCTTCGGAGTGCGACGACCTGGACATCGACGGAGCGATCGGTGACGGCGGCGAATCCTTCGTGGATGGATTCGATGATTTGCTGTCTGGTGTAGACGCGGCCGCGGCGGGAGGCGAGGAGGGTGAGGAGCTTGAACTCGGTGGCGGTGAGGTCGATGAGGTTTCCGGAGGCGTGGACTTCGTGGCGGTCGAGGTCGATGGTGACGTCGGCGGCTTCGATGGTGCGGGGGTTGGCGGCTTCGCTGGAAGCGGCTTCGGAGGCTCGGCGGAGGATGGCCTGGATGCGGGCCATGAGGATGCGGGGGCTGAAGGGTTTGGTGACGTAATCGTCGGCGCCGAGTTCGAGTCCGCGGACGATGTCGGTTTCTTCGCCTTTGGCGGTGAGCATGATGATGGCGATGTCGGCGGTGTTGTCTCGTGACTTGAGGGTTCGGCAGACTTCGAGTCCGTCCATGCCTGGGAGCATGAGGTCGAGGATGAGGAGGTCGGGTGGTTGGGCGCGGGCTTCTTTGAGTCCGGCTTCGCCTGTGGCGGCGGTACGGACGTTGAAGCCTTCGCGTTCGAGGTTGTATTCGAGGAGTTCGAGTAGGTCCTGCTCGTCTTCGACGATGAGGATTGAGGTGTCGGAGGATTCCTGGTGATGCCTGTTTTTTGGGTCGGGCATACCTGACTCCGCGTGGTTGTTGGCGGTGGTGGTCCGCATGCGTATCAGGATATCCGAAGGTGAAATGTGTCGATTCTGTTAGCGATCGGGCTCATCGGGCTGGGTGGTGGCGTCTGCGGGGGGCTGGTTGGGGTCGATGGAGCGGAGGTAGGGCCAGGCGTAGAGGCCGGTGTCGTGTCCGTCGGAGAAGCGGATTCGGACGGCGTAGTTGCCGACGAGTTCGGCATCGACAGCGCGGAGGGGCTCGGAGGATGAGGTTGATGAGGGGAGGACGGTGAGGGGGTTGGCGGCGATTGCCTTGCGCATCTCGCGGGCTTCGGCGGAGGGCGAGAGTCGGCGGAGGAGGTTGACGGGGTAGAAGGAGACGCGGCCATCGGACCAGCGGATGGTGAGTCCTTTGTCTTTGTCGAGGTCGAGGCTACGGGGGGTGATGTCGGGCATGGTCTTGGGATCGTCAGGGCATGGGGCGGTCGAGGTTGGCGCGCATCTGTCGGGCGCGGTCGTTGACGGCGTCGATGTTCTCGTCGGCGGGGTTGGGAGCGGGGTCAAGGGTGTAGTGCCATTCGACGCGGTCGTGTAGTCCGGGGATGAACTCGGCGAAGAAGTCGGGTCCGGGGTAGGCCCACCAGGGCGGGTCGGCTTTGCCGGTGGTCCAGAGGGGTTTGCTGTTATCGTTTTCGAGTCGGACGTCGTAGACGCCGTAGTAGGTGAAGGGGAGTTGGATGGGGGTGCGGCCGACTTCCTGGTCGTTGAGGTGGACTAGGGCCCCGGCGGGTTCGGAGGTGATGATGAGGGTGCGGCGGGCGCAGCCGGTGAGGAGCAGGGCGGTGATGAGGAGCAGAGGGAGGGTCGTCTTGGGCATGGGTAGAGGATACCGGTGCTTGGGTGCGGGGTCAGTCGGGGTTGTCGTCTTTGGTGAGTTGGTCAACGACATCGCGGATGGTGTCGGTGTCGTATCCGCGGCGGGCGAGGCGGCCGAAGAGGCGGCGTTGGCGGACTTGGGGTGCTAGGCGAGCGAGTCCGGCCATCTGTTTGCGGGCGTATTCGAGGGCGCGGGCGGCATCGTTGAGTTCGTCGGCTTCGGTCTGCTGGGTGACCTGGGCGATGGTCTGGTCGGATACGCCAGCGGCGCGGAGTTTGTTCTGGATGAGGCGTGGTCCGGCGCCCTTGCGGCTGCGGAGTTCTTCGACGTAGCGGGTGGCGAAGGCAAGGTCGTCGAGGAGACCGGCGTGGTCGAGTCGGTCGAGGGCTTCGCGGCGTGCTGGGGGCTCGAACTTTGCTTTGGCGAGTTTGAGGTCGAGTTGTTTGCGGGTGTGGGGTCGGCGGGCGAGGTATCCGCGGGCTTTCTGGACGGCACGGTCGGCTTGCTCGCTGGCTTGGGCCCCGTCGGCCATGGCCTCGGTCCATTCGCGGCCGACGGCGACGCCCAGGTCGATGATGGAGCGTGGTGAGAGGGTGGCGACGCGGCGGGGTCCGACCATGACGCGGACGCGGTCCTCGTTGCGGGGGTCGGGTCGGAGGGCAGTGACGGTGGTGTCGGGCACGTGGTTATTCTACCGGGACGATCAGGAGATCTATAAATGGCGAAGCTGGAGATTCGGTACAGCTCGGAGGTTCTGGGGATGAGCCGGACGCTGCACGCGTTGGTGCCGGAGCATCGAGAGGTGCCTGCGGGGGGTTTTCCGGTGTTGTGGTTGCTGCATGGGCTCTATGGGGATGATTCGGATTGGACGCGTTATGGCCGGGCGGAGTTTCACGTGCAGGAGCAGCCGTTGGTGGTGGTGATGCCATCGACGGATCGGGCGTGGTACACGGATATGGCGGCGGGGTATCGGTACTGGACGCATCTGAGCGAGGAGTTGCCGGGTGTGGTGGGACGGATGTTGCCGGTGACGGAGCGGCGGGAGCATACGTTTGTGGCGGGGCTGTCGATGGGGGGTTACGGGTCGTTTAAGTGGGCGTTGCGGTCGCCTGAGCGGTTTGCGGCGGCGGGGTCGTTTTCCGGTGCGTTGGGGCGTGCTGGCCAGATGGACCATGGGGATCGGGCCACGGAGTGGATGCAGGAGCAGGGGCATATTTTCGGTGATCTGGAGCGATTTGCGGGTGGGGATGACGACACTGAGGCGTTGGCGCGGCGGCTGGCGGGGTCGGATGGGGTGCGGCCGGAGTTGTTTCAGGCGTGTGGGACGGCGGATTTTCTGTATCAGCAGAATCTGAGGTTTCGGGATACAGCCCGGGAGGTTGGGCTGGGGTTGACGTATGAGGAGCACGAGGGAGAGGACCATAGGTGGCCTTACTGGGATCGGATGCTGGGTCGTTTTTTGGCGTGGCTGGATGTTCCGGGGCGGCTGTGAGGCGAGTTTCGCAGGAAGCGGTACACTCAGTGCGTAGCCGAATGAGCGGCACGGAGGACATCGATGGCGGGTTCGAGCTCTGAACTTGGACGGGTGATGATCGACGCGGCGATCGAGATGTTCCGGTCGCAGAAGCGGATGGCGGATCGGGCGATCGAGCAGGTGACGTTTGATCAGCTACGTCAGTCACCTGATGCCGAGAGCAACAGTGCTGCGGTGATCATGAAGCATCTGGCGGGGTCGATGCGGTCGCGGTGGACGGACTTTCTGACCTCGGACGGTGAGAAGCCCTGGCGGGATCGTGATGACGAGTTCATTGATCGGTACAAGGATGAGCGTGAGTTGATGCGTGATTGGGAGGCGGGGTGGTCGATTCTCTTCCGGACGCTGGACAGCTTGAAGCCTGAGGACCTGACGAAGACGATTACGATTCGTGACGAGCCTGATCTGGTGGTCGCTGTGATTTACCGTCAGATGGCGCACTACGGCTACCACATTGGTCAACTGGTTTGGCTGTGTCGGTGGCAGGCGGGTGCGGACTGGTCGGTGATCACGATCCCGCGGTCGCCTAAGCCTGCGGCGAGTCCTGAGAGGTCCTGATTTTACTGGCTGGGGTGCTGCGTTACGTTCCTCGGCTCTTGATTCGGTTTCCCCCCTATTTTTGATGTTGGAGTCTGTTGACGATGCCTGCGATTCCTTTTGCACTGCAGCTTTATTCGATCCGAAACCTGGCCAAGAAGGACATCTGCGAGGCGATCCGTAAGACGGCTTCGTGGGGTTATCAGGGGGTGGAGTTCGCCGGGTTCCACGGCGTGTCGCCTGCGGAGCTAAAGAAGCTGCTGGACGATCTAGGGCTTGGTGTTGCGGGGAGTCATGTCGGGCTGGATGTGCTGGAGGGTGATCAGCTTCAGAAGACGGTGGAGGAGCATCTGGCGGTGGGTTGCACGAATCTGGTGGTGCCTTGGATTGATGAGCCGATGCGGGATTCGGAGGATGCGTGCAAGAAGACGGCGGAGCGGCTTGCGGCGGCGGCCGATGCGGTGAAGAAGCATGGTTGCCGGGCGGGGTACCACAACCACTGGTTCGAGTTCACGCCTTTTGCGAATGGCAAGACGTGCTGGCAGATGATCGGGGAGGGTACGCCTGCTGATTTCATCATGCAGTACGACACGGGCAATGGCCAGGCTGGCGGGCAGGATCCGGTGAAGGTGCTGAGTCAGTTTCCGGGTCGCGGTCACACGCTGCACCTGAAGGAGTATGTCGGCAAGCCAGGCGAGAACGGGCCGGAAGGTCTTGGCAAGGCGGTTGTCGGCAAGGGTGGGACGGACTGGGCTGCGGTGCTCAAGGCGGCGAAGGAAGTGTCCAAGGCGTCGTGGTTGATTGTTGAGCAGGAAGGCCACGAGACGCTGGATGAGCTTGAGGCGGCAAAGCAGTGTGCTGAGAACATCAAGGCGATGCCTGGCTGAGCGGCTTTCGGTTATGGCATGTCCTGAGTGATACTGGTGAGGTCGAGGCCGTTGACGCGGTTGAAGAGGTTTAGGGTGTCGGCATCGACGCCGAGGTCGGGGACGCGGAGGTAGACGTCGCCGGTGCGGGGGTGGTACCAGATGGGTTTGCCGTAGCTGAGGCTGGGGTTGATTTTTTTGTATTCGGGGATGCGGCGGCTCAGGTCATTGCTGGAGAACTCCTGAACGCTGTCGCCGGTCCAGTCGGTGGCGAAGGGGTTTTGGGGGAGTTTTTTACTGACGAACCATTCCTGATCGATGGTTTCGGGGTATTCGGCGTGGTCTTTGAAGTAGTTGAGGAGTGCGGTGTGGATGGCGTTTCGTGTGGCGATCGCGGCGCCGACTTTGGCTTCCTCGGTGGCGGAGCTCATCTGTGGGATGACCATGGCGGCGAGGATGCCGAGGATGACCACAACGATGAGGATTTCGACGAGGGTGAATCCGCGGGTGTTGGTGGTTTTGTAGCTCATAGCGAGGCTGCCTCCGTAGTGGGTTATTCGGTCCTGCGGTTGACGGAGTTGAGTTGGAGGCTTGGCAGCTGAGGTTTGAAGGCGGGTTGGCGCGGTTGTGCTGATTGAATCGGGGGTCGGGGTGACCTAGACTATGGAGACGCTAGGGGTGCTCGCGGAGCAACGCGGGCTGAGACAGACCCTTGGAACCTGACCCGGTTCGTACCGGCGTAGGGAAGCGCACGTCGCCGGATGATCGTTGTGATTCTGATCTGATCCGGCCCTGATCGTGATGCTCGACGACGCCTGGGCGGGCCCCAACACCTCTTGGAGGTATGCCATGATCCGCTCGAGCAACGACCCTACGACTCCCCAGCAACCGACCGGACTTGAGGGGACTGATTGCGTACTTCCGCCTGTGGGTTACGACCCTGGCGTGGAGCCGAGGGCGACGACGCCTGGGTCGTTCGCGCAGGCGCCGAGGGTGGGTACGGCTTGGACGTTCACATCGCAGGACACGGTCGGGATGCCGGTGCCGTCGGACAAGACGGCGTGGGATTTTCTGCCTGAGGGATGGACGATCGAGGCGGTGTCGGATCATCAGTCGGGATGCTCTGGTCATCAGCACACGGCGGTGGGCGAGCACATCCGTGGTGTGGCACCGGAGGGTTTTGAGCCGATCACGCAGCTTGAGTTTGCGCGGTTGGGAACGATCACGGCGGAAATGCGTCGGGTGGCTGAGCGTGAGGGGCATCTCACGGCGGAGCAGGTTCGTGATGAGGTGGCGGCGGGGCGGATGGTGATCCCGGCAAACCGTACGCACTTAAAGTATCGGCTTGATCCGATGGCGATTGGTCGTGCGAGCAAGACGAAGATCAACGCGAACATGGGGGCGTCGCCGGTGTCGTCGGGTACAGATGAAGAGGTGGAGAAGTTGCAGTGGGCGGAGCGCTGGGGCGCGGACACGGTGATGGATTTGTCTACGGGTGGGGATCTGGATGCGTGTCGTGAGGCGCTGATTCGTAACAGTACGACGCCTATTGGCACGGTGCCGATCTATTCGATGATCATTGGTCGGACGATCGAGGACCTGAATGAGTCGGATATTCTGCGGACGATTGAACATCAGGCGTTGCAGGGGGTGGACTATTTCACGGTGCACGCGGGTGTGCTCAAGGAGCATTTGCCGCTGGCGAAGGATCGGCTGATCGGGCTGGTGTCGCGGGGCGGTTCGCTGCTGGCGAAGTGGATGCTGACTCACAATCAGCAGAACCCGATGAACACGGCGTGGGAGAAGGTCTGCGGGATCATGCGTGAGCATGATGTGACGTTCTCGATCGGTGACGGCTGTCGGCCGGGGGGGCTGGCGGATGCGACGGATGCGTTGCAGCTGGCGGAGCTGGTTGAGATCGGCAAGCTGACAGAGCGGGCGTGGCGGATGGGTGTGCAGGTGATGGTGGAGGGTCCTGGGCATGTGCCGTTTGATCAGATTGAGTTCAACATGAAGGCGCAGCGGCGGCTGTGTCATGGTGCGCCGTTTTATGTGCTGGGCCCGCTGGTGACGGATATTTTTCCGGGATATGACCACATCACGTCGTGTATTGGAGCGACGGCGGCGGCGTTCCATGGTGCGAGCATGTTGTGTTATGTGACGCCTAAGGAGCACCTCGGGCTTCCGAAGAAGGATGACGTGAAGCAGGGTTGTATTGCGTACAAGATTGCGGCGCATGCGGCGGACGTGGCGCTGGGGATTCCGGGTGCGCGTCAGGCGGATGATGAGCTGACCAAGGCGCGGGCGGCGCTGAACTGGGAGCGTCATTTTGAGTTGAGCTTCGATCCGGATACAGCGCGGGCGTATCACGATGAGGATCTGGATGTTGATACGGATTTCTGCGCGATGTGCGGTCACGACTGGTGTTCGGTGCGGATCTCGAAGGAGATTCAGGACTGGGCGTCGGGCAAGGCGGAGGGATTTGAGCGCGAGAAGGTTGTGCAGTCGGCGGCGTTGACGGAGGAGCAGCGGGCGATTCTTGAGCAGCGCGGGGTGTTGTCGCCTGAGCAGATTCACAAGCTGGCGTCGAAGACCAAGAAGGTGGTTGAGGCGGCGGACGATTCGGGCAAGGCGTCGTGTCACTCGGACTATGTGGACCCGGAGACGGCGAAGCAGTTGCAGGAGCAGAAGCTGGTGCAGGTCGATGTGCGGCCGGCGTTGGGGCTGGGGAAGCGGGATTCGGTGATTTAGGGAGGGCTAATCCTAATAGGGATCGGAGTAGTTGGGGGGGAGGATTGGCGGTTATACTTCTCTCTAGGGAAAACTGAGGAGTGAGCCGTGTCAGGATTCCGGGTTTATCACGCAGCAGCCATCATCGGCGGGCTTCTCGCAGGCGTAGCCTCTGCGGCGTCAGGTACCCTCAGCTCTGTTGTCGATACTTCCCACACCTATCAGTTCTTCACCAACCTCGCTCTCAACGACGCTGGCCAGCTCGCCTTCTACGCCAGCACCCCTGCGGGTGCCGCCAACGGCTACTACCGCATCAACGCCCATGGTGTCATCGTCCCGCTGCTCACCGAGAACACCCAGGTCCCGGGCCTCGGCGTCGTCCAGAACCTTCCCGCCAGCTACAGCTACGACGCCGACCTGAGCAGAATTTTCAACAACGCCGGTCAACTCGTCGTCGCGCACGACACCTTCGCCATCCTCCTCGCTGACGGCCAGTCCGTCGATATCGTCGACCAGAACCGAGCCCTTCCCCTCGGTCTTAACCTCTGGATGGCCTCGAACCTCCAGGAATACCCCCTGTCACTCAACGACAGGGGCGAAGTCATTTACCCCGCTGTCGTCAACAACAAGGACCTGCTTCTTATCGGGGACCGCAACGGCTACAAGGGCGTCGTCGGTTACGAGGGCATGCCCGCGCCAGGCGACAACACCGGCGTCACCGTCACTTCCTTCGAGCGCACCGCTCTGATCAACGAGAACGGCCGCATCGCCTACACCGCATTCCTTCTGCCCCCACCCAGCGATCTCGATGCCGCTAGCGCATCCACCTCGATCGAGTTCGGTGGCGGCCGGTCCGGTCGCCAGGCGAGCAGGGTCTACCTGGCCGGGGACCCGGTGGAACTGACGCCGACAGGGCCGGTCCTGATCGGTCCGAGTTACACCAGCGTCGAGACGCTTCGCGAGGGGGTAGCGACGCCAAAGCAGATTGGCTCGATCATGTTCGGGGACGACTCCGATGAGTCCTTGTCGATCCGACTCAACAATCTCGACGAGGTGCTGGTGTTCGGCGAGATCGGGATCGTCGGGAACAGCCAAAGCAGCGGTCTCTTCATCGTCGAGCCTGATGGCGATCTCCGTGAAGTGGTTCGCGAGAATCTCTGGCTCCATGAGAACACCTACGTGCGTGAGTTGAGTGTGGACCCGTTCATTCAGAGAATAGCATTCAATGATCTCGGGCAGGCTCTCTTCTCGGCAAACCTCACCGACACCTACGGTCATACCTTACAGAGTGGCCTGCTGATCGGGGACGGCCGATTTCTTGCCGAGATCATCGTCGCCGAAGGCGACATTGCGCCCGATGGCGGTCTTATCAGCTACTTCTCTCAAGGACGCCTGAATAACCTCGGTCAGGTTATTTTTAGTGCCTACATTGTCGATGACCTGTTGGCTTACACCAACGAGCGCGAAGCCATCCTCCTCTGGGACCCCGACACAGGCCTCACCGAGATCTACAACAGCAACAACGATCTCGATGGTCAGGGACCCGCCATCTTTCTCGGCTCCGAAGGCCTCGACCTCAATGACCTAGGCCAAGTCGCCTTCTCCTACACGACCGCCGAACATCAGGGCATTGCTGTTTGGACGCCTGGGGTCGCTGTTCCTGAGCCGGTGTCGGCTGCGGTTCTGAGTCTGGGGCTGCTTGGGTTGTCGTGCAGAGGTGGAAGACTTAGGCACGGATCGTGTGCCCCGCATATTCGGGTGTCATAGTGCGATTCTGCTCGCATTTTTCTTCGTGCTGAGTTGTTGTATCGGTGTGTTTCCGCCTGTTCGGCCCAGACTGCCTGGAGTTCCATTTTGATGATCAGGGCTGGGTCTTGAGCCGAGTGCGTGTAGCATGTGATGATTAAGGTACAAATCACCAGGTCTGGAGATGAGATGATGAGCCATTTTCGTCGGCGTACAGGATTGTTGTGCTTGACGCTAGGGGCGATGGGTCTTGTGGGGCCTTCGGCTGTGTTGGCGGGGGTGTTGCCTGAGCCGGCGTCGGATCGGTTGCGGGCGGTGGTTTCGTCTGGTGATCCGATTCCGGGTACGAGTGATACGTTCTCGTTTATCTCGGATGTGGCGCTGAATAACGTGGGGCAGGTGGCGTATGTTGCGAGTGGGAATTTTGAGATCGGTAGTGGGCTTTATCGAACGGAGTTGGATCAGTCGCCGGTGACGATCGCGGTGGGCGGGCAGACGCTGACGAATGGGCTCAATCTTTCGGGCTTTTTTGGTTCGGCGGGGACTCGGCCCACGTTGCTGAATGATCTGGGTCAGGTGGCCTTTAGTTCCAGTTTTGAGAACCAGGATTTCACCGAGTTTGGATACGGTGTGTTTCTGGGTGATGGCGGCCCGCTGGGGACGGTCGCGGTGGACGGGGATGTGGCTGGCGGGCTTGAGCTGAATCTGATGGACGTCGGGTTCAGTCGGATGCGGCTGAACAACTCGGGTCAGGTAGCCTTTAGAGGCAATCAGGTCTTCGGTGAGTTCGTTCTGCTCCGGGAGGTGGTGTTGCGTGGAGCGGTTGGGCAGCCTTCTGTTGTCATCGCCGAGGCTGGGCAGGCACTTTCGAGCGGCCAGCCTTTGTCTGACTTTCCCAACTTTTCAGGGCTTGGGCTGAGCGGCGGTGGTGATGTGAGTTTTTTGGCGAACCGTGCGTTTGATCCAGAGAACTCTGATCCGAACACAGGCGTGATTCTCAGAGGTAGCGGTGGTGGACTGAATGTTTTGGTTGAGAGTGGGACGCCAACACCTCCGGGTATTGGAACGATTCGTGTTCCAGACGGCACGATCAGTCCGTTAACGGCGAATGAGTCAGGTGGGCTTGTCTTTCTGGCCGAGATTCAACTGGTCAACAATGGAGGCGGTTTTCAGCGTGGCATTTTTACGATTGATGGGAATGGGACGCTGCGCGAGGTGGTTCGGGATGGAACGGTCGCTGAGGGTGGCGGTCAGTTCACCGGCTTCAACTTCAATGTCTTTCAGAGTGATCTTGCGTTCAACAATAGCGGTCAGGTGGCCTTTACGGCGGAGGTTGTTGAGCTGGGGCAGGTGCCTAATGGGATTGGTGGGCTGTACATCGGTGACGGTGTCAACCCGATCCAGAAGATCGTCGGAGCGGGAGAGACGATCCCCGGGGGTGACGGTGTATTCGGGAGTATCGAGCGTGTGGCCATCAACGATGTCGGTCAGGCTGTGTTTACCAGTTTCATCAATGGGCTGAACTCAGGCCCGGGTATCTTTTTCTACGACCCGCAACTGGGCTTGATCGAGGCGGTTCGCAACGGTCAGGGCTTCCTTGGAAGCACGATCGATTTGTTCTCATCCACCCTTGAGCTGAATGATCGAGGACAGTTTATTTTTGACTACAACCTGCTCGAAGGCGGCTCGGGTGTTGCGATCTGGACGATGCCGATTCTTGGTGATTTCAATGCTGATGCGCTGATCGATCTGGCAGACCTTGAACTGCTCGTGGCGAACTATGGGTCGGCTGATGCGGAGTTTGATGTGGCTGGGGATGGAGGGGTTGCGGGGCTGAGCGATCTCACTGTTCTGGTTGAGGACCTGATCGGGACGTTCATGGGCGACGCTGATTTGGATGGCACGGTGGGATTGGTCGATCTGTCGCTGCTGGCGGGTAACTTCGGAGCGTTTGGGCCGTCAATCGGCTGGTCACAGGGTGACTTCGATGGATCGGGTCAGGTAACCCTGGCTGATCTGTCGCTATTGGCGACGAACTTTGGGCAGACCGCTGCGGTGCCGAGCCCGGCGACGGGGGTGATGGTGGGGATGGGGCTGCTGGTGCTTCGGCGTCGGTGAGGATGGTGTTTTGGCATCGTGGGGTTGATGCGGTGTGTATCGGCAGGTGAAACGACGCGCAGCCTTGAGTTGGGTGGTGCTCAATGCGTCAGGCGGACAGATCAGACTGGGGACGCTTAGCGTCTGACTTCGCGGTCGGCGAGGAGTTTTTCGAGTTGCTCTTTTGCCAGTGATTCGAGGACTTGCAATCGCTTGAGGTGTGTCTCGGTTTCTTTGACGTCCTCAGCGGGGATGGGGTCCTTGGCGCGGAGTTTTTCGAGTTTGGTGAGCAGGGGGGGTTGATCGGCGCCGAGGCTGGAGATTTTCTTCTGCAGTTCGGGGATGGTCATCCTGCGGATTTTGGCTAGTGAGGGTGATGGCTCGCCGAGGAGCATGGGGTATCGGGGCAGGGCGGGCCTGTCCGGTCGCTCGGGGGCTTGGGTCTGCGGTCTATTGAGACGGAACCGTCTGCGTTCCATGGTGTTGCTCGCTTCCATGCTGTGTATGGATAAGCCTGTATCGTACCGCTCCGAGGGTGTTGTGTCTGCGTTGCTGTGCGCGGGGCTAACAGTTTTCGTTTGAGATGAGCGAAGTCGATGTCTGAAGCCTCAGTTTCCTGAGGTTGGTCGTAGGTGAGTATCTAAGTTGACGAGGGGTGGGTTGGTGATCGGGTGGTGGACCGGGCGGGCGCGGGTTAGAGGCGGATAGGTTTTGCAAGCGGGTTGTGCTGGGGCCTTGGTCGATTGGGGGCCTAGGGTTGGAGGGCGGAGTCATCGGGTGCGGCCCAATCAATAGCCTTGATGGTCTTAATATAGGCTCTGATTGACCGCTTCTCGGAGATTTCGGGAAGTGGACCTTGGTGGACTTGCAACCTTTCTTCAAGTCCGCTACAGTGTTTTGTTCGGCGTGGAAGGGCTATGATCGCGAGCCAGCTGCAACCCTATCCATCCTATATCTCCATACCCGAAGATCGAGGGCCTCGATGCTTCAGATGAACTCTGTGCGCAACTTCGCCAAGCGCGGTGACGCGCTTCCCGTCCCCCACCTCGTCGAGGTGCAACTCAAGGCTTACGAGCGGTTTATACAGCTCGAGAAGGTCTACGATCAGCGGAATGTCGAGATTGGTCTCGAGTCGCTGCTCCGTGAGGTGTTCCCCATCGTCTCGTACGACGGGAACATGCAACTTGAGTACTTGTACTACAAGCTCGACGAGCCTCGGTACACCCCGCAGGAATGTAAGGAACTCCGGCTGACTTACGGCCTGCCGTTCCGTGTGGGTGTCCGGCTGGTCCGCAAGGACGTCCCGGAGATCCCTGAGGAGGAGATCTACCTGGGCGAGGTGCCTGTGCTGATGGGCGGGGGCGAGTTCATTATCAATGGTGCCGAGCGCGTCATTGTGAACCAGCTTCACCGTTCGCCGGGTGTTGATTTCTCGATCGCCTCGGCGGAGGGCGACAGGCCGTTGCACTCGGCCCGCATCATCCCCGAGCGGGGCTCGTGGATCGAGCTGGAGGTGTCCAAGAAGGACGTTCTCCAGATGCGGATCGATCAGTCGACCAAGATTCCGGCGACGACGTTCCTGCGTGCTATTGACGAGGACTACTCGGCGACGGAGACGCTGCTGCGGCTGTTCTATGACGTGCACGAGGTAAAGGTCACTGATCTGCGGGCTGAGCATTACGCTGCGGCTCCGATTGTGGATACCGACACCGGTGAAGAGTTGGTGGCGATCGGTGCCCAGATCGGCGAGAACGTCGATCGGATCATGGGTTCGCCCTTGAAGGTTGTGTTGGCGATCCCGAATCCCGGCGACATGCTGATTCTTAATACGATTGCTGACGAGAAGCAGATTGATCTCGAAGGCATGAAGGTCTCGGAGCACGAGGCCTCGTTGCTCGCGCTCTATGCGCGTCTGCGTCCTGGTAACCCGCCTCAGGTGGACAAGGCTCGCCAGTTGTTCGCGGAGAAGTTCTTCGACGAGAACCGTTACCGGCTGGGCAAAGTGGGGCGTTTCCGCATTAATCGTAAGTTTGATCTGGATGTGCCAGAGACCGAGATGGCGCTGCGTGCCGAGGACTTCCTGAAGGTCATCGGTTACATGCTGGACCTGCGGTCGAACCGCAACAAGGCTCACATCGACGACATCGACCACCTGGGTAATCGTCGTCTGCGTACCCTGGATGAGCTGGCGATCGAGGAGCTTCGCAAGGGGTTCCTTAAGCTTCGCCGGACTGTCCAGGAGCGTATGAGCGTCAAGGACCCGGATGAGTTGGCGAAGGTTGCGGACCTAATCAACACCAAGTCGATCAGCTCGGCGATCGAGCACTTCTTTGGTCGTGGTGAGCTGTCTCAGGTCGTTGACCAGACGAACCCGTTGTCGCAGCTCACGCACGAGCGTCGTCTTTCGGCGCTCGGGCCTGGCGGTCTCAATCGTAAGCGGGCGGGCTTTGAGGTCCGTGACGTACATATTTCGCACTATGGGCGTGTGTGCCCGATCGAGACGCCTGAAGGCACGAACATCGGCCTGATCTGCTCGTTGGGTATCTACTCGCAGATCGATGAGTATGGCTTCCTGCTGACGCCTTACCGGAAGGTGGTCAAGGGTGATGTGGTCGAAGGTGTGGTATCGCTCCGGGCAGACGAGGAGATGAAGCTGACCCTTGGTCCGGCCGACGCGCTTGGGCTGGACGGCAAGGTCAAGAAGGGTGCGGTGCTGGCTCGTGTGGATGGCGACCTGGCTCAGGTCGATTCGTCGCAGCTTGACTACATCGACATCAGTCCCAAGCAGATCGTCGGTGTCTCGGCGGCGATGATTCCGTTCCTCGAGCACGACGACGCGAACCGTGCGTTGATGGGCTCGAACATGCAGCGGCAGGCTGTGCCTTTGATCAAGGTGGAGCCGCCTTGTGTCGGGACCGGCATGGAGATGGAGATTCCCAAGTACTCGGGCATGGTGGTCCGGGCGAAGAACGCGGGGACGATCACCTACGTCGATGCCGAGCGGATTGTTGTAGACAATGCTGATGAGTATGTGCTGCGCAAGTTCGCTGGTCTCAACGAGCGGACCTGTCAGAACCAGAAGCCGATCGTTCGCATCGGTCAGCGTGTGGAGAAGGACCAGATCATCGCCGACGGTGCGGCGACCCAGCAGGGCCAGTTGGCTCTGGGTAAAAATGTCCTGGTCGCCTTCAACACGTTTGATGGCTACAACTTTGAGGACGCGATTGTCATCTCCGAGCGGCTGGTGACCGAGGACACCTTCACCTCGATTCATATCGAGGAGTTTGATGTCGAGATTCGTGAGACCAAGCTTGGGCGTGAAGAGTTCACTCGTGACATCCCCAACGTCTCTGAGAAGATGCTCGCCAAGCTCGATGAGAACGGCGCGATTCGTATTGGGGCGTATGTCACGCCGGGCGACATTCTTGTCGGCAAGGTCTCGCCTAAGAGCAAGAGTGAGCTGACCCCCGAAGAGAAGCTCCTGCACGCGATCTTCGGTCGTGCTGGTGAAGACGTGAAGAATGATTCGCTTGAAGTGCCTGCGGGCACCGAAGGTATCGTGATCGGTGCTAAGCGGTTTAGCCGGCGGATGCACCTTAATGAGGATCAGAAGAAGCAGCTCCGCAGGGACATGCGTGAGTACGAGGCCGAGATGGACGCCCGAGCGGCGGAGCTTTTCCGGCAGATGGTCGAGCAGATCAACGAGACGATCGGCACGGCAATGGTCGATCCGTCGACTCGACAGAAGGTTGGCGCTTCGGACATCACGGAAGTCCTTATTGAGCAGATCAACGACTTTGATACCAAGTGGATCAAGGGCGCGAAAGAAGTTCGTGAAGAAGGCGTCGCGATTTACGAGGCTTTCTGGCCGCGAATCCAGGCGATTGAAAAGGAGAAGCAGCGTCGGCTCGCTCACATGAAGCGTGGCGATGAGTTGCAGTCCGGCGTGCTGGAGATGGTCAAGATTTATCTTGCGACTAAGCGGGCGTTGTCCGTTGGCGACAAGATGGCTGGACGTCACGGCAACAAGGGTGTTATCTCGCGGATCGTGCCGGTCGAGGACATGCCGTTCCTTGAGGATGGCACGCCTGTGGATGTGCTGCTGAACCCGCTGGGTGTCGGCAAGCGCATGAACGTCGGGCAGATCCTGGAAACGCACCTTGGGTGGGCTTGTGCCGTCCTGGGTTTCCAAGCAGTGACGCCTGTGTTTGACGGTGCGACCGAGGATGAGATCGCTGCGGCGATCGAGGAAGCCAATAAGCACGTTGATGACCGGACCCGGGCGCTGGAGGTGGATAAGAAGCATCCGAGCGACCGTGAGCTTCTGGCCAAGATGCCGCCTAACTACAAGGTTCAGCTCTACGACGGTCGGACGGGTGATCCGTTCGATCAGCGGACGACTGCGGGCTATATGTACCTGATCAAGCTCCATCACCTGGTGGACGACAAGATCCACGCTCGTGCGACTGGGCCTTACTCACTCATTACTCAGCAGCCTCTCGGCGGTAAGGCTCGCACCGGCGGGCAGCGATTCGGTGAGATGGAGGTCTGGGCGCTCGAGGCGTATGGCGCTGCGTACATTCTCCAGGAACTTCTCACCGTCAAGAGTGATGACGTTGAGGGCCGGACCAAGATCTACGAGTCGATGGTCAAGGGGACCAACACCCTCGAGGCGGGCATGCCCGTTGCCTTCGATGTGCTGTGTAACGAGATCAAGGGCCTGGGCCTAAACATTACTCTTGAGAAGAGCGACATCGACGGCATCAGTTCCATTCTCTGATCGCCGTAACGATCCCGGCGGGCCCCGGCTTCGAGGCCGGGCAGCCCCCTCAACCCGAACGACCGACGCCAAGCAGGAATAGCAACCACCATGGCTGAGCAGATCTTCGATCGCGTCAACGACTTCACCAAAGTCAAGATCACCCTCGCATCGCCCAACGACATCCGGTCGTGGTCTTTCGGCGAGGTGAAGAAGCCCGAGACGATCAACTACCGTACCTACCGTCCTGAGAAGGACGGCTTGTTCTGCGAGCGGATCTTCGGACCCGAGCGTGACTACGAATGTGCCTGCGGCAAGTACAAGGGCACGAAGTTCAAGGGCATCATCTGTGATCGCTGCGGCGTGAAGGTGACGCACTCGCGCGTTCGGCGCAAGCGGATGGGCCACATCAACCTCGCGGCTCCGATCGTCCACATCTGGTTTTTCAAGGCGATCCCTTCGCATCTTGGCAACCTGCTGGGCATGAAGACCTCCGATCTCGAGAAGGTCATCTACTTTCAGGACTATGTGGTTGTCGATCCCGGCGACACGCCCCTGAAGGACAAGCAGATCCTCACCGAGGACGATTACCGGCACGCGATCTCCGAGTATGGCCGTGGCTTCACGGCGATGATGGGTGCTGAGGCGGTCAAGGAGCTGCTGGCTCGTTTGGAGCTGGCCCCGCTGGCGGCGCAGCTGCGTGAAGACCTTGACGCGACCAAGTCGAAGCAGAAGATCAAGGACCTGTCCAAGCGGCTCAAGATCGTTGAGCAGATCCGGCACTCGGAGAACGATCCGAGCTGGATGGTGATGGACGTGACGCCTGTGATCCCGCCGGACCTGCGCCCGCTGGTGCTGCTGGATTCGGGCAACTTCGCGACCTCGGACCTCAACGATCTTTATCGGCGGATCATCAATCGGAACAACCGTCTCAAGAAGCTGATGGACCTCAATGCACCCGAGGTCATCATCCGTAACGAGAAGCGGATGCTCCAGCAGTCGGTCGATGCACTGTTCGACAACGGTCGATGCCGCCGCCCGGTGCTGGGCTCGTCGAACCGTCCGCTCAAGTCGCTGACGGACATGATCAAGGGCAAGCAGGGGCGTTTCCGCGAGAACCTTCTCGGCAAGCGTGTTGACTATTCGGCTCGATCGGTGATCGTTGTCGGCCCCGAACTCAAGCTGCACCAGTGTGGTCTTCCCAAGAAGATCGCTCTTGAGCTGTTCCAGCCGTTCATCATTCGCAAGCTCAAAGAGCACGGGCTGGTCGACACGATCAAGTCGGCCAAGAAGATGCTTGAACGCCGGGACCCCGAGGTCTGGGACATCCTTGAAGAGGTGATTCACCAGCATCCGGTGCTTCTCAACCGTGCTCCCACGCTGCACCGCATGGGTATCCAGGCTTTCGAGCCCGTGCTGGTGGAAGGCAACGCGATCCGTATTCACCCGCTGGTGTGCTCGGGCTTCAATGCCGACTTCGACGGCGACCAGATGGCTGTTCACCTGCCCTTGTCGGTCGAGGCACAGGCCGAGGCTCAGGTACTGATGCTCTCGCCACATAACATTTTCTCGCCTGCTCACGGCGGCCCGATCATCTCGGCCGGCCAGGACATCGTGTACGGCGTGTACTACCTGACGTTGATGCCCCAGCCGTTGCCTGATGACATCGTGCACGAGTTGGTGCACCGCTCGGGCGAGTTGTCGGATGATCAGGTCGCGCTGATGCGCACGATCCCGGATTATCGCAACGAGGCAGAGGCCTTCATGGCCTACGACCTGGGCAAAATCAAGCTGCACCAGCCGATCGTGGTTCGGCTCAATCCCAAGCGCTACGCTGGCCAGATCCTTCACGAGAAGGAAGACGTTCAGCCGCTGCCTGAGACCAACCGCGTGGTCACGACGGTTGGTCGTCTGCACTTCAGCGAGATCCTTGCTGACGGGATGCCGTTCTACAACTGTGCCCTGGGTAAGCGTGGCTGCTCGCGTGTGATTGACGATACTTACGCATCCAATGGCCGACCGGCGACGATTGACATTCTCGATGCGATGAAGACGCTTGGCTTCCGTGCTGCGACGACCGCTGGTTTGTCGCTGGCGATCACCGACCTGCGCATACCCGCGAGGAAGCAGGACATCCTTGATGCCACGCAGAAGAAGGTTGATCGTGTTGAGAAGGCTTACAACGCCGGTGCCCTGACCGAGCGTGAGCGTTACAACCAGCTCGTTGACCTCTGGACGCACTGCCGCGAGGAGATCACCAAGCAGGTCGTTGACGAGATGAAGCGCGACCGTCGCGATCCCGAGGGGCGGTCGGTCAGCATCGACGACCCGACCGGGCTGTTCTACCTCAACCCCGCGTGGGTCGAGGTAGAGTCCGGTGCTCGTGGCAAGATCGGGCAGCTCCAGCAGCTCGCTGGTATGCGTGGTCTGATGGCCAAGCCGTCTGGTGAGATCATCGAGACGCCGATTCGTGCCAACGCTCGCGAAGGTTTGTCGGTTCTCGAGTACTTCTCATCGACCCACGGTGCCCGTAAGGGACTGGCGGACACGGCCCTGAAGACCGCAGACTCCGGGTACCTCACCCGTAAGCTCTGCGATGTTGCTCAGAACATGTTTGTTACGACGCTGGACTGTGGAACCAAGAACGGCATCACCAAGCGTGCTCTCTATAAGGGTGAAGAGGTCGATATCCCGTTGCTCGAGCAGATCATCGGTCGCTCGGCACGCGAGACCGTCCGCAACCCGATCACTGACGAGCTGATCGTCGCTGAGAACGACACCTTTACTGACGAGATTGCGCGGAAGATCGAAGTGCTTGGTATTGACTCGGTCAACATCCGTTCGTCTCTGACCTGTGAGGCTCGCGAGGGCATCTGTGCCAAGTGCTACGGCGTCGACATGTCGACGTCCAAGATTGTTGAGAACGGACTGGCCATCGGCATCATCGCGGCCCAGTCGATCGGCGAGCCGGGCACGCAGCTCACGATGCGGACGTTCCACACCGGTGGTGTGGCGACTACCTCTGCGGTCGAGACCTCGTTTGTTGCCAATCAGGCCGGCTCGATTGAGATCCGTGATGCCAACGCTGTGCCGACAAGCACTGAGGACCACGGTGAGGTGCTGGTCACCCTCAAGCGAAACGGCGAGATCATCGTCAACGATGACAAGGGTCGTGAGCTCGAGAAGTTCAAGGTGCAGTACGGCTCGTACATCCACGTCAAGGAAGGCGAGAAGATCAAGAAGGGTACGCTGCTGGTCAGTTGGGACCCGCACCGGATGCCGATTCTCGCGGAGAAAGGTGGCAAGGTCCGTTACGAGGACATCATCGTCGGCGAGACGGTTCGTCCCGAGCAGACCACCGCGAAGGGAGCTGGTGCCGCTGGCCTGGTGGTCATCGAGCACAAGGGCGATCTGCACCCGCGGATTGTCATCGAGGACAACGACGGCAAGATTCTTGACTTCCACTACCTGCCCGCGAAGGCGCGTATTGACGTTAAGGAAGGCGACACGGTGACCGCTGGCCACATGCTCGCGCGTCAGCCTCGTGAGGCGACAGGCTCGGCTGACATCGTCGGCGGTCTGCCTCGCGTGACCGAGATTTTCGAGGCTCGCAAGCCCAAGGATGCGGCCATCATGGCCGAGATCTCCGGCACGGTGGAGCTGCGATCCGATAAGCGTCGTGGCAAGATGACTGTGATTGTCCGGTCGGAGTCGGGTCTGGAGCAGGATCACCACGTCCCGCAGGACCGTCATCTGCTGGTCCACACCGGAGACTTCGTCGAGGCCGGCGATCAGCTTGTCGAAGGCCCGCTCGTCCCGCAGGACATCCTGCGTGTCAAGGGTGAGGAGGCGCTGTATGCCTACCTCATCAACGAGGTGCAGAACGTCTACCGCGCTCAGGGCGTGCCGATCAACGACAAGCACATCGAGATCATCATCAACCAGATGCTCCGAAAGATCCGTGTCGAGCATCCCGGCGACACCAACCTCCTGCCCAACGAGGTCGTGGATAAGTTCCGCTTCCGCGAGGCTAACGAGGGCGTTGCCGCCATGGGCAAGATCAAGGACGCTGGCGACTCGATGCTCCCGATCGGAGCGAAAGTCACCAAGGCTGAGCTTAAAGAGATCAACGCCCAGATCGAGGCCGATGGCAAGACACCCGCGAAGGCGGTCAAGTGCAAGCCCGCGATGGGTAAGACGTTGCTGCTTGGCATCACCAAGGCGTCGCTGCAGTCCGAGTCGTTCCTCTCGGGTGCGTCTTTCCAGGAGACCACCAAGGTTCTCACCGAGGCGGCTCTGGCCGGGAAGTCCGACGAGTTGCAGGGACTGAAAGAGAACGTGCTGCTTGGCCACCTCATCCCGGTGGGTACTGGCTTCCGCGAGTACCAGGACCTTCAGGTCATCAAGCTCGCCGAGCCACCGGCCAGCGAGATGCTGTCTCCTGCTGAAGAGATCGAAGCCGCAGCGGCCATGGCCGAGGCTGCGGGTGCCGAGGCTCCCGAGGAGATCGGCACGACGGTCGGCGAGTCCCGGCTGGTGGCCCAGCTCCTGGGCGAGGACAGCAGCAAGAACTGACGCTGGCGTCCGTTACAACTCAACCCCTCTCAACCGCCCCGCAAGGGGCGGTTGTTGTTTTGATGGATTGGGTTGAGGCGCGTAAAAATGTCACCCATCCGTTTGCCCAGATGTCCACGGTTTCCCTTTGTTAACCCGCTAGGTTACCTAGTCGTTTCCGTTATTTAGGGCGTCGAAAAAGCAGGATCATGGCTTGTCTTACTCTGAATCTAAGGCATAGTTCAGCCTTCAAGGAGAAGATGATGTTCCATTCAGCGGGTTCGCGCCTAACCGCCATGATTGTCCTGGCTAGCTTGACCACAGCGGCTCAGGCCGATCCGGTCAATAACTTTCGCAGCTGGCTAGGCGTCAACGGCTTCTCCACGAATGCCACCACCAATCTGTGGTACGGCACCACGGGGGTCAATGGCCCTTTGATGGGCGTCAGCGGGACCGCTTGGGTTACCCCAACCGATTCCATCAACACTCCGCTGTTTAGCGGCCTGCTTGAAATTGGCGACAACAACGGTGCGGCTGGCCCCGCCACCTTCCCGGGTACCTTTGTCCACCCCGGCCCCAGCCAGCCTGCGGTTCTGGTCTATGCACCTCAGACCTCGACGCCGGTCTCGATCGTTGAGTTGCACGCCGAACTGGTTACCAACGGCCTGACGGGTAATGGCCTGACGATCGATGTCTACAGCACGATCAACAGCCTGACGAGCCATCACGGCGGGATTGTCGTCGCGGGCAATGCCAACGCCTTCCACACACCGATCCCGGTCGGAAGCCTCATCCTCAACCCTGGCGATACGCTGAAAGTCGTCATCGGGAACAACGGCTCTTACCTCTTCGATCATCTCAACCTTGACGTAACCCTGACGCTGCCCGAGCCGGCTTCAGCAGTGCTGCTGATGCTGCCCCTGGGTCTATCGGTGATGCGTCGGCGGTAAGAATGACCCTGAGAGGATTCGAACCTCTGACCTGCTGCTCCGGAGGCAGCCGCTCTATCCAGCTGAGCTACAGGGCCTGCAACCCAACAATCTAGCCGATCACGGTAGGGGGGTAAAGACCGCCGAATGCCTGGAGGATCAGGCTTTTCCGGCGGCCTCGTACTTGAGCTGCCCGCACGCAGCGGCAATATCGCGCCCGCGTGAGGCCCGGATGTGCACGTTGGCCCCCGCCTCGCGGAGCACCTGTTGGAAGGCCAGGACATCGTCTTTTCTTGGTCGTCCGAATGGCAGGGCATCGACCTCGTTGTAGCGGATCAGGTTGATGTTGCTCCGCAGCTTCCTGGCCACACGGGCCAGCTCCCGGGCGTGCTCCGGTTGGTCGTTGACGTCGCGCAGCAGGATGTACTCCAGCGTCACCTCCCGGCCGGTCTTCTTGAAGTAGTGCTGCCCCGCATCGATCAACTGCTGCACGGTGACGTACTCGGCCCAGGGGATCAGTTCCCGCCTAAGCGCATCATTTGGGGCGTGAAGACTGATCGCCAGCGTGATCGGCAGCTCCAGATCGGCCAGTCTTCGGATCTGGGCTGGCAGGCCGACGGTCGAGACCGTGATGCGCCTGGACCCGATCCCGAGTCCCCAGCCCGCTGACATCGTCCTGATTGCCGAAGTCACCGCGCCCAGATTCGCCAGCGGCTCGCCCATGCCCATGAACACGACGTTGCTGATCCGCCCAACCCCGGGCAGCCGGCCCAACTGCCACACCTGCTCAACGATCTGATCCGCCGTCAGGTTCGCCTCCAGCCCCTCCATGCCCGAGGCACAGAACCGGCAGCCTACCGGGCATCCTGCCTGCGACGAGATGCATGCTGTCTTCCGCGAGCCTCCGCCCTCGTTCTCCGACGGGATCATCACGCACTCGGTCCGCATCCCCGCAGGAACCCCCACCACAGGCAGCGTCATGGCATCAGGCTTGTGCTCTTGATCCCCATCGAGCAACTCATCACTTTGACTTGATGCGGGGGGGGGCCATTGGACGAGGAGCTTCTGGACGCCGTCGGTGGCTCGTTGGTGCTTGATGACATCGCCGCTGACGAAGCGGAGTCGTTCACGGATGACCTCTCGGTCGCGTTTGCCCAGGTCGGTCATGGCTTCGAGATCGCACACGCCTTTCTGATAGACCCACCCCAGGACCTGCCTGGCCCGGTACGCGGGCAGACCCCAGCCCCGGAACACGGTCGCCAGCGACTCGGGTGTGTGGGCGAACACGTGGGTCAGGTCATCAGTTTCGAGACGGTTCATCAACGACATGGCGGGCTTTAACCTCGAACGCTACGCTCACACGCATGGACTCGTTACCCCAGCCGATGCGTGACCGCTTCGACCGAATCCTCGATCATATCCTCCACAGCCTTCCGGAGGAGGTCATTGCCCGTCTGGACGAGATGCCGCTGATTATCGAGGACGAGCCCGACCCTGAGCTGCTGGAGGAGATCGGCATGGATGCCGAGGAGGAGCTTTTTGGGCTCCACACCGGTTTTGGGCTGACCGAGCGCTCCGTCGAGGACTCCGCCATCCTCCCGGATGAGATCCGGGTCTTCCGTGGGCCGATCATTCGCTTCGCTGAGGATCAGCAGGCAGAAGCCCGGACCCATGGTGAGCAGTCAGAAGGAGAAGTGGGGCTCGATGAGCAGATCCGCATCACCGTTCTGCACGAGATCGGCCACCACTACGGTCTGGACGAGGATGACCTGGACCGGCTCGGCTACGCCTGAGCACCCGTTATCATTCGGGAGATGCTCAAGCTCGCCACCATCCTGGACAACGCTGGCGAACCGCCGGTCCAGTCCCGATATCGTGATCCGGCCGAACTCGCCGCCCTCGGTTACACCGGCGTCGTCCTCTACGAGACCACGGCACTCTCGGGTGTCACATCGCCCGAGTTCGTTCGCGACCCTGAACTCCGCAACTGGCTCAACCACGCGCTTCAGGCACTGACGGAGCGGATCGATCAGATCAGCGGCGCCGGTCTGGAGACGTATCTTTCCTACGACCTTCTGGTTCTGGCCACGGATGCTGTTGAGGGCAAGAACAACAACCTCTGCTGTCGGGGTCGTGGCAAGGTGCTGTGCCCGGCCAGCCCCGACATCTGGGATCGCGTCTACGCCGTGTTGGAAGCTCTACTCGAACGCTATCCCGCGGTGGCGGGTGTTGTTCTGCGGTTCGGCGACAACGATGCCCAGCGGCTTCCGCACCTGATCGGTAATGATCTGTATACCCCGCACTGCTCTCGTTGCGCTGACTGGTCCGCTGCGGACCGGATCGTCCACGCGATCACGCAGGGACACGACCGCATCGTCGAAAAGCTCGGCAAGCGCATGATCGTCCGTGCCTGGAACGTCCGCCCCGATGGCCTGCACGATAATCCTGATCTGGCTGCGATGGTTGCGCCTCGACTCCCACAGCGTGATGACGACCGGCTCATCCTGTCATTCAAGTTCACACAGACCGACTTCTGGCGCTATCAGAACTGGAACCCGTCGTCACTCGTCTGCGGGCAGACCCCGATCTTGTACGAGCTTCAGTGTCAGCGGGAGTTCGAGGGAAAAGGCGCGTTACCGAACAACCAGGCAGCTCTTTGGCGTGATGGGTATCCGGAGTCGGCGACGACCGATCAACCGCAGGGACTTGCGCAGCTCGCCGAGCGTCTGCCCTTAGCCGGCCTGTGGTGCTGGGTCCGAGGCGGCGGCTGGGGCGGACCGTTCATCAAGAACGAGACCTGGATCGACGCCTCTGCGTTCGCCGCCCCTCGACTCGCCGATGACCCTCAGGCTGATCCTGCGGCGCTTGCTCGCGAGTGGGCCATCACCCGCCTCGAACTCCACGAGAACGACCCGCTCGTCGAGGTGCTGACCGAGATCCTCGCCGACTCAGCCGAGATGATCCGCCAGGCTTTTTACATCGGCCCCTTCGCGCGTCTCAAGCCTTCGCCATGGCATCCCAACGGCGACTGGATCGAGGACGACACGCTCGATGCCCACGCCGCCTGGCGGATGATCCAGCGCATCCCGCTGACTGACCTTGACGCCGTACTCGATGAAAAAGCCGCCGCCGCCGCCACCGCGGCGCGACTCTACCGAAAACTGCAGGAAGCCTTAGGCGACCGAGAGCACGAGACGATGGCCCCGCTGCTCGGGTCGATGATCTACACCGAATCCTTGCTCGAAGCGATCCACGACCTGTTCGCCGGGCTCATTGCCTACCGGAGTTTTCAGTCGACGCGCTCCAAGTCTGCCGCCGAAACGGCCCGGCGAGCGCTCTACCATGCCCAGTCGCACTGGAACCACCACACGCAGCGCCACACCGCCTACCGGCAGGCCGCTACACCCTTCCGCGAGAATGGCTTCTGGGATCTTACGCAGGAAATACTGACTGATTTGGATCAGGCGCTCTCGACCTGACCCTCAACATTCTTGAGTCGCCGTTACTTCGCCTCGTGCCAGTTCTTGCCCATCCCGACCTCGACCTCCAGCGGCACCCGCAGCGTCATCGCCTCCTCCATGACCTTCTTCATTAACGCCGCGACCTCGTCCGCCTTGTCTTCATCCGCCTCGACCACCAGTTCATCGTGAATCTGCAGCAGCATGCGTGCGCCTGATGCTTCATCCGCGAGCTTCTCATGCAGCCGGACCATGGCCACCTTGATCAGGTCCGCCGCCGAGCCCTGCACCACGCTGTTGATGGCCAATCGCTCACCGAGTGCTCGCAGGTTCGGCTGCTTCGCCTCGATCTGCGGGATCGCCCGCCGCCGACCGAGAATCGTCGATACATACCCCTTACTCTTCGCCTCCTCGATGCAAGCCTCAAGGAAGGTGTTAATCCCCTTGAAGCGATCCTTGTACGCATCGATCAGCGCCTGAGCCGACCCTCGATCGAGGTTTCCGATTCGTCGTGCCAGTCCGTAAGCGGTGATGCCGTAGATGATCCCGAAGTTGATCGTTTTGGCGTGTCCCCGCTGCTCACTCGTGACCTCCTCGGGCGTAACCTCAAACACCTCCGCAGCCACCGCGCGGTGAATATCTTCACCCGTGGTGAACGCCTCGATCAGGGCCGGGTCCTCGGACAGATGCGCCAGCACGCGCAGCTCGATCTGTGAGTAGTCGGCCACCACCAGCATCTTGCCGGGCGTCGCCACGAACGCCCGCCGAATCTCTCGCCCCACTTCCGTGCGGATCGGGATGTTCTGGAGGTTCGGATCACTCGATGACAATCTGCCCGTTGCCGCCCCGGTCTGATGAAACGTCGCGTGCACCCGGCCTGTCTCGTCGTCAATGGCTTCCTTCAGCGACACCAGGTACGTCCCGACCAGCTTGGTCAGCATCCGGTACTCGGCCAGCAGTTTCGGCACCTCTGCCCCAGGCCCGTCGAGATCATCACGGTCCGCGAGCTTCTCCAGAACTTCAGCGTCTGTCGATGGGCCGGTTTTGGTTCGCTTGATGACCGGCAGCTTCAACTGCTTGAATAACACATCGCCCAACTGCTTGGGCGAATCGAGATTAAATGGAACCGTCGCGCCTGCCTGCTGGGCCTTCTCTAAAGTCAGATCACGGAGCTCGTCGATCCGTTTTTCCAGTAGTTCCCGCTGACGATCCAGACCCCCCGCATCGACAGTGATCCCCGCCTCCTCCATGTCCGTTAGTACCGCGATCAGGGGCGTCTCCACGTCATCCATCAGATTCGCCACGCCAGAATCTATCACCATCGGCCGCAATCGTTCGTACAACCGCAAGGTGATGTCGGCGTCCTCCGCCGAGTACGTCGTTACCACGGCCAGCGGGACCTGATCCATCGTCTTCTGCGCCGGATCAGACTTCTTTCTGGGCTTGTTCCCGATCAGATCGGTAATCGGGATCATCCGATGACCCAGCATGGACAACGCCAGGTCATCGAGCTTGAGACCCGGCGCTTCGGTCAGCGCGCCAGCGATCATCGTGTCGAACGCGATCCCCTTCACGATCAACCCGGCACGATGCAGCACGTGAAGGTCGAACTTCAGGTGATGACCAACCTTCCTGATCCGTTCATCTGCCATCACGCCAGAGAGGGCCGATCGCACCTCCTCGAGCGACAGAATCGTCTCGCCTTCCGGTGCCATCACCGGGATGTAGACGCCCGACCCGGCTTCCCAACTCAGACACAACCCGCACAAATCCGCTTTCCAACCGAGCCCCGTTGTCTCGGTATCGACCGCGAGCACTCGGTCTGTCCCCGCGAGCGCTTCGATGGCCTGCACGACTTCAGCCAGCCGCTTCGCGGTCGTCACCGCTTCATACTGATCCGCATCCGCCGTGTCATAGGACTCAGCATCCTCCCCAGCCGTCTCCGCCAGCTCTCCCCCAAACAGCGTGCTCTGAAGCGGGTCCGCAGGCTTAGCCCTGCTCTTTTTCGTTGGCGTTGGCGTGGTTCTCGCCTCAGCCGGCTTACCCAGCAATCGCTTGAGGTCCTCAGCGTGGCGGTTAAAGCCCAACTCCCGGAAGCGCGTCAACAGCGTCTCGCCGTCCATCGGCCCCAACGCCAGATCATCTAAATCGATGTCCAACTCGACGTGCTGGTCCAGCGTCACGAGCTTGCGCGCGATCGGAAAGAACTCCCGCGCCGCCTCGATGTTCTCTTTCCGCTTGCCCTTGACCTCATCTAATCTTGCAAGCAAGCCATCAATCGACCCAAACTCACCCAATAACTGGGCCGCCGTCTTGTTCCCGATTCCCTTGACCCCCGGCACGTTGTCCACCGAATCCCCCGTCAGCACCTGCAGGTCAATCGCCTGCGCTGGCGTGATGCCCTTGGTCTCAGTGAGATACGCCGGATCGATCATGGTGTCTGTATGGATGTCGTACATCGACACTCGATCCCCGAGCAGTTGCTCAAGGTCCTTGTCCTTCGACACCAGCATGACCCGGGCATCGGCGTACGCAGGGTCCTCCAAAATTCGACGCACCAGCGTCGCCATGATGTCGTCCGCTTCCGCGCCAACTTTCGCCAGCACTGGGATCCCGAACAGCTTGCTCAACTCCAGGATCCGCGGGATCTGTGCGGGCAACTCCTGCGGCGGGGCGTCGCGCGTTCCCTTGTACTGCTGGTACAACTCGTGACGGAACGTGTCTCCCTTCGAGTCCACCGCCAGCACGACCTGCGAGGGGGTGCACTGCTGAAACAGCTTAATGAGCATCCCTACAAAACCAAACGTCGCGTTCGTCGGCTCTCCCGTCACAGGCGAGGTCATCGCCGAACGGATCGCGAAAAACGACCGAAAGATTTGCGCATGCCCGTCAATCAGGTAGATCGTCTTCGATGGATCGGTTGGTGTAGTCACCATCAGATTATAAGGTACCACCGCTACGCGCAGATCAGGCCAACCCGCCTCATCCCCGCTGCCGGGATACCGTTGCCCACGATGGGGCCCTACCAGTCCAGCGTGCCCAGCCACACGCCACGCAGATCGTCCATCGCTGCCGAGATCAGCAGCCTACCATCTGCACCTGTTACGACCAGGCGATCACCCTCGTCGAGCATTCCGATCGCCGCTGCATCGACGCCTGTGGCGATGAAGTAACCCATCATCGCTTCGAGCTGATCGGCATCAACCTCAAGCAGGTAGCGAGATGGACCTTCACCAAAACACGCGGCAGGCCACGGCAGCCCGCGCAATGCCGCTAGGTCAAGCTTGACCCCCAGCCGACCCCCCATCGCCATCTCGAAGGCCGCCACGACCAGCCCGCCATCCGATACATCGTGCGCCGATCGCACCATGCCACGTTTGATCGCTTTCGCGACAGCTTTCGCCGTCATCGGACCAAGGTCCAGGTCCACCTTCGGGACAGGGCCGCTTAGTTGTTCCAGCTCAGCCAGGTGACTGCCGCCCAGCTCATCACCCACCGCTCCGACCTGCACGAGCACCCCGCCCGCTCGCTTGCCATCGCTGGTGATGCAGCGACCGGCGTCCTCGACGATCCCCATCGCCGTGATCAACATCGTTGACGGGATGGTGATGAGCCTGCCGTCTTCTGTCGTGAACTGGTTGTGCAGCGAGTCCTTGCCCGACACAAAGGGTGATCGGTACGCCTTCGCCCCGTGATAACAGGCTGCCGCCGCTCGCGCGAGCGATGCCATCGACTCCGGATCATCACACGATGGCCAGCAGAAGTTATCCAGGATCGCGACTTGCTCCGGGTCGGCGCCGACGCAAACTACGTTTCTGATGGCCTCATCAATCGCTGCGAGTACCGCGTAGTACGCATCCCCATCCGTTGAGGTCCCGCGCTCGATGGACTTCTCCGACAACTGCGGAGCCAGACCACAGCCCAGCGCCACCGCCTTACGGCTGCTCAGCTTCGGACGCACCACCGCCGCATCCGATGGTCCATCCCCGCGCACGCCCACCAATGGCTTCACCACCGACCCGCCCTGTACCTCGTGGTCGTACTGCCGGATGATCCAGTGCTTCGACGCGATGGTCGGATGCCCAAGCAATCCACGCAGGACCTTCTCGGCCTTCGACGGGTCAACATCAACAGCCTGCACCTCCTCATCAACCAAGCGGGGGGGGGCGTGCGCGACTCGATGCGTTTTTGGCAATCCGTCGTGCAGGAAATCCATCGCCATGCGACCGACTTCTTGCTCGCTATAGCGCAGCACCAGTTCGGCGGCTCCGTCATCTCCCTCGCCGAATCGACCCAGATCACACCACTCGGCGCCCTCCGCTTCGCAGAACGCTGCAAACGCTGCGACATCCGACTCTGGCACCGACAGCACCATCCGCTCCTGGGCCTCGCTGATCCAGACCTCGGTGTAACTCAATCCCTCATATTTCAGCGGGGCGCGGTCCAGCTCGACCACCGCCCCCACCTTCTCCGCCATCTCGCCGATCGCCGATGAAAACCCGCCGGCTCCGCAGTCTGTGATCGCGCTGTACAGACACCGGCGCTGGCCTGTCTTTGGATCAACGTAATCCCGTGCCGCCAGGATCGCGTCCAGCAGCTTCTTCTGCGTGATCGGGTTTCCGATCTGCACCGCGTGGGAGAACTCCTCTGCGTGCGCATCGGTCAACTCCGCAGACGAGAACGTCGCACCGTGAATTCCATCTCTTCCGGTCGCTCCCCCCACCGCGATGATCCGATCGCCGGGCTGCGCTGTCCCCTCGACTCGATCCAGCGGGATCAACCCCACACACCCCGCGAACACCAGCGGGTTCGCCACATAATCCGGATCAAAGGCCACCGCACCCGCGACCGTCGGGATCCCCATCCGATTCCCGTAATCTCTCACCCCCTCGACCACTCGCCGCAACACCCGCTCGGGCGCAATCACTCCCTCAGGGACATCAAGATTACCTTCGGCCCATGTGGGCGGGGGGGCAACGCAGAAGACGTTGGTATTGGCGATCGGCTTCGCTGCGAGACCGGTGCCGATGATGTCACGGATACACCCGCCAATGCCCGTCGCAGCGCCGCCGTACGGCTCGAGCGCGGATGGATGGTTGTGTGTTTCGACCTTGATACACACTCCGTCCTCATCATCGAAGCGGACGATGCCCGAGTTATCGTGAAACACACTCACGCACCAGTCACCGATCGTCGGGTCTTCCATCAGCTCAAACGTCGCCGCCGCCACGGAGTGTTTGAGTAGATTCGGGATGACCACCGCATCTCCCTCGACCACGGCACCGGGCAACGCCTCGAGCCATTCCTTGCCGAAACCGGTGTAACGCACAGCACTCTTGAGCGTCTTGTGAACACAGTGCTCACTCCACGTCTGCGCCAGCGTCTCCAACTCAATGTCTGTCGGCTCCCGCCCCAACTCCCCGAAGTATGCCTGGATGGTCTTCATCTCTTCGAGACTCAGGAACAGGTGCTGCTCGCGAGACAGCTTCTTGAGCGCATCATCCCCCAATCCACTCAGCTCGATCCGACCCAACACAAACTCGTAGGGCCGACCCAACTCCAGAGTAGGGGGGTGCTCGTGGCCCACCACCACCCGCTCGATCACCCGGTTCGCCACCGACCGCTCCGCCACGCCGATCAGTTCTTCATCTCCGGGCCGCTGCCCGTCGAACACCAGATCAATCCGCCGCCCGGTTCGCACGCGCACGCCATCACCCGAATCGTGGAGCCGATCGGCGATCGCCACCCGCGCCGTCTCCGCCGCCGGGTCCATCACCCCCGGCAGGTCGTGGACCTCCAGACTCACCGCCCCTGTGCTCGCAAGACGAGAGCCAACCACCGCGACCTGATCCACCGGATCGGCCAGCAGCCCCTCCGCGATTGCCGATGCGCCCGCCTCATCAATCCCCGCCTCCACCAGGTACACACGAGCCGACCGCACGCTTCTTGCCGGCCGCTTCAGCCCCGCCAGACCCTCCACCAGCGCCCGCAGGTCCCCTGTCACCCCCGCCGGGTCCTCATCCACACCCTGATCCCAGACCTCAATGCGATACACCGCCATCGTGTGCTCCTTCGTCAGCGATCAACATCGCAGAGCACACCATAACAGCCTGGCGGACATCCTCGGTCCGCTGGACTGATCACCGCTATGACTCTATTTCATCGCTCGCTCTCGCCAGCCGGGTCCGTCGTCCCATTGACCAAACAGCCGGTTCATACCCAGAGTCAACCGTATTCCGTCTCTGAATGCCCTATCACACGCTCAATCCCATCGCCCCCGTCATTAACCCATAAAACTCCACATTATCCATCATCGGCCGCAGCAGCTCGCTCCCCGGGCCGACTGCCGAGGCGTGCACCATCTCCGCCGTGTGGTTCCCGCTCACAAAACTCACCCCCCAGTGATTGGCTAGCACCGTCGAGATGACCCTGCTGTCACCCTGCAAACCCTTGAACCCCTCGCCCTCACGATCACGACCGAGCGATCCACGCAGATAGTCCTGCTCCGCAGCACTCAGCTCGATGTCCAAAGCGTCTCGGAAGCCAGCGATCAACCGGTCCACGCGATCCGCCTCACGCCCCGCCTTCATCTGCACCGCCGTCACCGTGCTCTTGGCTGTCAGCAACTTCGCAAACCCCTCGTTGCCCTCCTCCTGATAGAGGGTCAACTCCGGCCCGCCGCACCCGTGATCGGTCGTCACGATCACCAGCGTGTCCCCGCGCCGTCTGGCCCAACCCACCACCGCCTCGACCGCCTCATCAAACGCCAGTTGATCAAAGAGATTTGCCGGCGCGTCCGTCCCGTGCCCGCCATGATCCACACGACCGCCCTCGATCTGCAACACAAACCCAGTCTCGCGTGCAGCGAGCTTCTCAAGCGCCACCATCGACATCGCACGCAGCGAAGGTTCCTCCGCCGGCCGATCCAACTCATATGCCAGATGGCTGTCGTTAAACAGCCCCAGCAATCGACCCTCGACGCCTCGCTTGATGGCCAGGTCCGTAGCGGTGCGTACCACGGTCACATCTTCATACTCTGTCAGTAGCTCATCAGGAAAATACCGCGCGCCCCCGCCCAGCACGACATCCACCCCTCTCTCCATCATCTGCCCCGCGATCTCATCTTCCATGTCGCGGTGGTCAACATTCGCGACGAAACTCGCGGGGGTCGCGTGCGTCACCCGGGTTGTCGTCACCAGGCCCGTACCCATCCCCGCCTTCCTGGCCGTGACCAGAATAGGCTCGTAATCCTTCCCACCGTGTCGATTGATCTCGCCGTTGTTGAGGTGCACCCCGCTGCCCCACGCCGAGCCACCCGCCGCCGAGTCGGTCACCAGCGAGTCCTTCGAGTGCGTCATCACCTGCGCCGACGGCATCCCCTCCATCATCAGCGAAGCCCAGAACGACCGCCGACCCGAGCGCAGCCGGTGCGCCATATCCGCCATCGTCCACGTCCCCTGACTCATCCCGTCCGACACCATGAACACCACGTTCTTTGCTTTCCCGCCCCAACGAGTCGATCCACCCCCGACCTGACCCAGAGCTATCGACCCCTGCCCTCCAAGACCCAGCCCCGCCGCCGCGGCAGCCGCGCCCTTGAGAAACTCACGCCGAGAGCCCCCACCGGACAACAGAGTATTCATCACGATGACTCCTTATTGGTTAAGCAATCTGACACTCTGACTTTAGTCGATCCGCTCTCGTCGATCACAGACCAGATCCTGTCTACACTTCCCCGCAGCAGCGAGCTTATGACCCAGTCCACCCTCGAGCACGTCCACGAAGCCCTCACCGCCGAAGACGACAGCCGCGCCTGTCGGGATATCCCTGATGAGGCCTGCCGCGAGCAGCCTGCCAATTTCCTCACCCACGTGGCCGCACTCGCCATGACCAAAACGGGCGACGGACTCCTCGACCCCAAACTCGTTCTGTCCTGGCTTCTCACCGCCTTGGGCAGCCCCGCTTCCCTCATCGGACTCCTCGTTCCTGTCCGCGAAGCCGGTGCCCTCCTCCCCCAACTCATCACCGCCAGCTACATCCGTACGATGCCCCGACGTAAATGGGCGTGGGTTGCCGGCTCCATTGTTCAAGGCCTCGCAGTCCTTGCCATGGCCGCCGCTTCCCTGGTACTTGAAGGCACGTCTGCGGGTCTCACCATCGTTGCCCTCCTCGCGCTCTTTGCTCTGGGGCGTTCTATCTGCTCCGTGTCTTACAAAGATGTCCTTGGCAAGACCGTCGCCAAGTCCACCCGAGGGACCGCCACGGGTACCGCAGGCACCGTCGCGGCGGCAGCTGTTCTAACCTTTGGGATCTTACTCGCCACCAATCTCCTCCCGCGCACGCCGACCACCATCGCCATCGTCCTGTTCCTCGCCGCTGGCCTCTGGCTCACCGCCGCCGCGCTCATGACCAGCCTCACCGAAGACTCAGGCAGCACCGAAGGCGGGGCGAATGCCCTCATCACAGCCCGCGATAACCTCAAGCTAGTCCTCACCGACTGCCACCTGCGCCGCTTCATCGCCACCCGTGGACTCCTCACCGCGACCGCCCTCGCTCCGCCCTACATGATTGCCCTCGCGGGCTCAAACGCTCCCGATGACGCTCGGCTGGGCTTCTTTATCATTGCTTCTGCCCTCGCCGCCCTCGTGAGCAACTACATCTGGGGCAGGCTCGCTGACCGCTCCTCCCGCAAGGTCCTCATCCTCACTTCGGTCATCGCCGCGGTGACTCTCGGTGCCACCGCCGCCCTCGGTGTCCTCGCCGCCGATGCCCCATGGCTTGTATACGCTCTTCCCGCTTGTCTGTTTATTCTCATGATCGCTTACCAAGGCGTCCGCCTTGGCCGCTCGGTCCACCTCACCGACATGGCTACGCCCGACACCCGCGCCGCCTACACCGCCATCGCCAACACCGCCATCGGCCTGCTCCTGCTCGCCGCCTCTGCCTTCGCCCTCCTCGCCCAGACACTGGGCGTCTCCGCCACCCTTCTCGCCTTCACCGCCATGACCACCCTCGCCGCATTCACTGCTTGCACGCTCGATGAAGTCCAGTAAATTATTACCTCTGCCATTGACCGCACCCGGTGATACGTTCATAACGTCTCACCCCTCAAGACACGCCATGAACAGCAATAAGCTCCGCTGGCTCATGATCGCCTGGTGCGTCCTCTGGTTCGCTGTGATCCTCCCCGGCCACAAGCGCGGCGCTATCGCTCTCCCAAGCGAAAGCCAGAACGCCGCCAGCGTCTCTTTCTGCCCTCTCTGCGACCTCATCAAGTCCTCACCCGATGGCACCCCTCTGGAACCCTGCTCGGGCGGATGCCTGATCTGCCATCTCAAAACGGGGCTCAACACCCCGCCGCCCGCGATGGTCTTTGACCCCATCGTTATCCTGCTCGATGAACTCCCGCTGATCCTCGAGCCGCCTCAGATCGGTGCGATCGAACCGCCAAACATCACCGCGGGCCGCGCTCCGCCTGTCGCCTGAGCTTCGCTCGCCCTAGTACACGCCCACCTCCCGGGGCCTACCCGACCGTAGCACCATGTTTATGGTGCACGGTCCATTGATCTGACTGATCCATCCACATGACTGAGGCGTCAGCCTCGATTTCACAAGGTAACACTCCCATGCTCCGAATCATCAGCTCGGCGTTATTGGCAGCCCTCTGCGCCTCCCCTGTTCAGGCAGCCATCCCGCCGATGCCGGGCCTCACCTCCGGACTCAGCATGACCGGTAACGGCATGATCCACGCCGAGATCGCCGTCCAGAACAACATCGTGAACGCCATCCTTCGTGATGGTCCCAGTGGCAACGCAAGCTCCTCGGATCGTCTCGTTGCCATGTCCGCCAACCAGGCCGCCGGCCCCTTCGAGTCGCCTTACGATGTGCTCAACAACCAGCCCTTCAACGCTCAGATCGGATGGCTCGAGGACCAGTCCATCGGCTTCAAGCCCATCGATATCCCCATCGACGCCACCATCGCTATCGAACTCATCGCGGTCTCCGGTCCCGGCATCGTCTCGATCTATGAGGGCGGCAACGGTAATCAGCTCATGACCACCGGCCACACCATGAACCCCATCCAGGGAACCGGTGGCTCGCCCGCCGCTTGGCTGTGGGACGACGACTTCCTGATGCAGCACAACTGGGTCGCCTTCTCGGCTCCAGGCGATTACGACCTGACCTTCAGCATCTTCGTCGCCGATCTCTTAGGCAATCCGCTCACTGGCTACACCGCCGATGACATCACCTTCGCCTACACCGTGCTGCCAGAGCCCTCCACGGCGTTCATCACCCTCGCCACACTCTCTCTCGTCACACGCAGAGGCGGTCGCCCATGAGATCGCTCATCACAAAGCTCATCGTCGTCACGCTCACCCTGGCCGCGACCAACCTTACCAGAGCCGATGGCGTCTCCCTCGGGGGGCTGATGAACCACATCAATGTCGGCGTCTCTGCACCCGTCGATGGCAGCTTCCCCCTCACCATCACCCTCGACACCGATCCGGGCGATGGACTCGAGATGATCCTCGGCGAACCGCCTCTCCCCGAGCCCTACGATGTCCTCGTAGACCGCGCGTACAACGCCCAGTTCGGCTGGCTGAGGCAAGGTCGCTGGGCACCCGGTCCGGGAGAGGCCGCCTTCATCGAACTCATCGACGCCACCCCCGGGCTCTCGATCTACGAGGGTGCCTTCGCCTCAGACTCAGGCGGAGGGATCTCTGACGGGCTCAACGGCGAACACAGCCTCAATCCCATATTCGGTACCGATGGCTCTCCCATGGTCTGGCAGTGGGATGGCCGCATGACCCATCACTGGAATGTCTCCGATGCCCCCGGCAGCTATGAGACAACGTTCCGTGTCTTCGTCGCCGAGAACCTCAACGGGCTCCCCGGCGACCTCAGCCCGACCTTTATTCCCGGCGAGATCACCCTCACCTGGATCGACACGGTCTCCACAGCGTCTAACGGCGTCGATGACATCAACCAACTCGCCGAGGACCTCCGCCTCGCCACCACCACGCCCGATCAGGATTACGACCAGTCCGGAACAGTCGATGATGACGATCGCCTGTACCTCATCCAGACGCTCATCGGCACCGTCCTGGGCGACACCAACCTCGACTTCAGCGTCGATCTCATCGACCTCTCTGCACTCGCCGCCAACTTCTCAACATCCGACGCCCTCTGGCAGCACGGGGATATCTCAGGCGACGGCTCCGTAGACCTCATCGACCTCTCGATGCTCGCCACAAACTTCGGCAGCGACCTCACCCAAGTCCCCGAACCCGTCAGCGCCCTCTCGCTGTTCGCCCTCACCCTCCGCAGGCGACACAGATCATGATCTTTCTGAGCCGAACCAACCCGACAACCCAGACACGACGGCCCCCGCACCGTGCCTGGGTCGTGGGGGGGGTGGGGGGGTTCACGCTGATCGAGTTGCTGGTTGTCATCTCGATCATCGCCCTGCTCATCGGCGTCCTGCTCCCCGCCCTGGGTGCCGCCCGTGATCAGGCCCGTGCCCTCAACTGCCTCACCAAAACCCGTTCGATCGCGCAGGCCCTCACGATGTACCTTCACGACCACGCCGACTACTTCCCGCCGACCAATCATCAGGGCTTCGGGGCTGGGCTCGACTGGGACCTCGAACTCGCACCTTACCTTGGTGCTCCTGAGGTTCGACTCGCTGTTGTCTTTGGCGATTTCTATCTTGAAGACAACGAGGAAGCGGTTCACTACTACAACCATCACCTCCGCTGCCCCGCCGACGAACGCACCGCCACCTATGACTTCTCCTACGCCCAGTCCGTCTACCCGAGCCTCTCACCCGATGTCGCCGAAGAACGCGCTGTGCTCGCCGGCCGCCTCTGGCACCGCGCCAGCTCGCTCCCCGCACCCTCCGCGACCGTGATCCACGGCGAAGTCAGCACCTCCTCCAACCACATCATGGCCCACTACTGGATCACCAGGAACGTGAATCCCCAAGACGATCTCGTCCTTCGCCACCGCGGCTCAGGCGGGGGCGGGCTGAGCACGACCTTCGCCGACGGGCACGCCACCCTCGGACCCGTCAGCGACACCTTCTCGCGCACGCAGCAGCGAGACCGCTGGAACCCAGCGACCGCGCGGTGAGCAAAGAAACGGACGGCTCCTGACGGGCCACCAACTTGACCAATCAATCTGCACTACAAGATCTCAGCGCTGACGACGCACAGATGTCATTCTCAGATCCACCAGCGATGCCTTCATCTCACTTGCAAACAAGATCTTCGGACTCTTTCTACCCTTGCCGTCATGACCTCGACCGCTATCGCTCAACTGAGCGCAAGAGAACTCTTAGTCCGAAGCCTCTGGTTGAGATGCAAGATATCTACGAAGACTATTGTCACCCCCTTGACTGACGTTAGACATTGAAGAGTATCCTTCATCGGTCAAGGAAATCATCCAGACTATGCAGTCAGGCTTTCTTTTTTGCATACTTCCGGGCTTGATCTGATTCAGCGACCTTGTGAAATAGCATATATCCGTAGGTGTTACGGTGGCGAGGGCAATACCGTGCGCTTGTGCATATTTTATAGCTCCACTCTGAAAGCCACTGCATGAGAATAAAATGCCTTTGTGTGCGCCTATAGAGTCCATTCTTCTATGCAATATTTGCACCTGTTCGCGCTTGACTTTGTTCTTCTGGTGCTTGCACTCGACTAAACATACAAATGGAACATCCAGAGCAGTGAATCGCACTACTACATCAATCTCGTAGTGTCCATCAAGGCCCTTGATTTGCTCGCGATGTTTAACAGAAAACTGGTCTAGATGATCCACATTGCGCTCAAGATGTTGCTTGACCGCTATCTCAAACTGTTCTGGAGAAAGCTCGTAAACATACTCAAAAGGCACTGGGTATTCCAGATACGTAAAAGGCCGCGGTGGGATTCGAACCCACGAATCGCGGATTTGCAATCCGCTCCCTTAGTCCACTCGGGCACGCGGCCATACATGATCCAGCATTCTAGCCAAACCGACCGCTCTTAGCCCACTAGGTCCGCGAACATCGCCGTCGAGAGATACCGCTCGCCGAAGCTGCAGCCGATCGTCACGATGGTCTTGCCCTGGTTCTCAGGCATCGCTGCCAGACGGCACGCCGCCGCCACGTTGGCTCCGGTGCTGATCCCGCCAAACAGCGCCTCTTCCTGGCACACCCGGCGACCCATCGTAAAGGCCTCCTCGTTCCCGACCTTCTCGACGCCATCGACGATATCCATGTCCAGGTTCTTCGGGATGAACCCAGCGCCAATCCCCTGGATCTTGTGCGGGCCTGGCTTCCCGCCCGAGATCACCGGCGAATCTTCCGGTTCCACCGCGATGCACTTGACCGACGACTTCTGCTCTTTGAGAAACTTCCCACCGCCCGAGATTGTCCCACCTGTGCCCACACCCGCCACAAAGATGTCCACCTTACCGTCAGTGTCTGCCCAGATCTCCGGGCCCGTCGTCCGGTAGTGAACCTCCGGGTTGGCCGGGTTCTCGAACTGCTGCGGCATCCACGCGTTGTCCTGCGTCGCCACCAGCTCCCCCGCCTTGGCGATCGCCCCCTTCATCCCCTCCGCCGCAGGCGTGAGCACCAGCGATGCTCCCAACGCCTTGAGCAGCGCTCGCCGCTCCAGACTCATCGACTCCGGCATCGTTAGCGTCAACTTGTAGCCCTTCGCCGCGCAGATGAACGCCAAGGCAATCCCCGTGTTCCCCGAAGTCGGCTCGATGATGTGCGTCCCTTTCCCGATCGCTCCCGATTTCTCCCCCGCCTCGATCATCGCCTTGCCGATCCGGTCTTTCACGGATGCCATCGGGTTGAAGAACTCGCACTTCACCAGCACCGTCGCCCCGCCTTCGGGCACCACGCGGTTGAGCTTCACCAACGGCGTGTTGAACACCGTCTCGGCCATGTTCGAGTAGGTCTTCCGGTGCAGCAGGTTTGCAGTCGCCGTGGTCATCGCATGATCTCCAGGGTCAAATGGGTCGTTTCAAAGGCACAGCCTAGCCTCAACCCCGATCCTAGACATCCCCAGCCCTGCCGACAAGAAAACATCCCTCCCCACATCTGCACACCCCCTAAACTCTCCCCATGCCCAAGCGCCGCTCCTGGTCCCGCTCGCTCCTCCGCATCGCCTTCCTGATCACCATCATCCTCCCGCTGGCCTGGTGGACCACGCTCTACGTCACCCAGACCGGCATGATCTTCCCCGGCCAGTTCAAGCCCGACAACGTCAATCTCGAACCCCCGCCCAACCTCAACATCAAGGTCATCTGGCTGGAGACCGACGCCGGACCCGTCGAGGCCTGGTTCTTCCCGGGCAAGGGACGTTCCGCCGAGAATCCCGGCCCCGCGATCCTCTACGCCCACGGCAACTTCGAGTACATCCAACTCTGCTTCCAGCACGCCTCGTGGTACGCCGACCTGGGTGTGTCAGTCTTGATGATCGAATACCGCGGCTTTGGCCGCTCCGCTGGATCACCCTCCGAGGCCACCGCCCGCGCCGATGGAGTCGCCTTCTACGACCTGCTCGCCGTACGCCCCGAAGTCGATCCCGCCCGCATCGCTTTTCATGGCCGCTCCCTTGGCGGGGGCGTCGTCTGTGCCATCGCCCGCGACCGCACCCCCGTCGCGCTCATTATCGAGTCCTCCTTCACCTCGATCCGCCCCATCGCCGCCCAGCTCTGGGTTCCGGGTTTTCTCCTCAAACACCCCTTCGACTCCATCGACGTCATCCGCGACTTCCAGGGGCCCATCCTCCTCGGCCACGGCGACACCGACCCCGTCATCCCTTATCACCACGCCCAGGACAATCTCGCAGCCAACCCCAACGCCACCCTCATCACCTACCCCGGCATCGGCCACGAACTCGACCCCATCCACCCTCAGTGGCATGCGGAAATCACCGCATTTCTAGCCAGACTCGGCTGGATCGAAACCATCGCCCCCGACCCATCCCCACCACCACAACCACTAAACTGACCCAATGCCCGACGCCCCGCCCTCCGATCCGCCAGCCGCCCAAGACATCCCCGAGGGCAGCCAGCACCAGACCCCGGCGATGCGGCAGTTCCACACCTTCAAGAAGCAGCACCCCGACTGCGTGCTCTTCTTCCGCATGGGCGACTTCTACGAACTCTTCTACGACGACGCCAAGCTCGCCCACCGTGTCATGGGCGTCACCCTCACCCAGCGCACCAAGGGCATCGACATGGCCGGCGTGCCCTACCACGCCGTCGATGGCTACCTCCGCCGAATGATCCAGGCCGGCTACCGCGTCGCCGTCTGCGATCAGGTCGAAACCCCCGCCGAAGCCAAAGGCATCGTCAAACGCGAGGTCACCCGCGTCGTCACCCCCGGCACCCTCACCGAATCCTCACTCCTCGACGAGGGCCGCGACAACTCCCTCGCCGCCGTCGCCTTCATCGAAGATCACCACGTCGCCCTCGCCTGGACTGACCTGTCGACAGGAACCTTCTGGGTCGCCACGCTCCCGGAAGCCGACCTCCTCGACGAGCTCTCCCGCCTCGCCCCCAGCGAACTGCTCTACAGCCAGACCGCCACCGGCCAGACCCCGCCCCGCGCCCAGCAACTCCTCGACCGACTCGATGCCGCCATCGGCACCGGTCGCCCGGGCTGGCAGTTCCACCGTGATGAGGCCGTCGACCTGCTCCGCAGCCACTACGCCGTCGCCTCCTTCACCGGCTTTGGCCTGGCCGACGACAGCCCCGAACTCCTCCCCGCCGCCGCCATCCTCCACTACCTCCGCGAGACCCAGAAACCCAACGCCACCGAGAAGGCATCCGGTCAGGGGGCTTTGGCTCATCTCCAGCCGCCCAAGCGCTTCCCGCGTGAACAGCACCTTGTCCTCGACGAGTCGGCCCTGCGCAGTCTCGAGATCACCCGCACAACCCGCTCGGAGTCTGAAGAAGGCTCGCTCCTCTCAGTATTCGAGAAACCCTCCACCGCCCTTGGCCGCCGGACGCTCCGCCGCTGGCTCGCCTACCCGCTCCGGGATCGCGCCGCCATCGAGCAGCGTCACGCCGCCGTCGAAGCCCTCGTCGCCGCGCCACGCCTGCTCGAAGCTCTCCGCAATCGTCTCGCCGACATCCAGGACATCGAACGCATCCTCGCCCGCCTGACTCTCGGCCGCGCCGCGCCCCGCGACGTCGTCGCTCTCGGTCGCAGCACCGCACAAGCCGATCAACTCCTCGAACAACTCAATGATCACCCACAACTCGATCCGCTGGTCTCAGCTCTCCGCGAAAACCGCGAGGCCCTTGCCACCATCACCGCCGCCATCACCACCCGCTGCGTCGATGAACCCCCCAACCACCTCCGCGAAGGCGGGCTCATCCGGGATGGTGTCGATCCCGCCCTCGACGAAACCCGCAGCCTCCAGCGTGACTCCCAGGCCTGGCTCGCCCGCTACCAGAAGAAACTCATCGACGAGATCAACGTCCCCTCCCTCAAGGTCGGCTTTAACCGCGTCTTCGGCTACTACATCGAGCTCACCGCGCTCCACCGCGACAAAGCCCCCGACTCATGGACCCGCAAGCAGACCCTCAAAAACGCCGAACGCTTCATCACGACCGAGCTCAAGACCTACGAGACCCGCGTCCTCCACGCCGAGTCCGAAGCCGTCGAACGCGAAAAACAACTCTTCGAGCAACTCACCGCCGACATCCTCGCGCACACCGACGCCCTCCGTGCCTTTGCCACCGTCGTCGCCGAACTCGACACCCTCGCCTCCTTCGCCCGCACCGCCGCGCGCCACCGCTACGTCAAACCCACCCTCACTGATGAACCCACCCTCCAACTCATCGAAGCCCGCCACCCCGTCCTCGACATCATCCTCGCCGACCGCTTCGTGCCCAACGACATGTTCCTCAACACGACTGAATCCGACGTGCGCAAGGCGGGAGGGCTCGCGCTCATCACCGGTCCCAACATGGCTGGCAAGTCCACCTTCATCCGCCAGGCCGCTCTGATCACCCTCATGGCCCACGCCGGCTCCTTCGTCCCCGCCAAGTCTGCCACGCTAGGCGTCACCGATCGCATCTTCACCCGCATCGGTGCCTCCGACGAGCTCCACACCGGTCAGTCCACCTTCATGGTCGAGATGGCTGAGACCGCCCGCATGTGCCACCACGCCACCGGACGATCCCTGATCATCCTCGACGAGATTGGCCGCGGGACCTCCACCCTCGACGGCCTGTCCCTCGCCTGGGCCATCGCCGAACACTTCGCCACCCGACCCGACCCGCCTCGCGTCCTTATGGCGACTCACTACCACGAGCTCACCGAACTAGCCGACCAGATCCCCACCGTCGAGAACCTCCACGTCAAGGTCCGCGAGTGGAACGACCAGGTCGTCTTCCTCCACCGCATCGAACCGGGCGCCACCGACCGCTCCTACGGCATCCACGTCGCCAAACTCGCTGGCATGCCCGACGCTGTCGTCCAGCGCGCCAACACGCTCCTCGCCGCACTCTCCGAGCAGCACACCGCTCAGAACGTCGCCCAACTAGCCAAACCCGCAACCCGCTCCGAACCCGACCTCCCCCTGTTCAACCGCGTCCTCGAACACCCCGTCATCGACCAGCTCCGCGAGACGCAACTCGATAACCTCTCTCCCATGCAGGCTTTTGACCTACTCCGCCAACTCATCAATGAAGCCAAGGACAACAAGCCCTAGGATCCTCCATGACCCTCCTCCGCACACTCATCGCCATTCAGATCACCGCCCTGGGCCTCTGGCTCGGCTCCACGCTGATGATGGGTCTCGGCGCCCCACAGATCTTCTGGACCATGCGCGAGTACCAGCCGCTCATCACCGCCTCGCAGCACGACCATGTCCTGCTCCGAAATGATGACCCCCAACGACTCGCAGGCGTCATCGCGCTGTGCCTATTCGAGAAGCACGCCATCATCCGCTACGCCGCCGTCGGAACCGTCCTTCTCACGCTCCTGCTCGTCCCCTGGGCTGGCGGAAAGCTCTCGAAACTTCAGCTCGCCGCTCTACTCATCGCCCTCGGCATCCTCCTCTACGAACAGACCAACCTCGTCCCGCAGATGAACGATCTCCGCGCTGACATCTACAATCCCGCGCTCCCCGAACTCGACCGCGCCGCCGCCCGCGACGCCTTCCAGCCGCTTCATAAGTCCGCCGAACGCGCGGTCGGGACCGAAGCCCTCTTCGCCCTGATCATCCTCCTCGCAGCGCCCTGGCAAATCCCCGCATCAAAGCAACTGAAAGACACGCCCATCCCCAGCGACGAGACTCAGGCGTGACCAACACCATCGAACTGCCCCAGGTCGACCCCGCCGAACGCCGCCGCTGCGCCCGCCTCTACAAAAAACTCCTCGACCTCTATCCCGATGCCCACTGCGCTCTGAACTACACATCACCGTGGGAACTCGTCGTCGCCACCATCCTCTCGGCTCAGTGCACGGATGTCCGCGTCAACAAGGTCACCCCTGACCTCTTCAAAGCCTTTCCCACCCCCCAAGCCTTCGCCAAGTCATCACCCAGGAAGATCGAACCCTACGTCAAGACCTGCGGGTTCTTCCGCAACAAAGCCAAGAACATCCACGGCGCCGCCATCGAAGTCGTCGAGACCTTCGACGGCGAAGTCCCGCAAACCATGGACGAACTGCTCACCCTCCCAGGCGTCGCACGCAAAACCGCCAACGTCGTCCTCGGCAACGCCTTCAACATCAACGCCGGCGTTGTCGTCGATACCCACATCGGCCGCCTCTCCCGACGACTCGCCTTCACCAACCACACCGACCCCGTCAAAGTCGAACGCGACCTCGCCGCACGCTTCCCCCAACAAAACTGGACCCTCCTCGCCCACCTCCTCATCGAACACGGACGAGCGGTCTGCGACGCCCGCCGACCCGCCTGCTCAACCTGCACCCTGCAACGCTCCTGTCCACAGATCGGCGTCGCAACCAATCAAACAAAATAGGCGACTCGATAGACACTACTCAAAACGCCAGCGGGCCTCGGCCCAACGCACGGCGCGCGTCAGCGAGCTGGCCACGATGCGACATCTCGTGCAAGGCGGTAAACAGAAAAATCCGACCGACCGTCTGAAAATCCGGATCATCTTTTAACTTTGGAGGCACACCCAGCGCTGGCTGATCGAGCCCGGCCTCGCCAAACTTGGCTAAAGCCTGCAAGGTCCGCTGGTGCTCACGTTCCCAGAGCGCCATGACCTCGTCATAGCTGGGATAAACGCTGCCGTCACCGCTCGGTTGAGATTGACCGCCGAGCTTCGCTTCCCACTCTGCCAGTGGATTCGGTTCTCCCGTGATAAACGACAGCAAAGCAGCCCGAGCAAACGCGGCATGACCAACCACCCACACCGGATGGTTTCCCCCGGTTGGTGTCGGGAACGTCAAGGGCACATCTCTCATGTCTTCGGCGAGCATCCGGTTCCAGTCGTAACTCTGGCGCAACGCAGCTCTGATCGCTTCCATAGCATCCATGATCTAGCCTCTATACGGTCAGGAAGTGCCCATATCCTATAGATATCTAGATATCTATGCAGCCTTACGAGACCGACTTCATGTTGCGGCTTAGAAAGACAACCCCGCGCCTTCCTCCAACCCAAACATCAGATTCATCGCCTGCACCGCCTGGCCAGAGGCACCCTTGACGATGTTGTCTTCCGCGACAAACACCACCAGCTTCCGCGAGGTCGCGGTCTCCGCCATCCGGAAACCGATCTGCACATGATTCGTCCCTGTGACGTGCTTCACGCTCGGCAGGTGATCCACCACATGAACGAAGAACTCATCCGCATACGCTTCGGTGTAAGCCCGCGCGACATCTGATTCGGTCACACCGGCTTTCGGTTCCAGGTAGATCGTCTCCAGGATGCCACGATCCAGCGGCAGGAGATGCGGAACAAACAACGGATCAATCCCCGGCAGCCCCAGCCGTTCGAGCGTGTACCGGATCTCCGGCTGATGTCGGTGCCCGCCAATCTTTCCGTAGGCCGCAAAGCCCTCGTTCGCCTCGGCGTGCAATAGCCCGACCTTCGCCGCCCGACCGGCACCCGTCGTCCCCGATGCCGCGTTGATCACGATCGAAGAGGTCTCGACCAGACCGGCGCGAAGCAAGGGCGTCAGCCCCAGCAGCGCTGCCGTGGGATAGCACCCCGGCGAAGCGACCAGCCGTGTCTCCTTGGTGATCTGATCCCGGAACAACTCCGGCAGCCCGTACACCGCCTCTCCGATGCGCCCGGCATCGGTGTGCGCCACGCCGTAGACCGCCTCATACAACCCCGCCGAAGCCAGTCGGTAGTCCGCCGAAAGGTCAATCACGCGCAGCCTCGCGTCGATCAAACCCGGCACGTGCGCCATGGATGCTGTGTGCGGCAACGCGAGGAACACCACGTCCGCAGCCGCCGCGATCGCGCGACTGTCGATCGGCCTGGCGACCGCGACCACATCCGACAACTGACCCGCGAACCGCGGGAACTCGACGCGCAGGTCCGGCAGCTCGTCGCGATGCGAGGCCAGGTACGTCAGCTCCGCCCCGGGATGACCCAGCAACAGGCGAATCAACTCGGCCCCGGCGTAACCGGTGGGCCCCACAACTGCGGCGCGAATACTCATACGTCGCATTGTTACCAACTGGCATTCAAAAGACATCTCCTCCTACGAAAACTGCCACTATGGCAGAAAATCGCATTTCGCATTTTGTGTCTATCTGACGATCATATCAGGGCTTACAGCAGATCGACCCCGCTGGCACGCCTTGTGCAACCTGTGGGGTGAGTGAAATGAAAGCACCGGCCCGGCGACGTTAAGACCAGGGCCACAACGAAAAGGAGGCAACCCATGTTGCTCACACGACCCAACACCGTCGACCTGTTCGAAGAGTTCGACCGCGCGTTCAATCGAGCTTACCGCCCGAGTGGCACCACCGCGGGGTGGTACCCCGTGGATGTCACCGAGAACGACACCGCTTACGTCGTCGAGGCGGAGCTGCCGGGCTATACCCGGGATCAGGTGAGCGTGACGCTTGAGGATGGCGTGCTCACGATCGAGGCGGATCGGTCGGAGACGGCTCATAAGAGTGAGCCCGCGGCGACAGCCGCAGACACGACCGAGGTAGCGCAAGTGCAGGATCAGTCGCAGAAGACGGCGAACGTGCATCTGCACGAGCGACGGGCGCAGCGGGTGGTCCGACGCTTCAGGATGCCCAGCGAGCTCGACGCGGACAAGATCCAGGCCACGCTCGAAAACGGCGTGCTGACGCTTACGCTGCCTAAGCATGAGCAGACGCTGCCGCGACAGATCGAGATCCGTTAATCACCTGCCCCACCACCACGCTCCCGACGCGCCTTGCGCGTCGGGGGCGCTTCCCTTCTCCGCGCCCGCGAGCTGTTACAGGTTCGTGGGTGTTTTCATTGATGCGCCGATTCAGGATCGAGTCAGGAGAGCACAAACTTCTCGATGGCCCAGCCAACAGCGCCTTGCTCTGCGGTGACGTTGGCGATGTGTTTGGCGGCATCCTGCGCTTCGGGCCAGGCGTTGGCGACGGCCACGCTGGTGTGCGCCCAGCGCAACATGCCGGCGTCATTGGGGGCGTCGCCGAGGGTCAGGACATTTTCCGGAGAGACGCCATCGTGGTTGGCGATCCATTGGACGCCATGGTGCTTGTCGGCTTGGGGCTGGACGGCCTGAATGAGATGGGCGTCGCTGATCTGGAAGCGGAGGTGGTGCCGGAAGAAGGCGCGTAAGCCTCGGTGAAGATGCGACATGCGCTCGGGGGGGATGAGCAGGAGGACCTTGGTGATGGGCTGGTTCATCACCGCGTCGAGGGGGCCTTCGTAGTCGGGCTTGAGGTTGAGGGAGGTGGCGGTGGTGAGGCCGTCGATCTGGCCATCGGTGAACCACTGGTCCTTCACCTCAAGGCTGACGGCGAGTTGCGGGTCGATGCGGCGGGCGACGGCGACGAGGCGCCGGGCCAAGGCGGGCTCGATCGGGCGGTGGACGGCGTACTCGGCATCGCTGGGCCGCTGGATGACCGCACCGTTGTAGTTGATCTGATAGGAGCTTAGAGCCAGTTCGTCGTAGATGGGCCGGGCCATCCGGGGCGGGCGGGCCGAGGCGAGGACGAAGTGGACCCCGCGTGCTGAGGCCGCGGCGATCGCTTCGCGGTTGCGGTCGGGGATGGTGCCATCGGGTGCGATGAGGGTGCCATCGACGTCGCAAGCGATGAGTTTGATTGGGTTTACGTTAGCCATGCCGATCTCTTGGGCAAGAGCCTACCATGCGGGGCATGGCACAGAATCAAGACCAGGCCGCACAGCGGGGGGTGAATCCAGCGAACACGCTGGGGCTGGACTATCACGCGGAGGCGGAGACGTTTGGGTATCGCGGGCCGATTCTGGATGTGCACACGCACATCGGGACGGTGGCGTCGTCGGAGGTTTATTTTGAGGCGGCGGAGCGGTACGGCGTGGTCAAGGCGTGGTCGATGACCAACCGGATGGATCAGGTGGACGCGCTGGCGGAGCGCTGGGGGGAGAAGATCGCGTTTATCGCGGTGCCGAACTATGAGGAGCGGGACAAGCCGGAGACGTTTACCAGCGAGTGGCTTAAGCGGATTGAGCAGTTTGCGGAGCGTGGGTGTGCGATCTGCAAGATCTGGGCGGCGCCGCGGGGGCTGGACCTGGCGGAGCACTTCTGGATTGACGATCCGATCCGTTTTGAGGCGATGGACCTGGCGGTGTCGCTGGGGATGAAGCTGATGAGTCATGTGGGGGACCCGGACACGTGGTTTGCTACGAGGTATGCGCACGGCGACAAGTACGGGACGAAGCGGGAGCACTTTGATCGGTTCCGGCGGGTGCTGGATCGTTACGGGGAGGTGCCGTGGCTGGGCGCGCATATGGGGGGTACGCCTGAGGATCTTGAGGTTTTGCAAGGGTTTATGGATGATTACCCGAACTACGTGGTGGACACTTCGGCGACGAAGTGGATGGTGCGGGAGCTGAGCCAGCATCCGGGGGCGTTTGCGGACTTTTGTCGTCGGAATCCGGGGCGGGTGCTGTTTGGGACGGACATCGTGACGAACGATGAGAACATTGATTACGACTTGTACGCGAGTCGTTTCTGGGCGTTAAAGACTTTGATGGAAACGGATTACGATGGTCCGAGCCCGATTGTGGACCCGGATCTGAGCATGGTGGACCCGTCGCTGCCGGCGGACAGCACGGCGGTTTTGCGGGGGGCGGGGTTCGATGAGCCGCTGCTGCGGGAGGTGTATTACGAGGCGCCAGCGGCCTTCTTTGGGGTGTGAAACGGAGCGTTTTGGGCGCGGAAGCGGCCGAAGTCGTCAATCAAACGTGACCGATGGGGGTTGAAGTGCAACGGTTTGTGCGCGCGCGGTGGCAAGTTGGGGCGGTGCGCTGAAGCGCGGTATATCCGGGGACAGGTGCGTGAAGGGGTGAGATGGTTGGTGTGCTTTTGGTGGTGGCGGGTTGGCGAAGGGCTGGGCTCCAGAAGCAAGTTCGGGACTCGTGACACGCTTGGGTTGTGGGTTGGCCCTGCTTCGCCAAGGCTTCGCAGGGTTGGCACCCGGCTTTGGCCCCGGGGCTTCCGCCCCGGGCTCGTGTTGTGTTATGCCCGGGTTGGGGGTGGCTCAGCAGCCGCAGCCTGGGATGTTGGGGGAGGGGGTGTTGCCGCCGAGGCCGCTGCCGATGCTGCCGCCTGAGGAGCCGCCTGAGTTGTTGCCGGTGTTACCGCTGGGGAGGTCGGGGAGGAGGTCGTCGATTTCGCCTTCGATTTCGGGAGAGTCGTCTTCGGGCCACCAGTACCAGTGTCCGTTGTCGCGTTTTTGGGCGGTGTAGTCGAGCCAGTCGACGTGACCATCGACGAAGGTGAAGAGGCATGCGTCATCGGGGAGGTGACGGAAGGCTCGTTCGGCGCGGTGGTTGTTTGAGGCGAACCAGCCGGTGATGGTGGGTGTGGCGAGGACGCCGTACTGGTCGGCGGTGATCATGGCTTCGAGGATCTCGACGGGTTGTTCCCCGGCGATGATGATTTGTGAGGGGTTGGGGACGACTGCTGATTTGAAGGACCATTGGGGGAACTGGAGAGCGCCATTGAGTCCGTAGCTGGTGGCGATGAACCCGCGAGTGGCGTCGGAGGGTGCTGCGAGGAGTTCATCGGTATCGGCGGAGGGGCACTGGATGGCGGTCTCGGTTAGTTCGAGGGCCTGGGCGCTGAGGTAGGTATCGATGCGGGACTTCCATCCGGTTGGGACGTTGTGGGTCCAGATGATTGGGTAGGCGCCGTTGTCGACTTCGTAGGCGGCCAGCGCGATGCTGATCTGGCGGAGGTTGGACATGCACTGGGCCTGTTTGGCGGAGGCGCGGGCTGCGGAGAGTGAGGGGAGGAGGATGCCGATGAGTAGCGCGATGATAGAGATGACGACGAGGAGTTCGATGAGGGTGAACCCGCCGAGGTGGGCACGGGATGATGAGATCGGCATGGTTTGGTGTCCCTTCGGCGTGTGAGTTCAGTTGCCATCGTAACTGGGGGGCGTGCGTGGGTCTGCGCTGTTGTTGTGATTTTGGCGGGGTGCTGGCATGGTTGGCGCGCGGGCTTGTCGGTAAGTCGTGTGTGTTGGGTAGGTTTGCTGTGGTCTAATGGGTGATCGTGAGAGTCAGGAGTGATGTGATGCGGACTTTGGTGTTGGAGAAGCCTGGGGTTTGGGGGATGGTGGAGACGGGTGAGCCGGCGTCGCCTGGGGCGGGTGAGGTGGTGGTGCGGGTGCGTCGGGTGGGGGTGTGTGGGACGGACATCCATGCGTATCGGGGGGAGCAGCCGTTTTTTGAGTACCCGCGTATTCTGGGGCATGAGCTGGGGGTCGAGGTGGTGGCGGTGGGGGATGGGGTTGAGGGGCTGGTGGCTGGGGATCGGTGTGCGGTGGAGCCTTATCTGAACTGCGGGGTGTGTGGCGTGTGTCGGTTGGGGCGGACGAACTGTTGTGAGACGCTGAAGTGTCTGGGGGTGCATACGGATGGGGGGATGCGGGATCGGATCGTGCTGCCGGCGGGGAAGCTGCATCGGTCGGAGGTGTTGGGGTTGGATGCGCTGGCGCTGGTGGAGACGCTGGGGATCGGGAAGCACGCGGTGTCGCGGGCGCGGGTGGAGGCGGGTGAGCGGGTGGCGGTGGTGGGGTTGGGGCCGATCGGGTTGACGGCGGCGCAGTTTGCGGTGCTGGCGGGTGCTGAGGTGGTGGGTGTGGATGTGTCGGGTGATCGGGCGCGGGCGGCGGAGCGGCTGCTGGGGATTGAGACGCTGGTGATTGATCCGGCGCGATCGGGTGCTGAGCAGTGGGTTGAGGGGCGGGGTGACCTACCGTTCAAGGTGTTTGATGCGACGGGTCATCGGGGTTCGATGGAGGGTTCGTTCGGGCTGACGGGTCAGGGGGGGACGCTGACGTTTGTGGGGCTGGTGCGGGGTGAGGTGTCGTTTGACGATCCGGAGTTTCACCGGAAGGAGTTGACGCTGCTGGCGAGCCGGAACGCGGTGGCGGCGGATTTCCGAGAGATCATCGGGCATCTGGAGGCGGGTCGGATCGATGTGGAGGCGTGGGTCACGCATCGGGCGGGGGTGGCGTCGTTTGTGGATGTGTTCGAGGGTTGGTTGCGGCCGGAGGCGGGGCTGCTGAAGGGTGTGGTGAGTTTTGATGACTGATGTTGCGCGGCGTGGGCTGTTTGATTTAACGGGGAAGACGGCGCTGGTGACGGGGTCGACGCGCGGGTTGGGGTTGGCGATGGCGCGGGGGTTGGCGGAGCATGGGGCGCGGGTCGTAATTAACGGTCGGGGTGCGGAGGCGGTGGAAGCGACGGCGGAGGGTCTGCGGGGTGAGGGGTTTGAGGCGGGGACGCTGGTGTGTGACGTGACGGATGAGGTGGCGGTGGAGGAGGCGATTGGGGTGTTGGAGCGGGAGACGCCTGTGGATGTGCTGGTGAATAATGTTGGGATTCATGATCGTGCGCCGCTGGCGGAGATGACGGCGGCGCAGTGGCGGGGCGTGATCGAGGTGAATCTGACGAGTGCGTTTTTGGTGTCGCGGTTTGTGGCCCCCGGAATGATTCGGAGGGGAGCTGGTAAAATTGTGAATACGTGCTCGCTGATGAGTGAGGTGGGGCGGCCGACGACGGGGAACTACGCGGCGGCGAAGGGTGGTTTGAAGATGCTAACGCGGGCGATGGCGGTGGAGTGGGCGGGGCACAACGTGCAGGTGAACGGGATCGGTCCTGGGTATTTCGAGACGGAGCTGACGGCGAAGCTGGTGGCGGACCCGGAGTTTAATGCGTGGATTTGTAAGCGGACGCCAGCGGGTCGCTGGGGGCGGCCGGAGGAGCTGGTGGGTGCGGCGGTGTTTCTGTCGTCGGGGGCGTCGGACTATGTGAGTGGTCAGGTGATTTATGTGGATGGTGGGTTGTTGGCGGGGGTTTAGGGGGGCGTATGAAAAAGCCGCCCGGGTGGGCGGCTTGATGAGAGCTGGTTTGGCCCCGGGACTGCCGTCCCGGGCTCGTTGGGGAGGGGCTGTTGGTGGGGAGGGGCTCTTGTCAGAGGGCTTTTTTGGCGGCGTCTAGGACGGCGGTGTAGTTGGGTTCTTCGGCGACTTCTTTGACGAGGTGGGCGAGGGTGATGGTGTTGTCTTTGTCGATGACGAAGACCTGGCGGGCGAGGAGTCCGATTTCTTTGATGCGGACGCCGTAGGCGGTGCCGAACTTGTGGTCTTTGAAGTCGGAGAGGGTGTGGACCTTGTCGACGCCGGCGGCGGCGCACCAGCGTTTCTGGGCCATGGGTGTGTCGACGGAGACGGTGAGGATGACGACGTTGTCGCCCAGGGAGGCGGCTTCCTGGTTGAACTTGCGGGTCTCGGTGTCGCAGACGGGGGTGTCGAGTGAGGGGACGACGGAGAGGATTTTGACCTTGCCGGCGTAGTCGTCGAGGGATTTGGCGGACATGTCGTTGGCGACGAGGGAGAAGGCGGGTGCCTTGTCGCCGGCTTTGAGTTCGGGGCCGACGAGGGTCATGGGGTTGCCTTTGAGGGTGACGGCTGCGGGTCGATCGGACATGGGGTAGCTCCTGGTTTGGTGTGGTTGGGAGGGGGAGTTTAGCGGGTTGTGGGGGATGGTGACCTGGGGAGGGGGCTACCACCGGAGGATTCTGGGGCCGAGTAGTAAGCCGATGGCGGCGACGGCGAGGATTGCGGTGGAGTACCAGACGCTGATGAAGGCGAGGCCGTCGATGCGGCAGCTCATGCCGTAGGCGAGGGATCCGAGGAGGCCTGCTGCGGCCCCGGCGCAGGCCCCGGCGAAGGCTGGATGGGTGGTTGCTCGCTGGCGGGCGAACCAGAGCATGAAGGCGAGTGGGGGTATGGCGAAGATGACGATCGATCTGACGCAGCCCAAGGCGGAGGGGTTGAGCACGTTGGCGTCCGGGCTCATCAGGCCTGCTGTGACGAAGCTGATGAGGATGAGGGCGGCGGTGATGAGGAGGGCGAGAGTCCATCGTTTGGTGTGGCGAGCGGGGATGGTGGTGTCACAGGTGAGCAAGACACATGCGACGGCGCCGAGTGCGAAGGGGAGGAGCTTGAGCCATGACCAGAGGGTGAGTGTGGGATCGGCGGCGAGCATGCGGTTGCCGCGCATGAGCCAGGCGAAGATCAGGGTGGTGAGCAGGCAGACGAGGAAGAGTCGTGTCGCGGCCCAGGGTGAGGGTCGTTTAACGGGCTGGAGGTCTTCGACGAGTGCGTCGATGAGTTTCTTGTTCATGGTGCGGCTCCGTCGGCGTGCTGTTTCATCGCTTTGAGAGCTCGGTGGACGTTGACCTTGACCCATGCGGGGCTTCGTCCCAGTCGTGTTGCGGCTTCCTGGATGGTAAGTCCCTCGATCCTGACGAGGCGGATGACCTCGGCCTGCGGTCTGGGGAGGCGATCGAGGAGGTGATCGAGGGCTTCGGTATTTTCGGCCTGTGTCGAGATGGTCTCGGTGGCATGGATCATGGTGAAGTCGTTGGTGTGTGCTTCGCGGCGACGTTTGTGACGGCGGTAGAAGTCGGTTTTCTTGTAGCGTGCGATCGCTCTGACCCAGGGGAGCAGCGGCTGAGCGGGATCATAGGTCGCTCGTTTGAGATGAATCGCGAGGAGGGTTTCCTGGACCAGGTCGTCGGTGTCAACTGCGGAGTGTTGAGCGCCGAGGTACTTTCGCAGCCAGGCGTCGAGGGCTTGGAGCAAGTGGCGATAGCTGGCAGCGTCGCCTTGCTGGGCGGCTACCATCCAGCGTTGGTACTGTTCGTCTGTAAGGTTGATTCGTTGCTCGGGTCTCATGGGTTACGTCAAGTGTCACATATTCTTTGTTTTTTTTGTTTCCCTGACTCTGAATCAGGCTGTTGTCGGCTTCATGTCATCCGATCTTCCAAAACGAGTGTAACCATCAGCGGTTCTGTGGCGAATCTATTATTGTACGGGCGGTTTGGTGCTGCTCGATGTTCTCCGGGTTGAGAGATTAGAGACTGTTTTGCAGTCGATGGTCTAGGTTGTCGTTCTATTCTGAATAAGAAATGACTGGTGGTGGAGTCTGATGACTTGTAGGGAATCTGCGCAGTCTTGGTCGCGTATGGGATGTCCATCTCATGGGCTTATGTATCGAGTTGGCGATTGGCTTGGTCTGGTAGTGGAGGGATGGGCTAAGAGTCTTCAAGGGAGTTTTGTGAGGTCGTGAGATTATGTCGCTGGCTGTGCAGGGTTCGCGCCAAGTGTGCGTAACTCAGGGGCTACTTCTGGGTTTTTTATTTCGATCAACTGCCATGGTGTATGGCTTAAAGAAAGGTTTTCGTCATGTCTTATTCAGGTCTGTGTACGGGTGTCTTGGTAGCTGGTTTTGTGAGTGCGGTGGGTGTGTCGCCGGTGTGGGCGGTGGATAAGAGTTGGGATGGTTCGAACAGTGATCTTTGGAGCACGCTGGGGAACTGGACGCCTTTTGGGACGCCTAACTCGACGGATAACGCATTCATAGGCGACCTGGCGGGGATTGAGAATGATGTGGTCACGCTGAACGTGAACGACACGGTGGCGGGGCTGACGATCACGGATGGGATGCGATTGAATATGGATACGAATCGTCTGGTGGTGACCGGGACGACGAGCGTGTCGGGTCGGAACGTCACGCCAGCGCAGACCTATTCGTCGAGGTTGGAGATTTATCCTTGGTCCGGGGGTGCTTCGGATGCCCTGGATACGGACAATCTGGTGATCAGTGATCGGGCGATCGTGACGCTCTGGCCGGGGGCGGAAATCGAGGTTGATGAGTTGTTGGACATCAACTCGACGGCGATTATCCGTGGGGATGGCGTCGTGAATCTGGTTGGCAATGGGTTTCGTAGTCTGGTGAATGACGGGGAGATTGATCCTCAGGTCGGGGGCGCGCAGAACGGGTTGGTGTTCAACCAGGTGGGCAGTGGTCGGATGGACCTGGATGGGGATTTGGGTGGGGGCGTCATTGCGGCGCGAGGCGGGGCGGGGATTGCGATCGATCAGATGACGTTCAATGGGACGGGGCTGAGTGACGATTTCAATGGGACGATCTATCTGCGTCGGGGTGGTTTACTGGCGATGAACCTGAGCGAGGGCTGGACGACGGCGGCGGGTTCGACGGTGAGGGTTGGGGGGAATGCTGTTGGGACGCTTCGGATCACGGGTGGGGAATGGACCCTGGCGGGGGGGGCATTTGAGGTGTTGAATGACACGGCGGGTTTTGCCGACGCGCGGGTGGAGTCGGATGTGGTGATTGAGGCGGCGGCGTCAGTGGTGGTGGATGGGGGGCAGCTGACGTTTGACGGGAGCCTGAGTGATGTCAACGGCGGGACGTTTACGGTGAGTAACGGGGGGATTCTTCGGTTTGAGGACACGACGTCGATCAGTGGGGGGACGTTTATGACGCCGAGCACGGACTCGTCGGATGGCGTGGTTCTGTTCAATGGCTCGACGAACTGGGTCGGGGGGACGACCACGATCGAGGGGGTTGCGTATCAGGGCGCTGATGCGAGTGTGAATCTGAGTTCGGTGATCGTGGCGGACGTATTCGACATGGATGGTCTGACGAACAGTGACTGGGATGTGAACTCAGCGTTGACGGTCAACGCGGGGCGGATTGAACAGGTCGGCCAGGGACACGATTTTGATGGCGAGATCGACGTGAGTGCGGGCTTGACGGCGAGCCTGACGGTGAATCTGACGGGTGATGAGACGTCCTGGGGGATGGGCGGGTTGATGAGGCTTAACGGGAGCAACTTGTTTGTGACGACCAAGCTGGCGGGTTCGCGGATGGACCTGAGTGGTGATCTTGAGGTCAACTTTGGTGTTGGGGTGACGGCGGATGTGAACTTCCTGGGTTCGAGCACGACGACGTGGATTAATCCGAGTTCTTCGCTGCGGATGCAGGGATTGACGGCGGTGGACAGTGCGGCGACGTTTGCGGGTGAGGGGACGCTGAGTAATGGCGTGTCTGGTGAGATGCGTTTTGAGGCTGGAGCAGATGTCGGGCTGACCGTGGTTGATAATGATGGCGTGATGCTGGTGGGTCCGACGGCGGGGAATCTGTTTGCGGCGGGTTTTAGTCAGGGCGAGGGTGGGACGCTGGTGATGAAGATTGTGGGCGAGAATCCTGGTCAGTACGACCGGCTGTTTATTGATGGCGCGGTTGAGTTAGCGGGTACGCTGGACCTGAATGTTCCGGGCGGGCTGCTGCTGGATTACGGGACGGTGATCCCGCTGATTGATGGCTTGTCGCGGGTTGGTGAGTTTGATGAGGTTATTGATCAGGTGGTGACGCCTACATTTGCGTTGGCTGTGATTTATCAAGCGACTGATGTTCAGGTGGTGGTGGCCCTGCCAGGTGATGCGAATCTTGATGGCGTGGTGGACCTGGTGGACCTGTCGATTCTGGCGGGTAACTTTGAGGGTGGCGGGACGTGGACGGACGGGAACTTTAATGGGGACACGCTGGTTGACCTGATTGACTTGTCGCTGCTGGCGACGAACTTCGGGGTTGATGTGAACGCGTTGCCGGAGCCGGCGACGGCTGCGTTGCTGGGGCTGGGGATGCTGGGGCTTGCTCGGCGTCGCTGAGCAGATGTGACCGGAATCAAGGGAACTTGAGCCCCTGCGGCCATCCAAAGGCCGCGGGGGTTTTTGATTATGCGGATAGACTCGGGGGTAATGAATGAGTTGTTCCCGAGTCCGGTGTTTTCGGATGGTGATCTGGCGGCGCGGTATGTGCGGGTGGCGATTGAGCAGGGGGTGGATGTCACGGCGGATGGGTTGACGTATCGGCTGGCTGAGGGGATGGAGGCGCGGGTGGGGCAGCGGGTGAAGGTGCCGTTGGGGCGTGGGAACAAGGTGGCGGGGGGTGTGGTGATCGAGGTGGGTTCGGATTCGAGTGGGCTGGATGCGGGGAAGATCAAGGCGGTGTTGGCGGTGGACCCGGTGGGGGCGCTGCCTGAGGAGTTGGTGGAGCTGGCCAAGTGGATCGCGCGGTATTACGTGTGTCCGCTGGGGATGGTGTTTGGGGCGGTCACGCCGGCGGCGGTGTCGAAGGGGATCGGTACGACGACGCGGGTGGAGGTTCGTGTCGCTGAGGGGATTGATGAGGGCTTGAAGCTGCCGAAGGTTCAGCGGGCGGTGATGGAGGCGGGGCGGGGGGTGATGGAGAAGGATGGTTGGGTGGATCGTCAGGCGTTGGCGGCGATGGGTGGGGCGAAGACGTTGGGTCCGGTGAACAAGCTGATCGAGGCGGGGTTGCTGGAGCAGCGGCGGGTGGACACGATCATGGCGGACCCTGTTTCTTCACCGGCGAATGGTTTAGAGACGGCGAATGATCTCCAGTTGACGGATGAGCAGGCTGATGCGCTCGAGCGGTTGCGGGTGATGGCTGGGGATGGGTTTGGGGTGGGTTTGCTGCACGGCATTACGGGGTCGGGCAAGACGGAGGTTTACCTGCGGCTGATTGAGAGGTTGCGTGGTGAGGATGCGGAGGCGGGTGTGATTGTTTTGGTTCCGGAGATTGCGCTGACGCCTCAGACGGTGGGGCGGTTCATGGCGCGGTTCGCGGATGTGGCGGTGTTGCATTCGGGGTTGACGGCGGCGCAGCGCAATGCGCAGTGGCATCGGGTGCGTCGTGGTGAGGCGAAGGTTGTCGTCGGGGCGCGTTCGGCGGTGTTTGCGCCGGTGGGGCGGCTGCGGTTGGTGATCGTGGATGAGGAGCATGACAGCAGTTACAAGCAGGATCAGCTGCCGAGGTATCACGCGCGAGATGTAGCGATTCGGCGGGCCCAGCGGGTGGGGGCGTTGGTGGTGCTGGGGTCGGCGACGCCGAGTCTGGAGTCGTTGCACAACGCGAAGCAGCGAGATCGTTATGCGCTGATGAGGTTGACCAAGCGCCCGCCTGGGATGTCGATGCCGAAGGCTGAGTTGGTGGACCTGATCGAGGAGCGGCGGAGTCGGCGCGGGATTCATCTGATTGGGCAGCGACTGGAGTCGGAGCTGGGGCGGATGCTGGAGGAGGCTGATCCGGCGAAGCGGGGGCAGGCGATTATCCTGCTGAACCGGCGTGGGTACGCAAGTCATATTGCTTGTCCGGATCATGGTTGTGCGTGGGTCAAGTCGTGTGATCACTGTGACGCGACGATGGTGTTTCATCGTCAGGGTGATCTGCCGAGGGGCGGGTTGGTGCGTTGTCATCACTGCGAGGCGGAGCAGATGGTTCCGGCGACGTGTCCGGATTGTGGGCGGAAGGTGACGTTGTTTGGGTGGGGCACGCAGCGGGTGGAGGATGAGTTGGCGCGGAAGCTGCCTGGGGTGCGGCTGATTCGGATGGACTCGGACACGATGCGGGGGCATCGGGATTATCTGGAGGCGTTGGGGCGGTTTGGGCGTGGTGAGGCGGATGTGTTGTTGGGTACGCAGTTGGTGGCGAAGGGTTTGGATTTTCCGCGGGTGCGGCTGGTGGGGATCGTGTCGGCGGATACGGGGATGCATCTGCCGGATTTTCGGGCTGCGGAGCGGACGTTTCAGTTGGTGGCGCAGGTGGCGGGTCGTGCGGGGCGTGGGGAGGGTGCGGGGCGAGTGATTGTGCAGACGCTCAACGCGGAGGACCCGACGCTAGCGCTGGCGATGGCGGGTGATTACGATGGTTTTGCGGCGCGAGAGCTGGCTTTGCGGGGGAAGCTGAAGTTGCCGCCCGTGGCGCGGATGGTGCGGCTGGTGATCCGGCATCGGGACCTGGCGATGTGTGCGAAGCTGGCTGCGGAGTTGGCGGGTGCGCTGACTGAGGCGCGGGATCAACTGGGTTTGCCGGTGCGGGTGCGCGGGCCGATGGTGCCGGCGATGGCGCGGGTGGCGGATCATCATCGTCAGCAGATCGAGTTGCTGGGGCCAGCGGATGGCACGGCGGGGGCGCTACAGCGGGTGATGACGGCGCTGCGGAATCACGGGCGGCTGATCTCGAACACGACGATCGCGGTGGATGTGGACCCGGTGAGTTTGCTGTGAGTGCGTTGGCTTATTGGTCTGGGTCTTCGGAGTCGGTTTCGCCAAAGAGAGCGCGGCCGATGCGGACGAGGTTGGCGCCTTCTTCGATGGCGACTTCGAAGTCACCGGACATGCCCATAGAGAGGACGGTGAAGTCGTTTCCGCCGATGCCCTCTTTGCGGATGTCGTGGAAGATACCGGCGGCGCGGGAGAAGATGGGGCGGGCGTCTTCGGGCTGATCGGAATAGGGGGCCATGGTCATGATCCCGCGGAGGCGCAGGTGCATCATGGTGTCGATCTGCTCGGCGACGTGGATGGCTGCGGGGGCGGCGACGCCTTGCTTGGAGACCTCGCCGGAGACGTTGATCTGGAGGAGGATGTCGATGACCTGATCGGTGCGGGCGCCGTAGGCGTGGAGCTCTTCGGCGAGTCGGAGGGAATCGATGCCGTGGATGAGATCGACGAGGGGGACGACCTGTTTGACTTTGTTGCGTTGGAGGTGGCCGATCATGTGCCAGCGGATGCGGTCGGGGATGATGGTGGGTTCGCCCTCGACGGCTCCACCCAGGGATCGTCGGCGGGAGAGGTATTCGTCGAGCTGGGCAGCGCGTTGGACGAGTTGCTGGACGCGGTTTTCGCCGAGGTCGGAGTGACCGAGATCGACGAGGGTGCGGATCTGATCGGGTGTGGCGTTCTTGGTGACGGCGACGGCGAGGATGTCCTCGGGGCGTCTCCCGACGCGGCGGGCGGCGTCGGCGACGCGCTTCATGATCTGAGGGTAGGTCTGCCGGACATCGGTGGGGCCGACCATGGGTTCGGTTGACATGGGGTAAAGCCTAGACCCGGGGGTGTGAGGCCGCAAGGGCGGAGTTGGGATTATGAACCGCGATCCTAGGCGGCGTCACGGCTGCGGTGCTGTGATCGGGCGAGTTTCATGCGCTGGCGGCGTTTGCGCCAGCGGATGATGACGATGGCCAGGACAGCGATGACGGCGAGTCCGACGATGAGCTGGCCATCGATGATCCAGCGGCGAATGGCCTCGATGTGGTCGGCGAAGTAGTAGCCGAGAAAGAAGAAGACGGGGGCGGTGATGATGGCGGCGCCGGCGTCGAAGAGGACAAACTTCCAGTAGGGGACCTTGAGGGCACCGGCTCCGAACATGACCGGGGCGCGGACGCCGGGGATGAATCGTCCGACGAAGATGAACTTCCCGCCATGGCGTTGGAGGAGGCGTTCGGCTTGGAGGACGCGTTCATCGGTGAGGAATCGGTTGAGGATGGGCATCTGCGGGACGTGGTGGCCGTAGGTGCGGCCGAGGAAGAACAGGGTTCCGTCGGCGATCATGATGGCGGCGAAGCACATGGCGAAGAGGGAATAGGGTTCGGCGTAGCCCTGCCCGGCGAGGTATCCGCCTACGAGAAGCGGGAGGTCTTCGGGGATGGGGACGCCGAACCCGCTGGCGAGGAGAACGCCAACCAGAACGACGTAGGGGGCGTTGGTCGCCAGATGTTCGAGCCAGGTTTCCATGGGGGTAAGGAGTCTATCGGCCGGAACAGCGCCGGGCATGTTGAGGAATGAAGTGGTTTGAGGGAGTGGGTGTAATTGATCGCGGATCAGTTAGCTGTTTTGGTTTTTGAGCCACTGTTGCGCAGAGGTTTTGTCATGGAAGAGGCCTTCGAGTTGGGCATCGTAGGCCTGGTCGAGCATGCGGCCGAGGTCGGGTCCTGCGGGGATGCCGAGGGACAAGAGGTCTTCGCCACGAAGGAGGGGTTCGGGGGCGACGCCTTGGGCGATGAGTGGGGCGCTGTCGGCTTCGATCTGAGCGGTGCGTGGTTGGTCGTTGATGGCGCGGAGGAGGGTGAGGGTCTGCGGCCAGAGAGGTTCGGCGAGGAGGCGTTTTCTGGCTGCGATGCGCAGGTTGTCCCAGGTTTCTGCGCGGGTAATGAGTCGGAGGATGCCGCGAAGGTCGTTGTCGACCTGATTGCTCAGGCAGAGGGCCTTGCGCCAGCGGTCAGCGTGGGCTGAGGATCGTGTGCTGATGGCCTGTGCGATGGTGGTGAGGTTCATCGGGAGACGCTGACGTGTGATCCACCAGGCGGCGAGGGCCAGGGCGGGCGTGGCATCGGCGGGGAGCGAATCGAGGGGCGGGTTTGAGTCGGTGGGTGCGAGATGGTCTTCGTTGAGGGTGGGTCCGTCGAGGCGGAGTTCTTCGAGGAGTTGAACAGCGCGAGCGCGGCGGGGGTGGGCGAGCATGGCGAGGACTTCGGTGCCGATGCGCTCGCGGCTGATCTGGCCGAGGTAGCGGGCGAGGGGTTGGATGGAGGCGGCGGTGCGGGGTTCGAGTTGAAAGTCGAGTCGTGCGGCGAAGCGGACAGCGCGGAGCATGCGGAGGTAGTCCTCGGCGAAGCGGTCATCGGGGTCGCCGATGGCGCGGATTCGTTGTGCTTTGAGGTCGTCGAGCCCGCCGACGTAGTCGATGATGCGGTCGTGTTGTGTCTTTGAGTCGGTGTCGAGGGGATCAGCGAAGAGTCCGTTGATGGTGAAGTCGCGGCGCTCGGCGTCACGTTCGGCGGTGGTGAAGGTCACGGCGTCGGGTCGTCGTCGGTCGGAGTAGCCCTCGTCCTGACGGAAGGTGGCAACTTCGGTGGCGTGGTGTCGGGTGCGCACGAGTGCGACGCCAAAGGCTTCGCCAACCATCTGGCAGCGGGGGAAGAGTTTTTTGACGCTGGCGGGGTGGGCGTCGGTGGCGATGTCATAGTCCTTGGGTTCGAGGCCGAGGAGGGCATCGCGGACGCATCCGCCGGCGAGGTAGGCGGTGAAGCCGTTGTCGCGGAGGGTCTGGATGATCGCGATGGCGGCTTCGCGGGGTGTTTCGGGGGTTTGAGCCATGGGCTGGTCAGTCTATTCGACGGGTTATTCAGGGGGATGGGGGCGGATGGTCGTGTGGGAGGCATGGTGGTAATGTGGGGGGCATGAGGATGGATCGACGGCTCTGGGCGGTGGTGCTGGTGGTGCCCTTTGGGGGTTTTGGGGCGGGATGCAGCACGTCTCGGGACCGTTTATTCCCTGAGAACTCCTCACGATCGCCTTATGAGCGTTATCTGACGCTGCGAGACCGTGATCGATCGGCGACGGTGACGGACGCTTTTGGCCGTGACCAGCCGAACCTGCGGGAGCGACTGCGGCCGCTGGACCAGCCCTAAACGGCAGGTTTTGCGCGGATTCGGGCAAGTTTTGATGTCCGTGCTGTTCAGGGACGATAGAAATAGTGGCCTGGCGATGAAGAGCTTGTTTTATTAGACCGATAACGAAGATGCAGAACAGCGGATGACGGGTTCTGCAGGAGATTCACGTTTCAATGCCTGATCAGCGAACGATCACTGTGCTGGGTGTCTTGCTGGTGGCGATGACGCTGACCAGCAGCCTGCTGCTGGTGCTTGAGCCGTCGCCGGTGGCCCCGGTGCAGGCGGTGGCGATGCGGCTGGACATCCAGGCTCAGGACAGCGACGGGGCGGCGCTGGACGAGGCGCTGCTTGACGTGGCCGAGCCGGCTCAGTGGCAGTCGATCATTATTCACGACAGCGGGAGCGCAGCGGGGAGTGCTGAGCAGATCAATCGGGATCACGAGCGAGATGGCCGTGGCGGGCTGGGCTATCACTTTGTGGTGGGCAACGGCACGGGCTCGGGCGATGGTCAGATCGAGGCGGGCTTCCGGTGGCGTTTGCAGTCGCAGGGGCGCTTTCTCGCAGGTGCTGAGTCGGATCGCTGGCACCGCATCGCGATCGGGATCGCTGTGGTTGGGGATGCTGATGGCGGGCCGATGACGGCGACTCAGCAGGCGTCGCTGATCGATCTGGTGTCGGCGATTCAGAAGCGGTTTGGTATCCGGAGTAACCGGGTTTTTGTTCATCTGGGTGAGAGCGGGTCGGGTACTGGCTTTTCGGTCGATGCGTTTCGGGGTGAGTTGGATGATCGGTTGAATCCTTAACTGCCCTAATCGTTACATGTTGCGCAGGCCGGGGATGATCAGAACGTATCCATGCTGTCTGATGAGGCGAAAGTCTTTTCCAGCCGAAGGTTGTGATGCATAGAGCGTGCGGCTAAGGTTGGCGTCAATTCGTTTATACGTTGTTTCGACAACCCGATGAGAGCATGCAGCAGGCGGGCGCAGAGCGTCCAGACCGACTGCGCCGTGAAGCATGGCAGACTGGCATGAAATCGCCGGCTATCAGGTGCTTGGGACTCTGGGACAGGGTGCCAAGAGCACGATCTTTGAAGTCCGGGGCACGGACAACAAGCGCTATGCGCTCAAGCGGGTCGTGAAGGACTCGCCGAGTGACCAGCGTTTTGTGGATCAGGCGGTCAGTGAGTACGAGATCGCCAAGAAGTTCGACAGCCCGTATCTGCGCAAGGGTGTGAAGCTGATTCGGATCCGCAAGCTGATCCGGACGAGCGAAGTCATCGTGGTGATGGAGCTGATCGAGGGGATGCCGCTGGAGCAGTACCAGCCGGGGAACATGCTGGAGCTGATCGAGATCATCGCGCACGCGGCTCAGGGGTTGCACACCATGCACCTGGTTGGCTATGTGCACGCGGACATGAAGCCGACGAACATCATGGTGACGCCTCAGCGCGAGGTGAAGCTGATCGACTTTGGACAGAGCTGCCCGATCGGTACGATCAAGCAGCGGATTCAGGGGACGCCCGACTACATCGCGCCCGAGCAGGTCAAGCGTCGGGCGATCACGCCTCAGACGGATGTGTTCAACCTAGGGGCAACGGTGTACTGGATGCTGACCAAGAAGCACGTCCCGACGCTGATCCCCCGGCAGCGGGCGGGTTCGGGGGTGTCCCTCAAGACGGTCGAGCGTTGCACGCCGCCTGCGGAGTTGAACTCAAAAGTTCCGCCAGCGTTGTCGAGCCTGGTAATGGACTGTGTCGAGATGGAGCCGGAGGATCGCCCGCGGACGATGCCTGCGGTGATTGACCGACTGATGATCGCACAGTCGCAGCTCAAGCGTGGGGTAGGCCGGGACGCGGGGGCTGCCTAAGGCCAGCCGGGCGACAAGCAAGAATATTAACTGATATCATATTTTCATGGCCCAAAGTCATGAGGCAATGATGTCGTCGAGTGGGTTGCTGATCGCGCTTGGCGTGGCGGCATTGGCTGGGGCGTTGATAGGGTTGTTTGGTGTTGAGCCTGGCTGGTGGCTCGGCGCGGGGCTGTGTCTGGTGGGGTTCGGGCTCGTGCCCGGTCGGGTGGGGCGCGTGTCGTTGGTGCTCTCGCTGGTGATGGTGCTGGCCGGTTGGCAGGCGGTGCGGCAGGGGCAGGCGTCGGAGCGTGATCTGCGGGGCTATGTCGTGACCGAGCGGAGGCTGGTCGAGGTGACTGGCGTGGTGGTGGAGGAGCCGACCCTGAGGGCTGAGTCGGAGGCGGCGCTGGCAGCGTTCTCGTTTCGCCCGCCGAGGCGGCTGGGGGTGTTGGAGATTGTGACGCTGACGGTTACTGGTGAGGCGCGGGCGGTTGAGGGTCGTGTGCAGCTGTCGATCGAGGGTGACGAGCGCGGGCCCACGGTCGGGACGTCCATGATGGCTCGGGGTTGGTTGACGGCGATCGAGTCGCCGGCGAATCCCGGCGCGTTCGATGCGCGGGCGATGTACGCACGGCGTGGGGTGTTCGGACGACTCGCGGTGGCGGGTGATGAGCATTGGGATGAACTCGCGCAGCCGGGTTGGTCGTGGCGTGGCTGGCGCGCGGCGGCGAACGATCGGCTGTCGGCGGGCCTGTTGGCGGGAATTGATCCCGAGCGTGAGGCGGGAGCCATCCTTGATGCGGTGCTGCTCGGTCGGCGGTCGAACCTGCTCAGCTCGCTGCAGGAAGATTTCAGGCTCAGCGGTCTCGCGCACCTGCTGGCGATCAGCGGGACACACATCGCGATCATCGCGGGGTTGGCGTGGTTGGCCGCAGGGCTAGTGGTCGCGCATCCCGGCCAGCGGCGGCTGTGGGTGCTGGCGGTGCTGCTGATGTATCTGGTGGTGCTGCCCGGGCGTCCATCGGTGGTGCGGTCAGGCATCATGGCGGGGTGCTTGCTGCTGGCTGGCTGGTCGGGTCGGCGGTTGGGAGCATTTGATGCGCTAGGGTTGGCGGCGTTGATCGTGCTGGCGTGGGACCCGGGTCAGGTGATGGACCCTGGGTTTCAGATGAGTTTTGCGGCGGTAGCGGGGATCCTGGTGCAGATGAGGTGGTCATCCTGGCGGGCTCAGCAACGCGCCGAAATCGAGGTGCATCGGACCCCTGCGAGGCAGTTGGTGAGCTGGCTGAGAGCAGCGTTTGCGGCCGGGTTGTCTGCGTGGGCAGCGACGCTCCCGATTGCCGCGTGGCATTTCGGGTTGGTCGCGTTGGCGGGGCCGGTGTTGACGCTGGTGGCCGGTCCGGTGTTGGTCGTGATGCTCGGCGCTGGGGTGGTGAAGATGCTGGTGGGGCTGATGTCGGTTGAGGTGTCGAGTTGGATGGTGCCGCTGGTGGTCTGGCCCGCGGAGGTGCTGCGCTGGCAGGCGGGCTTGGGGGCGTCTTTGTCCGGGTTGTCCTGGCAGGGCAGTGTCGATCAGGCCCTGGGCTGGGTGGTCTTGTTGTTGGTGGGGGTTGGGTTGTTTGTGGGGTGGCTGATCATGCCCGGTCGAGCTCGTCTTGGCGCGTCTCTTACTTGCGCGGGCGTTCTTGTGGTCCTTGGCGGGGCTTCCTTGTGGTCGGCCGTAGGTAGAGGTCATGAATCTGATGATCTGATGATTCGTTTTCTGGCGGTGGGTCACGGCAACGCTTATGTCGTGGACTTCCCGGGTCCGGGCGGGGTGTGGCTGGTCGATGCGGGTGGGTCGCCGGGTGTGGGCGAGCGGGTGTTGCTGCCGACGTTGCGGTCGTTAGGGATTGATCATCTTGAGACACTGGTGATCACGCACGCCGACCTGGATCACTACGCGGGGGTGCCGGAGGTGCTGGATGGGGTCAAGGTCGGGCGTGTGCTGGTGAGCGAGGGATTCGCGACGTCGTTGGAGGAGGCAGGCGAAGGCTCAGCGTTGGCGGAAGTCGGTCGGCACCTGGACGATTCGGGTGTCGAAATGGTGACGGTGTCGGCGGGCTGGGAAGAGCGATCGAGCCAAGCGGTCGTCAGAGTGGTGTGGCCGGACGCGGGGGTGATCGGATTATCGGACAACGACAGCTCGCTGGTGCTGGTGATCGAGGCACACGGTCGACGGGTGTTGCTGACCGGGGACATCGATCAGGCCGGTGTGATGGGCGTCGGGCAGCGGCTAAGGGATGCTCGGGTCGACGTGATCGATCTCCCGCATCACGGATCCAGACGACCGGCGGCGATGCGCTGGCTCGCCGAGTTAAGACTCGAGATCGCGGTGCAGTCGTCCGGTTGGCCACGGGCTGCGGGGCCGAGCCCGTGGGGTGCCGTGTTGCCGGGCGTCCGACTCTTTGAGACGTATCGTGATGGCGCCGTAACGATCAGGATCGATACGAGCGGCGAGATGACGGCCGCCAGCGAGCGGTGAACCGACAGGCTGAGTCCATGGGAGAAAACACGCCGACACAAGAGTGGGACGGTGTGTTAGGCTAGCTTTTTCCCTTAAGGGAAGGAGTGAGGCACGGATGTTCCCGAAGTTTGCGACCTGGGCTGGGTGGTTGACGCTGCTGAGTGTCGCGGTCGCGACGACGCTGGCGGTGCTGGTGTTACTTAACCTGGAGAACGTCACCGACAATGATCGGCTGACCCTGCCGGTGGGCTCAGGGCTGCTGGCCGGGCTCGGACTCGGGCTCCTGAGCTTCATCCCCTGGCTCGCCATCGGCGGGTGGTGGTGGCTCCACCGGCGTGGTGTCGATGGTGGTCGGGATGGAGAGCGTGCCGGCTCCCGCTGGGTTGGCGTCGCCGTTTGAGTTGTTCTCGGCCTGCGGATTGCTATCGGGTTGTGTGACCGGGGTGGGCTGCTGCTGAGCGGGGCGGATGATGATGGTGAGCTGTGATGGGGGTTGGCCGAGGTCGCGGACAGCGACGCCCTCCTCGACAGGGATCAGGCTGCGGAGTTGTTCGGGCAACTGCAGGGCGCGGAGGAGGTCCGTGAGGGTGGCGGGCTGAGCATCGTGGGCTGATTGAAAGGCGGCAGGCGCTGGCGATGGTTTGCTGTCGGCTTCAACCGGTCGAGGGCTCAGGCGATCACGTAGAGCGCTGAGCGCCTCTGGCGGGCCGGTGATCGTCAGCGTGATGGCCTGCTCAGCATCGACCGGGCCTGTCGGTGAGCGATAGCTGGTCGTCACGGGCGGGATGAACGCCCTGCGGGTGAAGAGCGGTTGGACCATCTCTGGTCGATTGATGACGCTGACGCGCTGGACCGGCAACGCTCTGCGCCCGGCCCACTGCTCGATCAGCGTGACCATCCTCTCGGGACGCTCGTTGGTGAGTGTCAAGGTCTCCGGGGGCACCCGGCTCGCCGGTGTCATCGGCACGATTCCACCCATGCCCGCTAACTGTCGGGCGGGGACTCCCGTAGCGGCGAGTGCGTTGGGGGTGTCTGTGGAGTCGAGTTGCTCGGCCTTCTCGATCAGCAGTTCGTCGATCGGGTTGGTGGCGACTGCGGACGCGGGCTGGCTGTCGAGCTGCATCGACTGATTGGCGGTGGCGTCGGGGCTGCGCAGTCGTTCGGCACGCCGTTGGAGTCGCTCTTCGGGTGTGAGGTTGCGCGAGTCTGCGGCGGGCGTCGCTTCGGCTTCGGCGATGACCACACGCTTCATGCTGGAGGATGAGGGCAGGGCCTCATCGCTCATATCTGAGGCCTCGTCGCTGTCGATGGCTGATTTAGTCGCAGTGGGAGCGATGGCGACCTGCTGCTCGATGGGGAGTTTGAACGAATCGATGAGTGATGAGCCCGTGGTCAGCGACTGCCAGAGAACCCCGCCACAGACCAGGCCGATCCCGGCGGCGGCGGCGTAGGCGAGCGGGCGGCCCCAGGTCTGCCTTGGGGTGCGCGGCGAGCGTCGGGAAGGAGTGTCGTCCAGGAGCAGATTGCGTTCGAGGCGCTCGATGGCCACGTCGGCCAGATCGTGAGGCGGGTCGAGGTCAGGCAGCTGCTTGAGCCCGGCACGGTCGGCGCGCAGGCGGGCGGCCAGTTCGGCGAGGTCATCGCGCTCGGCGAGGACCTGCTCGAAAGCGGCCGTTTGTTCAGGATTGAGTTCGTCCTCGATCCACAGCAGCAGCAGCTCGTGTTCGGCGGAGAGTTGGTCGGTGCGATCAGCCATGGGCACCCTCCCGCTGGTCCGAGCGAGTCTCGGCGTCATCCAGGGCTTGCCGCAGCGCCAGTCGAGCCCGGAAGATCCGGCTCTTGACGGTGCCGATGGCGAGTCCGGTGGTGGTAGCGATCTCGTCGTAGTTCATGCCTTCGATGTCCCGGAGTACGAGGACCACGCGGAAGCGCTCCTCCAGAGCGTTGAGGGCGTTGGCCAACTGCCGTGTCTGCTCCTCTTGTTCGACGCGCAAGGTCGGGTCAGGTTCCCGGGAATCGGCCAGCGCCAGATCGGGGCGATCGCTGTCACCCGGCCCGGTGAGCTGGAGCGTCGGTCGGCTCTTTCGCTTGCGCAGCAGCGTCAGGGCCCGGTTGATGGCGATCCGTGACATCCACGTCGAGAGTTGGGAACGGCCCTCGAAGCGATCGATGTTCTCGATGATCTGGATCAAGGCGTCCTGAGCGGCGTCGGCGGCGTCCTCGTGGTGGCCAAGGACCCGCAGGCAGAGCGTATAGAGCCGACGTTGGTGGGCGCGCAGCAGGGGGGTCAGGCGGGTTCGGTCTCCGCTACGGATCGCGTTGAGATGACCTTGGTCGTCTTGGTGGGTCATAGGGTGCGGAGGCGAGGGGCGAGCGGCTACGATGGGCCCGCCGCGGCGTGCGGTCAGACTGAATACTGTAAGAAAACGGGCAGGTCTATGAATCTTGAGGATCGATATGTCTCCCCGCTGGCCTCGCGCAATGCCTCTGCGGCGATGCAGGCGGTCTGGTCGCCCCGGCGGAAGTTCACGACCTGGCGGCGTTTGTGGGTGGTTCTCGCTGAGGCCGAGCACGATTTGGGCCTGCCGGTCAGCCGGGATCAGGTCGAGGCGCTAAGGAAGAATGTCGAGTCGATCGACCTGACCGCTGCCGAGACCTACGAGAAGAAGCTCCGCCACGACGTGATGGCCCACGTCCACGCCTTCGGTGACGCGGCCCCCGAGGCCCGGGGCATCATCCACCTCGGGGCGACCTCGCAGTTCATCAACTGCAACACCGAACTGCTGCTGCTCCGCGAAGCCCTGGGCATTGTCGCCAACAAGCTCGCGTCCGCCATCGACAAGCTTGCGCGGTTCGCTCAGGAGCACAAGGACCTGGCGACGCTGGGCTTCACCCACCTCCAGCCCGCCCAGCCGACGACCGTAGGCAAGCGCGCGGCGCTGTGGGCTCAGGACCTGGCAATCACGCTCGAAGAGATCGAGCATCGGCTTGATCGGCTGCCCTTCCGGGGCGTCAAGGGAACCACCGGGACTCAGGCGTCGTTCCTCGCGCTGTTTCGAGCTGTCGAGGGTGTCGATGAAGCCGAGGCGCACCGACGGGTCGAGGCGCTCGATCGACTCGTCACACAGAAGCTGGGCTGGCCTGTCGATCGCCTGCTGCCGATCTCGGGCCAGACGTACCCCCGGGTGATCGATGGGCAGATCGGTGCGAGCCTCGGTGCCGTCGCGGCGGCGGCGCAGAAGTGCGCAACCGACCTGCGCCTGCTCGCGTCACGCAAGGAGATCGAGGAGCCCTTTGAGGCCGACCAGATAGGTTCCTCTGCGATGGCATACAAGCGGAATCCGATGCGCAGCGAGCGCATCTGCGGGCTCAGCCGGTTTGTCATCGGCATGGTTCAGACGCCGTTTGTCACCGCAGCAGAGCAGTGGATGGAACGGACCCTTGACGACTCCTCGGCCCGGCGACTCACCCTGCCCGAGCCTTTCCTGGCCATCGACGGCGTCCTCGACCTGCTTAACAACGTCGCGTCCGGTCTGGTCGTCTACCCGCAGGTGATCCGAGCCAACCTCGAGGCCGAGCTTCCGTTCATGGCGACCGAAGAGATTCTCATGGCCGCAGCGCGACACGGCGTCGATCGGCAGGACGCCCACGAATCCATCCGCCAGCACAGCATGGCGGCCGCGAGACGCGTTAAAGAAGAAGGCGTTGCGAACGACCTCATCGAGCGGCTGCGGAGTGATGATCTCTTCAAGCAGGTCGATCTGGGGCTGGCGATGGACACCCAGCGCTTCATCGGCCGGGCCCCGGAGCAGGTCGAGCACTTCATCGCCGAGGTGGTGACGCCGATCCGCCAGCGCTACGCGGAGAGTCTGGGATACGAGGCCGACCTGAAGGTGTAATCAGTCCGAGTCCGCTGCGCTTCGAGACGACTTGCTAAACGGGCTGATGCCGCGCTGGGTCGATTCGATGAAGTCCGCCATCTCCAGGCAGGTCGAGTGATCGGCCAACTCGGCGCGGATGCGCTCGGAAGCGGCCTTGTTGCTCAGGCCTGAGCTGCCGGCGTACGCCAGAGCCTGCTTGAGTGGTCGGATCTCATCACGCATGCCAGCGCGGCGAAGACCGATCAGGTTCAGGCCGATGATCTCGCGGGTGTGGAACACCACGCAGAACGGCAGCACATCCTGGATCACGGCGATCACACCCGCGACCATCGATCGGCGACCGAGACGGCAGTTCTGGTGCACCGCGGTGCCCCCGCCGATGGTCACGTCATTCTGGACGATCACATGACCCCCAAGCAGCACGCCATTGGCGAGGTTGCACCGGTCGCCGACGATCACATCGTGGCCGAGGTGACTGTTGACCATCAGGTAGTTGTCGGAGCCGAGGGCGGTCGGGTGATCCCCTGTCGCCCGGTGGATGGTCACGCCCTCGCGGAGGATGTTGTGGTCTCCGATGGTCACGCCTGCCCCCGGCGTGGTCGGGTCGTACTTTCGATCCTGCGCCGCGAAGCCCAGGCAGACGTTGGGGTAGATGGTGTTGTTGTCGCCGACACGCAGCGGGCCTTCGAGATGGACGTTCGAGATCAGCCGCGTGCCCGAGCCGATCCGGACATCGCCCTCGATCCGGCACCACGGGCCGATCTCGGCATCGTCAGCGAGGGTGGCTTTCGGATCGACCAGGGCGGTGGGGTGGATGTTGGCCAAAAAAATGCTTCACTTGAGGGGTGCTTGAGGTGGACCCATCATAGGCTATGGCGATGACCGCAGAGACCCAACCAACCTCCCTCGTGGTGCAATGGCTCGGGCGTCTTGGATACGCCGAGTCACTCGATCAGCAACGATCTGTTCACGAGACAGTCGAGGCTGGCGAGCCAGAGCAGTTGCTGCTGGTCGAGCACCCGCCGGTCATCACGCTGCCCGATCGACCCGCGTACCACGCCCACGTCCTCGCCAGTGAGGCGCAGCGTCAACGCCTCGGTATCGATCTAGCCATCACCGACCGTGGCGGGGACGTCACCTATCACGGTCCGGGCCAGCTCGTGGCGTACCCGATCATCCGCCTGCGCGATCACGGGCTGAATCTCGGCCGGTACATGCGATTGCTGGAGTCGGTGGTGATCGAAACACTCGAAGCCTATGGCGTTAACGGCTTCCGCCGTGAGGGGGCCACAGGCGTCTGGGTGGACTCCACTCGATGGGATGCCAGCCTACGCCGGAAGAACGAGACGCCCACAAAGATCTGCGCCATGGGCGTGCGGATCAGGCGAGGTGTCACGCTTCACGGTCTGGCGCTGAACGTCGCGACCGACCTGAGCCACTTCGAGTTGATCGTGCCCTGCGGGCTCGCCGAGCGCGGCGTCGCGAGCCTGCAGAGCCTGCTTGGCGAGCGGGCTCCCACGTTGGATGAAGTGGGCAAGACGCTGGCGAAGATGATGACGACGCGCTTGCGGGAGGGCGGTCGTTCCGATGAATGATCGCGTGCCGTGGTCAAAGATTGCTGCGGGCAAGAGTGTGCTGCTGGTGTCGATCTGCCTGGTCGTGATGACGCTGAGCTGGCCACGGGCACTCGACGAGCGGATCATCTCGCTGGTCTGGCTCTGGATCGGCGGAGCCACCGGCTGGCTCATGCTGACCTGGCTGGCCTGGGACCTGCGTAGCGAGCGAACCGCAACGGGGTGTTTCAAGCGAGCCAGCGTGATCATCGTTGCCGTAGCGGCTCTGGCTCGGGTGCTGGTCTCACTCGGCGGCCCGCCTGTGCTGTCGGATGACATCTGGCGCTACATCCACGATGGCGCGACCCTCGCCGAAGGCGGGAATCCCTACGCCACTGCGCCCGCAGAGCTGGACCCAGCGCAAGCGCCGTTGCCGGAGGTGGTCAAGCTCATCAACAACCCCGAACTGGTGACGATCTACCTACCCACCAGTCAGTGGGTCTTTGCCGGCGCTGCGGTCGTCTACGAACAACTCCCCGAGTCGTGGAGGGCGGGTGATCTGCTGCGCGATCGTTGGTATCGTCTCGTGTTTGGCCTGTTCGACCTTGGCGTTGTCATCGGCCTGCTGCTGGTGCTCAGCCGACTCAGGCTCTCAGCGTGGTGGGCCTGCCTCTATGCCTGGCACCCGCTGGCTCTGGTCGAGGTCGCCGGCTCGGGGCATCAGGACCCGATTGGCGTAATGTTCCTGGTGCTCGTCGTGTCGTTCTGGATCGGCCTGCGCCAGCGATCGAGCTGGCGCGTTGCAGATGCCATCGGGCTGGGCGGGTGCCTCGCGCTGTCCGTGCTGGTCAAGCCCTTGGGTGTTCTGCTGGTCCCGATCATCATCACCACGCTGTGGCCGCGATGGCGGGCGATCCTGCTCTCGGCAGGGTCGGCAGTCGTCGTCGGCTGCGCCGTCGGGCTGCCGTTCGTCATGATGCAGGGCGGGGTCGATCGGTTGTTCGAGACCGGCGAGCGCTTCGTCGAGGTCTGGTCATTCAACGGATCGTTGCACGCAGTGCTCATGTGGCTTCTTGACAGCAAAGCGCAGGCCGACACCCTAGGCGGCGCGACACTTCTAGGCGTGGTGCTCCTCATCTCATGGCGCAAGATCGACTCGGCGAGCGCTGTGATGTGGCTGGGCTTCGCCGGGTTGCTGACCACCAGCACGGCGCACCCGTGGTACGCGTTATGGATGCTGCCGTTCTGCGCGATCCGGCCAGCGGCCTCCGCGTGGATGCTGAGCCTGACAGTTCTCTGGGCCTACGCTGCGCACACACAACCCGGCTACCGACTGCCGTCAGCAGTCATGTGGATCGAATACCTACCGGTCTATGTGCTGCTGGTTTGGGACCTCTGGCGGGCAGGTCGATCATCCGACAGCGTCTCACGGCACACGGATCAGTGAGCTGGGTTGATTGCCCAGCGTCTGGCCTTGGAACCGTTCCTGGATCGTCAGCCCGTTGAGTGAGTTGTAGGGAAACACTTTCTGTATCTCCCGGATCCGTGGCCCGTACCCGCGGAAGCCCTCGGGGGTGTTGGCGAAATCCATGTCCTCAAAAATCCCGATGGTCACCAGCGACAGGTGTGGGCCGTGGAAGTAGTACGCCTCGTGATCGTCCTGGCGCAGCGTCTTCACCGCCTCCTCGGCGGCCTGGCGGAAGTTGTCGCCGAAGGCGCGGTCGTAGGCGGCGATCTGCAGGCTGTACCGCCCGGGATACCCGGCGAGGTTGTACGGGTCGGTCACCGGGATGCGCCCGCCCGCAACCGGCACGGCCCTCGCCTCGGCGAAGACCTTGACGCCCTCGATCTCCGCGTCCGTCACACGATCAACCATTCGGCGGGTGCTCCGGCTTGTCCGCGAATCGAAACGCCCGGCGAAGATCGTCGCACGACCCATCAGGTCCTCCATCCAGACCGGGTCCAGTCGGTATTCATCGCGAAGCAACGCCATCGCCACGCGAGCCCGATCGAAACGATCCGGACCCGCGAAGGACGCCGCTTGGATCGACCAGGTCTGCTGATTGGAGCCGCCCCGGCCATCGCTCCGGCGGTCAGCCCACGCCAGATCGCGGTAGGTATCCCACGTTGAGCTGACCTCGCGCGTCTTGTAGCAGCCGGGCAGGCTCGCCACGAGCAGCAGGACCAGAATGGGTGAGAATCGACGTAACTTCATGTCGATCAGAATGATACAAGAGGAAGAGTCAGATTAAAGCAGACAAAATCGGGAAAAGGGGATTCATTTCCGCTTCGGCAGTAGCCGCACGGCCCATCGACCGATATATTACTTCATCCGGATGAAAGGATGAATAGTGTCCGTCGATCACTTGCTCCGCGATTTCGCCACGCTGGCCGAGCCCACCCGGCTCAGGCTGCTGCGTGCCGTGGAGACCGGGGAACTGGCGGTCTCGGACCTCTGTGCCGTCCTCCAAATGCCCCAGTCCACCGTGAGCCGCCACCTCAAGGTGCTCACGGATGAGGGCTGGGTCGTCAGTCGCAAGGACGGGACCACCAACTATTACCGCCTCGACAGCGAGCGCATCCACAATGGTGCTGAGGACCTCTGGGGCCTTGCCTGCGGGCGCACCGAGACCTGGCCCACGCTCAAGCAGGACCGATTGCGCCTAGCCTCGCGCCTCCGCGAGCGACGTGGATCCTCACGAGCCTTCTTCGACGACGCCGCCTCGGCGTGGGACAACCTCCGGGTCGAGCTCTACGGCCGACTCTTTGGTCATCGTGCGCTGCTGGGCCTGCTTCCCGATGAGTGGGTCGTCGGCGACCTCGGTTGCGGCACCGGTCGCGTCGTCGCCGAACTGGCCCCGCAGGTGAAGCAGGTCTATGGCATCGATGACTCCGCCTCGATGCTCTTGGCCGCCCGTCATGCCACCGCCGACATGAGCAACGTCGAGCTGATCGAGGCACCGGTCGAAGCGATCCCGCTCGGCGACCGCGTTCTCGACGCAGCCTTGCTCGTGCTCGTGCTGACCTACGTCGAACAGATCGAAGAGGTCATCGCCGAGGCACGGCGCCTACTCAAGCCAGGCGGGCGTCTGGTGATCGTCGACCTCCTGCAGCACGATGACGACGCCTTCCGCAGGCAGGTCGGCCAGCGACACCCGGGCTTCGACCCCGAAGCCCTCGCCGGCATTCTTGAGAACGCTGGTTTCGTCAGCGTGAACCGGCGGGTCCTCCCGCCCGAACCCGAGACCCAGGGCCCCGCCCTCATGCTGGCACGTGGCCGGCGTACCGGGGCATAATTTTTCTACGAATCCCAACGCTTTTAAGGAGCATGATTGATGAGCGCATCAACCGCAGTCGCGGCCCCAACAGGCCTGGAACACAAAGTCGCCGACCTCTCGCTGGCCGAGTGGGGACGCAAGGAAATCCTCCTCGCCGAGCAGGAAATGCCCGGCCTCATGGCTTGCCGTGAAGAGTTCGGCCCCAGCCAGCCCCTCGCCGGTCTGAACATCGGCGGGTCGCTGCACATGACCGTGCAGACCGCCGTGCTGATCGAAACCCTCGTTGCCCTCGGCGCGAACGTCCGCTGGTGCTCCTGCAACATCTTCAGCACCCAAGACCACGCCGCCGCCGCGATCGCCGTCGGCCCCGATGGCACCCCCGAAGACCCCAAGGGCATCCCCGTCTTCGCCTGGAAGGGTGAGAGCCTCGAGGAGTACTGGCAGTGCACCGAGCGCATGCTCGACTTCGGCGACGGCCAGGGCCCCGACCAGATCGTCGACGATGGCGGCGACGCCACCCTGCTGATCCACAAGGGTGCCGAGTACACCAAGGCCGGCAGCGTCCCCGGACCCGAGACCACCGACAACGAGGAGTTCAAGGAAGTCCTCAAGGTCCTGGCCAAGACCATCTCAGAGAATCCAGACCGCTGGGTCAAGGCCGCTGAAACCTGCAAGGGCGTGACCGAAGAAACGACCACGGGTATCAAGAACTTGGTCAAGTTCCAGAAGGAAGGCACCCTGCTCTTCCCCGCCATCAACGTCAACGACTCCTGCACCAAGAGCAAGTTCGACAACCTCTACGGCTGCCGTCACTCGCTCGTCGATGGCCTCTTCCGCGCGACCGATGTCATGGTCAGCGGCAAGGTCGCCGTCGTCTGCGGCTATGGCGACGTCGGCAAGGGCTCCTGCCAGTCCCTCAAGGGCCAGGGCGCTCGCGTGATCGTCACCGAGATCGACCCGATCTGCGCCCTCCAGGCCGCCATGGAAGGCTATGAGGTCACCACGATCGAGGATGTCATCGATACCGCTGATATCTTCATCACGACCACCGGCAACTACAAGATCATCACCGCCGAGCACATGTCGAAGATGAAGGACAAGGCGATCGTCGGCAACATCGGCCACTTCGACAATGAGATCGAGATGGCCGAGCTCAAGCAGCTCGCCAAGCACACCAACATCAAGCCGCAGTACGACATGTGGACCTTCAAGGACGGCCACAGCGTCCTGATTCTCGCTGAGGGCCGTCTGCTCAACCTCGGTTGCGCGACCGGTCACCCCTCGTTCGTGATGTCCGCCTCGTTCACGAATCAGACCATCGCCCAGATCGACCTCGCCCTCTTTAACAAGGGCCAGGACACGCTCTCAGGCATGAGTTACGACGAGAACAAGGTCACCCTTCTCTCCAAGAAGCTCGACGAGAAGGTCGCCCGTCTCCACCTCGACAAGCTGGGCGTCAAGCTCACCAAGCTCTCCAAAGAGCAGGCCGACTACATCGGCGTCGATGTTGATGGCCCCTACAAGCCCGAGCACTACCGCTACTAAGCGACGGCTGACTTGATCTGAATCCCGGCAACCCGCGGTCAACCGGCCGCGGGTTGTTCTTGCGCCTCGGAAGGCGCGTCCTGGTTCTTCCTGGCAATCTCTCGGAACTCCTCAGCGATCTGCTCGAAGGCCGTGATGACCTCCGGGTCGAAATGACTCCCCGATCCCTCGCGCAGGATCGCCGACGCCTTCTCGTGAGTCATCGCCGACTTGTAAGGCCGAGCCGTGGTCAGTGCGTCATACACATCCGCCACCGCAACGATGCGCGCCGACAACGGGATGTTCTGCCCCTTGAGCCCGAACGGATACCCCGTCCCGTCCCACCTCTCGTGGTGACCAAAAATGATCTCGCAGGCGGTATCAAGAAAATCGTCGTCGCCCCACCGCCGTTTCATCTCGACCAAAGTATCCCCGCCAATGTACGGATGTCGCTGAATGATCTCGCGCTCGTCGTCCGTCAACGGTCCGGGCTTGAGCAGCACCGCGTCAGGAATTCCGACCTTCCCGATATCATGCAGCGGGGCGGTCCGAATGATCATCTCCACATCGTCAATGCGCAGGTCTGTCCGCGTCCGCTCCATGTGTCGGACCAGCGCCTCGGTGTACAGGCTGATCCGTTCGAGATGGTCGCCGGTCTGATCATCCCGGGATTCCGCGAGTCGCGCGAGCCCAAACGCCACCGCGTCGCGCCCTCGCTCAAGGTCCCGAGTCCGCCGATTGAACTGCGACTCAAGAGTCCGCTGCAGCGCCTCACCCCGGGCCTGGAGCGTGCGCTCGGAGCTGCGGACGAACCAGAAAACCAGCGTGCACGTAATCAGCAACACCACCCCCGCCGCGATCATCGCTCCGCTGCGTAGCCGAGCCAGGCTGGCGTCGATTTGGCTCTGGGCCTGAGCCGATTCAGCCACCGGCTGCGATGCTCGTTGCAGGGCTTCATCCGCCCAGGCGTCCAGCAGCGAAACAGACACCACCAGGCACAGCAACTGCAGAGCCAGCAGCCCGGAGATGATCAGCCAACGGTGTGAGAAACCTAACGGCATCAGGGCATCGTAACCCGGTGATGACGACAGCGATCAAGTCGCTTGTGACGATCAGTCACTCGCTCGGCGAGCTCGCTGGCTCAGGCACCGCCTGCTGAGCAGGGGCAGCAGCAGGAGCCGGAGCGGGGGCTGGTTTGGCCTCACCACCCCCAGGCTTTTTCTTGTTGGGTTTCGCGGCACCCGAGCGATCGGCCGCGAGCACCATCGTGGCCCGCCGACCCATCATCTTCGGGTCCTGCTCGATCTTCGAGACATCGCCCAGGCTGTCGCAGATCTTGCGGAGCTGATCGATGTGCATCCCCTGATGCGCCATCTGCCGGCCACGAAACAGCATGGTGAACTGCACCTTGTGGCCGTCTTCGAGGAACTCCCGGGCCTTGCGCAGCTTGATATCGAGATCGTGGTCGTCGATGTTCGGACGCAGGCGGATGCCCTTGAGCTCGCTCTGGCTCGCGTGCGACTTCGCCTTCGATTCCTTCTTCTTCTGGGCGTACTTCCACTTGCCGTAGTCCATGATCCGGCACACCGGCGGATCGGAGTTAGGCGACACCTCCACGAGGTCAAGATTGGCCTCGCGGGCTCGCTCTTTGGCTTCGTTGACATCAATGATGCCAAGTTGCTCGTTGTCTTCATCAATGAGCCGGACCTGTGGGACTCGGATCATGTCGTTATGGCGCAGGCCTTTGTCGTTGGGCTTGGGCTGCGGTCGGAAGCGTCCCCTAGCGATGGGCGAATCTCCTGAGAAGGATCGAAAAAACTACGCACTCGGCTCGCCACAAGGCGAGACCATAAGACCCTTATCGACCTGTTCTGGCCGTGTCAGCGGGCCTGTGTCCTATAAGCAGCGTACTCCGCGCCCGGGGCCGGGGCAAGGCGATGCTCGCTTCTTATGCACAGATAACACGTTTTTATCCAAACCCGTCAGGGGCCAGCCACCACGCCCCGAACCGCAAGACCGCGTAGCCAGCCGGGGCCGCCAGCAGCAGCGAGTCCAGAACATCCAGCATGCCCCCGAAGCCCGGGACTGTCGCCCCCGCGTCTTTCACAGCGGCATCCCGCTTAAACAGGCTCGCGATCAGGTCGCCAAAATGCCCCACCAGACCCAGAAACGCCCCCGACACCGCAGCAAACCCCAGCGGCCAGTCGTAAGCGACAAACACCGGCCCCTGATCGCCCACCACCCAGTGCCCCGACACCCCCATCACATTGCTCAGCGCGGCCAATCCCATCGCCACCAGCGACGAGAAAATCAGCCCCCCAATCAGTCCCTCCACCGTCTTCTTCGGGCTCACCAGCGGGATCAACGGCGTCCGCCCAAACCAGCGCCCGGCAAAATACGCCCCGATGTCGCACGCCTTGATGACCAGAATCAACGCCACCACCGTCCACGCCGAGTGCCACCAACGCATCGCCAGCAGGAATCCCGGCATCAGCCCGAGGTACACGATGCACAGCAGCGCCGCCGCCGCGCTCATGATCGCCCCTTCCCGCTCACCCCGACGCAAGGGCTGAACCAGCGACAAGAAAAGCACCGCCGCCAGCAACCCCGCCAGCGGAGTGCTCCCCCCCTGACCGCTCGGACCCTGCGGCATCGTGTACAGGTAGATCGCCCCCGAGGCAGCACACAGATAAGCAAACCCCCACGACACCCGCGAGCCCCGGCTCTTCATCAGCCAAGCCATCTCACGGGTCACCGGGATCAGCGCCAGCAACAGCATCACCAGCAGGATCACCCCCCGGGGCAGCCGATCGCCATCGGGCAGCACCGCGCTCAGCACCGAGCTGTCGATCCGCACCCGGTCCAGGGTGTCATCGACCGCGATCATGATCAGCAGTATCAGGACCAGCAGCGAGCCCGAGATCACACGCTTCCAAAGCATGGCGAGCATGGTATCGACCCTGCCGACTCGCCGAGGGGCCGTGAGGCGACTACGCTCGACAACATGATGGCTCTGACCCGCCAAGATCGTCGGCCGACTCGCTTCCAGACTGCCCTCGGCATGCTCCTGCTGCTGCTCGCCCAGACCGCCAGCGCCAGTGAGTTGCGCCTCGCCGGTTCCCTCGAGCACGCCTGGGTCCTGACTCGACTCAACACCACCGAACCCTGGAAGGTCTATCACCTCCCAGCGACTGAATCGATGAGCGAGCTGCACCGCGCCGGCCGCCTCGACGCCGGTGTTGGCATCGACGGCCTCACCGCACACGACCAGACCCTCTGGATCTTCAACGGCAAGGTCGTCCGCCAACGACACGCGACCTGGTCCGAACTCGCGGGCCGTTGGGGCTACGACGAAACCGTCGGTGCCCCACTCCCCGGACACGCCCTCTCCGCCGTCTCAGCCGAAACCGGGCCGATCGTCCTCATCCGCCAGCAGCCAGCCGATCAGATCGTCACCCAGGCCCGCCGTCGTTCCAGCAACCTCGAAACGCTCGCCCTGATCCTCGGCATCCCCGCTGAGGAACTCGCCAAGTCCCAGCCAGACGAAGAGACCCAGCCGCTCCCGGAAGAACCTCAGCCGCCGGAGACCGAAGCCGACGAACCCATCAATCCACCTCTCCCCACCATCGCCCTGGCGATCTGGACCGGATCAAGCTGGGAAACGTTCCCCATCGAAGGTCTCGATGGCGATCGCCCCACGCTCCTCGGCGTCACACCCGCAGGTGTCCCGATCGTCAGCCTCCGACCCGACCTCGGCGAGGTCGATGGCATGGAGATCAGCGGCTTCACGCCGCAAGCCCCCATCGGTGTTGCACCCCTCGAACGCATCGAAGACCGTTTCCGACTCGGCACCGTGACCGATGCCCAAGGACTCGTGACCATCGCTGGCGACCTGCTCATGGACCACGGCCAGCTCACGCGGATCACCGCTGACGGTCGCGGCGCGGTCGAAGTCGCCGCCGAACGTCGCCCGCCACGCACCGTCGTCTTAGGCGATGACCAATCCGCAGGCCCCCTCGCCATCGCAGCCACCACCTTCGATGGCGGGCTCCTCCTCGCCGGCGTCACTCGGTGGGATGAGGGCATCCCGACTCTTGCCTGGGCCTGGTCCGACCCCGATGGCAACAACGACAAAGCCGGCTCCCTCTCAGTCCAGCCCATCGCCCCGCCCTGGTCCCGACCCGATTACGCCATCCCCGTCTTCATCTGGATCACCTCGTTCCTGCTCCTACTGATCACCCTCGAAAACCGCAGGATGCCGGCCAAACTCAAGGTCAAGCAGGTCGTGCTCGCCCCCTTCGGCACGCGAGCGACCGCTGGCATGATCGACCTGATGCCCTGCCTGCTCCTGGTGATGTGGCTCTTCCAACTCGAAAGCGCCCAGCTCGCCGCCTCCTGGCCTGGACAGGTCCTCGCCAACACCTGGACACGAGTGATGCCCGGCCTCGTGGTCATCGCCCTCTTCATCCTCTCCACCGGCATCGCCGAGGCCATCACCGGCAGGACCGCGGGCAAAGCACTCATGGGCATCGAAGTCCGATCGATCGATGGCAGCAAACCAACGATCCTCCAGATCATCGCCCGCAACCTCCTCAAGAGCTTCGACCTCGTCGCCGTGCTCCTCCTGATCCTCACCCTGTTCGGCCCTCGACAACGTCTCGGCGACATGGTCGCCAAGACGCTCGTCGTCGTCAGCAAGACCAAACCCAGGTCACCCAACGATCAAAGCAAGGGAAGCAATCTCGATGAGCAAGGGTGAACCCGCCATCGTCCTCCTCTCCGGCGGTCTCGACTCCGCCACCGTCCTCGCCATCGCCCGCGAAGAGGGCTTCGACTGCCACGCCCTGAGCTTCGACTACGGCCAGCGCCACCGCGTCGAACTCCACGCCGCCAAACGACTCGCCGATGAACTCGACGCCGCCAGCCACCGCGTCGCCACCATCGACCTCCGAGCCTTTGGCGGCTCCGCCCTCACCTCCGACATCGAGGTCCCCAAAGACCGCGAAGCCTCCGCCATGAGCCACGGCATCCCCATCACCTACGTCCCCGCACGCAACACCATCTTCCTGAGCTTCGCCCTCGGTCTCGCCGAAGTCCTGAGCGCCCGCGACGTCTTCCTCGGCGTCAATGCCGTCGACTACTCCGGCTACCCCGACTGCCGACCCGACTACCTCGAAGCCTTCCGCGCCATGGCCAACCTCGCCACCCGCGCCGGCGTCGAATCCCCCGGCGGAGACTGGCTGCGCATCCACGCCCCGCTCGTCGATCTCACCAAGACCCAGATCATCGAAAAAGGTCTGAGCCTCGGCCTCAACTACGGACTGACCCACTCCTGCTACGACCCGATCGAAGACGCGCAGCACCCGCTCGGAGCCCGGCCGTGCGCACATTGTGACGCCTGTTTGCTGCGTTTGGCAGCGTTTGATCGACTCGGACAGACCGATCCGGCGCTGTTTTGAGCGTTCGGTATCTTGTGCGCACTGTCTAAAGCCCCGTTTTGAGGACGATGATGAGCCTTGCCCCCGCAGATCAGGAACGCTTCGCCGCCCTGGGCCTCAAAACCCGGCTCATCGTCGGCATGGAGATCCACGTCGAGCTCGACACCCGCTCCAAGATGTGGACCTCCGCCCCCAACGTCGCAAACCCCGATTTCCACGACGCTGAGCCCAATTCCCTCACCGATCCGGTCGTCATCGGCATGCCCGGCACCCTCCCAGTCATGAACAAAGCCGCCGTCGAGATGTCCCTGATGGTCGGCCTCGCATTGCACTGTCAGATCGCCGATCGCTGCCACTGGGATCGTAAAAGCTACTACTACCCGGACTTACCGAAGAACTACCAGATCAGCCAGTACGAGGAACCCATCTGCGGACCCGGACACCTCGATCTCCCCCTCGACCCCACCCGTCCCCTGGACGGACCGACCAAACGCATCGGCATCACGCGCGCACACCTCGAAGAGGACGCCGGCAAGCTCATGCACGAGGCTCCGGGTGGGCTGATGATCGACCACTCGATCGTCGACCTCAACCGCGCCGGCACCCCGCTGCTGGAGATCGTCACTGAGCCCGACTTCGCCACCGCTGACGAAGCCGTCACCTTCTCCGTCATGCTCCGCGACCTCTGCCGGCACCTCGGCGTCACCGAGGGCATCATGCAGCGCGGGCACATCCGCTTCGAGCCCAACATCAACGTCGTGATCGAGCGAGGCGGGGAGGTGTTCAAAACCCCGATCGCCGAGATCAAGAACCTCAACTCGTTCCGCGCCGTCAAAGGGTCGATCGAGCACGAGTACGTCCGCCAGGTCGAGGATTGGCTCGAGACCGGCCGGGTCATGTCTGCGGGTGCGAAATCAACCCGCGGGTGGGACGACAACCGCGAAGTCACCATCCTCCAGCGTGAGAAGGAAGACGCCCACGATTACCGCTACTTCCCCGACCCCGACCTCGTGGACCTGGTCGTCGATGAGGACTGGCTCAACGACATCCGCTCACGCATGCCCCGGTTGCTTCCCGAACGCCTCAAGGCGTGGGCGGACGCCGGAATCGGCGCCTCCGAGACACGCCAGCTCCTGGATGACCCGGGGCTGGCCTTGCTCTACGACGGCGTCGTCGATCGTGGCGTAACCCCCAAGCGTGCGCTCGCCCTGCTGCTCAACGCCGGTCTGAAGTCGGCCAATGAGTTGGGCGTCGCCATCGGTTCGTCGCTCACGGCCGAGCAGGTCGCCACGATCGACAGCATGATCGCGGACAACAAGCTCAGCTCATCCGCAGCGGACAAGCTGATCAAGGCCCTGATTGATCCTGAATCAGGACATCGTGGCGGCGACCCCGAGCGGGTGGCCGACGCTGAGGGATTGATGCAGGTCAGCGACACGTCGGCATTGGAAGGCTTCGTCGATGAGGTCCTCGCCGAACCCCGCAACGCCCGCGCGATCGAGGACATCCGCAGCGGCAAGGACAAGGCGGTCGGCATGCTGCTGGGTCAGATCATGAAGAAGACCGGCGGGGCGGCCAACCCCCAGGTCGTCCGCGAGTTGGTATTCACCAAGCTCCGCGGTTCCTGATTCGCCTGAGATTCAGGTGGCGATCATGGCTTTGTGGGGTAAGTTTGAGGACTGGGCTTCAGACTGGTCTGTAAGGGGGAACCCTGCGCAGGATGGGGGCTTACACCGGGTAAAAATGGGGTGTCAGGGAGACGTGGAGAAGCGGGCCCATGGGTGGCTGGCGACCTGACAACAGACCGGAGAAGTCTCAAGGAGACCGAATGATGAATCGTTCAACGATGGCGATGGGTGTGGCAGGAATGGTCGTGGCGGGCGCATGGACGGGCTCGGCGCACGCCGCGCTGGGGCCGGTATTCAGCCTCGATGACAACCCTTCTTCGCCGATTTCTTCTGCGGCCGGGGCGATCGCGGGCTACGGCGCCGAGGATCCGTTTGGGTACTACTTCTTCCCAGGCCTGGCTCCCTCGCCGACGCTGAGTGGGTTTGGCCCCGATGGTGACGCGTGGGTCCTCGAAAAGGGTCCAGTCGCGGATTCAACCCCCTTCATCGATACCGGCACGGGTGATCCGTGGTCGTATCTGGATGCGTACAGCAATAACAGCGCGATCGACGATGCGGGGAATCGCCAGCTCTCGCAGGGGCGTTCCTTCAACATCGTGTTCAGTGTGGATCGGATCACGCAGGGCTTTGCCGGTGATGTACCGATACAGGCCGCGACGGGTGAGCAGCCCGCGGACATTTTTGTCAGCAGCAAGGTGTTCCGGTCGCCAGCGTCCTATGTCGGCACGCTCCCCGCTAACGCCGGGTACGTCGGCTCGCTCGGCGCGACAAGCGCCGGGTTCGGCAGCAACCAGATGGTGTACGACGAGAGTGATGACTTTGGCCTGATGGAGGGGCTGGGTCAGTTCGAGCCGGAAGCCGACAATATCGACGCGTTCGAGTTTCGTGATATGGACGTCGATGGCGACCTGTGGATCGACTCGACCGCGTACCACTCGATTAACCCCGATGAGGCGTTGCTCAAGAACTTCGCGATTGGCGGCCCGCGTTATTCACCAGCGCACATTTATGTGACGCCCGGCGGGACCAACACGAGTTTTCTGTACGCGACGGATGCCCAGGTGTTCGGTCCGAGCCTGACGCCTTTTGTGGGTGACCAGGGCGAAGCGATCGGCGAGGATATCGATGGGCTTGTGGTCTGGGATGTTGATGAGGACCAGCAGGTCGAGCCGGGGCGCGATTTCGCCCTCTTTAGCCTGTCTCCCGGGTCGGCGTTGCTGTTCACACTCAACGCAAACGGTATCACCGTGGGCCCTGCAGACGTGTTCTTCACGGATTTCACTGGCTCGTTCGCGTTGTATGCCGGTGGCCCCGATCTGGGTTTGGGCACGGGTTTCTCGCTGGAGGGCGACAATATTGACGCTCTGGAGATGGTGTTGACCGGCGACTCGAACTTCGACGGTTCGGTGGACCTGATCGACCTGTCGAACCTGGCGAGCAACTTTGGCCTTGCCAGCAACTGGTTTGGCGGCGATTTCAACGCCGACGGCCTCGTCGATCTCATCGACCTGAGTCTGCTGGCGGGGAACTTTGGCGGGGTGACCGGGGCGGTTCCAGAGCCGGCGTCGGCGTCGCTGATGGGTCTGGCACTCCTCGGCTTGGCTCGGCGGCGGTGAGTCGGTCGATTGTTTAAACACGCAGCCCCCGGCTTTGCGGCTGGGGGCTGTTTTTCTCCCTGCTTCTTCGGGCGAGGAATGGGTACAATGTTGCATCGGCCATGCCGACCCGCCTTCCAACCATCGCCCCATCCATCACCCAAGACCAAGAAACGACCCGGACCGCCATGGCCCAGAACCACCTGCGTAACGTTGCTGTCATTGCCCACGTCGACCACGGCAAGACGACGCTGACCGATCAGCTGCTCTATCAGTCGGGCATGTTCCGTCACGAGGAGCTGAGCAAGCTCGCGGGCGGGCAGCACAACCTGATCATGGACACCGGCGACATCGAGCGCGAGCGCGGGATCACGATCACAGCGAAGAACTGCGCGATCCACTACCGGCACTCGGACGGGGCGGACTACAAGATCAACCTGATCGACACGCCCGGGCACGCGGACTTTGGCGGCGAGGTCGAGCGGGTGCTGAACATGGCGGATGGCTGCCTGCTGGTGGTCGATGCGTTCGAGGGCCCGATGCCACAGACGCGGTTTGTGCTCAACAAGGCCCTGGCGATCGGGCTCAAACCCCTGGTCGTGATCAACAAGATCGACAAGCCCAACGCCCGACCGGATGACGTGATCAACGAGGTCTTTGACCTACTGGTTCAGCTTCATGCGCCGGATGATGCGCTGGATTTCCCGGTGATTTTTGCCTCAGCCAAGAACGGCTGGGCGACGGCGGACGTCAAGAATCTCGGCGAGGATCATCCGACCAACATGGCCGAGTTGTACGAGGCGATCCTCAAGCACATCCCCGCGCCCTATGCGGAGGGGTCTTCCCGAGGGGCGACGGCGGGTTTTGCCAATGGCGTCCTGGCGCTGGCGGCCCCGCTACAGTTGAGCGTGACCACGCTGCAGTACAGCGACTATGTCGGCCGTGTCGCGGTGGGTCGGGTGACGGCGGGGCGGATCACGGCGGGGCAGAAGGTCACGGTCATCAACCGGGCGGGTGAGGGGTCGATGCAGCGTGTGGTCAAGCTCAATGAGTTCGACGGGCTGGCCCAGAAGGAGGCGAACGAGGTGATCGCCGGTGATATCTGCGCGGTGGTGGGGCTGGACCCGATCGATATCGGCGACACGATCGCTTGTCCGGACCGTCCCGAGGCCCTGCCGGTGGTCAAGATTGACGAGCCGACGCTGAGCATGATGTTCCGGGTGAACGACTCGCCGGTCGCGGGCCGTGAGGGGACGTATGTCACCAGTCGACAGATCTGGGATCGGTTGCAGAAAGAGCTCCAGTCGAACGTCGCTCTCTCGGTAGCGCGAGGCGATACCGGCGAGAGCTTCCTCGTGTCGGGGCGTGGGCTGATGCACCTGGGTGTGCTGCTGGAGCAGATGCGCCGCGAGGGTTATGAGATGCAGGTCGGTCGCCCGCAGGTCATTCTCAAACGTCCGGCTGAGGGTGAAGAGCATGCGGGCACGCTCTGTGAGCCGATCGAGCAGCTGGTGGTCGATTGCCCGAGCGAGTGCCAGAACGAGGTGATGTCGCTGGTGAGCAACCGTAAAGCGGAGATTGTTCGGATCGATCCCAAAGCGGGGACGGGCGACTACATCCACATGGAGTTCACGATCCCGGCTCGCGGCCTCATTGGCCTACGGACGCGGATGCTCACGGCGACGCAGGGCCGGGCGATCATGCACCACAACCTGCTTCGCTACGAGCCGGTTCGCGGGGAGATCCCCAATCGTGTGGCGGGTGTGATGGTCGCGCTTGAGGGCGGGCGCGTGACGGCGTACTCGCTGGACCGGCTGTTTGATCGCGGAACCTTCTTCGTGCGTCCCGGCGACACGGTTTATTCCGGTCAGGTCATCGGCGAGCACTGCAAGGACAACGACATCACGGTCAACCTGATCATCAACAAAAAGCTGAGCAACATGCGAGCGAGTGGTTCGGACGACGCGACCAAGGTGAGGCCAGCCAGAGAGATGTCTCTCGAAGCGTGTCTGGAGTACATCGCTGAGGACGAGCTGGTGGAGATCACCCCCGAGTCGATCCGGATGCGCAAGAAGCTGCTCAACGAGTCGGACCGCAAACGCGTCGTGCGCAACGCCAAGACCGCTGCAGCAGGGGCCTGAGGCCGACATCAACCCAGGTGCTTACCAAATTAGTCGTTAGATTATCTGGAATTGTTCTTGGCAGGGATCGGGTGCGACTCTACAATTAAGGTTGCTTTGGGAAGACATGTCGTTGCTGATTCTGAGCAGGTGTCTCGGCTGTCAGTAAGCACGATGACTACGAGGAGAATGGGTATGATGCGTACTTCACTCTTGTTGGCCGGGATGGGTTCGCTGGCGATGGCTGCTCCCGCTTCGGCGTTCGATGCCAGTGACCTGGGTTTTTACGACGGCGACTGGTTCAACACGACCTTCAGTTCGACCGGCAACATGGACTTCACGTTTACCAGTGACGGTTCATCGGTCACGGTCTCGATTCAACTCGGCGGGTTTGTGTTTGGCTTCCCTGCCCCAGCGGCTCCGCTGGTTTACAGCTTCCCGATCAACGGGGGCACGGGGGAGATCGATTTCGCGACAGTTGGTGACCCATTGCTGGGTGATATCACAGGCTCTGCCGACAGCAGCGGGAACGTATCGCTTTTTGCTACGAACTTTGCGGTCACCTCTCCCGCGTTTGGCTTTGACTCGTACAGCCTGACCGGGACTGTCAGCGGGGGTGTGATTGACTTTGATTACACCATCGAGGCGTCAGGTACCGTGTTTGCGGTCGGCGAGATCAACGCCGTGCAGATCCCCGAGCCCGCGAGTGTTGCCCTGCTGAGCCTTGGGATGCTGGCCCTGACACGGCGTTCCGCCTGAAGCCGACGCCTGACATGATCAAATCGCCCCACGCCGGCACGAGCTGGCGTGGGGTTTTTTCTTTCGATGAGAGAGAGAAGCAGGTGCCTCACTCAGGGGTCTAACACCTGAGGTTTCTCAAACTTCAGCGTGTTAATCTGGCTCAAACATGGCGGCGGGCAGCAAACTCGACCATCAGGCCTCTACCAGGTAGAGCCTGATGATCTTGGTACTGTTTCAATCCATCCCCGCAGGCAGGCAGCAGCAACCACTTGGGGTTAGCATTCGCACTGCTATGAGCCGTGTGGGAAGGTTATGGTGACCTGCCCCCCATAACACGGTGTCGCTCTTGGACTGAGTGATTGAGCCTGGTCCAAGAGTATCTCCATCCTCATCAAACCCCGTGGAATGCCCATGCAAGCCTCCGTCATCATGCCCTGCCACAACGCCGGTCGCTGGGTCGTGGCAGCCCTCCACTCGATCGAAGCGCAGACCCTTGCGCCCCATGAGATCATCGTCATCAATGATCGCTCCTCCGACGACTCAGTCGAGCAGATCCAGAAATCCGGGGTCCCGGTCAAGCTCCTGCACACCGATTTCGGGAACGCTGCGGCAGCCCGCAACTTCGGTGTCGACCACGCCACGGGAGACTGGATCGCCTTTCTCGACGCCGACGACATGTGGTACCCCCACCACCTCGAGAAGGCCGCTGGCCTGCTCCGCGGCACCAATGATGTTGGCTACACCGCCTACGACCATTACCTCTACGAAGGGGACGAGGTCCTCCTGACCGAGAATCGCTGGCCCATCGATACCCCAACTTCCGGTCTCACTCATCGGGACTATATGAGGTGCTGGAACACCTACCTGAAGTTCGCGACAGGCCCCACCCTTGTCCGCCGCGACCGCTTCCTTGAAGTGGGTGGCTTCGACCCTGAGCAGGTCCGCCGTCACGACTTTGAGATGTGGCTCCGCGTGATCTATGACCACACCTGGTCGTACAACCCCAGACCCGTATCGATCTACCGGGCCGACAACGCTGGGAGTATTTCCCGAACATCATGGGCCAACAGCGAGTACTACATGCTCCGAGCCCTGGTCAAGAACCAACCTGCCTACGGCAAGCTAGGTCTCGACCCGATTATCCGCGCGACCGCTTCTCGGGCGTTGAGCAGCGCCCTGACCGACGGCGACTCAGAGGATCTCGCGCGCGTTCGCTCCTTGGCTTGGCCTCAGCTTCCTGCCTTCCGCAGGCTCGTCTTCGCCCTTGCGATGGTCGCTCCTCCCCTCTTTAGGGCGTTGAATGCGAGGCGGCGGGCGAAACTCAAACGAGGCCGCCGCGAGAGCGGCTCATACATTCCCCTCACAGAGGCCCTGGCCCAGCCGGCTTGAGTCGTGAGATACGGTTCCTGGGTCTCTCATCATTGGCTCGCGCATGACCGATACAAGGTCTTGATTTAACTATGAAGATTGCCTTCCTACTCCCCGGACCGTTTGCCGTCGGAAGCCCCGGTAACGGTGTGCGAGTCCAGGCCGAGAAGCAGGCCGACGCACTCGAAGCCCTTGGGCACCCTGTCGCACGCCTCGATCCCTGGCAACGCTATGACGTTGCTGACTTTGACGTGGTCCAGTTCTTCCTGGGTGGTACTCACCAGTATTCAGTCGAGCACGATGCGCGTCGCCGCTACAAGATGCTCGTTTTCGCGCCGACGATTGACTCTCAAGAGTCCAACGCCCGCTATCGGTTTGCCGCAAAGCTCGGACGCATCCTCCCGAAGGTCTTTACAACGCCTTCTCTCCACGCCGCCCAGGCCAACGGTTCAGACCTCGTGATCGTCCGGTCGACAGAGGAACAGGGCCGACTGGTTCAGGGGTTGGGCACCAACCCGAACAAAGTCAGCATCGTCCTCAATGGCGTCACCCCACCCGAACCCGCCGACCCTCAGATCGCTCGCCGCGAGCTCGACCTGCCTGAGGAGTTCGCACTTCACGTTTCTGCCTACACGCAAGGCCGTAAGAACGTCGCCCGCCTGATCAAAGCCATCGGTCCCACCGGTATCCCGCTTGTCATCGCTGGCCACGCCATGGAAGGTCCTGATAAATCGGCACTGATCGACGCGGCCAGACCTTTCCCTCAGATACGCTTCTTCGGCTGGCTCAGCCACGAAACCCTCGAGTCTCTCTACGCGGCTTGTAAAATCTTTTGCCTCCCGAGCCTCTTCGAGGGCACCGGCCTGGTTGCCCTCGAAGCCGCTGTGCACGGAGCCCGTGTCGTCATTACTCAGAACGGCGGTCCCCCTGACTACTTCCTGGATCTCGCCGAGTATGTAGACCCTAGTTCCGTCGCGTCCATCAGAGCCGCGATCATGCGCGCCTGGGAAGCCCCTGACTCCGACAAGCTGAAGACTCATGTGCTCAACAATCTGACATGGGAGAACTCTGCAAGGTCGCTGGTGGCCGCTTACCAGAAGCACCGCCGAGCCTGAGTCCGGATAGCCCAAGGTCGCACCGACTTCGCCACCGACCCCGCTGGCTAGAGTCAGCCGGTATTGGCCCGAGGGATCTCTCTTGTGGTCTCGTGCAGTCTGCTTGGATTCGCCGAGTACACTAGTTACAATCTTGACCCATCTGGCCAGCAGGCCCACAAGCCCCCGGCTTACCTTGCCGATGTCAGATTCCGTATGTTTACTTGAGAGCCCGTCGTTCTTACCTCAAGGCAAAGACACCCTTGATGACTGAATCTTCTTACGTCCAATACGGCTGCGGGCATTCCGCCCCCGAAGGCTGGCGCAACTTTGACGCCTCGCCAACACTCCGCTTCGAGCGAATCCCCCTTATCGGCAAGCTCTACACTAAGAATGCCAACCGATTCCCCGATGCTGTCGAGTACGGCGATATTGTCAAAGGTCTGCCTCTTCCCGCAGGCTCCTGCGACGGCATCTACTGCTCTCACGTCCTCGAACACCTGTCCTTCAACGACTTGCGCGCTGCGCTGAAGAACACCCACACTGTCCTCAAGCCAGGCGCCATCTTCCGCCTTGTGCTCCCTGACCTCGAACAGTACATCCGCACATACGTCGACAATCCTTCTCACGAGGCCGCCCCCAACTTCATGAGGCAGGCCTTGTTGGGCGTCGAGCGACGCCCTCGAGGTCTTCAGGGCTTCATGGCTGTTTGTTTCGGAAACTACCGGCATCTCTGGATGTGGGATTACCTGGCCCTAGAGGCCGAGCTCAAGGACGCTGGCTTTACTGACATCCGCCGCGCCTCCCTTGGCGACTCTGCCGACGCCAAGTTCAGCACCATTGAACACCCAGACCGATGGCACGATTGCCTCGGCATCGAATGTCGTCGCCCCGCCTAGGCGTATCACCACCTCGTCGCTGCGGCCCAGCTCGTTTGATCATAGGTCACCGCCATGCTGAACAAACTCACCCGACGCATTAGCCTCTTCGTTCACTGGCACATCACCAAGCACTTTCTCCATTGGTCTCACCGACCCAAGACACCCTTCCCCTGCGAGACCCTCAGCGGGTGGATCATGCCATCAGATCTCATTCAGCCAGACTGGGTCTGCTACTGCGCAGGAGTTGGCGAACAGATCCGTTTTGAACTTGCGCTCATGGAGAAAAAGGGCGTTCATGTGTTCGGCTTCGACCCCACGCCTCGGGCGATTCAGTTCGTTGAACGTATTGATCCCCCCCTCCCAAACTTCACGCTCGTGCCCAAGGGCCTCTGGAAAGAAGACATCACGATGCGGTTCTTCGCTCCCGAGAAGCCCGATCATGTCTCGCACTCGATCGTCGAAGACGATGAGGGCAGAGCCTACTTTGAGGCCCCCTGTGTGACCGTTGCGACCGCCATGAAGGAACTCGGACACGATCGCCTGGACCTTCTTAAAATGAACATCGAAGGTGCTGAAGACAAGGTCCTCGAATCCCTCGAAGCAGCCAATATCTTCCCCACCGTCGTCGCGCTCACTTACGAGGGCCACCGCCCCCTCGCGAAAGCCCGTCGCTGGACCAAGCGTCTCGCCAAGCACGGCTACCAGGTCGCTGGTGCCGATGGCTGGGCCGTCACCTACATCCGCTCCCCAGACCACGCTGGTTAGAGGGGCTTCGCCCTTTTTATTGGGTGACTTTGAGGGTACGGGTTATCTAAATGCCTCCCGAAGGACTCGAACCTTCAACCCGCTGATTAAGAGTCAGCTGCTCTGCCGATTGAGCTAGGGAGGCGTGCGGGTACGTGACCCGACTCAGGCGGCATCATACGCATTCCGCACCGGTCCTCCAAGCCCCGGGCCAGGGTCGCTCGACCCGCAGGCTTGGCGTAGCATGGCCCTATGCCGACACGGACGATGTGCACAGCCCTGCTGGCCGGATTGATGCTCGCGATCGTTACCGCATGCCCTGCGGGCGCACAGACGCGCTATGAGATGGACGAGTCGGGTGAGTTGGTGCGTCAGCCCGGTCCTGAGCCGGGAACGCCGGCGGCGGGGCTGGAGGACATCCGGCGGCTCATCGCGGAGGGCGAGGGCGAGGAAGCTGAGGACCTGGCGACGCGCTGGATCAGGAACCACCCGGACCACGAGCTTGAGATCGAGGCACGGTTACTCCGGGGGGATGCGCTGGTCTCACAGGAGCGGTACTACAAGGCGTTGTTTGACTACGAATACGTCATCCGGGTGTATCCCGGCAGCGAGGCGTTTTTTACGGCACTCGAGCGAGAGTTCGAGATCGCTCGGCTCTACACCTCGGGCGTCAAGCGAAAGCTGCTGGGCTTTGCGATTCTTCCGGCTGACGGCGAGGGCGAGGAGCTGCTGATTCGGATTCAGGAGCGGGTTCCGGGCAGTGACCTCGGAGAGCGAGCCAGTCTCCTGTTGGCGGATTATTACTACGACAATGCGCAGATGTTCCTGGCCAGCGAGGCCTACGACATTTTCCTGGAGAACTACCCGGAATCGAACCGGCGTGAGTGGGCGCTGCTGCGGCTGGTGCTCTCGAATCTCGCGCGGTTCAAGGGGCCGAAGTACGACGCGACGGGACTCCTCGAAGCTCGCGAGCGGCTGCTGATCTACCGGGCCGAGTTCCCCGCGTCGGCAGAGAAGATCGGCATCGAGGCGTTGCTTCTCCGGGTGGATGAGTCGCTGGCGATGTCGGATATGGAGAACGCCAAGTGGTACGAGCGGCGGGGTGAGAAGCGGGGCGCGGCCGCGATCTACCGGCGGATCGTGACGGAGTACCCGCGCACCGGTGTCGCTGGTGACGCCGCTGAACGACTCAACGAACTCGGAGCTTACGAGTGAATCGTGTGCTGCTGACACTTATCTGTCTGTCGATGATGCTGGCGGGTTGCCAGTATTCGGCTCAGGACGCCTTCGATCCCGAGGTGAGGACCATCGCGATCGCGACCTTTGAGAATCGCACGTTCCTCCGGGAGGTCGAGCAGGACCTGGCGCGGGCGATCGTGATCGAGGTCCAGAAGCGCACGGCTTATCGGATCACGACGCCCTCGGCCGCCGACACGATCCTTCAGGGCACGGTCGTCTCGGTGGACCGGACGCAGCTCAGCCGTCGCCGTGAGGGCGGGGTCCCGCAGGAGCTGGAACTGACGGTGGTGGTGGACTTTGAGTGGCGTGATCTGCGTGATGGGTCCCAAAAAGCCGGCGTTCGCGGGCTCCGGGGCGTGGGTCGTCAGGTGGCGTCGCTGCCGGTCGGCGAGCGGCTGGAGGTCGCTCAGCACACCGCGGTCGAGAACCTGGCTCGGGAGATCGTGTCCGAGATGCGCTCGGACTGGTGATCTTCGACGGGGAGGCCGATGACAAGGGGCAGCGGTCTTGTTGCAGCCATGGGACCGCTCTCGCGATCGCCCCGCTAAGCGGGCTATCATGGGACAGGACGAGAGACCAGCAAACGAAGGAATCTGATGGCCGATCCGGACCACGACAAAGTCAAAGAACGAAACGACGAGAACCAGGAATCGGATGGCGGGAAGAAGCCTCAGGGCCAGAAACCGCCCAGCATGATGTCTCGCGGGGCGTTCGGCTGGATCATGGTCGTGGCACTGGTCGTGACCGTCCTGCTGCTGGCGAGCAATGTCCCGCAGCAGGCCAAGGAGATAACCTGGGAGCAGTTCTACGGACTGGCGGAGACGGGGCAGTTCGAGGAGGCCGTGACCGCTCATGACACCAAGATCGTGGGCAAGATCAAACCCGACGCTCCCGGGGTGGCTGGTGAGGCCGATAACCTTCTGCGGCAGACCGTGATCAGTCCGCAGTCAAAGAACCTGCGCCTGCATCAACTCGATCAAGTCGGTCAGGATGTGAAGGAGAAGGTCGACAACTCCCTGCTGCTGCCGATCCTGTTGTCGTGGGGACCGATTCTGTTCATCGTTCTGCTGATCTACTTCTTCTTCATCCGGCCGATGCGGTCGGGCGGGGCAGGGGGCGGGATGCTCGGGGCGTTCGGGCGGTCACGACACAAGGTCGTGAGCAAGGAGCACTCCACGGTCCGGCTCAACGATGTTGCGGGCATCGAGGAGGCCAAGGACGAGGTGACCGAGGTCATCGAGTTTCTCAAGAACCCTAAGAAGTTCCAGCGGCTTGGCGGGCGTGTCCCCCGGGGTGTGCTGCTGATCGGCTCGCCCGGTTGCGGCAAGACGCTGCTGGCCAAGGCGGTCGCTGGCGAGGCCGAGGTGCCGTTCTTCTCGATCAGCGGGTCGGACTTTGTTGAGATGTTCGTCGGCGTCGGGGCCAGCCGCGTCCGCGATCTTTTTAAGCAGGCAAAAGAATCGTCGCCCTGCATCATTTTCCTGGATGAGATCGACGCTGTGGGCCGCAAGCGTGGTTCTGGCTTCAACTCCGGCGGGCATGATGAACGAGAGCAGACCCTCAACGCGATCCTCGTCGAGATGGACGGCTTCGAGTCGTCGGATCAGGTGATCGTGATGGCGGCGACCAACCGGGCTGACGTGCTCGACCCGGCGCTGATCCGTCCGGGCCGGTTCGACCGGCAGATCCAGGTCCCGCTACCCGATGTGGCGGGGCGGTTTGAGATCCTCAAGGTCCATGCCCAGAAGATCAAGACCGGTCCTGATGTCGATCTGGAGAAGGTTGCTCGCGGGACGCCGATGTTCTCCGGGGCTGACTTGTCGGCGATCATCAACGAGGCGGCGATCGCGGCGACCATGCAGGGCAAGGATTTCGTCGAGCAAACGGACCTCGAAGAGGCCCGGGACAAGGTCCGGTGGGGTCGGTCGCGCAAGAGTGCCCGGTTGGAAGAGGATGAGAAGAAGGTCATCGCCTATCACGAGGCGGGGCACGCGATCGTGACGCACTTCGACGAGGACGCTGAGCCTCTTCATAAGGTCACGATCATCCCTCGCGGGCGTTCGCTCGGGGCGACCCACATGTTGCCCGAGAAGGACAAGCACATTCTTTCACGCAGGCAGTTGCTGGCGTACATGCGGGTTTCATTCGGCGGGCGTATCGCCGAAGAGATGTTCACCGGCGACCAGTACAACGGCACCGCGGGCGACATCCGCCAGGTCACCGACATCGCTCGCGCGATGATCACCGAGTACGGCATGAGTGAGCGCCTTGGTTTCAGGCTCTACGGCGCTGACGAGGGTAAGAACCCCTGGGAACAGTCTGATCGTCCCTACTCTGATGAGACAGCCCAGACGATTGACCAGGAGATCAAGGCGATTATCGACCGGACCTACAACGAGGCCAAGACGATCATCGAGACACATCGTCAGCAGACGGATGATCTCGCGCAGGCTCTGATCAAATATGAAACCCTGACCTCGGATGAGGTGCAGAAGGTTCTTGACGGTGAACCGCTGTCGCGCAAGACGGTCAGTGATCTGCTGGCGGCTGAAAAGAAGAAGAAACTCGAAGATGAAGAGAAGCCCGGCGTGACCATCAGCCCGCCGGAGCCCGACCTGCCCACAGGCGGGGCGATGCCCAACCCGGCCTGACCCACAGATTGATCGATGAACTCAGCAGACACCGGCGGCTTGCCCGCCGGTGTTTTTGTTGATGTTCAGACCAGGTGATCATCCTGGAGCAGGTGATTGGCCTCGATGGCCTTGCGGAGCGATCGTCCGATGACTTCGTTGAGTCTCTCGGGACGGATACCCAGGCCGGGTCGTTTGACGGTCAGGTCTTCCCGGGTCAGGCGATGCCCTTCTGGGAGGTCGCGGACGGCGCAGACGCTCTGCCGGGACACCCGCCGGACATCCTGCTCGACATCCTGAACCGTTTTGCGGATGGGCCCGAGCACACTCTGTGCCTGCCGTACATGGGCAACGTAGGCCTTCATCTGTGTTGGCGACAGGCTGGCACTGTGGTCAGGACCGGGGGCGGAGGGGTCGTGTGTCAGGTGTTTTTCGAGAAGACAGGCGCCTGCGGTAACCGCCAAGGCACCGGTCTCGATCGAGGCGGTGTGGTCGGAGTATCCGACGCGGACGCCAAAGGCATCACGCAATGCCTGGATCCCGCCGAGGGCGGCCTGCTTCATTGGCGTCGGATAGGACGAGACACAGTGCAGCAGTGCCCCGCCTGCTTTGTGCTGCTTGAGTCGAGTGGCGACTGGCTCGACTTCGTGGCGTTCGCAGGCTCCGGTCGAGATCACCATCGGCAGCTCGAGCTTCAGGCACCGATCGATGAGCGGGAGGTTCACGGCATCCGGCGAGGCGATCTTGATGAAATCAACGCCTAAGGCTTTGAGGTCTTCCACATCATCCGGGCTAAACGGCGTGACGCCGAACGCAATCCCAGCATCTCGTGCGTTATCACGCAGCTTTTTCATCGATTCGATGGAGAGTGCTAACGGCTCGAGCAGGTCAGCGGGCGAGTCCGCAGCGGATTGCTGATAGGTAGCCAGGGAGGCCTCAGCAGACAGGAGTCGATCCGGGCGGAAGAGTTGAAACTTCAACGCATTGCAGCCGGTCTCCACCGCGTGATCGATAAGGGTCATCGCCTTTTCGACCGACCCATCGTGGTTGACGCCGATCTCGGCTATGACCCAGACCTTGGGCGGGTCGTGCTCGGTTGCGTGGGCGATCGGCAGGGAGGTTGGTTGATTCGCGTCCATGCATTCTCACGATGTTACAGAGGATTAGTGGCCCAGAGAGCTGGCTCCGGCCTGGTACTGCTGTTCATAATACTCGCGGTATGCCCCGCTGCGGATACGTTGCCACCAGTCGACGTTGTCCTTGTACCACTGGCAGGTCTGCTCCAGACCCTCGGGCCAGGCCGATCGTGAGGGTTCCCACCCGAGTTCCCGGGCGATCTTGGAAGCGTCGATCGCGTAGCGCCGGTCGTGTCCTTTGCGGTCCGGGACGTACTCGATCATCTCCTCGCCATGCCCCATGACCTCAAGGATCGCATGCGTGAGTTCTAGATTCGATCGCTCGTTGTTCCCGCCGATGTTGTAGGTCTCGCCGGATGTTCCCTTTTCGGCGACCAGCAGGACGGCCTCGCAGTGATCGATGACGTGCAGCCAGTCACGCACGTTCTTGCCATCACCGTAGAGCGGGACCTTCATCCCCTGGATCAGATTCGTCACGAACAGTGGAATGACTTTTTCCGGAAACTGATACGGCCCGAAGTTATTCGAGCAGTTGGTGATGCAGGCGTGGATGCCGTGGGTGTGATAGCACGCGCGGACAAGATGGTCGGATGCCGCTTTGCTCGCCGAGTAGGGGCTGCTGGGGTGGTAAGGCGTGGTCTCATTAAACTTCAGCTCCGGCTGGTCCAGTGGGAGGTCGCCATAGACCTCATCGGTCGAGACGTGCACGAGTCGCTTCTGCTTCTTCGCATCAGCCCGTCGAAAGGCGTCGAGGAGGCACTGGGTTCCGAGGACGTTGGTCTCGACGAAGGGCCGTCCGTCGATGATCGAGCGATCGACGTGACTCTCCGCGGCCATGTGGATGACGACATCGACCTCTGCGATCAGGGATTCCATCAGCTCGATATCGCGGATATCGCCATGTACAAACCGGTATCGCTCCGGGAAGCGGGTCTCGATGTCGCGGAGGTTATCGGGATTTCCCGAGTAGGTCAGGACGTCCAGGTTGATGACGGACGTGTCGTTTCGGCTTTCGAGGGCGAAGCGGACAAAGTTGGACCCGATAAAGCCGCTGCCGCCTGTGATCAGGATGTTCATGACGCCTGTGCTCCCATTCTCGCTGAGGACGCGGGGTTAATCCGACCATCGGCTTGACCGGCGTGCCACGTTGACCGATCCTCATTCTAGCTATGGATGAACCTCTTAAGGGTGCTGTCTATGAAAGGCGTCATACTGGCAGGAGGTCTCGGGACCCGGTTGCGTCCTCTGACCCTCGTCACCAACAAGCATCTGCTGCCGGTCTACGACCGGCCGATGATCTATTACCCCATCCAGTGCCTGCTGAACGCCGGGATAAACGAGATCCTCATCGTCACAGGAGGGGAGCACGCGGGCGACTTCCTCAAGCTCCTCAAGAACGGCAAGCAACTCGGTCTCAAGCAGTTGGCCTACGCCTATCAGGAAGGTGAAGGCGGGATCGCCGATGCCCTGAAGCTGGCTGAGGACTTCGCTGATGGCGACAAGATCTGCGTGATCCTCGGCGACAACATCGTCGAGGGAAATATCCGCAAGGCTGCTGGCGATTTCTTTACCCAGGGGTCCGGAGCCAAGCTCCTGCTCAAGGAAGTCCACGATCCCGAGCGCTTTGGCGTTGTCGCTTTCGATGACGACGGCAAGGTCAGCCGGATCATCGAGAAACCCGAGAACCCGCCGAGCAACATGGCGGTGACGGGCATCTACTTCTACGACAACGACGTGTTCTCGATGTGCCAGAACCTCAAGCCCTCAGGCCGCGGTGAACTCGAGATCACCGACGTCAATCAGGCTTACCTCGAACGGGGTGACCTCACGTACGAGCCTCTCGAAGGCTGGTGGACCGATGCGGGAACCTTCGAGAGCCTGCATCGGGCGGCCAATCTTGTGAAAGACGCTGGAGCCAATCACCTCGCGTTGCCGGTTGCCCAGTCGGTCTGACCGGCAGTCGTGAGGAGCCGATGTCGTGATGCTGATGGCGTTGTCCACTCCGCCGGGCTGGCACCTCGGCATCAACGACCCGACCATCGAGGCGTGGATCATCGTCGCTGCTTACGCGCTGGCGGCGTTTGCTTCGGCACGAGCCGCCATGGCAGCGGCTGGGCGCGAATCGGTTTTTTGGTGGAGTGTTGCCGTGCTCATGAGCGTCCTATGCCTCAATAAGCAGCTCGATGTTCAGTCGCTGGTCACCCAGTACGGCCGCGAGATCGCACGAGAACAAGGCTGGATGGATTACAAACGCGCTTTGCAACTCTGGTTCGTCTTGTCTGTGGCCGGTGGGATGTTCCTCGCCGTGGGTGGCATCTGCTGGTTCATGCGCGCCCTTCTCTGGCGACTGAGAATCGCCTTGATTGGGCTGGTCATCATCGCTGGGTTTGTCCTGACTCGCGCCGTCTCGTTCCACAATCTTGAAATCTTCCTTGGACGATCCATTGATCCAGCGGGTGTCCTGAGATTCAACATTCTGTTTGAGCTGCCGGGCATCCTGCTGGTCGCCTGGTCCGCGTGGCTTAGACAGAATCAGCGTGCTGTATCGCCCTCAGATCATTCATTACCGGAAGCTCGCCATCATGCAGATCCTTGAGACCGATATCCCGGGCGTCCGCATCATCGAGCCGAAGAAGTTTGGCGATCATCGTGGCTTCTTTATGGAGACCTACTCCAGCCCGCGACTGGCCGAAGCCGGGATCACGGACCACTTCGTGCAGGACAATCATTCGCTGTCTGCCTCGGCGGGAACGCTCCGGGGACTTCATTGCCAGCGACCACCCCACGCGCAGGCCAAACTGGTTCGGGTGACCCGTGGGCGTGTGCTCGATGTCGCCGTCGATGCTCGTCAAGGTTCGCCGACCTTTGGTCAGCACGTCGCTGTCGAGCTAGATCCTGATTCCGCCCGCCAGCTGTACGTTCCCTTCGGGTTTCTCCACGGCTTTGTCACCCTCGAACCCGATACGGAGTTCCTGTACAAGGTTTCCGATGTCTACGCCCCGGACTGCGACACTGGCGTCCGTTTCGATGACCCTGACCTGGCCATCGACTGGCGTCTTGGCGGTCGAGAACCGATCCTGTCGGACAAGGACGCCAAGCTTGTCGCCTGGCGTGATTTCGATTCGCCCTTCACCTACCAGTCCGAAGTCGCCTGATGAAGACCCTCCTGCTCTCACCCAACGGGATGCTCGGCACGGCGTGGAAGCGTTTGCTCGAAGCCAAGGGCATCGACCACACGGCGATCGGTCGACCCGATCTCGATCTCACACGCCCCGCATCGATCGATGCCGTGATGTCATCGGGCTACTCCCACATCGTCAACTGTGCGGCATGGACGGATGTTGATGGTGCCGAAGAGCACGAGCACGCCGCGACCGTCATCAACGGTGCAGCCGTACGCCTGCTCGCCGAACACGCCGCCGAGATCAATGCGCAGCTTGTCCACTACTCCACCGACTACGTCTTCAACGGTCAGGCCGCGAGCCCGTACCCGATTGATGCTCCCCACGATCCTGTGAACGCTTACGGACGCTCGAAAGCCGCTGGCGAAAAAGCCATCCGGCAGTCCCGAGCCTCACACCTGGTGATCCGCACGAGCTGGGTCTACGCGCCGTGGGGCAACAACTTTGTTCAGACGATGCGCAAGCTCACAGCTGATCGAGATGAGTTGAAGGTCGTCGCTGATCAACGCGGACGACCGACCTCCGCAGAGCATCTCGCCATGGCTTCGCTCGAACTGATGCAGAAGAAAGCCGAAGGCTTCTTCCACGTTTGCGATGGGGGCGAATGCACCTGGCACGAACTGGCCAGCCACGTCGCTGGTTCCACTGGATCGGCTTGCGTCGTTCAGCCCTGCGCGACCAGTGAGTTTCCTCGCCCGGCGAAGCGTCCGTCGTACAGCGTGCTCGATCTCAAGCCCGCTGAGGACCTGATTGGTCCCATGCCCGACTGGCGTGACAACGTCGATCGAGTCCTCAGTCACTCGTGAATCAGAACGGCCAGATCAGAGGCGTCACGATCGTCGTCACCACCAGGACCAGCGCCGTCAAAGGTAGCCCAACCCTTGAGTAATCCGTGAATCGGTAGCCGCCCGGTCCGTAGATCATCAGATTGGTCTGATACCCGATCGGCGTCGAGAAACTCGCCGAGGCGGCAATCATGATCGTGATCAGGTACGGCACCGGCGAGACGCCCAGCCCCTCCGCACTCGCCATCGCGATCGGGTAGACCAGCAGCGCGGCGGCCACGTTGGTCATGATCTCGGTAAAGACATTCGCGAGCACAAAGATCACCATCAAGGTGAGCAGAGCACTCCCGCCTGTGAGGGTCATCATCGCTGAGGCAACACCCTCAGCAAGCCCCGACTGGGCCACGGCGGTTCCGAGGCCTAGTGCAGCACCAATCACCAGAAGGATCTGCCAGTCGATGGACGATCGGGCTTCCGCCGCCGTGCAGCAGCGTGTGAGCCACATTAGACCCGCCGCGACCAGCGAGGCATGCAGCATGCTCAGCAAACCAGCCGCCACAGCCACCACCAGCAGCGTCAGAACGACCAGCGCAACCCAGGCCTTTTCATGACGAAGCGGGACCGAATCATCGATCGTGCTCACCAGATAAAAGTCCTGGCTGTAACGCCGCTGATCGACGAAGCTCGACGGGGCTTCCATCAGCAGCGTGTCACCGGGTTGGAGGACGATGTCGCCGATCTTCTGTTGGAGTCGTTCGCCATTGCGCGCGACTGCCAGCACCGCGGCGTTGTAGACCGTGCGAAAACGACCCGCTCGGATCGATTTACCCACCAGTGGGCAACGATTCGAGACCACGCCCTCGATCAGCCGCCGGGCACTGCGCGGGGCATCGAGTTTGAACACCGCATCTTCCGCGGGTGCCAAGCCCCTGATCTTCCGCAAGTCCACCACCGACGCCACCATCCCCACAAAAACGAGTCGGTCGCCCGCTTCAAGTCGCTCGCCCGGCCCGACTGCCGCCAGGACTTCGCCACGACGATCGATCTCAGCCAGGTAGAGGCCGGGGAGATGCCTCAAGCCCGCCGCCTCGATCGTCGAGCCGACCAGCGCCCCATCGGGTTCGACGATCATCTCCACGGCGTATTCCCTCGCACACCCATCCGATTGAAGGGCGGGCTGACGATCGGGTACCAACCAGCGGCCCACCACCAGCAAGTAGACGATACCAACGATGGCGCACGGCAGCCCCACCCAGGCGATCTCGAACATCCCCAATCCACCTTGCAGGCTTGGGTCCGACCGCATCCGGCCGTCAACGACCAGATTTGTCGATGTGCCGATGAGGGTGCACATCCCGCCAAGCATCGTGGCGAAACTCAGTGGCATCAGCAGTCGCGACGGGCTCACGCCAATCTTCCGCGCCCAGTCGCGCACGATCGGTAGGAACACCGCCACCACCGCCGTGTTGTTCAAAAACGCCGAGAGCGCTGCGGCTGGCGGCATCAACCGTAGCTGAGCCGCTAAAGCACCCTTGGGGCGCCCAAGAAACCACTGCGCCAGCATCTCCGCAGCGCCTGTCTGCCGGAGACCCGCTGCCACGACGAACAGCACGCCGATGGTGACCAACCCCTGATTGCCAAACCCGCTCACCATCACATCGATCCCCGGCATCCGATCACTAAAGAGCGACAGCGAAGCCAGCACGGTCATCGTCCCCAGCAGCACCACATCAGGCCCAGTCAGGTTCCACGCCAGCACCACGATCATGGCCACCAGTGTCGCGAGCGTAAACCAGGCTTCCCAAGGCATGCACACGTTCCGTTCGGGAGGAAATCAGCCGCTCAACAGACCACGCGATTCGAGCGCATCAACCACCGCAGCGACTTCCTGCTTCAGCGTCATCGCATCGGTCCGCAGCGTGACCTCGGCTTGTTCGGGCGCTTCATACGGCGAGCTGATCCCGGTGAAATCGGCGATCTGACCGGTACGTGCCTTTTGATACAGGCCCTTGGGGTCCCTGTGCTCCGCTGCTTCGAGCGAGCAGTCGACGAACACCTCGATAAACATCAACCCCGCATCTTCGTGCAGCTTGCGGACGCGCCCTCGATCTTCCCGGAACGGGCTGATGAAACTGCTCAGCACGATCAGCCCAGCGTCGGCCATCAGCTTCGTCACCTCGCCGATCCGCCGGATGTTCTCGACACGATCCTCGTCAGAGAAGCCCAGGTTCGCGTTGAGTCCCATCCGCACGTTGTCGCCATCAAGCCGGTAAGCCAGCTTGCCCCTGCGGGTCAGCTCGGATTCGACCGCCACGGCCACCGTGCTCTTCCCGCTGCCCGACAAGCCCGTCAACCAGACCGTCGCCCCGCGCTGGCCGAGCAGACGCGCGCGATCCTCACGAGCCACCTCCCCGCCGTGCCACGTCACATTCGTTGCTTTGGGGTCGCTCAAGCTCTATTCCTCCGGCAGCGTCGCCACCGCACCAATCGCTTCGATGATCCGAGCATGGTCAAAACCGACACTCGCCGCGATGCCCCGATTTCGGGTTAGCTCGCGACCGAGGCTGAAATCCAGCGGTTGTCCGGAGACATCGGTTACGACCCCGCCTGCCTCCTCGACCACGATCGAGCCCGCCGCGTGGTCCCAGATTTTTTCTCGATACCCAGGGCGCGTCGGCATCCGCAGGTAGATCGACGCCAGCCCCGAGGCCAGCGCCGCGTACTTCGCCTGGCTGTCGATCCGGTAGGGAGGCTCGGTGATCCCGACACGCTCAGCGATCGCCGCCGACTGGCTCTGATCGCTGTGGGCCGACTCGACCGACTCGCAGAACCGCAGCGGCCCACCCTCGATGACCCGCAGGTCTCTGGCTTCCAGCGACCCGTCCGCTCCAAGTGCAAACCGGGTAACACCAGACCCGCGTCGTGCCGCGAGCAGCGTCCCAGCCCCCGGGCTGTCGGGCATCTCCAGATTCGGGCAGGCCAGGACGCCGAGTTCCACTTTCCCTTCCACAATCAGCGCTAGGGCGACCGCATACTGCTCGCGTCTAAGAAAGCCCTTGGTCCCGTCGATCGGGTCCAGCGTCCAATAAGAGCCCTTGCCGGGCTCGATCGCGGAAGACCCCCGCTCGATCCAGCCCAGCACCTCGTCTTCCGAGCAGTTTTCTCCCAGTGACGCCCCGACCTCCTCGGTCACCGCGGACCGGGTCCGGGCCTCGTCATCCCCCCGCAGGGCATCAGCCGACTCCTCCCCGACCACTGCGGTCACTTCCGCATGGCTGGCCAGATGACGGCAAACCAGGGCCTGTGAGGCGAAATCAGCGACCGTGACCGGGCTCTTATCCCGCTTCTCCAGTGTCCCAGGCGTCACCCGCCGGGCCTGCACCCGCCGGCACGCCTCCGCCGCCAGCGCAGCCGCCTCAACCGCCACCAGCAACACCTCATCTGATTCCGATAGACTCAACCGAGTAACTCCTTCGCCGATAAGGTCCCAAGCGGCTTATCTCACCGCACAACCCGTTACCGTATCGGTAGATCCGCCAGCCACGGGAGTCTGATCGTAACACCCCGACCCCTCCCTGTAGAACCCGGCACCCTCGCCCCGGAGAGCCCGACGACGTGACTGATCCCGCAGCCAACCCTCCAGCTCATCTCGACACCTACCGGCTCACGCACCTGCGTACCCTCGAGGCCGAGAGCATCCACATCATCCGCGAGGTCGTCGCCCAGTTCGACAAGCCGGTCATGCTCTTTTCGATCGGCAAAGACTCCTGCGTGATGCTCCACCTCGCCCGCAAGGCGTTCGCTCCGGGCAAGCCTCCCTTCCCGCTGCTCCAGATCGATACCGGCTGGAACTTCCAGTCCATGTACACCTTCCGCGACGACTACATCGTCGCCGAACTCGGCCTCGAAGTCCTGGTCCACATCAACGAAGAAGGCCTCAAGCAGGGGCTAAGCCCCTTCACCCACGGCAGCAAGACATTCACCGACGTGATGAATCTCGGTGCCCTCCGCCAGGCTCTCGACAAGTACCGCTTCGATGCCGCCTTCGGTGGCGGCCGCCGCGATGAGGAAAAAGCCCGCGCCAAGGAGCGCGTCTACTCCTTCCGTGATTCGAACCACCGCTGGGACCCCAAGAACCAGCGGCCCGAACTATGGAATCTCTACAACGGCTCGGTCCACAAGGGCGAACAGATCCGATCCTTCCCCCTGTCCAACTGGACCGAACTCGATATCTGGCAGTACATCCACCTCGAGAACATCAAGCTCGTCCCGATCTACTTCGCCTCCGAGCTGCCCGTTGTCGAGTTTGAAGGGCAGCTCATCGCCGTCGATGACGACCGCGTGCCCCCGGAGATCGCAAAAAACGCAACCAAAGAATGGGTCCGCTTCCGAACCCTCGGAGACTACCCCCTCTCCGGGGCCACCCGCAGCAAAGCCAACACCCTCCCGCAGATCATCCAGGAGATGCTCCTGGCGACCCGCTCAGAACGCGAGGGCCGCACGATCGATAAGGACCCCGGTGCTTCCATGGAAGAGAAGAAACGCCAGGGCTATTACTAAGCCTCTACAGACCACATAAGCATGACCACCAGCGACCAACCATCATCCGCGTCCAGCTACGCCAACGCCGAAGCCGACAGCATCGCCACCGATATCGATGCGTATCTCCGCCTCAACGAGCGCAAGGAGATGCTCCGCTTTCTTACCTGTGGGTCTGTCGATGACGGCAAGTCCACACTCATCGGTCGTCTGCTCTACGACTCGAAGATGGTCTACGAAGACCAGCTCGCCGCGCTTCAGGTCGATTCCGACCGCTACGGCACCACCGACACTGCCTTTGACCCGGCGCTGCTGACCGATGGCCTCCGTGCCGAGCGCGAGCAGGGCATCACCATCGATGTCGCCTACCGCTACTTCTCGACGCCCAAGCGCAAGTTCATCATCGCCGACACCCCGGGTCACGAGCAGTACACCCGCAACATGGCCACCGGTGCCTCCAACTGCGACCTGGCCATCATCCTCATCGATGCACGCCACGGCGTCCTCACCCAGACACGACGCCACGCCTTTATCGTCTCTCTCCTCGGCATCCGACACGTCATCGTCGCGATCAACAAGATGGACCTGGTTGATTTCAGTCAGGAGACCTTCGAACGCATCCAGTCCGATTTCTCCGACTTCGCTGCTCGCCTCGACATCCCCGACATCCGCTTTGTCCCGATCGACGCCCTCCACGGGGAAAACGTGGTCAACCCCTCAGAGAAAACGCCCTGGTACCGCGGCGCGACGCTGATGCACTTGCTCGAAACCGTGCACATCGCCTCGGACCGCAACCTTGTGGACCTCCGCTACCCCGTTCAGATCGTCAACCGCCCCAACCTCAACTTCCGAGGCTTCTGCGGGACCATCGCCTCCGGACGCGTTCGTCCCGGCGACGAGGTGATGGTGCTGCCGTCCCGAAAAACCTCGAAAGTACGCGAGGTGGTGACCTTCGAGGGACCTGTAGACGAAGCCTTCCCGCCCATGGCCGTCACCCTGACCCTCGAGGACGAGATCGACTGCTCCCGTGGCGACATGATCGTCCACCCCCGCAACCTCCCACGCACCGGGCGCACCTTTGAGGCCATGCTGGTCTGGATGACCGACGAGCCGATGACCCCCGGCCGCGGCTACATCATCAAGCAAACTCACAAGCTGGTCCCGGGCCGCATCACCGAACTCCGCTACCGCATCGACGTCAATACCCTGCATCGACACGACGCCGACAACCTCGAACTCAACGGCATCGGACGCTGCCGGATCACCGTCGATGAACCCATCTGCTACGACCCCTACAAGGTCAACCGCACGACCGGCTCGTTCATCGTCATCGACCGCCTGACCAACAACACCGTCGGTGCCGGCATGATCCTCGAGATGTCCACCGACGAGAACGACACCCGCGCCGGTCAGCAGACCGTCATTCAGAGCCCGTTTGTGGTGGGTAAGAAGAGCGAGATCGAGCCCGCCGAGCGTGCCCGCCAGCTCAGGCATCAGGCCTTCACCCTATGGATCACCGGGCTCAGCGGCTCCGGCAAGGCCGCGCTGGCTTACGCCCTCGAACGCCGTCTCTTCGATCGTGGCTGCGCTGTCCACGTCCTCGATGGCGCCAGCACACGCCTGGGTCTGAGTCGCGGACTCGGCTTCTCACCCGAAGACCGCACCGAACACACCCGCCGCGCCGCCGAAGTCGCCCACATCGCCAACGACGCCGGCCTCATCACCATCGCCTCGTTCCTCTCGCCCTCTGCGGCCGACCGCACCATGGCCCGCGACCTCATAGGCGATCACCGCTTCGCCGAGGTCTACCTCTCCGCTCCACTCGACTACTGCAAGCAGCGCACCGGCTCTGATTTCTACACCAAAGCCGAGAAGGGCGAACTCCACGATGTCGCTGGCATCAACGCGCCCTACGAAGCTCCCCGAAGCCCTGACCTCACGCTACCTACCCACGAAATCGATCTCGACACCTGCGTCGATCGCGTCATCAGCCTGATCGACTCCCACGGCTGGCTCAACACAGATTAAACAACCGGCCCTCACGGTTTCTCAGAATCAGAATGCTGGGGGCGCTCGGTCCGCACCCAGGTGGTCTGCTTGTCAATAAAAAATCGCACATAAAGCGGGATCTTCCACAGCACATACCCCGGCACCGCCAGCAGATCGCGCACCCGAACACGCTCTCCACCATCCCTGACCACCGCGACCAGCACCGTCACCAGCAACACCACGCCCGTCTCAACCAGCAGCAGCGCCGCCAAACTCCCAACGCCTAGCAGCAAGGCTAATGGAACCAGCACCACCGTCAGTGCCAGCCAGCCGACGCACAGTATTGCCAAGGGTGGAACCGCCAGATCAACCCCCGCCATCACCGGCTCCAGCCGCCCCCGCAACAACCCTCGAACGATCAGCCGCGGAGCGTGACGCACCAGCGTCTCCAGATGCCCGTGCTCCCATCGCGTGCGCTGCGTGTTCGAGGCTCGCTCACCTGACGGGGCGGCGCTCGTCACCAGTGCCTCTTCGCATAGCCTCGCGCCCTGACCCCGCAACGCAAGGTCAATCCCGAGTTGCATGTCCTCCACCAGATGCCCTGACGCCCAGGACACCCGACCGACCAACGCCCAAGGCAGCGCCATCCCCGTCCCCGTCATCGGGCAGGACAATCCAAGCCGTGCCAGCCCGCGCGGGCGCACCAGATTCTTAAACAAAAATGCCAGCACCGACACCCGGTCCCTGATGCCAGCATCGGTTGGCGGGTCCAACAAATACACCGCTTGCGCCGGCCGACCACTCACCTCCGCCTGCCTCGCCAAGGGTCGTAGCGATCCAGCTCGCAGCACACAATCCGCATCCGCGATTACCAGCGTCGCTGGTGGGTTCTTCCCCAGCGACTCGATCCCATACGCCAACGCATAACCCTTACCTCGCTGCTCTTCATCAAACCGTTCAATCACCTCGGCGCCCGCACTCCGCGCGATCTCAGCCGTCCGATCGGTGCAGTTGTCCGCCACCACCAGCAGGCGATCCTTTTCCCGCAGCTCGGACAGCATGGACCGCAACGTCACCTCGATCCCCGCCTCCTCGTTATGAGCGGGCACCAGCACCGCAATCGTTCCAGGCTCCGCATCATCCGCCAACCCGCCCGAAGGCAGCAAAAAACCGGCCCATCCCTCCACCGCCACCACAAGAATCGCCAGCACCACGGGCAACGTGCCCACCAGCAGCACCAGCTCGATCAGCATCATCGCGTTGCCCTCACACAGCGCTCAAACACCTCGACCAGCTTCCTGGCCTCAGTCACCGCCGAGTGACGATCCAGCACCAGCGCACGACCCTTCGCTCCCATCTCAGTCAGCGTCGTTCTGTCGGTATCGACAAGTCGCTCAATCCCCCGCGTCAGCGCTTCCACATCACCCGCCGGAACCAGCACGCCGTTCTCCGGATCACGCACCAGCTCCGGAATCCCCGCGACATAGGTGCTCAGCACCGGCCGCCCCAGCGCCATCGCCTCCATTAACACGACCGGCAACCCCTCCGCGAAACTAGGCAGCACCAACGCCAGACTTGTCTCGATCTCCTGCCGGACCCGCGACGCATCCACCCACCCGGTGATCGTTACCACATCTCGAAGACCTAACTCATCAATCCGCCTCTCGATTTCTTCCCGCATCTCACCGTCCCCCGCCAGGACCAACGCCACGGTACGACCCGCAGAACGCGCCCGGGCGACCGCTTCGAGAAGGAGCAACTGGCCCTTCTGTTCACACAGCCGCCCGACGCAGACCAGTCGAGGCGTATCCGGAATCGGTGTCGGCTCGGTCTCCAGAAACATCGCATCCAGCCCGCAGTGCACCTCAGCGATCCGATCCCACCGCCCAGCGGGCATCCATCGCATCAACTGACTCCGCCCAAACGAGCTGATCGCCACCACCGCGTCGGCCTCCTCCATCTTCATGCCCAGCCCAATCGCCGGAACCTTGTCGAACTCCTCAGGCCCGTGAACCGTGAAACTCCAGGTCGGCCCGCCAAGCCGCCGAGCCAGCATCGCCACCGCCGCCGAGTTGGTCCCGAAGTGCGCATGCACATGATCCACGGGCCGCTGAGCTAAATCAGCCATCAGCCGCGCCGCCTCCATCAGGTATACCAGATGGCGCAGCAGACCACGCTCCGACCGACGCCCCAGCTTCCAGGCAGCGAAGGACGCTGAGACCCATCTCGCAGGCCGCGTTAGCTTGCACCAGGTCACCGCCGCCAGCAAAGGCCCCAGCCCCCGCAGCAGCACGCGCGTCTTCTCTGCCTCAGCGAGATCAGCCGCATCCACCAGCCCCTCCGTCGCCCGGATCGAGTACCGATCCACCTCGTGTCCCAGCGACTCCAACGCAGCGATCTCACGCCGAATAAAGCTGTGACTCACCTTCGGATACTGGTTGACCACGTACGCAATCCGCACACCAAACTCCTGTCTAGCCCGCCGACCGAAGAACCTGATCCACCGCCGCCGAAAACGACGACACACGCTCCGTCGCGACCAGATCAGCATCATCGCGCTCGAGCTTCTGACCCGTATCAATCAATATTGTCCCGCAACACCCGCCATCACGCCCCGCGATCAGGTCTCGCTCAGCATCACCGATCATCCAGCTCCGCGTGGTATCCAGGCCGTGCGCGCGTGCAATCTCGATCACAAGGCCCGGCCCCGGTTTCCGCATGAAGTGCTCGACCACTCGACGATTCTCCGTCCCCGGTGCCATCGTGCTCCACCCGCTCGCCACCAACTCGATCCCCTCCTCAGCCAGCAAGCCGTCCAGCCGATCCTGACAAGCGACCACATCCTCTTCCGTGATCATCCCCCGCCCGACCCCCGACTGGTTCGTCACGATCGCCAGCCCATAACCTGCATCACGCAGCCGCCTGAGCCCCGCCACCACCCCAGGCAGCAACACCACCCGGCTCGCATCGCCCAGATAGTCCGCATCTTCAATCAGCGTTCCGTCACGATCGAGAAAAACCGCCTTCTGACCCCCCCGTGTCGGCCAGCCCGGTCCAGCTTGTCTCATCAGTTCACTCCTGCCGGCGGGCGGTGATACTCGATCAGAGGCGTCGTCTTGCCCCGCACACGGTTCACAACATACGTCAGGATCCCTAGTAACTCAGGATATTTTCCCAGCACGATAAACCATGCGTACCACCACTGCGGCCGCCCGCGATCATCCTGACAACCCAACCCGATCTTCACAAACATCACGACATGCAGCAGCGCAACCCCCGCAGCCATAAGCCACCACCACGCCGAGACCAGCAGCCCGAGCCCCGCAGAAACCATGAACAACAACGGCATCAACCCCGCCCACAGCAGAGTCCTCAGGACCTCCCGCCGGTGATGAAACTCCGGCGCCCCGCCATGCAGCGCAAAGCCCTCCGCGTAGGCATGGCCCGTCCGCCGCGTCCGCCGCCACCACTGACCCAACCGAGTCATCGCCGCATCGTGCAGCGTCATTGACTCACCCAGTCGACAAACCCGCCAACCTCTGGCTCGCACACGGATGAACATCTCCGCCTCTTCCCCCGCGATCATCGCCCCGTTGAACCCGCCACCCTCCCGAAACGCCTCCACCCGCATCATCACGTCCCCGCCCGTCGCCTTCACCAGCCCAACCGGCTGATCCCACTCGATATCCGCCAGCAGGTTGTAGACCGACGCTTCAGGATGCCGCTCCCGTCGACGCCCCGCCACGGCCCCCACCCGCGGCTTAGCATCCAGGCACGCTCGCCCCTTCTCGATCCAGCCCGATTCGACCTCGCAATCCCCATCAACGAACTGCACATAGCGCAAATCCGGATAACGCTCCAGCAACGCAGCAAATCCCGCGTTCCGCCCCCGCGCCATGGTAAACCCCGCCGACGTGTCCAGCTCGTGAACCTCAAAACGCATCGATCGCGCAAGAGTCACCGAACCATCCGTCGATCCCGAATCCACATACACCAGCCGCGTGATCCCCGAGCCCTTCAACGACAACAGACAGCGTTGGAGCCGCTCGCCCTCGTTTCGACCGATCACCACCACCCCAACAGCCTCGGCCGTTGTCACAGACGTCGGTGCCTCACGCTCCATCACGAACGCACAACCCTCCGCCCGCTGGCTCGCGGGATCAGCCCCGCCACACCGACCAGACTCCCCAGAACAAGCGTAAACACCGGGTTCACCATCGCGTTGAGAATACAGTCAACCTGATACAGCAGAACCACGGTCGTCAGACCAACGTAGTAAGGCACCCAGTCCAGCGACCAGGACTCGTAATCAATCCTCCGAATTAACACCCAACCTGGATAACTAAATGCAATCGTGAACGCAGCCAACCCCACCAGCCCGTTGACACCCACGATGATGATCCACAGACCATCCGTGATCGTGATATCACGACCCTCCTCATTCAGCACCCGGTTTCGACCCCACCCGCCCCAGCCAAACAAGGGCTGCAGACTCGCACGTGCACTGAGAATGTCCTCATTCTGAAGCCTCGTGTTCAGCGAGCCCGCGCGTTCCTCAGACAACATGGGCCCCGCCAGCGACATCAGCGTGTCTGCCGTAAAAACCCTCGGGTACCGCACCGCGTAGTACCCCGCAGGCAGCAGCGTCAGAAACACCATCAACGGCACAGCCACCCACTTCTGACGCACAAGCAGCATCACACATCCCAGACCCAGCAGCACCAACGCCCCAAACGACTTGCACAACACCGCCGTCACCGTGATCGCCGCAGCAATCCACCCCATCGGGATCGACCAGACGCCCTTGAGCGAACCCGACCGCCACATCCACAAGGCCATCAGCGCGCTCATGCACATCCAAATCCCCACCATCAGGCCGTGCTGCATGAACACCATCGGCCGCCAGCCACCCGATCGAGCCGACTGATAGAACTCATGCTGCATGAACCCGTAGAGCTTCAGGTGCAGCTGAGGACTCATTCGAACCTCGTACAGACAGAACGCGACGTAGATCAGGCCGCCAATCACCAGGCCGCGTGACAACTCCTTGAGCCCCTCCACGCTGCTGAAATACGCACGCCCGATCAGGTAGGGCAGGCCCCAGGTCACCACCTGGTCCAGCGTCGCCGATAACCCGTCATACGCCCCCAGACCGTTTATCACCGAGGACGCCATGGGCACGAGACAGAACACCACAAAAGGCAGGTCCGCCAGCCTGGGCTTGAGCCTCAACAACGTGTTCGGATCGAACAACGCCGCTCCCAGAAGAATCCCGAAGCACGTCGCCGACATCTTGGTGTAATCAGGCACCGCGGGGAACGAAAACCCCGACATCGGCAGAAACAACCACCCGATCAGGATCGACCACACCACAGCACGCCGAGCTGGCATCGCCAAAAACATGGCGAGAACCACCGGCAGCCAGCTGAACAGCACCGCCTGGGCGACAAAGTTACCCACAGACCTCCTATCGTCTCTTCATCGGCTCCGCCATGCCTAACCCGCCCCGCCGGGCAGACTAACGCGCTCCGGTCCGATACAATCTGGCCCCACCTGACCGGGTAGCTCAGTCGGTAGAGCATCGGCCTTTTAAGCCGCTGGTCCTGGGTTCGAGTCCCAGCCCGGTCATTCAATAATCGCCCGATCCCGCAGCCTCGGATTCTCGCTCCATGAAGTTACGGATCCACACCCTCGATCTTCCCCTTCGGCACCCCTTCCGCGTCGCCCATGGCGTCCGATCCACCCAGCACAACCTCGTCGTCGAACTCATCGACGGCGACCACCACGGCTTCGGCGAAGCCGCCGCCATCCCCTACTACCACGTCACCCAGCAGTCCATGACAGCCACCCTCGAACGGCTCCGCGAGGCCATCGAATCCGCCACATGGGACACCCCCGAGGACCTCTGGGACCAGCTCTACCCCCGCACCGATGGCGATCGGTTCGCCCTCGCCGCCGTCGATGAAGCCGCTCACGACCTCTGGGGCAAGAGACTCGGCAAACCCGTCCACCAGCTCTGGGGACTCGATCCGACTCACATCCCCCTCACCGACTACACCATCGGCATCGACACCATCCCCAAGATGGTCGCCAAAATGAAAGAGTTCGACGGCTGGCCGATCTACAAGATCAAGCTCGGCACCGAAGACGACCTCGCCATCGTCCGCGAACTGCGCCAGCACACCGATGCCACCTTCCGCATCGACGCCAACACCGCATGGACCGCCGATCAGACCATCGAGTATTCCAAGTCTCTCAAAGCCCTGGGCGTCGAGTTCATCGAACAACCGCTTCGCGTCGACGACTGGGACGGCATGGTCCGAGTCCGAAACCACTCAGCCCTCCCCGTCATCGCCGATGAGTCCTGCATCATCGAAGCCGATGTCGAACGCTGCGCCCCCTTCTACCATGGCGTCAACGTCAAACTCCTCAAAGCTGGCGGGATGACCCCCGCACGACGCATGCTCCAGAAAGCCCGCGAACTCGGGCTCAAAACCATGGTCGGCTGCATGACAGAAACCTCCGTCGGCATCGCCGCCATCGCTCAACTGCTCCCACTGCTCGACTACGTCGATATGGACGGCGCCCTGCTCCTTGGCGAAGACCCCGCTGAAGGCCCGACCATCAACCAAGGCGTTGTCACCCTCCCCAACCGACCCGGTAATGGCGTCATCTGGAACCGCTAAACCCAGAACCGATGTGTCCATAAATAAATAAACCACGGGCCGAAGCCCGTGGTTGATTCTTATGATTCGTTAAGCCCAAAACCCTCGACTTCAGGGACTCATTCGCCCCTTGCGGGGGGGGTTAGTCGATGGCGACTTCCTTGCCGCCTTGTTCAGCGGATTGGTACACGCCATCGAGCATCTGCTGGACCATCAGCCCGTGTTCTGCTGGTGCCATGGACGGTTTACCGTGGACCACGTGATCGACAAAGTTCCGCAGCTTCACGCCGAAGAACTCAGCAAACTCGATCTTCTGGATCCAGCCCGGCTTGATGTCGAGCATATGCCCGTGGTCATCGGTCCGGATCGTCGGGTCTTCCCATGTCCCGCCGCCCTTGGTGCCCATGACCTCAAAGCCCATCTTGTCTTCGGTGTGCGCCGCGAACGTCGCTTCAATATGAATCGTCGCCCCATTCTCAAAACGGATGCTCCCCACCGCCAGGTCCTCGACCGTGTAGGTCTTGTAATCCCAACTCCCCCACGGCGCGTGGATCTTGTCCGAGGGCTGATCGCCGATGTAGGTCCGACACATGCCCGTGGCGGCGACTGGCTTGGGCGAGCCCATGACGTAGTGACACTGCTCGAGCATATGCACGCCGATGTCGATCATCGGCCCGCCACCCTGCAGCTCCTTGCGACCGAACACACCCCAGTTCGGGATGCCACGCCGACGATTCGCCTGGACGCGACCGAAAATCAGATCGCCCATCATGCCATCGTCCACCGCACGCTTGAGATACTGCGTCCGCGGATCGAAGCGGTACTGAAAGCCAATAACCAGACTCTTGCCCGTGGTCTTGGCCGCCGCGATCATCTCCTTAGCCTCGCTGGCGTTCATCGCCATCGGCTTCTCGACAATCACGTGCGCTCCGGCCTTGCTCGCGGCGATCGAGTTCGGTGCGTGCAGACCATTCGGCGTGCAGATGCTCACCGCGTCCGGCTTGATCTTCGCCAGCATCTCCTCGTAATCCGTGAAGCAAGCCGAGTCGGCAATCCCGTACTCTTTTGATCGCTCCACCAGCGCTTTGGTGCTCACGTCGGCGATCGCGACGATCTCGACCTCGTCCGACATCGCTTTCATCGCATCCAAATGTCGCTTGGCGATGCCGCCGGCACCGATCAGCGCAAAACGAAGCTTCTTACTACCAGTCGCCGACATAACAGTAACTCTCCAGGGTGGCCCAGAACTCGGGCCGGGGTCGCGGAGTATCGTGCCCCACGCCCGTGCCTGCAAGCCGAGCATTCCTGACGCACAATACCCATCATGCCGATCGCACCCGCCAATCAAGGCTTTGCCCGCATCCGACTCCTGATCGAGCCCTGGGCTGTTTCGCTTGCCGTGCACCTTCTGCTCGCTGTCTCGCTGTTCCTGCTGATCCGCATCGCACCCCTGCGAGCGATCGAGCCCGAGACCACCCGAGCCCCCAGCGAGCCGGTGGTCATGCTCGCCCCGCCACCAGCCCCGCTCGATGCGCCGCCGGTCGCTGCGGAACTCACTCAGGCCCTCGGCCTCGCCTCCGCAGACGCCCTCGCTCTGGCCGTCGCCCCCGGGCCAGCTCCCGGTGCCGCGGTTGCCCCCGGTCTCACCGCAGCGGCCATGGCACCCCCTTCCCTGTCGTCCCCGGATCTCCTCGCTTCAGTTGATCCCGGAGCCGCGTCGTTCTTTGGCATTGCCGCACGATCCTCCCGCATCGCCTACGTCGTTGACGCCTCGGGTTCTTCTGCCGCCGATCTACCCCAGATCCTCGCTGAACTCCGCAGCGCCATCACAGGGCTCGACCCCAGCCAGTCCTTCACCGTGCTGATCTTCGCCAGCCGAGGTCTGGTCGAAGCGCCACGACCCGGCCTCAAACCCGCCGACCCCGGCACCGTCGCGCGCATCCGCCAATGGCTCACCACCGATTCCGGTGCCATCCGGCCCGGCGGGCGCTCCGACCCCATCCCCGCCATCGAACGCGCCCTCACCCTCAACGCTGAAGAAATCCTCTTCCTCTCCGATGGTCTCGCCGGCTCCATCGGTGCCGACGAAATCCTCACCCGCGTCGCCGCGGCCAACCCCGGTTCCGCCATCATCCACACCATTCACCTCCGACCCGATCCCGAGGACGAGGGCCCCCAGTCCATCATGGCGCAGATCGCCAACAGCCACGGCGGGAACTACCGCGTTGTCAAACCCGATCCCAAACCACTCTTCTAAACCGCACACCCGCTAACCTGACCACCACCCACAACGGAGCCCACGTAGCATGCCCCACTCAACAGCCTTGCTCCTGGCCCAGGCCGAAGCCGAGGCGTCCGAATCAGGCGTCATGATGTTCTTCGTCACCGACGACGCCTTCGGACAAGTCATCCTCATCGCCCTCTGGCTCATGTCGTTCTTTGGTGTCGCCCTGGCCTTCTGGTCATGGATGAACGCCCGCAAGGAGCTCCAACTCCCCAGAAATCTCGATGGCCTGCTGATGGAACCCGCCCGCCGGGGTGACACCCGTGAGTCGCGCGCCGCAGCGGAAAGCCTCCGCGGGGTCTTTGGACGACTCGCCCGTGCCGTCACCGCCGTGCCCACCGGCGACGCGGCCCGGCACGCCGCTGACGAAGCCGCCGGCATCGAATGGCAACGCCTGACCAAGCCCGTCGAGCTCATCGCGCTCATGGGGCAGGTCGCCCCGATGGTCGGGCTGTTCGGCACCGTTTACGGCATGATCCGAGCCTTTGTCGCCCTCGTGGACTCCGGCGTCTCCGGCGGCGGCGACCTCAAACTCGCCGCGGGCATCTCCACCGCCCTGGTCACCACCTTCTGGGGACTGGTTGTGGCCATCCCGGCCTCGATCATCGCCCAGCTCATCCTCGCCTGGATCGAGCAGAAGCTCTCCGAAGCCCTCTCGCAAGCCCAGAAACTCGCATCCATTCTCCAGGCCAACGACCCCGCTACGCCCCGCTGATCGGAGCACCCCGTGATCGGCTTCGTCAGACACTTCGACCGCAAACCGCTGAGCCTCCCGTTGACGCCCCTCGTCGATGTGGTGTTCCTGCTCATCGTGTTCCTGATGCTCGCTGGCACCCGCTTCGAGACCGGGGCCGATGCCGCCAGGCTCCCCGAGCTTGAACTCGAGGGGCCTCCCTCCTATCGACCGCCGCAGGAGTTGGTCATCGACGTCTACGCGGGACCTGACCCAACCGACCCGTCGCAGGCCAGGGTCCGGTACATCAACCTCGAAGCCACGGCCCTGACCGCCGAAGACATCGCCGTCGCCGTCAACGCCGATCTGTCACGCACCCCAGGCGTCCCCGTTCTGGTCCGTGGCGACGCAGGGCTACCTATCGCTTCCATCCGCCCGCTGCTGGTGACCCTCCGCGATGAGGGTGTCGATCGCATCCGTGTCGCGGCCACACGACCCCGAGCCGAAGGCGAGCCCACCCCGCCGTAACCCATGAAGCACCGCCAGTCACAGTTTGGTCGCTCTCGCTCCTACTCCGCCGTCCTCCCGGTAGCGCTGGTCGATGTCGTGTTCCTCCTGCTGATCTACTTCGTCATCGCCCTCGACATCACCCCCGACCGCGCGGCGATGGACCTGCCGCTGCCCTCGTCCGACCCCGCCGCCGCGACCCCCGAGCGCCTCCCGGTTCAGCCCGTGCGCATCACGGTCGAGGCCACCGCCACCGGCTGGGGTGCCTCGGTGCCCGGCCGACTCGGCTACGCCACCGACCTCGAAACCTTCCGGTCCGCTGTCCAGCGGATCGTGTTTGATCCCAACCGGCAGTCCGGTCCCTCCTACGTCATGCCCGGCGACCCGGTCCTGCTTGCCCTCGAAGACGGCCTGAGCTGGGAACTCGCCGTGAACCTCATCGATGCTGCCCGTCAGGCCGGTCTCCAGGCGATCGCCCTCGACCCGGAGCCTTTCCAGTGACCCGCGTCTACGCCCTCGCCATCCTCCTGCTGATGCCCCTGAGCCTCGCCGCCCAGGACCTAGAGATCTCGGTGGACGACCTCAACCAGCAGATCGAGCGGTCCCGCGAGCAGGTGACCTCGGAGCAGACTGAGCCCGAAGACCGCGTCGCCATTGCCCGTGCACGAATCGAGGCGATGCGTCAGCTCGTCCTCGACTTCCCCGAGGCGGAGGCTTTTCCTACGCATCTCGCCGAATGGGCCGAAGCCGAGCTGTACGAACGACTCGGTGCCCTTGAAAGTCTGGCTATTCTCGCTCACGAGTTCGGCGTCGCATCCCCGACGCAAACCGCAGCCATGCGCGACGCGCTGCCGCTGGTTATCAACCAGATCGAGGCGTTCGACCTCGATTCGGATCGTGTTGATGACCCGCTCCGCTGGCGGTTGCTGCTGTCCTTCGCCACCGCCCATCACGCCGCCGCCCTGATCGCCGAGAGTCCTGAGTCCCACTTGGCTGCCGCGCTGGCGGCCCTTGACCGCATCACCGAAGAGATCGGCCGCCGCCCGATCCCGCCCGCGGTCAGCCTGCTCAGGGCGCGCATCCTCCTTGCCTCAGGCGAAGCCGACGCGGCCCGGGGTCTGGCCCAGCCGCTTCTCGAAACCGAGCCGCTTCCAAATGACGGTACGACGCGCACGGCTCAACTGCTGGTCGCTGAAACCTTCCGGCTTCTTGATGACCCAGCCGCAGGCGAGGCCACGATCGCGCGCTTGAATCGGACGCTCTCCTCACCCGCCGACGCTCCCTGGCGGCTTCTGCTCGCCGACTGGATGGCCCGCGAGCGCGATGACCTGGAAATCTACCGCCCGCTGACACTTGCGGGCCCGGGCGTCGAGTGGGTCCGTGCGACGCTCGCCAATCGCTGGCTCGAACAGTTCGCCGACACACCTCCTGATCAGCTCACCGACCTCCCGCTGTGGATCAAGACCCAGCTGGTTCAGTCCGCATGGGAACGCCTGCCGGTGCATCCGGTCGAGGCCCTGGCGTTTGCCCCCACGGCGATGCTCAGCCCCGTGCAGCTCGATCGACTGGGCTGGGTCCGCGGCCTGGCTCAGCAACTGGCCGACCGCACCGATCTGCTCGCCGATGCCCGCCGGGAGTCCGCCCGCACGGCGATCCTCGCGGGCTTTGCGATCTCGCCCCGTCAACCGCTGGATGCTGTCGATGCCGCAGGCCAACTACTCGAGCTGGTGCGCTACACCCGCAAGGACGCGCGGTCGATCACGCTGACGCGTGAAGCGGCCGATCTGCTCTGGCCGCACGATGCGGCGTTTCTTGGTCAGGACGAGGACCCGGTCTCGCCGCTGCTCGATGCGGCGCTCGACAGTGTGCTGAGTCAGAACCCGCTGCTGCTCGCGGACACGCCGAACCATGTGTTGATGGCGGCGAGCCATCTCGACCAGCCGGGTGTGCCCGCGGCGCGTGCGATCGCGTTTTATCGCGCGGTCCCTCTTGACGCTGCGGGCTACTGGCAGGCTCAGCCGTTGTTGCTGCTGGCGTTGCATCGCGGGTCGATCGAGGCGGTTGACCCGCCTGTGCGCCGCCGGTACCGGCAGGAGTTGCAGCTTGAGATGGCTCGGATGGAGGCCGAGGCGTCGCGGTTGCTGACCAACGAGAGCGCGACGGTCGCCCAGCGGGACGGTGCCCGCACGGCGCTCTTCCGGGTCAGGGTGTTGCGTGGGCGATTAGCGGCGGACAACAACGATTTCGCCGCGGCGCGCGACTGGCTCGAGGAGGCCCTGAGCATCGACAGCCGGCCGGGAGCGCGTCTGGAGGTCGATGTCATGGCGACCCGTTTCCTCGTCGATCAGGGCCGGATCGCTGAGGGACTTGAGCGTCTTGAGCAGCTTCCTGCGAATCAGACCGTGGTCCGGCGGCTGGCGATTGACATCATGAGCGCGATCACCGCGCGGCTGACGCCGATTGATCTGCTGGAACTTGATCCGCCGGATGACACGATCCCTCCGCCCGCGCCTGATGCGGCGGCGCTGGCTCTGGCCGAGGCGTCGACGAGCCGGAGCCTGCGCACGATTGATCCGGAGGACCCGAACCCGGCTGCGCAGGCGGAGCGTTACGCGGCGTCGTTGCTGCGTGCGCGCGCGCTGCTTTTGCGGGGTGAGGCGGTGGCGGCGGCGGGGTTGGCGGGGGGGTTGATCGAGTCGGATTTTGCGACGCCGGAGGTCATTGAGCTGGCTTTGGTGGCACAGTTGCGGACGGGTGACCCGGCGGGGCTGGGGGAGGCGGCGCTCCTAGCTGACCGTATTATCCAGGGTTATAGCGATCCGCCTTACCCGGATCGGTGGTGGCGGTGCTGGCTGCGGCGGCTGCTGATCCTGGAGCGGATGGGGGTGGCGACGGCGCAGATCCCGCCTCAGGTGCGCCGGCTTGAGCGCACAAACCCCAATCTGGGGGGCGCGGAACTGCGTCCACGCTTCCTGGCGCTGGCCGAGAGGGCCGCGAAGCTGCAGCCTTAGGGGCTACAATCCCCCTGAACTGGACCGAAACCGACCGGCAACGTCAATCAAACGTGGTCAAACGCAGGAATTAAGCTCATGGATGTGCGCACAGTCCCCGGTACCGACCTCCAGCTCTCGCTGCTGGCGTTTGGCAACTTTGTCTTTGGCACGACGTGGTGGGGCGACTTTTCGGATGATCAGGCGCTCGCGATGCAGAATCAGGCGGTTGATCTGGGCGTCACTTTTTTTGACACCGCACCGGCTTACGGCAACGGCCGGGCCGAGAAGCTGCTGTCCCGGACGATCAAGGAGGTCGGCCGTGACAGGCTGGTGATCTCCACCAAGTTTGGTTACGACCTGGTCGCGGATCCGGGGGAGGAAGGCTCGCATCGGGAGCGGACGCAGAACTTCTCGCCTGACAACGTGCGGCGGGAGCTAGACCAGTCGCTTAAGGACCTGGGTGTCGAGATGATTGACCTCTATCAGGCTCACAACATCAAGCTCCCGCACTACAGCGATGAGTTGTTTGAGACGCTTGAGGCGCTCAAGAGCGAGGGCAAGATCCGGCACTGGGGTATCGCGCTGGGTCCGGCGATCGGCTGGCGGGAGGAGGGCCATATCGCGCTGCTGGAGAAGAACGCGGCGACGGTGCAGACGGTCTACAACCTGTACGAGCAGGCACCCGGCCGTGAGTTGTGCGAGATCGCATCACAGACCGGTCGTGGGGGCATCATTGCGCGGGTGCCGACGAACTCGGGGATGCTTGATGAGGAGTTTTCGTCGGCGGATCACAAGTTTCCGCCTCACGATCACCGGAAGTTCCGAGATAAGAACTGGCTGGTGTACGGGCTGCAGAAGAATGACATCATCCGGCCGATGGCGGCGGGTCTGGGGCTCACGATCCGACAGTTTGCGACCAAGTGGCTGGCCAGCCAGCCGGGGATGGTCTCGATTCAGCCCAACCTTCTCTCGATCGAGGATGTGAAGGAGTACGCATCGGCGTGTCAGGGTGACAGGCTCCCGGAGGAGGTGCTTGACCAACTGGCGGCGATGTATGAGACCAACTTCGGTCTGGGCGAGGAGGCACAGCCTTGTGACATCAAGTCGTCGACCGCAGAGTCGGGTGCTGTGCGGAGTTCCTACCTCGCTCCGAGCGTGGCACGATGAGTGATGCCGAGCGCACCACGATCGCGCAGTACGCCCGGTTTTCCGTCGAGCAGACGGCGCTGGCCCGCCGGGACGGTTCGATGGTTGATGCGCAGTACGTCCGCCCGGCGAATGCGGTGGTGATCCTGCCGTTGCTCGATGCTGAGCACGTGGTGCTGATCCGTAATCATCGTTTTGCCGTGGGTCAGGAGCTTTGGGAGTTGCCTGCGGGCACGATCGAGACCGGCGAAGACCCGCTGCCTTGCGCCGCCCGTGAGCTCGAAGAGGAGGCGGGGTACCGGTCCGATAACGTGACGGCTCTGACCGAGTTTGTTTCGTGTCCGGGCATCTGCACCGAGCGGATGTTCGCGTTTCTGGCTCGCGACCTGGAGCCCAGCCAGCAGAAGCTCGATCCGACTGAGCGCATCACGCCCGAAGTCGTGGCATGGAATGAGACGATGACGATGGTTAGAGATGGCGTGATCGCCGATGCCAAGACCCTAGCCACGCTTCTTTACGCCCAGGCTTTTATCAAGAGAGACCCATGAGCTTCGAGAACCGAGACTATTACCGAGATCGATCTGGGGGTGGCTTTGGGGGCGGCCGCTTCGGCGGGGCGTCTGTCGTGAAGTGGCTGATCATCATCAACGCCGTGATCTTTTTGTGGGACAACATCATGATGGGCAGTCGTCGTGGGTCGGCGCTGGGCCTGCTGCCTTACGGGTATTTTTCCGTGGATGAGGGCATCTATGGTTTGCAGGTCTGGCGTTTGTTTACCTACCAGTTTTTGCACGCCGACTTCTTCCACATCCTGTTCAACATGATCGGTCTGTTTTTCTTTGGGCCGCTGCTTGAGCGCACGCTTGGCAGTCGTCGTTTTCTGGCGTTTTATCTGCTGTGTGGCGTTTCCGGTGCGGTGGTGGCTTCGTTGCTGGGTGCGATCCCGGGTTTGATCATGATGCCGCCTTCGGCGATTCTGATTGGTGCGTCGGGCTCGCTGTTTGGCATTCTGGCGGCGTGTGCGGTGCTGTTTCCGAATCTACGTGTGATGCTGTTGATCCCGCCTGTGCCGATGACGATGCGGACGATGGCGTTGGTGTTCATGGGGATCGCGGCGTTGTCGGTTCTGGCGGGTTCGCGTAACGATGGCGGTGAGGCGGCCCACCTTGGCGGGGCGTTGCTGGGCTTCCTGCTGATCCGCAACATCGGGTTGCTCAACTTCGCGGAGGGCTCGCGTTTTTCGCTCGATTCGCCGCGTGAAGCCTTCAACCGCAAGCTCACTCAGCTCAAGGCGGATCAGGAAGCGAAGGAGCAGGCGGAGGTCGATCGCATCCTCGACAAGGTCCGGGATCAGGGGTTGCAGTCGCTGTCGAGTCGCGAGCGGAAGATGCTGCAGAAGGCCACGGACAAGAAACGCAAGGCTGGCTAAAGCGATCCGTTACTCTCTGTAGCCCATGCCCGCTCTGACGTACACCCTTATTCAGCAGGACGCCGACCCTGAGTCGAGGGCTCGGCTGGGCCGTGTCGAGACGCCTCATGGTGCTTTTGACACGCCGGCGTTCATGCCGGTTGGTACGGCGGCGACGGTGAAGGGTCAGTTGCCTGATGCCGTGGCGGGGACGGGGGCGCAGATCATTCTGGCCAACACGTATCACCTGCTGCTTCGTCCCGGCCCGGAGCTGATCGCCGAGGTGGGGGGGTTGCAGCACTGGACCCGGTGGCAGAAGCCGATGCTGACGGACTCGGGAGGGTATCAGGTGTTTTCGTTCGCGGACAAGAACGCGATCAACGACGACGGCGTGCAGTTCCGGTCGCATCTGGATGGTCGGGAGATTCATTTGTCGCCAGAGCGATCGATCCATGTGCAGAACGCGCTGGGTGCGGACATCATTATGGCGTTTGACGATTGCCCGCCTGCACCGGTGGTTGAGGGAGACGGGGGCAAGCCGAGGCACGCGGTGGCGTCGGCGGACTATGCCCAGCGGCTGGAGGCTTCGAACGAGCGGACGGCCCGGTGGCTCGAACGGTGCATCAAGGCACATCAGCGGCCGGACGACCAGGCGCTGTTTGGCATCGTGCAGGGCGGGATCGACCTCGACGCGCGGTCGCAATCGGCGGAGCAAATCACCCAGCACGACCTGCCGGGCTTTGCGATTGGGGGCGTGGCGGTCGGTGAGGGGTACGAGCAGCTCAAGCGGGTAACGGCACACACGGCCCCGTTGCTTCCCGAGGGCAAGCCCCGGTATCTGATGGGGGTTGGGTATGAGCGGGACCTGGTGGCGGCGGTCCGGGCTGGTGTGGATATGTTTGACTGTGTTCTGCCGACGCGGAACGCCCGAAACGGCAACGCGTTTACCCCCAGGGGCCAGATCCGGCTGCGGAACGCCCGCTTTGCCAGCGACACCGGGGTGATCGACGATGGCTGCGACTGCCGGGCTTGTGCGGGGGGCTTTACCCGGTCGTACCTCCGGCACCTGATCGTCGCTGAGGAGATGCTGGGGCCGATCCTGCTGACGCTTCACAACCTGCGGCACTTCCAGCGGCTGATGTTGGACATCCGCACCGCGATCCGGGATAACAGGTGGCTTGACGTTGCCCGGGACTGGCCTGTGACCCTCGATCAGGGCCCCTCAGGACCCAGGGATAACGGTTTGCCCCCCTTGGAGCCTACTCACGATGCTTGAAATCCTCCCGGTCTGGATCGCCCAGGCCGATGCAGATGCCCCTCCCGTCGCCCCGGACTCGCTGCCGGCCACCACCTCGACGCCTGGTGCTCCCGGCGTGGGTCCCAATGGGGTTCCCGCCACGCAGCCCGCCTCGGGGGGAGGGATGGAATACCTGCTGCTGTTCATGGTCGGCTTCATGGTGCTAATCCTGCTGATGTCCTGGCGGACACAGTCGAAGGAGCGCAAGAAGCGTGAGAAGATGCTCTCAGCGCTGACCAAGGGGGCGAAGGTCCAGACTATTGGCGGGATGATCGGGACGATCACCGCGGTGCGCGACGACGAGATCGTTGTGCGCATTGATGAGAACAACAACACCACAGTCCGCTTCACCAAGGGCGCGATCCAGACGGTCGTTTCCGACGACTGATCGAACGCACCCTGATTCCGCACGCGCTGCGGATGGTTGAATCACGCCCTGCTAGCCCACCGGAATGCACCGTCTATGAACGTCCCTGTCTGGAAATGGATCGTCATCTTCCTGGTCCTCGGGATCAGCTTCGCCTCGTTCTGGCCGCCGGAGGAGAAGCTCAAGCCCGGTCTTGACTTGGCCGGCGGGACCACGCTGGTCTATACCGTTGATGTGCCTTCGGGACGCGATCCCGGGGAGATCATCGACAACACGATTGACGTGCTCCGTGACCGGATCGACCCGACGGGCACGCGCAACCTCGTGTGGCGTCGGATCGCTGGTAATCGTGTCGAGATTCAGATGGCACTGGCCAGTCCTGAGACGCGCAATCGTCGTGAAGCATTCTATGCCCTGCGGTCGCAGGTGCTCGAACGCAATGTTGACCCGCGTCGGCTGGATGCCATCGCGCGGCTCAGCCCTTCGAGTCGTGAGCGTGAGATCAATGCGCTGGCGGCTGGGGACGACTCGTATCGTGAGAAGCTCGAGACGTTCGCGGCGACCCACGACCTGTTTGTCGCCCTGCGACCCGAGGCCGAGGCGGCGGAGCGTGCGTACAACGAGGCGCAGACCCGGCTTGACTCGATGCCGCCTGGCACGACGGGGATCGAGCAGGCTCAGGCTCTTGTGGATGAGCTGTTTCCTCGGATGATCGAGGTGACCGAGCAGTACCTCGAAGCCCGGATGCAGCGGGAAGCGGCTCGTTCGGCTGTGCTCGAAGCCAACATCGAGCCGCACGAGGTCGAGCGGGTTCTCTCGCAGCCCAACACCACCAACGAACCCAACACCTCGACACCTCGTGAAGAGGCCGGGGCTGAGCTGATCGCCGCCCACCCGGATCGTGCGGCTGATCTGCAGGATCTGATCGACGCATGGAACGCCTACGACCGGGTCAAGGGTCCGCTTGATGACCCCAACGACCTGATCGCTCTGCTCCGCGGCTCGGGCGTGCTTGAGTTTCGGATTGCGCCGTTTGCTGATGAGGTAAACGCTGAGGAATACCTTGAGCAGATGCGTGAGCGCGGGCCTCGGGCCGGGGCCGATCGCCCGTTCCGCTGGTTCCCGGTTGATGATCCCGAGGAGTTCGACGCTGGCCCCGAGGTCGTGATGACCGAGTACGCCGGGTCGCTTTACATCCTCCTGGCGAACACCCGCGACAAGGCACTGGCTCACGATATCGAGGGTTGGCGGATGAACTCGGCCAGCCCGACGCAGGATGAAGTCGGGCAGCCTGCGGTTTCGTTCACGCTCAACGACTATGGCGGGCAGATCCTCGCGCAGATCACCGCCCCGAATGTCGGCAAGCCAATGGCGATTGTGCTGGATGGTCGGGTGATCTCGGCACCGACGCTCAACTCCCGGATCGGCTCGCAGGGGATGATCTCTGGCGGGCAGGGGGGCTTCTCGCAGGACGAGCTCACTTACCTGCTACGGACGCTCAAGGCGGGCTCCCTCGAAGGGCAGCTCTCGGAGTATCCGGTCTCGATCAAGACGACGGGCTCGGCGGTCGGGGCCGACAACATCGCCAAGGGCACCAACGCGGCGCAGCTCTCGCTGATTGTTGTCTCGTTTTTCGTGCTGTTCTACTACCTCGTTCCGGGCATCGTGACGGTGCTCGCGTTGATGATGAACATTTGCATCATCCTCGGTGTGATGGCACTGCTTGGGGCGACGTTTACGCTTCCGGGTATCGCGGGCATCATCCTGACCATCGGTATGGCGGTGGACGCCAACGTGCTGATCTTCGAGCGTATCCGCGAGGAACTCCAGGATAAGCGTCGAGACCTGCTGGTGGCGGTGCGCAATGGTTATGAGAAGGCCTTCTCGTCGATTCTCGACGCCAACCTGACGACGCTGCTGGTGTGCGTGATTCTGGGCGCGACGGCGACGTCGGACATCAAGGGTTTTGCTTACACGCTGGGGATCGGCATCATCGCGACGCTGTTCTCGTCGCTGTTTGCGGCCCGTGTGATCATCGAGACGTATCTGCAGTTTGTTCGCTCGCTGCCGATGATGTCGACGGTGTTCCCGCCGATCCGGAAGGTGCTGTCGCCTAAGCTCGACTGGATCGGGCTTCGGTGGATCGTTCTGCCGATCTCGGCGTTCCTGATGGTCTGGGGCGTGTGGATGGTCAACGAGCGGGGTGAAGACCTGCTCGACATCGAGTTCCGGGCCGGCACGCAGGTCAGCTTTGTGCTCGCTGATGAAGCCAAGATGGAGAATGCCGAGGCGCGTATGCGCGTCGAGGCGCTTGGCGAGATGGCACGCAGCATGGAGGCTGAGGGTTTTGATCCCAACACGCTGACGGCTGAGGACCGTGCGCTCTACCAGACGGTGCTCGATATCGAGCAGGAATCCGCGGCTCGGATCGCCGCGCAGATGGCTGACTACGAAGAATCGATTGCCGCTGGCTTGCAGGCCGATGCCCCCGGCGAGCCGGCTGACCTGACTCGACTGCTCGGTGCTTCAGTGGTTCCCGAAGGCGATATCGAGGGCACCCAGGCGTCGGGCTTCTCTGTTTCGGCGCTCATTACTGACCCTGACGCCGTCTCCGCTGCGGTGAAAGCGGTGTTTGCCGACGTGCTCGACACGACGCGGCCGATCACCTTCGACAGGGCGGACATCACCGATGTCGGTCTTGCACCCGTGTACGCCATCACCGACTCCAGCGGCGATGTGACCACGCTGGGTGAGAACATCGGGCAGCCCGAGATCACTGCTGACGTGTCGGACTACCTCGGCGGGGTGGCCATCGTGCTCAACGACCTGCGGCCTGCCGCGACGATCGAGGACCTTGAGCGCCGTATCGATCGCATGCGACGGCAGCCTGCCTACGAGCAGCTTGGCTACCGCGCGTTTACGGTCATCCCGCTGGACCTTGCCGATGACTCGACCGAGTCAGGCGATCCGCTTTACCGTTCGGTTGCCGTCGTCACCAGTGATGCCACGACCAACTACGCGGAGGACCCCGCTTCGCTGGTGGACAACAACGGCCTGGCCGCGACCGAGTGGGAACTGGTGGTCGATGCGCTGCGCCGTGACACCTCGCTTTCCTCGGTGAGTAACTTCTCCAGTCAGATCGCGACGTACCTGCGGAACAACGCGATTGCCGCTGTGCTGTTGGCGCTGGTTGGCATCGTTGCGTACATCTGGATTCGTTTTGCCGGGTTCGACAAGGGTCTGGCTGCGACCGCGGTGCTCGCGTTGGCCACGTTCGCGGGCGGTCTCGCCCAGCTGGTTGTCGGGCAATACTTCGGCATCGGCGTCCGGGGCGAGGGCTTCTGGATCCTCATGGCCATTGCGATCGCACCGCCAGCGATCGTGCTGGGTATCGTCACCTGGTACTTCCCTGCGCTGCGTTATGGCCCGGCCGCGATCATGGCGCTTGTCCATGATGTGACGATCACGCTCGGTATCGTCGCCACTGCGGGCTGGCTCTACAACAAGCCCGAGTGGTCCTGGGCGGCGTTAATGGATTTCAAGATCAACCCGGCGATGATCGCGGCGATGCTCACCCTCGTTGGTTACTCGCTCAACGACACCATCGTGGTCTTCGACCGCATCCGTGAAACCCGCGGACGGCTGCCCTATGTCACCAAAGCCATGATCAACCACTCCATCAACCAGACGATCTCGCGAACGATCCTGACCTCGTTCACGACGTTCCTGGCGGTCTACATCCTCTATTACTTCGGCGGCGACGCCGTCCACGGCTTCGGTTTTGCGATGCTCATCGGCGTGATTGTCGGGACCTACTCGTCGATCGCGATCGCGGCCCAGTTCTTGCTGCTGGGACGCCAGCCCTCCGAGCCCTTGCCCGAAAAAGACGTGATCCACGCCTGAACCTTGGTGTGAAACAGCAACACGAAGAACCCAGGATCAACATCCTGGGTTCTTTGCTGTCATACCCTCAGATAGACATCGAACCGGAACCCCTTGCCCTCGATCACGTGATGCACGCCATCGGTCGATGGCAGGTGTGGGATCGCGGGGGCTTTTCTCGATCGCTTGACAGCGACACGCCGGATTCCCGACTCCAGCAATGCACGCAGGACCTCCGAATCATCGTTCGCCGGCTTAGCTATCTCGCTGACGATTGCTCGCAGGCTGCGCATCGCCTGGCGCTCTGCGGCCTTGCGTTCTGCGGCAAACATCGGGTCGAACATCGCCGCATCCCATGCCGCTGAGGGGTCCACCTCCTGCCCGTAGAGCACCTCAGCGGGTCCGCCTTGCAACCAAGATGCGCTCTCCCCCCACAAGACGGTTAAGCGCTGACTTAATTCCTCGATCAGGCCAGCGGCCTCGGCTCGCCTCGCGGTATCGGCCAGCAGGAGGGCGATGACCGGGTCGCGCTCGATGGCGGTGACCACGCAGCCTGTGGCCAGCAGCAACAGCGCGTCCTCACCCCAACCCGCCGTGGCGTCGAGCACCCGGAGCCCTGCGAGCCGGGTGCTCTTGGAAGCGATCGCGCGATAAACCGGTGCCCGCTGACTTCGCCCGGCTCCAGAACGGATATCGATCGATTCCCAGTCTGCCCGGACCCGTCGGTCGTCGCCATCCCGAAGCGACAACCCGTCATCACTCAGCGACAGCCTCATGCCTTCTGGAAGCCTTGCGCCCCGTTCTTGTAGCCACTGCGACAGCGCTTGGGCTCGGTCCTCGTGAGCCTCGCCCTCCGCAGCGACCACGGCGCTCATGACGCCTCGCCCGACCCCTCGGTCGTGTCCGCTGCCACCGCCGCCTGCTGCTCCTCGTACCGGCGTCGATTGCTTCGGTGATCCATCAGCACGAACAATCGCTCGCGATCCTGCTCGGGGATCGCCTGATCGATCACCTTCCGTGCCGCGCCCATGTTCGTTCGCCGGGAAAGGTGCGTCAGCACGACATAAGGCGACGCAGCCACCTTCAGCAGCTCAACGATGTTATTCAGGTGCAGGTGCTTGCCCACTTTGGCCCGGGCGTGGTCATCGCGTTCGAGGAAGGTGCACTCGGTAATCAGGATTTTGCTCTGGAGCACATCGGGGCGCTCGAAGTGCTCACCCCAGGCGGTGTCGCCGAGATAAGCCACCAGCGGGATCTCCAGCGTTCGTGTGATCTCCTCGCCCTTCTGCTTGAGTTCGACCAGCTTCGCCTGCGGCAGGCCGTTGTATTCGGGCTTGAGCTTGCTCCGCCTCTCGACCACCACGAACCCGAGCGACGGCACGGTGTGGCTGGTCTTGAACGCACGGAGGTAGTGATCGTTCTTGATCTTGTATTCGGCCTCGGCCTCCATCGGCACGAGGTTGTAAGGCGTCTTCTGGTTCTCCACCGACACCCAGGCGTCCATCAGGCCACGAATCGGGGCTTCCATCTCGGGATGGCAGAGCACCGTGCCGGTTCCCATGCCCTGGAAATGCCGCTGGGACAGGTAGTAGGTCAACGCGGCGGCGTGATCCATGTGGCCGTGCGACAGCGCGACGTGATTCGCACTCAGCGCGGGCCGGGGACACAACCCGATGTCAAAACAGACATCGAGTTCGGGGACCTGGACGACCGTCTCTTCACCGGCGACCGACAAGCCCTGGACCCGGTAGGGGGGTAGATACAAGAAGCCCATCTGAGGGCGACGCTGGGGTTCGTGAGGAATCATGGACAAGCCCACGCGGCCGGTAGTGATCAGAGCCAGTCCGGCCGCGAGTCGGACAGCCCACCTCAATTAGCCACGAACGCCTTCACGCCAGCGGCCCAACACGCCAGACCCATTGGCCCAGCCGCCGACAGCATCCCCGACGGCACGCCTTTGTCAAATCGCCGCCCAACTACCATTTGCCTCATGCCCCGAAGCCTGCCAGACTTCGTGTCTATGGGAAAGCGTTCATCGACTCCCGATCAGGCTAGCTTGGGCCATCCGCCGCATCACATTGTCGACGCCCTGCCCTGGGCTATTTTGTTCATCTCGCTGCCGGATGAGACCTGCCGGTTCGCGAACAACCGGGCCTCCCGCTGGCTCGGCCAGCCCGCCTCGCAGATCATCGGCCAGTCCATCCGCGACCTCTTCGGCGACGAGGCCTACCACATCCTCAAGCAGGGCTGCCCGCAGGTCCACGAGGGGCACACGGTCGAGCACGAAGCGACGCTTCCCCTGCCCGCCGATGCCAAGCCCCGGACCGTCCGAATCAGACTAATCCCTGAAACTGATGCGACCACCTCACTCACCGGTTGCCTCATTGTGATCGAGGACATGGCCGAAATACGCGCTGCTCAGGACCTTCTCGAGCAGGAAAACGCCGAACTCGAGGCTCGCATCGCCCACAGAACCCAGGAACTCCAGCAGCTCAACACAGAACTCCGCCACGAGATCGACAGCCGGCACGCTGCCGAACAGCAACTCACCGAGCACCGCGAAGAGCTCGCCCACGTCTCAAGAATCTCGGTTCTGGGCGAGACCGCCACCGCGCTCGCCCACGAGCTCAACCAGCCCCTCGCCGCGATCTCGAACTACGCCTCGGCGGTCCTCAAACGCATGGAAAAAGGCGACGCCAGCATCGAAGAACTCGCTGTACCCCTGCGTGAGGTGGCGGCGCAGGCCGAACGAGCGGGCAACGTCATCCGCCAGCTTCGCGAGTTCTTCCGTAAGCGCCAGGCGCAGGTTGTGCCCCTCAACATCAATGAGCTGGTCTCGGAGACCCTGAGTCTGACGGAGTTTACGGCGCGTTCGCGTCAGATTCGGATTGATTTTGATCCTGCCGACCATCTCCTTACCACGCGAGGCGATCCCATCCTTTTTAAGCAGGTCCTGTTTAATGTGGTTCACAACGCCCTGGATGCCTCCAGCGACGTTGCCCCCGAGAACCGCCAAATCCGTCTTCGGACCACTGTCTCTAGCAATCACAACTGGGTCCAGGTCCGTGTCCGCGACTGGGGCCCGGGCGTCCCCGCAGATGACCTCATCCGCATTTTCGAGCCGTTCTACACGACGAAAAAAGAGGGCATGGGCATCGGTCTGGCCATCGCCAAGCGCATCATCGAGGCCCAGCGTGGCTGCCTCTCCGCCCACCGCCGGATGCCTTCTGGCCTTGAGATGATCATCGAACTCCCCGTGACCCCATCTGACGATCTGACCGTTTAAGTCGTTTTAGGCTTTTCGATGGGGACAGAATCGATTAAACTGTTAGATGACCTCAGGGGTGAGGTTCGTCCGAATACGGGGTAGGAGTGATCACCATGCAACTTCCAGACCGCAACTCGATTCCCGTGCACGTTATCGACGATGACCCCGCTGTTCGTGACTCGCTGCGTTGGTTGCTCGAATCAGAAGGTCTTACCGTCCTGCTCTACCCCGACGCCGATACGTTTCTAGAGTCCCTGACCCTCGAGACCACCGGCTGCGTCCTGCTCGATGTTCGCTTGCCGGGGATGTCAGGCGTCGATCTCATGGAGAAACTCGCCGAGTCCGAGGCGACGCTCAAGGTCATCATGATCTCCGGCCACGCCGACGTGACCGACGCTGTCCGCTCGATGAAAGCCGGGGCGATCGACTTCGTCGAGAAACCGTTCCCACGCGAAGTCCTGCTCTCGCGTGTGCACCAGACTCTGGAGGCCTGTGAGCGTCAGCAATCCGAAGATATCCAGATCCGCTCGATCTGTGAGCGGCTTGATTCCCTGACGCCCCGTGAGTCCACGGTGATGAAGATGGTCGTGCGCGGGATGCTTAACAAGCAGATCGCCACCGAACTCGGCCTGTCTCAGAAGACCGTCGAGGTCCATCGCGCCCACGTGATGCAGAAGATGCACGCCACCAGCCTCGCCGAACTCGTCCGCATGTCCGTCGCGATCGAAGAACTCCAGCTCGCCGAAGCGGTCGCCTGATTCTCCCGATCCACGCCTCCTGTCCTCCCCACCTCAACAACGATGAGCTCGTAGGTCCCCTCTCGGCCTCCAGAGTTTGTCTTTGACCGCGATCTTGCTGGGAAACCCTGGCTGCGCTGCCCCCGTCCTCGGCCCAACCGCAGGCTTTGTCTTGGAGCGCCGCTCGCTGATCTCCCGCTAGGTCATAGGGTCACCAACCAGACATCACTCGTGATGATTGAGATGTGGGGACAGTGACCGCGGGCACGAGCATATCGGACCATGTGCCGCTGAATTGTTTGGCATAGAGCGTGTTATACTGCTATAAATACACACTGGGTTAGCGCAATGCTTACTTTGTGCGCAGCAGGGCCGTAAAGATCAAGAAAATGCATCGAAATTAGGCAGTCTCTCTAGGCACAGTCCGCAGATTTCGGCTACAACTACGTTATGAACTCGAGCTCACCTCAATTTGGCACGTGTCTTAGGCCCCAAACCTGTGCCAGGGGTGTGGCTAGACACTCAGCAACTGAGCCCTGCCCATGGGTCACAGAAGAAACGAAAAATGACCCATCGTAATCTTTTTATCTTTTTAAGGAGAGTGAAACGACTATGAGTAAATCGAAACTGGAATACATCTGGCTGGACGGCTACAAGCCGACTCAAGGCCTTCGCAGCAAGACGCAGGTCGTCAAAGATTTCAGCGGGAAGCTGGAGGACTGCCCGATGTGGTCCTTCGATGGTTCCTCGACCCAACAGGCCGAGGGCGGCAGCTCCGACTGCCTGCTCAAGCCCGTCTTTGTCTGCCCCGACCCCGACCGTCAGAACGGCTACCTCGTCATGACCGAGGTGCTCAACCCCGACGGCACGCCGCATGAATCCAACGGCAGGGCACTGATCGACGACGATGACAACGATTTCTGGTTCGGATTCGAGCAGGAATACACGCTCATGGACCCGGACACCGGTCTGCCCATCGGCTTCCCCCCGGGTGGCTACCCGCGCCCCCAAGGACCGTACTACTGCTCGGTCGGTGCCCAGAATGCCTTCGGCCGCCAACTGGTCGATGAACACCTGGACATGTGCCTCGAAGCCGGCCTCAACGTCGAAGGCATCAACGGCGAGGTGATGGCGGGTCAGTGGGAGTTCCAAGGCTTTGCCAAGGGGGCCGCTCAGGCCGGCGACGAGATGTGGATCGGCCGCTACCTGCTCGAGCGGTGCGGCGAGAAATACAACCTGGCGATCAGTTGGCACTGCAAGCCCGTCAAAGGCGACTGGAACGGCTCGGGTATGCACGCCAACTTCTCCAACGAGGTCATGCGGACCGCCGGCAAGAAGGAGGTCTTCGACAAAATCTGCCAAGCCTTCGGCACGCAAGACCGCATCAAGGCTCACATCGCTGTCTACGGCGCCGACAACGACCAGCGCTTGACCGGCCTGCACGAGACCCAGTCCATCGATAAGTTCTCCTACGGCGTGTCCGACCGAGGCGCTTCAATCCGTATCCCCATCGGTACCGTCGAAGCGGGCTACAAGGGCAGGCTCGAAGACCGTCGCCCCAACTCCCAGGCCGACCCGTACAAGGTCGCCGCCGCGATCATCAAGACCGTCAAGACCGCGTGTGACAAGCTGGGCGTCTAAGCCCGGACACATCGCCATTAACGACTATTGACGACTGACGAAAGACTCAACAACCCCGGCAGCCGCCGGGGTTGTTTTTTGCATCTTTGTGGGGTCTCATGCCCTGCTTGTCACGGGCCTGCAGCCTGTGGGACCTGTACTGGTGTGAGCGGGATCACGCGGATCGTTGTAGAAAGGACTCGTGTTGACACGAATCGCTCTAGAATGGACTGATGGCCAACTCGGAAACATCCTCATCGAAACGGCCTCCGGACGACGATGCGCAGGCCGCGTCAGATAGGCCGAGTTCCACGACCAGGCAGATTAATCAAGAGACCACTGACGAGCTGTTTCCGCAGCACTGGAAAAGTGGCTCGCTGAAGTACACCGATTTTGAGCCCCTGACCGAGGGCGGCACCGCGGAACTCCAGACCTGTCTGGATCGCAACCTCAACCGCGTCGTGGTTTACAAAAAGCTCCACGATCACCTCGCCGATTCGGATATGGAAAACGCACGTTTCCTGCGCGAAGCCCGCGTCACGGCCTTGATCTCCCATCCAGGCACCGTGCCACTCTACGAAGTTGGCCGAGACCGCAGCGGCGCGGTGTACTTCACGATGAAGAAACTCGAAGGCCAGGACCTCTCCTTGATTCTGAAAGGTCTGGCGGCGCGTGACCGCAAGATGGAGGCAGACTTCCCCCTCTCACGACTCATCGACATCATGATCCAGGCCTGCCAGACTCTCAGCTTCGCCCACAGCAGCGGCATCATCCATCGTGATATCAAGCCAGCCAACATCCTGGTTGGCGCCTTTGGCGAAGTGACCGTGCTCGACTGGGGGCTCGCCAAGGTCCATGGCGAAGAAGTGAAAGACCTGGAGAGCTTGGCCAGCGTGGAAGTGCCCCAGGGAAAAGAGGCGGTTCGCATGGAGTTGACGCAGCCCGGCCGACGCTACGGCACCCCGCTCTATATGTCGCCCGAACAAGCCGAAGGCAAAGCGACAATCGACGAGCGCACCGACATCTACAACATGGGTAGCGTCCTCTTCGAGATCCTGACCCGTGAAAACCTGGTCTTCGGCAGCAAGATCGACGAAGTGCTGGAGATGATCCTCGAGCGTCCAACCCCCCAGCCGATCAAGGTCGCTCCGGACGAGCATATTCCGAAAGTCCTAAACGCCATCTGCTACAAGGCACTGCAGAAAGACCCTGACGATCGGTATCAGTCGATGAACGAGTTCTGCGACGATCTGTTGGCCTACCGCAGCGACCAAAAGGTCTCGGTCTATCGCTACACGCTGCGCGAGAGCATTGCCCAGTTCAAACATCGACACGTCATCGCCCTGACCGCCCTCGGCTCCGTCGCGGCCGGTGCCCTGCTGTGCTGGCTCTTCCTGAATGTTGCCCGTCTTACCGGGTCGTGAGGCTGAGACCTCGGGTCCGTGCAACGGCTAAAGCCAGACCTTAAAAAACTGGCAAAGGCACACCCTGACGATGTGTATGATCGCAGTTGGCTGGCAGGCCTAGCGATTTGACCGTAACCGGGCTACCGTGTGATGAACCCGTAAATCGTCTTAAAGAGCCAAACTGCCATGACCATGACCCCCTCCCGCCCCGAAACCACCTCCTCCGCTTCCGGCACCCTCACCACCGACCTCATCACCGGCTGGCAGTCCCGCTTCGACGCCTCGCCCACCGCCCGACTCATGCAGAACGCCGTCTGCCAGCAGCCCATCGACGAGGTCGCCCTCGACCGCCGCATCCTCACCAACACCGACTTCACCTTCTCCCACGTTCTCGACGACTGGGCCGTCACCGCCCAGAAACAATCCGGCCGCTGCTGGCTCTTCGCCGGACTGAACCTCCTTCGCGTCGGCGCGATGAACAAGATGAACCTCCGCGAGTTCGAGTTCTCCCAGAACTACACCTTCTTCTGGGACAAACTCGAACGCGCCAACTACGTCCTCCAACGCATCATCGACACCGCCGACCGACCCCTGGGCGACCGACACGTCGCCTACCTCCTCGCCCGACCCTTTGACGATGGCGGGCAGTGGAACATGTTCGTCAACGTCGTCCGCAAGCACGGCCTCGTCCCCAAAGCCGTCATGCCCGAGACAAGCTCCTCGTCCTCCACGCCACGCATGAACGGCAACGTCCGCCACAAACTCCGCGAAGCCGCCGCCACCCTCCGCGCCGCCGCCGCCCGCGACGCCTCACTCGATGACCTCCAGAACCTCAAACTCAAAGCCCTCGAAGACGTCTACAACATCCTCGCCATCCACCTCGGCACACCCCCCACCTCCTTCGACTGGCAGTGGAACGACAAAGACCGCAAGTTCCACCGCGACGGCCGACTCACTCCCCAGCAGTTCGCCCAGCGCTACGTCGACCAGAACCTCGACGACTACGTCTGCCTCGTCAACGACCCCAGACCCTCCTCGCCCTACAACCAGACCTACACCGTCGAGTACCTTGGCAACGTCGAAGGCGGGTCACAAACCATCTACCTCAACGTCGATACCAACACGCTCAAAAAAATCGCCATGAACACCATCCTCGACGGCGAACCCGTCTGGATGGGCTGCGATGTCGGGCCCATGATGCAGCGCAACCTCGGGCTCTGGGACGCCAAACTCTTCAACTACGAAGAGGTCTACGACACCAAGTACACCCTCGACAAAGCCGGGAGACTCCAGCACCACCAGTCGCTGATGACCCACGCCATGCTCTTCACAGGCGTCGATGTCATCACTCACGACGGCGAAGAAACCCCCCGCCGATGGCGCGTCGAAAACTCCTGGGGCGACGAACTCGGCCGCAAAGGCTTCTTCCTCATGAACGACAACTGGTTCGACCAGTACATGTTCGAGATCGCCGCCCACAAACGCTACCTCACCCCACAACTCCTCAAAGCCCTCGACACCGAACCCACCGTCCTGCCGCCTTGGGACCCGATGGGCTCGCTGGCCAACACCCACAACCCCTGAGCCACCTCCCTCTCCTCTCTACTCTCTACTTTCAACTCTCTCGCGGGCGCAGCCCGCGCGCCACCTCATCAACCGAAGTCACCCACACCGCATCCCCCAGCTCAACCAGATAGTCCAGCACCCGCTCGTGCACCCCCACATCGATGTGCAGGTTGTGCTCCGCCGGTCCGACACCGTGCATGCAGTAGATGATCCACCCGCCACACGCCACCGCCTCGTCAATCTCCGCCTTCATGCCCTCGAAATCCCGGTCATCCCCCTTGAAACACCCCAGCGACGACAGGTCACAACCCCCCTCAACATCCGGCCGAAGAATCCGCTCCCGCCGCGGACCCCGCGCCGCCGAAAAATACTCACGCATCACCGGCTTGAGAGAAACCTCGCCGCCAACACCCTCGGCGTCAGCGAAGCCAACGGTCTCGTGATGGCACGTGTTCCCGTAGCTCCTCGAATCACGACCATCCAGCAGCCGCAGCACCCCGTTCGCCACCCGCACCTCCTCAGCCCACCGCTCCACCGTGTACCGCCGCAGGTCCCGCCCATCATCCAGCCACGGCAGGTCCTTGAGCCCGCCTTCCTTCCGACACGGATGAAAGATCGTGTGGTTCCCCAGCTCATGTCCCGCCTCCGCCAGCGCAGCCCACGCCTCCGGCCGCTCCAGCAGGTCCGACAACACCGGCACATAAAACGTCCCCGCAAACCCCCGCTCCGCCAGCATCGGCCCCACCACCTCACAATGATGCGTCAACCCATCGTCATACGTCAGCGACACCACACCCCGCGACCGCTCAGAACCCGACCAGTGCTCCGCCATTACAACTCCTCACGGATCAAATCCCCAGCATACCCGACACCCAGAACCTCAACACCGTTGCCCTCCGACAACCACGCGCCGACCCCCTCATCCTTTGCGAAGCCCTCGGCTGCCACCCCGTCCTCGACCAGACCCACCACCTCGAGCAAAAAAATCACCGTCCCCAACGGCGGCTCACCCGACACCAGTAACTTTCACCACGCCAAATGCGAAGCCTCCACCAACTCCTGCAAAATCATGCACCAACACCCATACTCACCTGGTCACCGACCCTCGCCGCCCAACCAACACACCCAACCCAACCATCAACCCCACCACACCAGGCTCCGGCAGCAACACGACATCACTCTGGCCAAACAACGTAGCCAACACCGACAGATCGATCAGATCCACCAAACCATCACCGTTCGCATCGCCCTCAGCAAACAACCGACCCGCCCCCGTATCAAAGTTCGTCGCCAGAACCGACAGATCAATCAGATCCACCGTCAGATCACCATTGAAATCCGCCGCCAGCAACACCTCCAGCCGCACATCGTCAAAATCAACCTCCAGATCGCTCCCCGGAAACGACGCATCCACCTCATTCAGATTCACCAGCCGGATCCCCAGACTCTGCCCGATCCGCTCCTCACCCTCAAGAAAAACACTCGACCCGCTCGTAAACACCAACGAACTCGTTCCCCACCCACCATCAGGAATGCTCCCCGCCAGCGTGTTCACATCAGAAGCCACCACCACACCTCCCGCCAGCAGATCCACCCGATACCCCGGAAAACCATCCAGCGGGAAAAACCCGCCACCCAGCGACGTCCCCGAACCGATGTTCCCGATCTCCACCGTCAGCCGATACCGCCGCAGCGCCTCCAGCTCATCCACCAGCGTCTGCTCCAAACCATACGCACCCTCCCCGCCACTCCCCGCAAAGTTGAACGCAATCCCCACCCGCTCGCCCTCGATCGCACCCTCATCAAAAAAAGCATAAACCCCAGGCTCACCCACCGGATCAGGCTCAAACGGCCGCAGCGTCCCGATGAAATACGTCCCGCCAGCCCCGCCCCCCGTGATCCCTTCCGGGTCATACAGCCCCCAGCCATTCAACGGACCAAACGTAAACTCATTCACCACCGACTCACCCCCGATGTCCTCAAACCCAGGATTCACCACCGTCAACGGCGTCGCCTCAACACCCACGCCCATCGCCACCACACACCCAAACACCGCCGACCACACGCCCCGCTCACAACCACCCGCCCTGACACTCATCACAACAACTCCCTTCAATCGCCTTCCAAAGACCCAGCCCATAGCCTCACGCAAAAATAAACAACACTCAGCGCCCAAACACTGCCAGCCACATCACACCGACGGACGCCGACGCAACCCACACAACAGCCCGCCGCCCAACACAACCAACCCCGTCGGCTCCGGCACCACAATCCGTCCCGGCTCACCCAGCGTGAGGGCCGTCTCACCACCCGTCGCCGTCCGCAACACTGCGGATATCGCCCTCAACGTCGTCGTCTCCTCCACATCCACACTCAGCACCGCCGCCTCCAACAGCCCACCAGAAAACACGCCACCCTGTGGGAACGCCACCTCAAGCGACAACACACCCGTGGACTCGTCAAAGTCAGCCGCAGGCCCCGAGTCGAAGATCGAACTCAAGCTCAGCAGTGAAAAACCCAACGCCGGCTCAACCAACACACTCATCAGCAAGGTCGAACTTGCCGGAACAGCCCCCACCCCCGCATCGTCGATCAGAACCGGATAACTCGTGCTCGCCGCCTCGCGAGCCTTCTGTACCGCTGGCAGCAACAAACCCGCCTCCGCTCGCGACACCCCGGTCAGCCCCAATACAAGCCCCATCAACACCAGCTTCATCATGCGTGCCATATCCATATCTCCTTTGTGCTGGTTACGCGAGTACCCACAGCTTATTGGCTCCTCCTCCTACGAAAAATGATCACGACCGCTTGGCATCAAAAGCACGAGAAACAACCATCCATCGACCGACCCCGCCACTGACCCAACTCCTGTAACCCTGCGAAACTCGCGCTAGCAACCCAAGCACCAGCGCGCGCACAATCAACCGCATCCCAACCCCCATCGGTCACGTTTGATTGACGACCACCACACGCCAAGGCCCCCGTGCGCACAAAAAACCACACTTCCAGCACCCCTCAAACCCTCTAAAAAGCCACCAGTCGGACTCGAACCGACGACCTGCGGTTTACAAAACCGCTGCTCTACCAACTGAGCTATGGTGGCGAACCACCCCTTACATGTCGTTCTCAGCAATCGGCGGGAGACTCCATCACCTCTCTAAACCGTTGTCCACACAACAGTTCAGACTGCGGGGGGGGGGGGGGGGAAGCCATCGACTGGACTCGAACCAGCGACCTGAGCTTTACGAAAGCTCTGCTCTACCAACTGAGCTACGATGGCGATCCGGGAATCTTAACGCAACCGCCCAATCGCTCAAATCTTCCGTCGCCGCCGCGTGCCCCGCGGGCCGCCGTTGCCTTCGCCGCCGCCGCGGGATTGGCCGTTACCCCCTGATCCACCTCGACTTGCAGGCCGCTTGCCCCGTCGCCCGCCACCCCCGCCAGCGTTCGCGTGCTGAGGCTTGGGGCCCCGCCGGGCTGGCCGCGTGTTCCCGCCGCCTCGCATCGGCGCCACACTCGCCGGGATGTCCGATGGCTGATCCTCGAGTCGCGGGATGTCCAGCCGGATCGTGCGCTCAATCGCCCGCAGCAGCCCGCGCTCCTCCGGATTGCAGAACGACACCGCAATACCCGACGCCCCCGCCCGCGCCGTACGGCCGATCCGGTGCACATAGCTCTCCGGCTCGTTGGTCAGGTCGAAGTTAAACACATGAGACACGCCGTCGACGTCGATTCCGCGCGACGCGATGTCGGTCGCGACCAGCACGTTGATCTTGCCCTTCTTGAAGATCGCCAGTGCTCGCTCGCGGGCGTTCTGGCTCTTGTTGCCGTGGATCGCCGCGGAGTGGATGTTGGACATGCTCAGGAGCTTGACCACCTTGTCCGCGCCGTGCTTGGTACGCGTAAAGACGATGGCCCGCTGGATCGGCAGCTTGCCGAGCAGGTGCGTGAGCAGCTTGATCTTGTGGGGCTGATCGACGAAGTAGACGCCCTGTTCGATCCGCTCGACGGTCGTGGCCTGCGGGACGATCTCGACACTGACCGGGTCCTTGAGCAGGTCGTGCGCCAGCGTGCGGATCGGCCCGGGCATGGTCGCGGAGAACAGCAGCGTCTGTCGCTGCTTGGGAATGGCTGCGGTCACCCGCCTGATATCAGGCAGGAAGCCCATGTCCAGCATCCGGTCGGCCTCATCGAGCACGAGCGTGGTCACCGCACTCAGATCGACGTGGCCCTGATTCATCAGGTCCAGGAGTCGACCGGGCGTCGCGATGAGGATGTCGATGCCCGCCCGCAGGGCGCGGACCTGGCTGTACTGGCCGACCCCGCCAAAGACCAGAGCGTGGCGGAGTTTGAGGTGGCGGCCGTAGTCGCGGAAGCTCTCGGCGATCTGGCCAGCCAGCTCGCGGGTCGGGCAGAGCACCAGACAACGCGGGCGGCGATCAGCCGCCTTGCTCTGCGACAGCCGATCGAGGATCGGCAGCGCGAACGCGGCGGTCTTGCCGGTACCGGTCTGGGCGCAACCCAGCAGGTCGCGGCCTTCCAGGATCGGCGGGATCGACTCGGCCTGGATCGGGGTGGCGGTGGTGTAGCCCTGATCGGCGACAGCGCGCAGAACAGGCTTGGCGAGGGACATGTCGTTGAAAAGCATAGATTTCCTACAGGTTGCGCTACGACATCGGGAAGCGGCAACACGCCGCGGCGCAACCGGTCGGAACGCTTGGGGTTTGGGCTCACCGGCGATGTGCCGGGCCCGAGCGTGACGGGAAGCCACGCAAGCTACGTATCTTATCGTCGTTTTGGTCGGCGTGTGACAGGAAATCGAAGGTTCGGTGTCAGAAGATGGCTTGCCAGCCGTGGGTGAGACCCCTGGCCATATGGTTGTTGCACGGATAAATCCGTATAAATGAGGTGTTTAGGGCTCGTTGGCGGAGATGCAGCGGCAGAAGCCTACCGCAGGAAAAATAGTGAACAGGCCAGGGGATGGTTGTATTAGCCAGGGCTGGAGCTTGATACCAAGAGACCTGGGATTGTCGTAGCCTTAGGGTGGTGGCGCGGGTAGGCTTCAGCGTTGTTTTTGGGGACGATTCGGGACGAAAGACTCCGAGGAGAAACGTGGTGCCAGTGTTTGATTTTCCGAAGATGATGGCCTTTGGCCTGCTCCTGGCCGGGACGGCCTGGGGGCAGACGAACCCGATCACGGCGACGATCCCGCAGACGCCTTGGAAGGTGGTACTGGAGGAGGTGGTGACGATCCCCAACAGCCTCGGGACGTATCCCCGGTTGGAGGAGTTGACCTTTGCGCCCGGGTCGGATGACGCGTTCGTGCTGGATCAGAACGGCCTGATCTATCGGCTCGATCCGTGGGCGGCGAGCCCGAGCCCGAGTCTGTTTCTGAACCTGAGCACGGCGATCCCTGCGGGGTTCCGGACCGGGTCGCAGGAGGGGTTGCGGGGGATGGCTTTCCATCCGGACTTCGATACGCCTGGGACGGACGGGTACCGGAAGTTCTACACCTCGCACAGCCGCAACGCGTTCACGGGGATCAACTTCGGGTCGGGTGTGGACCCGGTGATCTACGGGGCCCCAGGGAGCGTGCATCACGATTCGTACATCGGCGAGTGGACGCTCAACGCCAACGGGACCGTCAACACGTCGTCGTATCGGGAGGTGCTGCTGGTGGGTCAGCCGCGGTTTGATCACAACGTGGGGCAGATCGGGTTTAGCCCCATCGCCCAGCCGGGGGATGATGACTACGGGAACCTTTACATCATGATGGGCGATGGCGGCGGGGCGAACGACCCGAGCAATGTGGCGCAGAACATCAACCAGCCGCTGGGCTCGGTACTGCGGATCGACCCGCTCCAGAACGGGAGTGATCCATTCGGTGTGCCGGGGAACAATCCGCTGCGGGTGAGTGATGATCCGAGCACGGCGCGGAACCTGATCTATTCGTATGGGCATCGTAACCCGCACAAGTTCTCGATCGATCAGGTGACGGGGAAGTTTCTGGTGGCGGACATCGGCCAGGCGAACATCGAGGAGATCAACCTGATCGAAGCGGGTGGGAACTACGGCTGGGATGGGCGCGAGGGGACGTACACCATCAACGGGAGCAACGTGCCGGGGGCGCTTCCGGCGAATCATCCATCGGATGCGTTTACTTATCCGGTGGCGCAGTACGACCATGATCCTGAGAATGACGGTCCGGGTGGGTCGTGGGCGGTGACCGGCGGGTACACCTACCGGGGCACGGAGGTTCCCGAGCTGACGGGGATGTATCTGTTCGGGGAGTTTGGCGGGAATCGGGGGTATGTGTTTGGTGTGGACGTGGATGACCTGGTGCAGCGGGATGATTTTTCTGATCTCGCGTCGCTCAACGGCGGGTTGTTGTCGCCCTTTATGGAGTTGACGCTTCAGCTTGAGGGCGAGGGCGTGGATCGGTCGTTGCGCGACATCATTCGGGATACCAATGCCTTTGCGGGGCGGACCGATCTACGGTTCGGGATGGACAGCCGTGGCGAGGTCTATGTGCTGAACAAGCAGGACGGGAAGATTCGGCGGATCGTGGACGTGATCGGGCTGCTGGAGGGGGATGCCAACCGGGATGGGACGGTGGACCTGGTGGACCTAAGCCTGCTGGCGTCGAGTTTTGGTGGACCCGGGGATTGGGGTTCGGGTGATTTCAACGCGGATGCGGTGGTGGACCTGATCGACCTGAGCCTGCTGGCGAGCCAGTTCGGGGAGTCGTCGAATGTGCCGGAGCCAGCGGGGGTGGCGGTCTTGTCCGCTGCCTGGCTGATGATTCGTCGGCGATCGATCGTCTGAGGCACTGCGGATCGCTTAGAGTGCAGGGATGCGTGAGACGGAGCTTGCGAACGAGTCAGGGACGGCGCTGGAGGTACTCGAGCGGGTGTTCGGGTACGCGTTGTTTCGTGGACATCAGGCGGAGGTGATCGATGCGGTGGTGGGCGGGGCGAGTGCGTTGGTGCTGATGCCGACGGGGGGTGGGAAGAGTCTTTGTTATCAGATACCGGCGATGCTGCGGTCGGGGGTTGGGGTGGTGGTGTCGCCGTTGATTGCGCTGATGCAGGATCAGGTGGCGGCGCTGCGGCAGGCGGGGGTGAAGGCGGCGTACTTGAACAGTAGCCTTGAGTGGGGCGAGGCGCTGGAGGTCGAGCACGACCTGGTGGATGGGAAGCTGGACCTGCTCTATGTGGCGCCGGAGCGACTGCTGAGCGGGCGGTTGATGGACCTGCTGGGGCGGGTGCGGGTGGCGCTGTTCGCGATTGATGAGGCTCACTGTGTGAGTCAGTGGGGTCATGATTTCCGGCCGGAGTATCAGCAGTTGGGGGTGCTGGGCGAGCGGTTCCCGGATGTGCCCCGGCTGGCGCTCACGGCGACGGCGGATGAGCGGACACGTGGTGACATTGTGGCGTGTCTGGGGTTGGAGGGGGCGCAGCGGTTTGTCAGCGGGTTTGATCGGCCGAATCTCCGGTACCACGTGACCTTGCGGACGTCGGCGCGGCAGCAGTTGCTTGAGTTTCTTGGGCGGTTTGGTCGGAACGATGCGGGGATCGTTTACTGCCTGAGCCGGCGGAAGGTGGATGAGACGGCGGCGTGGCTGAGGGAGAAGGGGTATCGGGCGCTGGCGTATCACGCGGGTCTTGATGGGGCGGTGCGGTCGGAGCATCAGGCGCGTTTTTTGCGGGATGAAGGCGTGATCATCGTGGCGACGATCGCGTTCGGGATGGGGATCGACAAGCCGAACGTGCGATTTGTTGCGCACCTGGACCTGCCCAAGAGCATGGAGGCGTACTACCAAGAGACGGGGCGCGCGGGGCGGGACGGGCTGCCGAGCGAGGTGTGGATGGCTTATGGGCTGTCGGACGTGGTGCAGCTTCGCGGGATGATTGATGGGTCGGAAGCGGGGCTGGAGCAGAAACGGATCGAGCGGCAGAAGCTCGAGTCGCTGTTGGGCTATGCCGAGACGGTGGCGTGCCGGCGGCGGGTGCTCTTGCGGTATTTCGGGGATGATCCGGAGGAGCGTTGCGGGAACTGCGATAACTGCCTGAATCCGCAGACGCTGATCGAGCAGCCGGAGGCGACGGAGCTGGCGCAGAAGGCGCTGAGTTGTGTCTACCGGACGGGGCAGCGGTACGGGGCGGGGTACATCGCGGACGTGCTGGTGGGTGCGAAGGACGAGCGGATCGAGCGGAACGGGCATGATGCGGTCAGCACGTATGGTGTGGGGAAGGATCGGAGCAAGGCGTCGTGGATGGGTGTGGTGCGGCAGTTGGTGTCGGGGGGGTGGTTGACGGTGGACGGCGAGTATGGGTCGTTGGTGCTGACCGAGTCGTCGCGAGCGGTCATGCGGGGTGAGGTGGAGATTCCGCTGCGGCCTGAGCCTGAGCGGAAGAAGCGTGCTCGGGGTGAGCGGCGGGATCGCGGGGGTGCGGGGGCGAAGGTGTTGGAGGGTGATAAGGATCAGGCGTTGTTCGAGCGGTTGCGGGAGGCGAGGTTGGTTTTGGCAAGGGAGCAGGCGGTTCCGCCTTATGTGATCCTGCACGACGCGACGCTGGTGGCGCTGGCGAAAGCGAGGCCGGGGTCGCTAACCGAGTTGGGGCATGTGCACGGGATCGGTGCGACGAAGCTGGAGCGGTATGGCGAGCGGCTGCTGGAGGTGATTGGGGCAGCGGGGTGAGATGAGTCAGCGAGGGGGGATGTAAAGAAGTTCATCGACGCGGACGAGTTGGTAGCCGCGGCGGTGGAGTTCGTCGATGAGGTTGGGGAGGAGGCGGTGGAACTTGTCCTGGCGCTGCGAGCCCATGTGGAGCAGGAGGAGGTGTCCGGCGAGGCCGTCGGGGTTGCTCGTTTCGTGGGTGAAGATGTCAGTGAGGATCTGAGTGGAGGGGCGAAAGGCGCGGTGTCCTTCGGGGGCCCAGTCGCGGTGGGAGCCGGAGCCTGGGGTGAAGTTGAAGAGGAGGACGCCGAGGTCGGCGGACCACTGGGTGTGCTGGGCGTTGTACCACTGGTAGGGCGGGATGAAGTAGGTGGGGAAGCGGTCGGGTACGCCGAGGTCGTGGAGTTGGTTGATGTTCCTTTTGAGGTCGTTTTTGAACTCGGCTTCGGTGACAAGGGACTCATCGCGGTTGTCCCACGGGGCGAGGAGGAGGTGGGCGTGGCCGTGGGGTCCGACGAGGTGTCCTTCGGCGATCATGCGTTGGACGTGGGGCTGATATTCGGGGATGGCGAGGTAGTCGCCGGTAGGGAAGAAGGAGGCTTTGACCTTTTTGTCAGCGAGGGTGTCGAGGATGAAGGGGGTGCCTTCGCCGTGGTGTCCGCCTGTGAAGACGAGGGCGATCTCACGTTTCTCGGTCTGACCGCGGACGACGCCTTGTTCGACGATCTGCCACCTTGGATCGAGCAGGTCGGGTGTGACCTGGCGGGTGCAGGCGGGGAGTGTGAGGAGAACAAGGAATAGTATGAGCAGTCGTGTCATGGTGTGGTCTCGTCGAGAACCTGCTGGATCAGGGCGCGGATGGGGTCGCGGCGGGAAGGGTCGATGGCGTAATAACGGACATCATCGGGTTGGACGGCGAAGTGGCCGGGCTGGTTGGTTGTGGTGTAGGTGACGCCTTGGGATTCGATGGTGTTGGCGTTGGCGGGTTGGTCGTTGATGATCACTCTTGTCTGATCGCGCCAGGTGCGGAGGGTGGCGAGGAGGCCATCGGTGTCGCCGGTGACGTGGAGCCAGAAGAGGAGGCCGGTGTCGGTGTAGGGGGCACCCATGAGGATTTGTTTGGCGTAGAAGCCGGTGTTGGCTTTCATGGCGGGGGTGAGGTCCTGCCATGTCGTGCCGGGGGGAGGTTTGGCGACGGGGGATTTGGCCCAGTCATCGGCCTGGCCGAGTTCACCACGGACGAAGGGTTCGAGCCAGAAGTAGCGTTGGATGGCATAGGGTGAGCGGCGGCCGAACTGCTCGTAGGAGCGTTGGATGTAGTCGATGATCATGTTGGCCTGGATGTCGTGATGGTCACGGCAGAAGGCGTAGATTTCGGCGTTGGTCCAGGAGGGATCGACGCCATAGGGCGGGCCGTAGATGTTGCGGATGTTGGTGACGGTGAGCTGCCAGGGGCCGATGGTGGTCTGGCCGATCATGTCGGCGGTTTCTTCGGCGGTGGTCTTTCCCCAGAGGCGGTCGGGTTGTTTGAAGAGGGAGACGGCTTCCTGGAGCGAGTGGGCCCAGAGGTCTTCGAGGCCGACGAGGGTTCCTCGGCCGGCGGCGTGTTGATCTTTGAGCGCGTGGTAGGCGGTGTCGAGGATATCGAGCCCGCCTGGGGCGTATCGATCGGGGTGTTGTTCGATGTAGGCGCGGAGGCGGTCGTAGCGCTGGTCGAGTGTGGGCGGAGGGGTTGGAGGTGGTGTGTTGGGTATGGTCGCACAGGCCGTCAGCAGGGTGACGACCAGCAGGGCGGTGAGGGCTGCGGCGGTGGGTGTCATGGTTGGTAGTTGGATTTATTCGTTGGGGAGTTCGGCGGCGGATTCGATCAGCATGCCTTCGGGGGTGAAGGTGATTTGTCCTGCGGAGACGCCAAAGGCTGCGGCGAGGTCTTCATCGGAGGGGATGAGGTTGCGGATTTTGTCGGCGAGTGAGGGGTCTTCGAGGTCTGCGTTGTCGAGGGCCCAGAGGGCGAAGTTTTTGAGGTCGATGGTGGAGGCTCCGCCATCCTGGATGGACATGGACATGCCGGGGCGGAGGTTGATGATGCGGCTGGCGTCCTGATAGAGGACGGAGCCGGCCATGGAGAAGCGGCTGTCGGGCGGGTTGTTGAGGAGCGTCAGGAGGCGATCGAGGATGGTGGGGCCGACGGTGAGGACGAGGCGTCCGTTGCCGAGCATGAGTCCCATGGGTGGTCCGACTTCTTCGGAGGAACGGAGCCCGGAGAAGCCCTGCTGGTCGATGGATTCGATCGCACCATCGGACTGAGGGACGATGGTCATGGCGAGGGCGTTGATGACGCGTTGCCATAGGTCGGCGTCGGTGACTTCCCAGACGAGGGCGACGGGCTGGACTTGCTCTGGGACTTCGATCTCGTCCCAGTCGTCGGTCTGCTCGTTGTATTCGTAGTCGGTGGCCATGACCTGCTCGTGCTTGGCGAGCACGATGCTGTGGCGGGTGCCGAGGCTCGAGAGGAGGGTGCGGATGTCGGCCTGGATGAATCCGAAGAGGGTTCCGTTGGCCATATCGACGCCCTGGCGAGCTTCGGGCCCCGCGGTCGCCGTGGCTACTTCGACGATCAGGTCGTAGAGGAGGCCGAGGTCGTAGGCGAGCTGGGTGTAGCCGACATCAGTAGGGACCCAGCCTGGCGGCGTGGGGGGGAGTGTGTTGGCGGCGAAGGTCTGGGGGAGCCCGGTGCGGGGCTCGGGCATGCCGAGGAAGAAGTTCTGCCGGAGGGCCTGTCCGTCGAGGGCGATGGCTCCGGCGAGCATGCCTATGCGGTCGAGCCCGAGCGTGGACATGACGGTGTTGAAGGTGTCGACGTTCTCGGGGTTCTCGTTAGCGATCATCTGTTCGCGGACGATGTTGTTGATCAGGGCGAGGTCGGCGTAGATCTCAAAGACTGCGCCTTGCTCTGGGACCAAGGTGGCGATGGCGGGGGTGGCTTGGACGCGGGCGAGGAAGGGGTCGGCGGCGCCTTGGGTCTGAGCGGCGAGGAAGCGGGCGGTGACGGCGTGGAGGGTCTGGAGGTCGGTTTCGGTTTCCCAGTCGATGTTCCCGGCGGCGTTGTTGTTGGCGAGGTCACGGCCGCGGTTGCCGAGTTGGGGAAAGCCGATGGCCATGATGAGGCGGCCGGGCATGCGGGCGATGAGGGTGTGGGTCTGGTCAACAGTGACCTGCTGGGCTTGTTCGTTGAGGCGACGCTGCTCTTCAAAGTGTTCTTGGATTTCTTCCTGAGACATCTGTTCAAAGTTGTCGGGCATCTCGAATCCGAGTTCACGGTCCATGCCCATGATGTTTTCGGTGAGTTGTCGGACTTCGACGCCAGCGAGTTCGAGATCGACTCGGGTGGGGACGTTGTCGTCGCCTTCGTCGATTCGCTTTTGTAGGGCGCGGTCGGTGGCGGTGTAGAGGCGATCGATCATCTCGTCATCGAGGTCTGCCCAGAAGACACCGATGGTGCGTGGGGCCATATCCGGTCGGGGTTCGGCGATGACGGCAAAGCCCCAGTTGCTGGTGGCGAGGTCGATCAGGTCTTCTGGGGTGAAGCCGAACTCGGCGAGTTGGTCGGTGAACTCTTCCCAGGACTCGGCGTCGGACTCGGTGATCAGGCTCCGGACCTGGCTGAGGCGATCCTCGGTGAGGATGCGTTTGCCCAGGGCGGTGGTGTCGCGGAGTTGTTCGAGGAAGCCTTTGGTGTCGGGCATGCGTACGCAGAAGACGGTCTCGGCGGGGAGAGCTTCCCAACCGGGGCGGAGTTGCGCGGTCGCCTGAGTGGGGAGTACGCAAACGGCAAGAGCCACGAGCATGAGGATGTTGTTGCGGATGCGGCGGGTTGGTGTCTGCATGGCGGGTTTCCGGGAGAGGACGGGCTGATTGGGTGTGTTTCTTGCACACTCGGGCGTCTGGGTCAAGGCTGGCTGTTTGCGTGGGAGGTTATTCGGTGTCTGGGTTGTGGTACGGGGGATTGAGGTAGTGCACGCCGTTCTGGGGCTGTGTGGGGTCGTAGAGGAAGGCGTCGTGGTTGTCGAGGAAGTCGATGAGGTCGCGGGCGGGGATGCCGAAGGCGAGGCCGTTGAAGAAGGTGTAGCCGGCGCAGGCGACGCCAACGACTTCGCCACGGGCGTTGAAGAGAGGCCCGCCTGAGTTGCCGGGGTTGATCGAGGCGTCGGTCTGGATGAAGCGGAGGTTGCCGATGGTGCGGGTGGTGGAAGAGACGATGCCCTGGGTGACGGAGCGTTCGAGCCCGAGGGGGTTGCCGACGGCGAAGACCAAGTCGCCGACAGTCAGGTCGTCGTTGGCGGTGATGACGGTGGGTGTGGGTTGTGGGCCGTGTTCTTCCTGATCCCAGACGACCTGGAGGAGTGCGAGGTCGCGGGTGGGTTGGAGGGCGATGATTCGGACGTCGCGGATTTCGACTTTCTCGCGGCCGTCGTCGGTTTCTTTGGAGATGGTGACGGCGAGTCTGGTTTCGCCTTCGACGACGTGGTAGTTGGTGATGAGGTGTCCGTTGTCGGAGATGAAGAAGCCGGTTCCGAGTCCGCCGGCGGACCGGACCATGACGACGGCGTCGCCGTAGCGTTCGACGAGGGTCTGGATGGGGGCGGGTTCGAGTCGTCCTGTGGTGTAGAGGTCGTTGGCGGTGAGGGCATCGGGTTGTGCGGTGGCATTTTCGGCGGCGAGGTCGAGCAGTTTTTCGGCTGGGATGGTCATGGCGGTGAAGTCGAGGTCGATGACGACGCTGGCGTCGGTCTGGCGGAGGAGTGTTCCGGAGACGGTTGATCCACCGACGAGGGTGGCGGTGACGACCTGGCCGACGAGGGCGTCATCCTGAGCGTTGGCTAAGGGCGCGCTTGCGAGGGTGAGCGAGAGAGCGAGTGTGAGGGCCGTGAGGAATCGAGTCATGGTTGATTCTCCCGCGCGAGGTAGATGAGGAGTCGGTCGTGGCTCAACAGAGCGAGGTCCTGGTGGCCGTCGCCGTCGATGTCGATCCCGATGATGCGTCGTGGTTCGGTGATCTGGTCGTCATCGGAGGTGCCGCCGTAGGGGTAGGTCTTGTCCTCGAAGACGGGCCAGGAGAGATCGGGGGCGAGTTGGTGGTCGTCATCGGGGGTCATCAGGGTGACCTGGTGGCGGACATCATCGGTGAGGATGAGGTCGTCGGCGTTGTCGCCGGTGACATCGGTGGTGAGCACGCGATGGACGGTGGCGTTGGAGGTTCCGGCGGGTCGGCCCGCTCGGGCGTCAATGGATTGGGTGGCATCGAGTTGGAGGGGGCGTCCTTCGGCGACTCGGGTGACGCCAGCCTGGTCGGGCATGATGAGGCCGAGGGTGGGGTCGTCGATGAGGGAGCGGCCGCGGTTGGTTCGGGTGGTGGAGACGACGCGGAGGACGCCTGCTTCGTCGGGTGCCATGCCGTGGATGGCAGAGCCGCCTTGTTCGAGGGCCCAGGCGAGGCCGGCTTCGCGTAGGACGAGGTCGGCGAGTGGCAGGCCATCGGGGAGCATGACCTGGTCGGTGGCGAAGAGGTTGTCATCGAGCCATTGGAGGACGCCATCGGTGAAGCGACCGAGGCGGATGCCATCGGGTGTATCGAACAGCTTGAACTCTTCGATGCGGGCTTTGCTGAGGTGGCTTGGGGTGGTTGAGTTGGCGGTGCTATCGTCGGCCAGGGTGACCAGTCGAACGGTGCGTGCGAACTTGTCGAGGACGAGGAGGCGGTTGCCGCCTAGCCATGTGGCCTGCTCGGCGGTGTTGGCTACCGCTGGGAAGAGTGTGGTTTCGGGATCGCCGCCGGTTGTCCATTGGCCGAGGTGGAGGTCTTTGTCGGCGCGTTGGATCCACCAGGTGGTGTCGCCGATGTGTCCGAGACCGAGGATGAGTCGGTCTTCGGCTTCGGAAGCGAGCCCCATGGGTTGTGGGAAGGAGAGGCGGCCGTCGGCCCACTGGGTTGTGAAGAGGTCGGCTCCTTCGTCAGGCCAGAGGAGGATGGTGCCGGGTTGTGCGGAGGGTGCTGTGGCGGCTTTGACCGAGGCGATCACGGGGAAGCTGCCACGCTGCGACCAGCCGTCGGGGGTGTGGGCAAAGAGGGTGGCGCGGGGCTGTTCGGGGTCGAGGGCGACGAGGGTGGGCTCGTTGCGGATGGTGGTGGCGGCCCAGACGGCTTTGTCGGCTCCGGCGAGCGCGATGGGTTCGGAGCGGCCGAGGTCCTCGGTGTCGCCACGGGTCATGCGGTAGCGTCGGACGAGTCCTGCGGGGCTGGCTTCGAGGACGACAATCTCGTCGGCGGCGTTGTTATTGCGGATGCAGACGGCCCCGCTGATTGGGCGATCGTAGAGGGTCTGGGCGGGGCGCAGCGTTCCATCGCGGACGGGATACCAGCGGAGGGAGCGGTCATCGGTGTTGGTCCACTCGACGAGGTCATCGTGGCCGTCATCATCGAGGTCGGCGAGCCACCAGTCGTTGCGTCCTAGGGATTCGCGGGGCTCGATCCATGAGGCGCGGCCGATGTCGGCTTCTTCGGTGGCGGTGAGGGTGAGTCGCTGGATGCCTTCCTGGAGGCTGATGAGGAGTTCGAGGTTGCCATCGGTTGAGAAGGCGAGGAGGAGGTCGTCGGCGGGGGTGAATCTGCCTGCGCGGAGTTCCCAGCGTTCGGTGGGGGTCCAGTTACCCTGGTCATCGAGTGTGAACTGGAGGATGCGGTTGGGGTCGGAGACAAGGATGTAGAGTTCGGGGGTTGCGTCATTGTCGGTGTCGAGGATCAGGACATCGTGAGGGAGTTGGCTGACGGGGACTTCGGTGCGTTTGAGTTCCGGGGCCATCGGGAGGTCGTTGATGGAGGCGGGATCATCGGGGTCGGGTTCGGCGAGCGGTTCGCGGTTTTCGGGGTCGAGCCAGTGGAAGATTTCGAGGCGTGCCTGGCGGGTGTTGACCAGGACGAGGTCCTCGCGGCCATCCTGATCGAGGTCGGCGACGTCGAGTCGGTAGGGGTTGCCATCGAGTTCGATCACGCGGAGGCCCTGCCAGCCCGTGAACGGCTGGGCGACAGCGGATTGGGAGAGCAGGAGCAGGAGAGCCGGGAGGATGGCGAGGACGCGAGCATGCGTCGCCTTGGCGTGGGCAAGGGGTTTGGGCGTCACGCGGTCATCCTCCAGAAATGGCGGGGTTTTGGGTGTTGAACGCGGGTGCAAGGTAGATGTACGGCGTGAGGCCGTCAAAAGTTCCCGGATTCAGGTTGTTGGTGGGTGACGGGTGGGTGGTTTAGTCGCGACGGAGGGACATGTTGCCGAGGAGTTCGCTGATGTCGGTGGCGATGGCTTTGTTGGCGGTGGTGTCAGATTCTTCGAGGATGAAATAGTAGCGGCCGGAGGCGAGTTTGCGGAAGCTGCCTGATATGAGAGCGCCGTCGTCGATGAGCTTGTCGACGCGGCGCATGAGGGCGTCGGTCGTGGCGTCGGATGTATCGAAGTGGACGCCGATGGCGGCGGTGACACTCCCGGCGTCAGCGGTTTCGTTGTCCCATTCTCCGCCCAGTGGCGTGGGGTTGGCCCAGGCTTGTTCATCGACGTAGCCCTTGAGTTCTGAGGGGGCTAAGCCGGAACTCCCGTCTGGTGGCCAGGCTTTGTGGTCGAGGTGATAGAGCTCGCAGGCGCGAGCGAACTGGCGCAGTGTGGTGGCGAAGGAGGTGATTCGTGCGCCATCGGACGCGATGGACATGCGCGGAATCGCGATGGCAGCGATGACGGAGAGGATCGCCAGAACGAGGACAAGCTCGATGAGAGAAAACCCGCGGTTCATGTTTGAGAGGGATCGACCGGATATGGGTCGGGCTTGTCGGGTTTGCGCGGGTGCTGAGGTTTAGGAGGGTTGCTCAGGTTTCTTTTGGATGGTGTTGGACGTGCTGGCAGTCGGAGATGAGGCAGAGCCCACCTGCGCGGGCGAGGATGGGTTGGGCGGCATCGACGATGGTTTTGGTTTTGTCGCTGGGTGTGGCGACGATGACATAGGCGTTGGAGGAAGTCCCGCTGAGTTCGTCAGCGGACTGGATCCCGCGTCCGCCCCGGCCCATGACGTGGTGGATGACGGTCCAGCCGGGTGCTCCGGCCTGATCGATCTTGTCGAGGAGGTGCTGGAGGTGGGAAGCGCCGATGACAAACTCGATACGCTGGCTGGGTTTCATTGGAGGAAGCTCTCGATGATCCAGAGGTAGAACGGAATCCCGATCGCGATGTTGAAGGGGAAGGTGACACCCAGAGAGAGGGGGAGGTAGAGGCTGGCGTTGGCTTCGGGCAGGGCAAGTCGTATGGCGGCGGGGACGGCGATGTAGCTGGCGCTGCCCCAGAGGATGGCCATGAGCAGGGTGTCGCCTGTGTCGAACCCGAGGAGCCACGAAATGGTGATGCCCATGAGCCCCTGGACGAGGGGCATGGCGATGGCGAAGGCGATGAGGAAGGGGCCTGAGCGGCCGAGTTCGCGGAGGCGTTGGGCGGCAATGAGCCCCATGTCGAGGAGGAAGACGCAGAGGAGACCGTAGAAGGGCTCGTACATCATGGGCTCGACTTTAGCCCAGCCCTCGTCGCCAGCGAGGTAGCCGATGACGAGGCTGCCCAGGAGCAAAAGGACGGCGGAGTTAAGAAAGGCTTCGTGCCCGAGCCGGCCCCAGGGGAGGGATTCGTTGTCGGTTCGTGGGCTGGACATTCTGGCGAGGAGGACGCCGACGACGATGGCGGGTGACTCCATGAGGGCCATGGCGGCGACCATGTATCCGCCGAAGGTGAGTCCTCTGGCTTCGAGGAAGCTGCAAGCGGTGATAAAAGTGACGGCTGAGATGGAGCCGTAGCAGGCGGCGATAGCGGCGGCGTTGGTGGTGTCGAGTTTGAAGCGGAGGACCCAGAAGGCGAGTAGAGGGGTGAGGACGCTGCCGAGGATGGCGACGGCGAGGACGATTGCGATGTGAGTGGTGAGGCCGCTGCGGGCGAGTTCGACCCCGCCGTGGAGCCCGATGGCCATGAGGAGGTAGATCGAGAGCCCGCGGGCGATAGCGGGGGGGACGGCAAGGTCTGAGCGGACGAGGGTAGCCGCCGCTCCCAGAAGGAAGAAGAGGATGACCGGAGAGGTGAGGTTGTCGAGCATCACGCTCAGGTCCAAGGAATCTGTCTCCGTCTGGGTGTGAAGTCTCAACTCAGTGTAAAGGCTTGAGGGGTGACGGGCTGGGGTGGAGTGGGTGTGCTAGGATTCGCGACCTAGCTGGTGGGGCTTGTGAAGGCTCGTATGAGCCTCATGGGTGGTTAGCTGGGACAGAGTTTTGATTTTTTTGATTTAGGAAGTGAACGCCGTGAAACAGCAGAGTCGCGCGATCCATGAGGGTGTGTATCAGGACAAGACATGGAACTCGGTGACGACGCCGATCTATCCGTCCTCGACGTTCTCGTTCCCGAAGTTGGGGACTCCGCCGAAGTATGACTACACACGGTCGGGGAACCCGACGCGGGGCGGTCTCGAGGAGAGCCTGGCTTCGCTGGAGGGAGGGACGGTGTCGTTGGCGACCTCGACGGGGATGTCGGCGATCACGACGGCGATGCTTCTGTTTGAGAAGGGTGACCATCTGATCACGGGCAATGATATCTATGGCGGGACGTACCGGCTGTTTGATGCGGTGCTGCCGAAGCTGGGGATCACGTTTAGTTTTGTGGACATGCGGGATGTGGATGCGGTGAAGGCGGCGATCCGTCCGGAGACGAAGGCGTTGTGGATCGAGACGCCGAGTAACCCGCTGCTAAATATTGTTGATATAGAGGCGATGGTGGCGTTGGCCAAGGCGCATGGGTTGATGACGCTGGCGGACAACACGTTCTTGTCGCCTATCTTCCAGCGGCCGTTGGACCTGGAGGTTGATGTGGTTGTGCACTCGACCACGAAGTACATCAACGGTCACAGCGATGTGGTGGGCGGGGCGGTGATCGCGAAGGATCCGGAGCTAGGCGCTCGAGTACGGGATGCGGGGAATGCGATCGGGTCGGCGTGTTCTCCTTTTGACGCTTTCTTGGTGTTGCGAGGGATCAAGACGCTTCCACTTCGGATGAAGGCGCATCAGGAGAATGCGGGGAAGCTGGCGGCGTGGCTGGAGAAGCACCCGAAGGTCTCGAAGGTTTATTACCCAGGGCTGGCGAGTCATCCTCAGCGAGCGCTGATTCAGAAGCAGATGCTGGGTAACGGCGGGATGTTGAGTTTTGAGCTTGACGCGGCTGAGGCTGAGATTCCCCAGTTTTACGCTGCGTTGAAGATGCTGCTCTTGGCGGAGTCGCTGGGGGGTGTGGAGTCGCTGATCGAGCAGCCGTGGTCGATGAGTCACGCGTCGATGGGGCCGAAGGGCTTGAAGGAGTCGGGGATTACGCCTCAGACGGTCCGGATCAGCGTGGGACTGGAGGCGATGGAGGACATCATCGAGGACCTGGAGCGGGGTTTTGCGGCGCTGGGTTGATGGCCGTTGAAAGCGTGAGACAAGTTGTCATCAGATGGAAGCGTCTGGTTGTCTGTGGCGTTGCCCGGGGTATGATTGAAGGTAGTAACGCGGTATCTGGCGGCTGCTCTAGGTCGTTTTTGTGAGTCGTCGTCAATGCCTTCCTCTGGTTTGGAGTCACTGAGATGTCACGCGATTTTGTTGACCGAGTTGAGATGCAGAACCGGCTGTTTTCGGAGCTGTCGCGAATGTTCGGCGAGGAGGTTCCGCTTTATGACAAGTCGCTGGCGGTGAATCTCGTGTGTAACCGGGCGGTGTGTGCTCTGGTGGGCAGGCGGTTCCCCGGCTTCTCGATGAGTGATGAGCAGATCAATCTGACGAGTGGGGAGCGGCATGGTGCGATCCGGATCGGGCGGCCGGATGAGTACCGGTGGATCGGCCGGTTCTTCTCGGTGTTCGCGATGGAACCACACAACTTCTATGACATGGCGAGCATCGGGGCGAAGAGTCAGCCGGTGATCGCGACGGCGTTTCGTTCGGAGGCGTACCCGGAGCATCGGGTGTTCTCGTCGCTGCTGATGACGGACTACTTCGATGAGGCGACGCAGGAGCGGGTTGAGACGCTGCTGTCGGATCGTTGTGTGTTCTCGGATCGAGCGAAGGCGCTGATCGAGAAGGATGAGTCAGAGGGCGGGTTGAATCGAGAGGATTTCGAGGCATTGATTCACGAGGGGACAGATCGGATCTTCAAGTGGACGGGGCGGGCGCGGGACCATCAGCTCTACAAGGATTTGTGTGAGGGTGGTTTCAAGATCGCTGCGGACATCGCGTGTTTTGATTCGCATCATCTGAATCACCTGACGCCTAACACGTTTTGTATGGATCTGTACACGTCGGCGATGAAGTATGCGTTGGGCGAGTACGACGAGGCGGCGCTGCGGTTGCGTGCGGGGGCTGCGCTGGAGCGGATTCGGGTTGATGGCGATCGAGATTACATGACGCTTCACTTCAAGCACCTGACGCGGGCGGAGATTGATGGCCTGCCTGAGACTGATGTGTCCGGTTCGGTGGTTGATGAGCTGATCGATGGTCTGGTCGATCGCCTCAACGAGCCTGATCTTGATCTGAGTAAGTTGGATCACGCGGGCTTTAAGGATTTTACGGAGGGTCCTGCGGTGGGGACGCCGGTGCTGCTGCGGCAGGATGCGTACAAGGCGCTGACGGAGGCGGTGGTGTTTCATAACCCTGACGGGACGGAGACCCGGACGGTGCACACGGCGCGGTTTGGTGAGATCGAGCAGCGGTTTTACGCGACGACGCCTAAGGGCAGGGCGATGTATGACCAGTGCTTGGCGGAGCACGAGGAGGCTCGTAGTCAGGACCCGGGCCTGGCCAAGCGGGACTTTGAGGCTTACCAAGCGGCTCAGATTCAGGCCTATGCGACGTTCCCTAAGACGCTTGGGGAGTTGCTGGAGCAGGGTCTGGTGTATGGGCGCTACGAGCCGACTGATGCTGGGCTGGCGGCGGCGGGGTCGATTCAGACGTCGGACCTCAGGACTTTGGTGCAGCAGGGGTATGTGCGTGCGGATGGGCTGAGGTACGAGGATTTTCTGCCGTTTAGCGCTGCGGGGATCTTCGCGTCGAACCTGAATCAGTATGGGACGACTTCGACGGCTCGGCAGCGAAAGGAGTATTCGCAGGAGATGCTCGAGGAGATCCTCGGCAAGCCGATCGTGGATACGGATCGGAGTTACCGCGGGATGGAAGCGCAGTCGGTGCTGAAGACCTACGAGCGGCTGGGGCTTACCGGGTGGCTATCGGAGGCTGAGTTATCGAGGTTGAAGAAGGACGCGGAAGGCTGTCCGGTCGGGGTCTCGCGGCGATCGACGGCGTTGGTCAAATAACAGGATGAAGAAGTGCGTTGCGGGATGCCTGAGGGGTCTTGTTACCCTACTATTGTATTAGTTGGTCATAACAGGCTCAGGAGCTTTTCTTGTCGCGATCCAGGCGAGTTTTCGTGGTGTTGCTGACGGTCATTGTGCTGGCAGGCCTTGGGATTGTTCTGTTCCCAGTGGGGGCTGCTTCGTCGAGTCAGCGAGGGCAGGCTGAGGGTGAGGCGATGCCTGTGCCCGTCGAGGTGGTGGCGATTGAGCGGGGTCCGATTGAACTGAGGCGGACTTTCAGCGGGAGCCTCGAGGCGATGCGCGAGATGACGGTGGCCGCCAAAATTGGTGGGCGGATCGATCGGGTGGCGGTGGATCTGGCGGATGAAGTGAGCAACGGGGCGGAGGTGGTCGTTCTGGATGGGGATGAGCAGGAGCAGGCGGTCGCTCAGGCCGAGGCGGAGCTGGCGGTGGCGGAGGCGAATCTGGTCCAGGCGCGGGATGCCCGTGAGATTGCCGAGCGGACTATGGACCGTCAGGCGACGCTGCGAGAGCGTGGCGTGGCCTCGGACGCTCAGTTCGATAGCGCTCGTGCGGAGCAGTTGGCGGCGAGGTCTCGAGTGGTGGTTGCGGAGGCTCAGCTGGAGAGGGCGCGATCGGCATTGCAGTCGGCGCAAATCCGGTTGGGCTACACGCGTGTGCGGGCCATCTGGGATGAGGAGGATGAGCGCCGGGTCGTGGCGGAACGGCGGGTTGAGCAGGGCGACACGGTGGCGGCGAATACGTCGCTGCTGACGATTGTGGCACTGGACCCGATCAAGGCGGTGGTGTTTGTGACCGAGGCTGATTACGGCCTGTTGCAATCAGGGCAGTTGGTAGCGCTTCGGACGGATGCTTATCCGGGTCGGGTGTTTCGGGGGACGGTGACACGGGTGTCGCCTGTGTTTGAGTCGAGTTCACGGCAGGCGCGTGTCGAACTGGAGGTTCCGAATCCCGAGGGGCTGTTGAAGCCGGGGATGTTTGTTCGCGTGGAGATGGTCCTGTCCCGGGTTGAGGACGCGTTGATGGTGCCGGAGGTGGCGCTGGTGCGGCGGGCGGATCGTCCGGTGGTCTTTATGTTGGATGAGGAGCTTGGTCGGGTGCGGATGGTGGGTGTTGAGACGGGGATCGTCAGTGACGGGCGGGTGCAGATTCTTGAGGATTCGCTGGCTGGGCGGGTCGTCACGCTGGGCCAGCAGTTATTGGATGACGGGTCTGTGGTGGTGGTTCCGGGTGATCAGTCGCCAGAGCGTAGTGAGACCGGCGAATGAACCTTCCGCGATTTAGCGTTCGGCGGCCTGTGCTGACGTCGATGGTCACGTTGATCATCGTGGTGTTGGGTGCGGTAGCTCTGGGGAAGCTGCAGATTGACCTGTTACCTGAGGTAGAACTGCCGAGGTTGACGGTGCGGACCGGCTACGACGGGGCGAGCCCGGAAGTGATGGAGCGGCTGGTCACTCAGATTGTCGAGGAGATCGTGGCGACGGTGCCTGGGGTTGAGGAGATGACATCGTCGAGTTCGGAGGGTAACTCGCGTGTGCGGCTGACGTTCGCATCGGGTGTCGATATTGATACCGCGGCGTTGGATGTTCAGGCTCGTCTGGAGGATGAGCTCAATGAGTTTCCCGATGACATCGAGCGGCCGAGTGTGAGCAAGTTTGATATCGGCAGCTTCCCGGTGGTCATCGTGGGCATCTCGAGTGACCTTGATCCGGTGGAGTTAACAGAACTGGTTGAGAATCAGGTCCGTTACCGCTTTGGACGGATCGAGGGGGTGGCGCAGGTCGATCCGTGGGGCGGGTTTAATCGAGAGGTTCGGATCGAACTCGATGTTGATCGCATTCGGGCGCTGGGGCTGCCGTTTAATGAACTCTTGGAGACGATTCGTGATGCGAACATCGATCTTCCGACCGGGAGCATTCATCAGGGCCAGTATGAGGTGACGCTCCGGGCACCTGCGGAGTTTGAGGATGTTCAGGAACTTCGGGATTTGGTGGTCGCAGTGCGGGACGGGGTGGCGGTGACGCTCGGTCAGGTGGCGGAAGTGCGGGATACCTATCAGCGGCTGACGAGGATTGTGCGGGTTAATGGCAAGCGTGGTCTGCGGCTGGCGGTTCGTAAGGAGTCGGGGGCGAACACGGTGGAGGTGTCGAGTGCGATCCTCCGGGAGATCGAGGCGATCAACCAGGACTTCCCGCAGCTTGTGGTGGTGCCGATCAGCAATCAGGGCAACTTTATCGAGCGATCCATCGCCAATGTGTCGCGGTCGGTTCTGTATGGAGGGGCCTTGGCGGTGCTGGTGCTCTTGTATTTCCTTCGAGATTTACGGAGCACGACGGTGATCGCCTTGTCGATCCCGATCTCGGTGATGGCGACGTTGGCTGTGATCTATGTGAGTGGTTTGACGATCAATCTGATGACGCTGGGCGGATTGGCGCTGGGTGTGGGGATGATGGTCGATAGTTCGATCGTGGTGCTGGAGAATATTTACCGGAGACGCGAGGAAGAGGGTGAGACGCCTACTCAGGCGGCGATTCGCGGGACGCGTGAGGTGGGCGGGGCGATTATCGCGAGCACGGTGACGACGCTGGTGGTGTTTTTGCCATTGGTGTTTGTTGAGGGTGTGACGGGGATGTTGTTTCAGGAGTTCGCGTTTGTCGTGGTGATCTCGCTGGTCTGTTCGCTGGCGGTTGCGTTGACACTGGTACCGATGCTGGCATCGCGGCTGTTGGAATCGAGAGCGCGACGGGAGCGTGTGAAAACACTAACTGAGTCTTCAGGGCCGTATGCCAGTGTGTTGAAGGGTGCACTTGAACAGCGTTGGCTGGTTCTGGCCACGGCGGCGGCGCTAGTGGGGTTGTCGGTGATGCTGGTTCCGCAGATTGGCTCGGAGTTCATGCCGCCTAGCGATGAAGGCGAAGTTGATGTGACCGGTGAGATGGACATCGGGATGCGACTGGACCTGGTGGATCGGCAGACGCAGGTCATGGAGGCGGTGATCAACGAGGCGGTGCCGGAGCGAATCGCGCAGATCGTGAGCGTAGGGGCATCGGGTTGGCGTCCCGATTCGGGGTCGCGGGGGTCGATTGACATCACGCTTGTGCCATCGAATGAGCGAGAGCGGAGTAATGAAGCGATCGCGGAGGACCTTCGGCAGCGATTGGAAGGCACGATTCCTGGGATGACCATCCGCACGCGGGCGCCACAGGGCCAGAATTTGTTGAATCGGATTCTTCCCGATGGCGGGGGGCTTGCGGTTGAGATCCGTGGATACGAACTGGGTGTGTTGGAGGCGTTGGCGGAGCAGGTGGTTTCGCGGGTGACTCAGGTCGAGGGTGTGACGGATGTCGATGCGGGTCGGCGGGCGGGAGCCCCGCAGGAGCGATTGACGATTGACCGAGCGAAGGCTGCGGACCTTGGGTTGTCGGCACGGCAGGTTGCGCTTGCTCTCGAGACGGCGGTTTCGGGCAGACAGGCGGGCAACTTCCAGGCGGAGGGCAACAGCTACCCGATTCGCGTGCAACTCAAGGACGCGATTAACCTTGATCTCGATGACATTCTCGGCCTTACCTTGCGCACGTCCGATGGCACGGATGTGGCGCTGCGGAACGTGGTGTCGACTGAGCCGGGTCGTGGGCCTACGGTGATCGATCGCAAGCAGCAGCAGCGGATTCTGAGTGTCGAGGTCAATGTCGGTGGCCGCGACATGGGTTCGGTCGCCAGTGAGATTGAGCAGCAGCTTCGGATGATCGCTCGACCCACGGGGTATGACCTTGATGTCGCCGGCAGCTATCGCGAGCAGCAGGAGGCGTTTGGTGAGCTGAGGCTGAGCATTGGTCTCGCGCTGGCGTTGGTGTATATGGTTCTGGCGAGTCAGTACGAGTCGCTGCGTGATCCGTTGGTGGTGATGTTGTCGGTCCCGCTGGCGGCGATCGGTGTCTTGGTCACGTTGTATATGACCGGGACCACGCTGAACATTCAGAGCTACATTGGCTGCATTATGTTGGGTGGGATTGTCGTGAACAACGCGATTCTGTTGGTGGATCAGGCCGAGCAACTGCGACGCCAGGGGATGACGGCGCTGGTGTCTGCGGTTGAGGCCGGCCGCCGTCGGTTACGTCCGATCGTGATGACCTCATCGACGACGATGCTGGGGTTGCTCCCACTGGCCTTGGGCATTGGTGAGGGGGCGGAAGCGCAGGCCCCGCTGGCGCGTGCGGTCATTGGCGGTCTGCTGGCATCGATGTTGATTACGCTGATCGTCGTGCCGGTTGCCTACACACTGGTTCACCCCGAGAGAGAGGCCGTGGCCGCGTGACGAATCGCTGGCCGTCTAAGCTGAGGTGGGTGATGGCGATCTCGATGGTGAGCGGGACCCTGTCGGGTTGCCTGTCGCCTGAGCAATCCGTTCTGTTTCGGCCAGATTGGGAGGAGGCTCTCGAACGGGCTGATCGTTCGGCGAAGAAGCCTCAGGATGGTCCTGAGGTGATCAATCAAGCGATCCCTCGGTTGTCTGTTGAGACATTGGTGAGTGATGAAGGGGTGCTTGGGCTTTCGATTGAGCACGCGGGGGCGCTTGCGCTCAGTGGCAATCGGGACTTGGCTGTTGAGCAGTTGCAACCGGTGATCGTCGGCGCGAATGAGCTGATTGAGCGTGGACTTTTTGACCCGGAGTTGTTCGGGTCCATCGAACTGCGCGAGGATCGAGCCAGTGAAGTCGATCGTGGGACCGGGACTCGGTTTGGTGTCGAGAGCGAGGACACGCTGACGGAGGTTGGGGTCAGACAGTCGCTGCCTACCGGAACGGAAGTCGAAGCGACGGTTGGATTCGATCGCGAGGTCTCGAACCGAGCGCCCAAGCAGCAGGAGGCTCGGCTTGGGCTTAGCGTGACTCAGCAGTTACTCAGGGGAGCGGGCACTGCGGTGAATCTGGCCCGTATTCGGCAGGCTCGGTTGGAAACCAGGGCATCGATCTTTGAGCTTCGGGGTTATGTCGAGACGTTGCTCGCCGATGTTGAGTCTGCTTACTGGCGTTATGCGCTGGCGCAGGAGCGCATCGCGATTTTCGAGGGGTCGCTGGAGGTCGCCAGACAGCAGCGGGATGAGGTGGAGCATCGGATTGACGTGGGCGTGCTGGCCGAGACCCAGGGGGCGGCAGCGAGGGCTGAGGTGGCGCTGCGGGAGCTGGAGTTGATTGATGCGCGGAGTGAGCTTGAGAATCAGCGTCTTCGGCTGCTTCGACTGATCAACCCGGTGGTTGATGGTGCCTTGGATCGAGAGATCGCTTTGCTCAGCACGCCGGTGACGCAGCCGGAGGTACTGGAGGACATTGCGGATCGTGTTGAGTTGGCGGACCTCAAGCGGTCCGAGCTTGCTGAGGCTCGGCTGCGTCTTGAGCAGGGGCGGTTGGAGACGTTGATGACGCGCAACGGCGTGCTGCCTCGGCTGGAAGTCTTCATTGCTCTGGGTAAGAGTGGATTTGGCGACACGCTGGAGCAGAGCTTCAGGGAACTTGACGAGGACAGCTACGACCTGGCAACAGGGATTCGGCTGAGCCAGGCACTGGGTAATGATGCGGCCAGGGGGCGTCGGGAAGCGTCTTACGCATCGCGGCGTCAGGCCGCGGCGGCGGTGGAGAACCTGCGGCAACTGGTCCGACTGGAGGTCAAGCTCGCGGCGAATGAGGTCGAAAGGTCTCGCCAGCAAGTCTCTGCGTCAAAAACCGCGCGTGAACTGCAGGTCGATACCGTTCGTGCCGAGCGGGAGCGGTTCGATGTCGGCGAGAGTACGGCGATTCTGGTCGCCCAGGTGCAGCGGGACCTCCTTGAAGCCGAGATCGCGGAGGTTGAGGCGGTCGTGGCGTATCGTCTGGCGATGATCCAGCTCTATGTGGCTGAGGGCACGCTGCTTGAGCGCAGGGGGTATGTGCTCGGTGAGCGCAGCAGAGACGGTACTTGATGGGGCTGAGAAGCGTGTTCGATACCAATGAATCAAACCGACGATCCAGAGCGTAAACCGCTGTGGGATCTGTAGCGCCACATCAGTTCAGGACTGAGCTCGATCATGATTCAGACAGCCAGGCAGATTGTCTTCAAGCTTCAGATAGAGTCTCCGCCCGCCTCGTGACATAAGTGCTCATCATTCGTCGCAGTGTCTACAGACCCACTCCACCTTGACGATATCACCGATCTCCTCAAAACAGGCAAATGTCGCGCGATACAGCAGATTCAATCATCCGCCACGCACCGGAATCCCGCATTGGTCCCCGAAGAGTCGGGTGTGTTGCCCATCCGTGCGGCCAGCCGGTATCGGTTGCAGTAACTCACATGACACAGATAGGACCCACCCTTCTGTGCCCTTCGATCCCCTGCCGCAGGTCCCTTTGGATTGACCCGCGTCGCTTCTCGTTCTTCTGCATGCCAGTCCGCACTGAAGAGGTCAGCGCACCACTCCCACACATTGCCCGAGCAGTTGTACAACCCGTATCCATTGGGTTCGTAAGCATCGACCGGGCAGGTCCCTTGATACCCATCCGCCCCTGTATCCCGATCCGGGAACTTCCCCTGCCAGACGTTGCAGGCATGCCGGCCGCGCGGCTCCAGCACATCCCCCCATGGAAATACCTTGCCCTCGAGTCCACCTCGGGCCGCACGTTCCCACTCCGCCTCAGTCGGCAGCCTCTTGCGCGCCCACCGAGCATACGCTGCCGCGTCGTTCCAACTCACCTGTACGACCGGATGTCGCTCAAGCCCTTTCAGATCACTGCGCTCACCAAAGGGTCTTCGCCAGCAAGCCCCCGGCACCGCCAGCCACCAGGTCAGACCGATCACCGCTCGTGTCTCAGCCAGTTTTGTGGCGTACTTCTTTGGCAGATGCCCTCGAAACACAAATGACCACCCGATCCGCTCCGAGTCCGTCTCGTAATCCGTTGCTTCGACAAACTGCCTGAACTCTTCGTTGGTCACCGCCGTCGTATCGATCCAATACGCACCCGTCTCCACCTGACGCACAGGCCCCTCGCCATCTGAGGGGAACATTTTGTCCTGATCATTCCCCATCAGGAATGCCCCCGCATTGATGCGCACCATCCCGGCCCGGTCAACCTGTCGCCTAGTTTCAGTCTCTTTCACCCGCGACTCGGTCTTAGTCTTTGGCGTATTCAACCCCGCGGGCATCGAAGGTCCGCAGCATGCAGGTCTGTATTCGTTTGCATCAGGGGAAGTTGACTCAGGCACGCATGGCCTCCATCTGCTCGAGAACCTCGAGAAGCTGACCGGAAGTTCGGAGTTGGTGGGCCGGCGGCTCGACTGTCCCCATGATCGTCGCGTCCAGAAGATACTCGTAGCCTAGCCAAAGCACCGCTGCGTCCGCACCTAGCGACGAACCGTTCACGGGCGAAGGCAAAAGACCGTATATGGAAGCTTGTATCATTTCTGTGGCGAGTCTACGGATGACTCCGCATCGATTTGTGCAACTCGTACTTCGATCTGCCTGGCGAGCATAGCGTCCAGTAGATCACGAGTACGCTCCGGCCGCGCACTGTCCGTGATCACAACGTCAATCGATTCGAGCCCTGCGTAAAAAACCGAACTCGCCGCCCCGAACTTGGTTGAATCCGCCAGCAGCACACTCCTGTGCGCAGACTCCATCGCCTGCAGCTTGACCGCCGCGTGCCGATCATTCTCTTCACTGATGCCCCGCTGGCCATCGATCCCCAGGCACGAGAAGAAAAACCGACGGATGTTGAACTCTGACAGCGTCCGCTCCGCTCTCATCCCCACGAAAGCCAATGACCGTGAATCGAGAACACCGCCCGTGCACACAGTCTCGACTCTCGATCGTTCGGCCAGCAGTGAACAGACCATCAGAGAGTTGGTCACCACCGTCAGCGGCAGGTCCGGCAAGTGCCGGGCTAACTCACACGCGCTCGAGCTTGCATCCAACGCGATAACGTCCCCCGGCTCAATCAGCCGCACTGCCAACTCAGCGATCGCGCGCTTCTCGATGAGCTGGCTCTGACTCCGCTCGCTGTAGCCCAACCCAGATGGGGCCTCATCGACGACCAAGGCCCCGCCATGTGTCCTCACCAGCTTTCCGCGCTCGGAAAGACTCCGCAGGTCACGACGAATCGTCTCCTCCGCCACCTCCAGGGATCGGGCAAGATCGATCACTCGGGCTGACCCTGATGAAGCCACCAGATGGAGGATTTTTCTTTGTCTAACTGCCGCAATCATGACTTAACCTTACTTCTCAAAGCACCAGTCGCAAGCCCGATTTTGACCGAATAAATCGATGAAAGCTAGAAAGCTACCGTATTCGTATTATTTTTACGGTCAAAAGTGAGTCAGCATCCATGATTCAATCCACCATCGGCACCCTCTGTCATGCCAATGATCACTGGAATGTTGAGGTCGCCAATCGCCTTGATCTTGATCCTGTCGAACGCCTGGATTACCGATCGAACATTCTCGGGGTAGATCAGCGTATCACCAACCCTGGCGGCGGAAACACCTCATCAAGGACCGACCAGAAGCACCTGCTCACGCAAAACACCCCCCTGTGTTCTGGGTTAAAGGCTCAGACAGAGGCGCGAGGCGGGGTGCTGGTGGGGTCGGCGGAGGCGCGATCAATCGACTGTCAACGATTCGTAGCGGGTGATCGGACGCCTTGGGACTGGCTCATGTCAGCGTGATTCTTGATGCTGTAGCATGGCTCGTCAAGACCCGTCGAATGGAGAGTGTGATGTCCGAATCGTTGGTCAGGGTAGGCATGGTTGGCATCGGCACCATGGGGGCAGCGCATGCGAGGTTGTTCGTCAATCAGGAGATCCCGGGGGCACGACTGGCTGCTGTGAGTGATGTGAACCCTACAGCGATGGAGGAGTTTACGCAGGCTGAGCAGTTTCCGAGTGGTGAGGCGATGATTGCTTCGGGGGAGCTGGATGCGGTCGTGGTGGCGACGCCACATTATGATCACCCTGGGCTGGCGATTGCTGCCTTGGAGGCGGGGCTGCATCTGGTGGTGGAGAAGCCGTTGGCAGTGAGCACGCTGGAGGCGGGTCGGATCATCAAGGCGTATGAGAAGCGGCCACGTTCTGAGCAGGTGTTCGCGGTGATGTTCAACCAGCGGACGAATCCGCGGTTCGTGAAGCTGCGAGAGATGATTCGGTCGGGCGAGCTGGGATCGATTCAGCGGGTGAGTTGGATCATCACCGACTGGTTTCGGACCGAGGCTTATTTCCGATCAGGTGGGTGGCGGGCGACGTGGGCGGGCGAGGGCGGCGGGGTGCTGGTGAATCAGTGCCCGCATCAGCTCGACCTGATGCAGTGGTTGTTCGGGTTGCCTAAGAAGGTCAGGGCTTTTGCGCAGTTCGGTGCGGATCACGAAATCGAGGTCGAGGATCGTGTCACGGCGTACCTTGAGTATGCGGACCGAGCGACGGGGACGTTTATCGCGGCGACAGGGGAGTTCCCGGGCTCGAACCGGTTGGAGGTGGCGTGCGATCGGGGGAAGGTGGTGATTGATGAGAGTCGAGAGTCGGACAAGGCGTTTCGGTTCCTGCGGACTAAGGTTGAGGTATCTGAGCACAGTCGAGTGACAGATCGGCGTTTTGATGGTCCGGAGGTCGAGGAGATCGTGGTGCCCATCGATGGTAAGGGCGGTCAGCACAAGGCGATCTTGGTCAACTTCATAGAGGCGATCCGTGACGGGGCTGATCTGATCGGTCCGGGTGTTGAGGGGATGGGTGGCGTCGAGTTGGCGAACGCGATGCTGTACTCGGCGTGGACGGACCGGACGGTCGAACTGCCGGTGCCTGAGCTGGCGTACGCTGAGGCGCTGGCGGAACGAGCGGCGGTGAGTCGCTTTCGCAAGAAGCCAGTGGTGGCGGTGAAGGATGATGTCTCGGGGTCGTATTAATCTTCTTAGTGGATACCGGATATGAAGCTCTCTCAAGTGGCCCTTCAGTGTTACACGATTCGTGACCATTGCCAGACCGAGACCGAGTTCGCCAAGTCGATGGCGCGGGTCGCTGCGATCGGGTATCCGGCGGTGCAGATCAGCGCGATCGGTCCGATCGAGCCGGAGCGGGTTCGATCAATCTGTGATGATCACGGGCTGACGATCTGTGCGACCCATGAGGATGGGGAGCAGATTGTTTCTGATCCGGGCCCGTTGTTCGAGAAGTTGGCGATTCTGGGCTGCCGGGATACTGCGTACCCGTTTCCGAAGATCGAGCACACGGCTGATGGTTATCTGGAGCTGGCTGAAAAGCTGATGGCGGCGGTGGAGCGATTTGCCGAGGCGGGGTTGCGGCTGAGCTACCACAACCATGCGCTGGAGTTTGTTCGTTATGGGTATGGGACGCCGATGGACATGCTGTTTAAGCGTGTTCCAGAGATGGGGTTTGAGTTGGATACCTACTGGATTCAGCACGGGGGCGCGAGTCCGGCCGACTGGTGTGTGAGATGCGCGGGGCGGCTGCCTTTGCTGCATCTCAAGGACTTTGCGGTTCGTGATAACAGCACCATCGTCATGGCGGCGGTGGGTGATGGGAATCTGAACTGGCCTGACATCATCACGAAAGCAGAGGCGTCGGGGTGTGAGTGGTTGATTGTCGAACAGGATCGTCACTGGCATGATGATGATCCGTTCGTGGCGGCGACACGGAGTTTTAACTTTATCCGCGATCATCTGGTGGAGAAGAACTGATGTATCTCACGGGCTTTGCAGATGAGGCTGGGGTTGATCTGGCAACGCAGGTCCGGGCCACGCTGGAGCTGGGCTGGCGGCATATCGAGTCGCGACAGATCGATGGCGTGAACCTGCATGATCTGGATGAGCCCGCGTTCGAGCGGGTGGTTGAGCAGCTTGACGAAGCGGGGGTGTCGGTCAACTGTTTCGGATCGACGATCGCCAACTGGGGCTGTTCGGTTCACGATGATTTTGAGGACACGCTGGCGCGGGTCGAGCGGGCGATCCCGCGGATGCAGCGGCTGGGCAGCAAGCTGATTCGTGTGATGAGCTATCGGATCGAGCCCGATCGCGGGCCGGAGGAGCAGTACGTTGAAGAGCGGTTCAAGCGGATGCGTGAGCTGGTGGGGCGTTTTGTTGACGCGGGGCTCCAGCCGGTTCACGAAAACTGTATGAACTACGGCGGGATGGGGTGGACGTATACGCTGCGGATGCTGGATGCGGTGCCGGGATTGAAGCTGGTGTTCGATACGGGGAATCCGTGTTTTACGCCTGACTATCGCAAGCCTCGGCCCTGGCCGCGGCAGTCGGCCTTTGAGTTTTATTCGCAGGTCAAGGAGCACGTTGCGTACATCCATATCAAAGATGCGTTGTATGACCCAGCGACTGATGAGACTCGCCACACGATGCCGGGCGATGGCCATGGTGATGTGCGGCTGATACTCGAGGACCTGCTGGGCACGGGATACGACGGAGGAATCTCGATCGAGCCTCATCTGGCGTCGGTCTTTCACGATGACCAGGCCGTTGCGCAGGGTGAGCCTTATACGTTGTATGTGGCGTATGGGCGCAGGCTGATGGAGATTCTCGACGAGCTTGGGTACTGAGATCGGATTGAGTTGCGTGCCGGTGTGTGAGTGCCGTTGTCGATCTTGAGTGTGAGCGGTCTGGTTGACTGGAGTAAGCCGTTGAGATCAGTGTTATCAGAGTCATTTCGGGTTAATCGCCTGGCAGTACCCGATGTGACAGCGGGTCCGGTTGATGTGGTTATGGACACGGATACGTTCAATGAGATCGACGATCAGTTTGCGATCGTTTATGCCTATCTGTCTCCTGACCGGATCAATCTGGAGGCCATTTATGCCGCGCCGTTTAAGAACGATCGGTCGTCATCGCCTGGCGAGGGGATGGAACTGAGTTATGACGAGATTCAGCGGGTCCTGGAAAGACTGGGGGATGCGGAAGGCTGTCCTGTTCGACGTGGGTCGGATCGATGGATGGACTCGGATGAGGATGTGGTTGAATCTGAGGCGGTGCAGGACCTGATCGAGCGTGCTGATAAACGCCGGCGTGATGACTCGCCGCTTTATGTGGTGGCGATTGGTGCGCCAACGAATGTGGCGTCGGCTTTGGTCAAGCGGCCCGAAATTCGTGAGAAGGTCGTGGTGGTCTGGCTTGGGGGGCATCCTCATCACTGGCCGACCCAGGCAGAGTTCAATCTGGCGCAGGATGATGTTGCTTCGCGAACGCTGTTTGATTCTGGGGTGCCGTTTGTTCGAGTGCCGTGCCGAACGGTGGCCCAGGCACTTCGGACGACACCCGCGGAGATGAGAGATGCACTGTCTGATGGCTCCCCAGTTGAGACGTTTCTACTCGAGCGGTTCCTGGCTTACGAGGGGTATGAGGTCCCGCGCCGTGTGGGTTGGAATGGCGGGCGGCCGATTGCCTATGGCAAGGAGATATGGGATTTGGGCCCCATCGCGTGGCTGGTGGACCCGAGTTGGACGCAGAGTCATCTAAGGAGCAGCCCGATCCTGCAGCGCGATCAGACGCTGAGCCAAGACCTCCGGCGGCATCAGGTCCGTGAGTTGACCGAGATCGACCGGGATGCGGTATTTGGCGATCTTTTCGCGAAGATGCGAGGGCTTCGGGTTTGAGGCGGATCATCGCGAGTCCATGATCATGCCTTGTGGTTTCGCTTGCTGAGATCAACTTGACTCAGGCTGATGTATCTCAGTCCTGGTGATTACTAGAACACAATAAACACAGTTCACAATCAGGTTGCCTTAAGTCAGATCATTGAGGTTGAGGATAAATCGTCTACATGCCGGTCAATATGTTGCAGGAGAGACCCGGCTGTCTTGGGTTAAGTATTCTGTACCATGTCAGTTGAATCAGAACTGTGTCTAGATGAGGTCCTGCTATGCATTGTCTCCTACCGTCTACAGGAACCGTCTGGTTTTTTTTCTTGCTGCTTATCAGCCCATTGGCTATGGCCCAGCAGAGTCAGGACACGGGGCAGCTTGCTGTCGATGAGATCGAGAAGGCTCGCCAGCAGGCCGCTGGTGCGATCTTGGAGCCATCCCCGCTTTCCGAATCGATCCGTTTCCGTGTCTGGGATTTCAAACAACTCGGTTACCACATCAGCCCCTCGGAACAGGTAGCGCTTCGCTTCGACAGCCTGCGCGATACGCCCCTCACTCTTGAGATTGACTGGCGACTCCATCGCTATGGTGACCATCGGCTGGTGTCCTCAGGATCAACGTCCATCAACATCGAGTCGCAGGCTACTGGCTCCGCGCCCATCAGACTCCCGGGCGACCTGAAGGACGGCATCTACCGGCTCCTCGTCACGGTCAGTTCTAAGGAGTCTCAGGGACAATCGCTCAGGGATGTTGTCGTCCTGGATTACCGAGCGCCCGCCCCACATCCATCGCTCAATGCACGCCTGACAACCCTGATTGACAGCAACGACCCCGAGGGCTTCATCCAGCTCGCGTCAGGACCTCTGCGTGAATACGTCGAGACGCGACGGTCTCTGCCACAACAGCCCGAAGGTCAGGATGTGGTTCTTATCCAGGCCGAACTCTGGCGGGATCGTTTTGGGTCTGTCGAGCGACTTGCAGCGTTTATTCGCCAAGGCGGGCACGCCATCATCTTTGGCAAGTACCCCGTTGAGCTCGATGAAATCAGTCCTGTCCAGATCGATCGGCAGGCTCCCTGGGACTACACGCCTCGGCATCTCGGTTCTGTTGCATACTGGCCAGCCTTCGAGCCCAAGCAGGGCTCGCGTCACTACGGAACCAACGTGAGAGCGAAGGCTGACGCCAGGACGATTGTCACTTGGGATGATGGCACGCCGGCAGTGGTTTCGCGCTCGCATGGAGAAGGCCAGATCGTTTATTTCGCGATGCCCCCGGGCCGTACATGGCTGCCGCCAAGCAATCGGCCGCCGATGGATGAGCTGCTGATGCGCACGGTCTACTCACTGCTTGGGCGTGATGATGCCGGCTCCGCTATCGATCAGGTTATCGCAGGCCAGATCGCAGCGAAGAATAGCCAACGAACGGACCTTGCCGCTTCCATCGGCGGTGTACCCGATGATGCGCGGGTTGGAATCAGCGAGGAGAACTTCGCCCGATTCGGCTGGCACCTCGTTTCCGAGACCGGCATCGTCGACAACCTGGGATTCCGGGGGGAAGTCGAGACCGCTGCATTCCTGCCAGCCGAGCGAAACAGCACAACGCCTGAAGCCATCCTCGAACTTCGCATACCGGGTATGACCAGCCATCAGGAACGTCTTGTCAAAGGAACATGGCTAAGTCGTGTGATCGACTGGGCCGATCAACAAGGCAAGGCTCGCTTCAGAAGTACCATCAGCACCGCCTCGCCCCTCACGCTGTTCGAGTCCGATGAGAGCGAGGTCTCGCTAACCTGCGTTGCTACCCACCTCATCGTCATGACAGAGGCAGGTGTGCGTGTCCTTGAGCCTGGCGATTTTATCGATGGTACCGTGCTATCGAGTAACTGGGTCCTGACGGTCAATGCTCGGGAAGATCATCGCGACTCGCCGCGTCTGATCGCCCTGACGCGACGCCCCGCTAGTCTGGGGTTCGCTACAAACTCCATCAAGTTCGAGTTCAGTCGTCACCGGGGAATGGATGTTATGGCTGTTGGACAGCTCTATGGCATCCGCCGCTTTGCGCCAGGTGAGACCAAGGGCCTGATCGCTGAGCCCCCGGCGGATTGGATCAAGCAGGCAGATCGCCTAGGCCGCCTCGCTCTCGCTATTCCCGTCGATGCCGATGAGATGTTCTGGATTGAAGACGATGATGTGGTTGTCGCCAACCGATTCATCTACCGCGAACTAGATAGTGACTGGCCCATCAAGCCCCTGTATATCGCCCCTATTCCACCATTTGTGGAGCTAAACCGGCAGCATGGCGTGCCAAATCAGATCGATGGCGAGATTATCGATCTTGACATCGCCACCAAGTGGGGGCCTTATACCGCGGTCAGCGGTGATCGTCTGGTTTATCGCCTGCGTTTACCTTGGCGGGATCACTACGGGGTCATTCCGGCCGTGCGAGAAGACCCGCTCTACGAGCACATTGATCAGCGTCTTATCAACCCGCTTCGGGGAGAATGGCGAGCCAGCGGAGCCATCAATCGACCGGATCGTCCCAACTCAAATCCCGTCGGCGATCTCGATGACTACATCCCCGCCGATCGGGTCCCGCTGTTTGAAGCGTGGCACGCTGACCTCTACAAACTCTGGTTCTGCTTCCCCGCCATCGCTGGGCGACCAATGTACGGCGACGAAGCCAGACAGGTTGCCGATGGCCATCACCGCAGAGTCTACCGAGACATCCTTAACTTTTACCCGCATCGAACCATCATCCATCATCGACGCGAGCCCTCGACGCTTCTTGATTACCCGATTAACTTCATCTGGCCCACCAACTGGAGTGGCGGACGCCGCTACTACGTTGATCAGGACGAGTCCTGGACTGTCATTGCCTACTGTTGGGAGATGTACAGCCGGTACTACGGCGACTGGACCACCACGAAGTCCAACTGGAATCTGATCCAGTGGCACGCGCAGTACAACAAGGCTCAGCAAGATTGGGCGGGCATGGCCGCGTCGAATCTTGAGGAGTATTTCAATCTCGGCCACGACTGTATCAACGCGCAGTACCCCGGCCATCTCGCCTACGCGCGCATGGCCGGAGTCGTCGGTGATCACGAATCCGAGCAGCTTGGGTTGTACTTAGCTGCTCGAACCATCCAGCCGACTATCGCAAGGTGGTTCATGAAGGATTATCTGCAGCGTATCACTGAGGATGGTGATCCCTGGCGGGAGTGGCGATGGCACGCCACGCTGTCGGATCAGCGCATCATGGGGTACGAAACCGCCCTCGATCCTGACGCGCGACGAACTCTGAGTCATAACTCACGGCATCTCGATACCTCTAAGGGAACCGCGACCGAGTTCGTTTTGATGTACAAGCAGTTTGTTCGTGATCGACTCGACGAGTACCAGCGGGAACTGCAGACCTACGAGCCTGAGGTGACGGACTGGGAGCTGGGCACAGAGAACTCGATGGCGAGACTGATGGTTGAGTGGCAACGGGATCAGGTTCTCGCGACGGCACTCAAGACCGAGCGAGCCAACTCCGGGACCAATGCCTGGCGGTCGCTGATGGCTCCTCATAATCTCGCCTTGATCACCAATGCGGACAACCCACTGTTCCTCAGCGAGTGGGCACCCGCAGAGTATGTTTCAGGCGCTTATCACCCCGACTCCAGAACCGTTGAGCTCGTCCTGAATCATGTTGAGGCCGAGCCCTGCATGATCAGGCTCTATACCCAGAGACGACCGGCTTTACTATCCAACAACGGTGTACTAAGCCACGACTGGACCTACGACGAGCGCGACGGCTGGATGCTCTTTAGCATCCCCGCCAATCAGCAAAGCAAAATCCGGATCCAGCTCGATCACGTGCGCCCAGCGAACCTGCATCCGTATTTCCCGGCGGGATGGCAGCATTGATGCTCTTGAGGGCAAAGTTACTGCGGGTGCCTGAGAACCTGTTGAGACGCTGCCCTAGCCACAGAAAAATAAGACCTGATAAGAAAATGGTTTATGTCAGGATCAGCCTTTACCCGGCCTTGTTCTGACCGTTAATAGCGGGGAGTGGATTCGAACCACTGACCTCCGGGTTATGAGCCCGACGAGCTACCAGGCTGCTCTACCCCGCATCAGGGAGGGGAAATGTAGCACGGTTTGGGGGTGTTGGCAAGGGGATGGAGGGTGTTGGCGACGATCAAACGTGGTTGATGGGGGGTCAAATGCGATCGAATGTGCGCGCGTTTTTGGTTTTGATGGGTTTTGGGTTGTTGGATCGGTGGGGAGGTGTGGCTCCGTTAGGGGGTCGTGGGACGGGTTTGTGCGCTCGGTTCTGGTTTCGTGGGGGGGGTGATTGGGGTTGAGGCTTCGGCCAGGCGGGTGAGGAAGGCGAACTTTTGTTCGACATGTTTCTGGGTGGCCTGGACCATGAGGTCGTAGTGGTCGGGGTTGGCTTTCTTGACCATGCGGAAGCGGGTTTCGGAGGCCATGTAGTCGGCGACGGTGGTTTTGGGTTTAGCCGAGTCGAGTTGGAGGGGGGTGAGATTCTGCTCTGCGCGGCGGGGGTCGAAGCGGTAGAGGGGCCAGACGCCGGAAGAGACGGCGAACTTCTGGTGGTCGAGACCGTCCTTGAGGTCGTAGCCGTGGGCGATGCAGTGCGCGTAGGCGATAACGAGGGAGGGGCCGTCGTAGGACTCGGCTTCCTGGAGGACCTTGACGGTGTGGTTGTCGTTGGCTCCGAGGGCGATGGAGGCGACGTAGGCGTGGCCGTAGGACATGGCGATCTGTCCGAGGTCTTTCTTGCCGAGTGTTTTGCCGGTGGTGGCGAACTTGGCGGAGGCGCCGAGAGGTGTTGCTTTGGATGCCTGCCCGCCGGTGTTGGAGTAGACCTCGGTGTCGAGGACGAGGATGTTGATGTTGTGGTCTTGTGCGATGACGTGGTCGAGCCCGCCAAAGCCGATGTCGTAGGCCCAGCCGTCTCCGCCGATGATCCAGACGGATCGGTCAACGAGGTTGTCGAGGACGGTGATCAGGCGGCGGGCTTCGGGATTGTCGGTATCGACGAGGGCCTGGCGGACGGCGGCGATGGCGATGCGTTTTTCGGCCGGGGTGGTGCCGTTGCCGAGGGCGTTGACGGCTTGTTCGGGTAGTGATTCGGTGATTTTGGCAAGGAGGGCTTTGGCCTCGTCTTTGTGGACTTCGGTTCCGAGTCGGAGCCCGTAGCCGTACTCGGCGTTGTCTTCGAAGAGCGAGTTGGACCATGCGGGTCCGCGGCCACAGCTGTCGGTGGCGTAGGGCGTGGTGGGGAGGTTCCCGCCAAAGATGGAGGAGCAGCCGGTGGCGTTGGCAACGAGGAGTCGGTCGCCAAAGAGTTGGGTGAGGAGTTTGATGTAGGGGGTTTCGCCGCAGCCAGCGCAGGCACCGGAGAACTCGAAGAGCGGCTGGAGCATCTGGGTGCCCTTGGCATCGAGTCGGATGACGCGTTCGCGCGGGGTTTCGGGGAGGTCGAGGAAGTACTCGAAGCGGTCTCGCTGCGCATCGAGGTCGTCGAGTCGCGGCTTCATTTCGAGGGCTTTGCGTTCGGGGTTCTGTTTGTCGTGGGCGGGGCAGACGGCGACACAGAGTTCGCATCCGGTGCAGTCATCGGGCGCGACAGAGAGGGTGTAGCGGAGGTCCTTGTAGTCTTTGCCGTTGGCCTTGAGGGTGACAAAGCCGTCGGGCGCATCGTTGACGGCGTCGTCGTTGACGACCTTGGCTCGGATGGCTGCGTGGGGGCAGACGAGGGCGCACTTGTTGCACTGGATGCAGAGGTCGTCGATCCAGCGCGGGGTTTCGGCGGCGATGCCGCGTTTTTCCCATTGCGAGGTGCCGGTGGGCCAGGTGCCATCGACGGGGAAGGCGGAGACAGGGAGGAGGTCGCCTTCGCCGGCGAGGATTCTGGCGGTTACGCGTTGGACGAAGTCGGGAGCGCCAGCAGAGACGGGTGGGAGGAAGTCGGGTCCGTCATCTTCTGCGGGGGCTGGTGGGATGGTGACTTCGTGGAGGTTGTCGAGGGCTGCGTCGACGGCGGCGAAGTTTTGTTCGACGACGTTGCGGCCTTTTCGGGCGTAGGTGGTTTCGATGGCGTGTTTGATGCGTTGGATGGCTTCATCGCGCTCGAGGACGCCAGAGATGGCGAAGAAGCAGGTCTGCATGATGGTGTTGATCCGTCGTCCCATGCCGGCATCCCGGGCGACGGTGAGGGCGTCGATGACGTAGAAGCGGAGGTGTTTGTCGCGGATGGTTTTCTGGACGGGTCCGGGTAAGTGATGCCAGACCTCTTTGGCGGAGTAGGGCGAGTTGAGGAGGAAGACGCCTCGTTCGCGGGCGGCTTTGAGGACATCGACGCGGTCGAGGAAGATCTGCTGATGGCAGCCGATGAAGTCGGCCTGTTCGATGAGGTAGGGGCTGCGGATGGGTTCGGGTCCGAAGCGGAGGTGGGACACGGTCATCGCGCCGGATTTTTTGGAGTCGTAGACGAAGTAGCCCTGGGCCTGGTTGTCGGTTTCTTCGCCGATGATCTTGATGGAGTTTTTGTTGGCGCCGACGGTGCCATCGGCACCAAGGCCGTAGAAGAGGGCGCGGAAGACGTTGTCGTTCTCGACGGAGAAGGTCGGGTCCCACTTGAGTGAGGTGCGGGTGACATCATCGTGGATGCCGATGGTGAATCCGTGTTTGGGTCGTTTGGTATCGAGGTGATCGAAGACGGCTTTGGCCATGCCGGGGGTGAACTCTTTGGAGGAGAGTCCGTAGCGTCCGCCAATGACCTCGGGCCTGCGGTCGATTTTGCCTTCGCGGGCGGCCTGGTCGAGGGCGGCGACGATGTCGAGGTAGAGAGGTTCGCCCGGCGCGCCGGGCTCTTTGGTGCGGTCGAGGACGGCGATCTTCTTGACGTTGTCCGGGAGGGCTCGGAGGAAGTGTTCGAGTGACCAGGGTCGGAAAAGTCGGACGTTGAGGACGCCGACGCGGCGGCCGGATTTGTTGAGTTTTGTGGCGGTTTCGGCGAGGGTCTCGGTGCCGGAGCCCATGGCGATGACGACGTTTTCGGCGTTGGGGTCGCCGTGGTATTCAAAGAGGTTGTAGTTACGGCCGGTGTGGTTGGCGAGTCTTGCGAGGAGTCGTTCGACGATTTCGGGGACGGCTTCGTAGTAGCTGTTGGCGGCTTCGCGACACTGGAAGAAGACGTCGGGGTTCTGGGCAGTCCCGCGGATGGCGGGGTGTTCGGGGTCGAGTCGTCGGGCGCGGGCTTCGAGGATGGCTTGTTCCGAGACGAGGGCGCGGAGGGTGTCATCTTCGAGCAGTTCGATCTTGGCGACCTCGTGGGAGGTGCGAAATCCGTCCATGAAGTGGAGGAAGGGGATGCGTGATTCGAGGGTCGCGGCGTGGGCTATGGCGGCCATGTCGTGGGCTTCCTGGACGGAAGCGGAGGCGAGCATGGCGAAGCCGGTCTGCCGGCAGGCCATGACATCGGAGTGGTCGCCGAAGATGGAGAGGGCGTGGGTGGCGACGGTGCGTGCGGCGACGTGCATGACGAAGGGGAGGAGTTCGCCAGCGATCTTGTACATGTTGGGGATCATCAGGAGGAGGCCCTGCGACGCGGTGAAGGTGGTCGCGAGGGTTCCGGCCTGGAGTGCGCCGTGGCAGGCACCTGCGGCGCCGGCTTCGGACTGCATCTCGACGATCTTGGGGGTCTGTCCCCAGAGGTTGGTTTGTCCTTTGGAAGACCACTCTTCGGAGAACTCGCCCATGGGCGACGAAGGCGTGATGGGGTAGATGACGGCGAGTTCGGAGAGCTTGTGGGCGACCTTGGCGACGGCTTCGTTGCCGTCGAGTGTTTTGCGGGTGGGTTGGGTGGAGCGGCCGTTGGTGGTGGTGTCGGTCGCTGTTTGGCGTGACTGGATCATGGCGATCTCCTGGGGCACTCGTGTTGGGGGTGCCTTTAACCTCGACTATACCAGATCATCGGAGTGAATGGTATGTTTTATGAGTCAACTGGGGGTGCGGAAGTGGACATGGGTGCGTGGGGTGGCTTAGTAGGGGCTATTCGTGCGCAAAGAACCGGCCAGCGTCATTGGGACGCTGGCCGGTGTTGAAACTAGGTTGTCGATTGTTGGGATCAGTCGATGAGGTTGTGGCGGTAACCGGCCATGCCGATGCCGGCTTCGTACATGAGTCCGCCGTTTTCATTGGTGAAGATGGTGACGTCCTTGAGGACGTCGGCGTCGACGGAGGCACCGTAGATGCCCGCGACGGCGCCGGCCTGTGCGGTGAAGGCGAACTTCTCTGCGGCGAAGGAATCGAAGGCTTCGTTGGTGTTGAAGAAGAGGACCTGCTGGTAGGTCAGGCCGCCGAGGCCGAAGCCGATGCCGCCTTGGCCGAGGGTGGAGAGGGCGACGGGGGCTCCGCCTTTGTAGACGATGCCTTCGCCACGGGCTCCTGAGAAGCCGAAGCCGAGGCCTTTGGCGACGGAGGGGAAGATGGCGTAGCCGACGGAGCTGCTGAAGCGATCAGCCATGGCGGGGTCTTCGGCGATGAAGTCGGCCTTGGCCTGGTCGGCGAGGGCGGCGAGGGCATCGACGTTGCTGTCGGTGGCCTGAGGGGCGGCGCAGCCGGTGAAGACAGCGGCGGTGCAGGCTAGGGCCAGAGGGGCGATGAATCGGGTCATGTCCGTTCTCCTTGATGGGGACGTGATTGTGATGGACGGTCTTATGAGGATCGCCCGCTTAGATGGTTCGGTACGAAGTTTAGGCTGTTTTTATCGGCATGACATGGCCTGTCGCCTGAATCATGGTCATCCGTGTTTTGGTTTGGGGTTTGGGAAGACGGATTTTAAGCCCCGGGCGACGAGGTTGACGGTGAGGACGACGATGGCCACGAGGCCGATGACCCAGATGCCGTAGGGCCAGTAGACCGGCTCGGTGGCGTCGGTCATGCGTTGACTGAAGGCTTCGTAGGAGAAGCTGGCGAGTTCTTTGTGTTCAGCGTGGCGCCACTGCCAGAGGATATAGGAGAGGGGCAGAGCCACGAGGGTCACGGCGATCAGCCAGCGGGCGGCGAGTTGGATGAGTTTTTGCATGGGGTGACCTTAGAAGGAGCATTTACCATAACGTCGGCGTTTGGGTTCTGACGAGAGGGTCCTGTTGACTTGGGTGTGGTGTTACTCCGATGGCTGAGGCGGGGGCTGAAGCTTTGGGGTGGGGTCGGTTCTGAGGATGATGGCTCGGGCTTTGTGGTATCCGCCCATTTGGGTGGTGAGGATCCGCTCAAGGTCGTCGGCGAGGGTTGGGGAGGTGTCCTGATAGGTGACGACGACGACCTGGACGCCGAAGCCGTGTTCGATGTTGGACTGACTCATGCTGAGGATTTCGGCGTTGGGCTCTGCGGCGACGCGGGTGGAGAGGGCTTCCCGGACAGCGGGGGGGAGGGGGCGTGAGTAGGCGCGTTGAACGCCTTCGTGCATCTGGAGGTTGAGGTTATAGATGAGGTTTCCTGCGACCGAGCTCATGCCGACGGAGATGAGGATGACGGTGACGAGAACCCATTGGAGGGTGTCGCCGGCTTTCCTCGAGATGCCGAGGCCGAAGAACTGGAAGGTCATCGCGGCGCCAAGGACGATGGCGAAGAGGTTTGTTGTGAAGAGGACGGCGGCACCGATGGCGATGGTGGGTTCCCACTTGGCGATGGCGATGCCGATGGCGGCGAGTGGTGGGACGAGGGCGACGGCGATGGCGACGCCTACGAGCGTTCCTGTGACGCCTGGGCGTGCTAGTGCGTAAGCGGCGGCGATGCCTGAGAGGAGGGCGATGCCGAGGTCGAAGAGGTTTGGCCCGCCTCGCGCGACGACTTCTGCTGAGAGGTCGCCCCAGGGGCTGAGGCTGCCGATGATGATCGAGACGATCAGGCTCCACCCGGTGCCGATGATCATGGCTTTCCCGGCAGCGCGGAACAGCTCGAAGTTCTGCTGGACGAGGGCCATTCCGATAGCGACAAGGGGTGTCATCAGCGGGGCGACGAGCATGGCGCCGATGACGACGGCGGCGGAGTTCTGGATGAGTCCGAGTGCAGCGATGGCTGTGGAGAGGGTGAGCATGACGCCGAAGTCGGTGGAGAGTCGTCCACCGGCGATCATGCGTTCGTGGAGGCTTTTTCGTTCGTCGCGGTTGAGTGCGGGAGCGTGGTGTCGGACGTTCTCGATCCAGCGTTCGACGATACCGGGTCCTGCGGCGTCCTTTGCCCGGACCAGCGCGACGGCGAAGAGGGTATCGGGTCGTTTTTCTCGAAGGCTCTTGAGCATGGCGATGACTGAGGGGACTTGCTTGTGCTCTTCGGCATCGATGAGGACGAGGTTGTCGCCATCGATCCCGTGCTCAAGGGTTTCGAGGAGTGGGTGGGGGTCTTCTGCTTGAGAGAGGGCGGCGCGAACCTTGTCGGTGGCTTTGTCGGTGACTTTTTTGAAGGTGCGTTTTGATCGGGGCAAGGCTTTGGGGTCGGCCAGAGCGACGACGCTGTCGGGGTTGTCGCCCCAGACTCTGGCGGCAAGACGGAGGGCGAAGGTTGCCCCGCCCTTGAGCTGAGGGACGACGACACGTTTGGGTTTTCGTGTCATCCCGCCAGAGTCGAGGACGATGACGTCGTAGGGTGCGCTGCGGGCTAGTCTTCGGACGAAGGTTCCTCGACTCGTGTAGCGATCGAGGCTTGATGCGTGGATGACAAGGCGTGTCGCATCGAGTTCATGGGCTGCGTCGAGGACGGCACGGCGCGTATCGGGTCCCTGGCAGTCGTAGACAGGCGTTGCTGTGATGCTATGGCTCAAGAGGCTGGCGAGGATTCTGGCCGGGAGTGGTTGACAGTCGGGGTCTTCTCTCTGGACTTCGGTGAGTTTTCGGGAGGTGGCTTTGGCGATGCAGAGGACGGTGAGGCTGTCGCCATAGGCTTTGGCGATGGAGACGGCGTGAGGTAGTGACGTGACGCCGTCTTCGGTGTCGATGAGAAAGAGGGTTGGCAAGAGCAGGCTCCGGTGATGGATGTTGACCCTGTGGTTGGGTCATCATCAGCATCTTACCGGCAGAGCTTCAGGCCTCGTTGAGGGCATGCTCGTCAGGTTGTGTAGTCTTTGCGTCGTCTTGTGATGGTGAGGAGTGTTGCGAAGAGGATTGTTGCGGTGGCGGGTTCGGGGATCGGTGCGATCTGGACGTTGAGGTGGAGGCTGCTGGGAAGGTGGATGATTGCCCCTGAGCTGGACACATCGTTGAGGATCAGGATGGATTCGATACCAATGGTGAGATCGCCGGAGGTGGAGACGAAGGGCAGGAGCGGGAGGGTTGGTTGGGCGTAAGCGAAGGGGACGGTGGTGCCGGGTGTTACGCCTGCAGACCCGCCGAAGAAGAATGAGCCGTTGGTCCAGGTGGCGAGGTTTGGATCGTAGACGTTGACGATGGGTTCGATGGCGACGAAGTCGCCGAGGCCGGGCGAGGTAGCTGAGCCAGCGGTCATCATCCCCGTGGCGGTGGCGTTGCCAGTGGTTGTCCAGGTGACTGAGGGCGCGAGTGTGATGCCCGTGAAGGTTTCCCAGATGTTGAGGTAGATGTATTCACTCGCGGCGGCGGTGGGCGTACTCTGGAACCACATGTTGGTGACGGTGAGTTCGATGTTATAGCTGCCGGAGGGCAGGGTTGTTACTTTCGAAATCGCGTCGCCATAGAGCTCGACCGGGTTGCCGGATCCTGGCGCCGCGAGTGGGTAGGCGAAGTTGGTGGTGTCGGAGGCCGACGCCGGGGTTGCCGGGGCTGCGAGTGATGCGGCTCCTGTGAACTGAGCGATCCCGGGATCGAAGATATTGGTTGTTCGTGTCGGGACGTCAGGGGTCAGGAGTGTTGTTGCACCGGGGAGGGGGGGAGCTTGCGGGTAGGAGGCGCTGACCTGGACAGCGCGGGTGGTGGCGGGCATCAGTATGGATGCCAGGGATGCTGTCGCCAGAACAAGGGCATATCGTGATGGGCTTGTGTTGCTCATGAGTGTCTCCGAGTCTGAGCTAATGATGTTTGATGAGGTCGGGGCTTCAGCGTTTTCTATGAGTGAGGGCGAAGAGGGCGAGGGGTGTGAGGAGCACTGAGGCGGGCTCGGGGATAATCCATTGGAGTTCACTGGTCTTGGTGATCCGGGCGCTCTCGCCGGGGAGTATGGCGGGCCGGATTCCGCCCACTCCGATGAAGTCCCACTGAAGGGTGAAGGTCACGTTGTCCGGTCCGAGTGAGGCTGGCAGGGTGGGCAGGTTGGTGTTTAGGGTGGAGGGTGCGAAGTCGGTGAGATGGTTGAGGCTGAAGGGGTAGGTTGCGAACTCGATGCGATCGGCGTTGTAGCCTCCTGTGTAGGTGGCTACCGAGTCATCTTGATGGATCACGCCGAGGACGGGTGCATCGATGATGTCGTTGGTAGGCGACTCGTCGAGGTCGAGATCGAGGTACTCGAAGAAGTGAATATTGAGAGGGGTACTGCCGTTGTTAGTGATGAGGATTTCTTCGCCCATCTGGCTGTAGCGGCTGAGGATTGGTCCGCCGATGAGGGTGAAGGTGATATCGATGTCGAAGTTGAACTGGGTATCGGTGAAGACGTAGGAAACGGAGTCCGGGCTGGACTGGGTTGCTCCGCCGAAGAGCATGGTGTGGATGGAGGTTTCGCTGGTCTGACCGCTGACGCGATACCAGTTGGAGAGTTCGCGGAGCTGCTCACGGCCATCGACGATCCAGGAGTAGGCCATGTCCTGGCGGGTGGGATCGACGGTGAAGGTCGAGTTGTTGCTGACCAGGGTTTGGGCTGGGGTTGGGGTTGGGGCGAGCAGGAGGCACAAGGCGGAAAGGATCAGGGAGATTAAGGTGGGGTTTGGTGATGAGGGCAGAGTGATCGAGTTATACGATGTCTTGGGCATAGATCCTCTCCTAACGAGATCTTGAGAAGCAAGTTGATCGGGGTTCGGTGGAGAACCCTGAGCGATAAGATGAGGCATGTGAAACGGGGCGACTCTTCGTTAGAGTTTACTTTAGGTATGGGTATGGGCTAGGCAAACTGGGGCGACAGGCAGTAGGAGAAACCCTTAGTCGTGGGGTGGCTCTTGCATTCGGTCTGGGCTGAGATATTGTTATTGATGGTTAGTGCATTTCTCCGGGTTCTGTTGCGTTTCGATAGACAGAACAGTTTCGACCACAACCCATGAGAAGGCTCGCTGGCACCTGTCGTGTGTCGGAAGAGGCTCTCGAAGCAGGAGTTTGCCATGTCGCGTTCGACCTTTGCTGTTGCTGCGCTTGCCTTGAGTGTTCTGGCGTTACCGAGTCAGGCGGCGACGATCTTTTCTGATGGTGTTTTTAACAACGGAGACTGGACGGCTTCGACGGTAACGAACGCCGGAGGTGCAGGAAGCACAACGAGTGAGTTTCAGATGCTGACCGGTGGAAATCCGAATGAGTATCGAGAGATTCATACGAACCTCAACGCCAGTGTTGCTGGTGGGGCGGTGTGGAGTCTGAACCTGAGGAATGCAGCGACGTATAACCCGAACACTCAGGGTGCGATCAGCACCATTGATTACAGCGAGGACTCGCTGAACATCTCGCAGCTCGGTAATGGTCATGCCACGGGTTTGCTGATTCAGCAGGGTGGCCTGACATTCGTTTTGCGTAATCCGATTCTGGCGATGGCGCAGCCGACGTTCAATACGTGGTCGGCTAATGCAGCCCCCGGGTTGGTCGCCGGTGATCTCTGGGAAATCGATAACGCGGGGATCCTGAACTCCACCTCGAACCCTGACTTTTCGACGGCTGGTGGCGTGATGCAGTTCGGCTTCTATCGAGGTGTGTCGAGTGGTAACTTCACGGGTCAGGAGACTCGGCGCACAGGGATTGACAACTGGCGGGTGCAGATCAACGAGGCTGATGACGGCACGGTGATTCCGAGCCCGGCGGCGGCTCCAGCTGGTCTGCTCGGGTTGATTGGGGTGGCGACGCTTCGTCGTCGAGCGTAACGCTTACTGTGTGGGATTCCACGCCCAGTCCTGAAAGGGGCTGGGCGTGCTTCTTTGGGCTACAGGTGCTGGTTATCGACGAAGGCTAAAGCGGGTCAGTCCGAGTGCGATCAACGCGATGGCATAAGGTTCGGGTATCGCCGTAGCGTCGAAGCCGAAGTTGCTGGCGAGGAAGGAGAGATCGACGAGGTTGACGGTACCGTCGACATTGGCGTCGCCTTTTGCCCATCCGCCTAGGGACTGGAAGTTTGAGGCGAGGATGGAGAGGTCGATGAGATCGACTTTGAGGTCGAGGTTGGCGTCGCCTGGGGCGGTGCCGATGATGTCGAGTAGGGCGGTGATGTCGCCTTGGTCGATGCCGGGGACGCCGTCGAGTTCGTAGAGTTTGTCGGTGGAACCGGCGCGGATGGCGAAGCCGAGTAGGTCGATGTCGGTTTCGTTGACGACTGAGTCGAGGTTGAGGTCGCCGAAGAGTGCATCGACGACGACGAGGTCGAGGCGTGACCAGTCGATGGCGAGTCCATCGCCTACGACACCATTGAGTTGTCCGTCCTGTAGTTCGGAGAGCATGGCACCAGTCAAGGGTACGACGAGGATGTCGGAGCCGGTGGTGGTGATGGTTGTGAGGCCGAGGGAGGCGAGCGACATGGCGTTGTCGGTGCGCTCGAGGGCGAGGAAGTCCTGGTTGGGTCCTGTGGTGATCGAGCGTAGGGCGAGGGTGAGGGTGGCACCGACGACACGTTCTCCTGGTTCGATGAGAAAATCGAAGGTGAAGGGGACCAGGCCGGGGAGGGTGGTGTTGTCGAAGTCGCCGACGGTTTGACCGGAGAGGTTGGCGAGGTTGGTGACCTCGGAGGCCCAGTTGGGATCGACGGGGGCCGCATCACGGGAGCCGAGGCCATCGACGTAGAAGGTGTCGTAGTCGCCGAGGTGATATTCGCGGAAGGAGGAATCGGGGAACCGGTCGCGGTCGGCGAGTTGGGCTTCATAGAGGCTGCGGGTATCGACCGGGCTGCCGTGGTGGTCGATGATGCCGGGCTCCTGAACGCCGAAGGCGGTGTGGGTCCTGAGCTGTCCGGTTCCGCCGATCAGCCAGTTCTGTGCGGTGGGTGGGTTCTGGATGATGAAGCCTTCGGCGGTGCTGTTCCAGGCGATCATGTTGCCCCCGGCCCAGCCGTGGCCGGTGCCGAAGTTCCCGCGGTTGCGGAAGTTGATCTCGTCGCCCTCGACGGTGATGTTGTCGTAGAGCCCGCCGGTGGACCAGCGTTGGTGGGGTCCGGTTTCGTCGAGTGCGTTGGTGGCGACGCCATCGAGGAAGACGTTGGGTCCGGTGTTGGGTGAGTTCTGGATGAAGTCGTGCCGGCCCTTGTCAGAGAGCAGGTCGCGGAAGAGCGAGAGCTGGCTGTTGTTCTGGAAGGCGTAGCGTCGTCCGCCGGTGACGATGGAGATGGGATCGAGGTTGGTGGCGTCTTTGACGGTGATATTTTTGGAGAAGCGATCGGCTTCGATGAGGGAGTACCAGAAGTGTTCTGCGGTCACGCTCTGGACAAAAGCGTGTTCGATGCGGTCCATAAAGATCAGACTGCGGGCGTGGGCTTCGTCCTGATTGTTGTTGGTGTCGTAGTCGGAGACACCCCGGAGGTTCTCGACGCCGACATGGCTGATTCGGCCGGACCAGTTGTATTTGTAGACGGTTCCGCCGCCGTACTCGGCGTCGAGGGATTGGGTGAGAGGTGCGTCAAAAAAGATACGGTCGCCTTCGACACGGGTGACCACGCGGTCGTGGTTGCGGTCGTAAGCACCGGCGGTCCACTGAACGACGGTTCCGCCATCGCTGCGTGGCGGGATCTGGTCCATGCCGAGTTCTTCGATCCAGTTCTGAGTGCTGGGGCGGTGGACGATGACTCGGTCACCTACGGCGAAGGTGCTGGCGTCGGCGACTCGAAAGCTGGTTGCGCCGACGGGGACGTATTTATCGATGACTGGTTTTTCGGATGACGCGATTCTGGACCATGAGCCCGACCCCTGGACCATGATGACGTCGCGTTGGGTGGTGCCGGTAGCCCGGAGGATGGTTCCGCCTGTGGTTTGCTGGCCGGACCCTCGGAGGACGATTCCGGAGTCTGTAATCCAGACGGAGTTGTTGATCTGGAACTCGCCGGGGCCGAGTTGAACGGCTCCTCGATAGCCATCGGGTCCGATGGGCAGGGCGGCGACCTGATCGATGGCGGCCTGGATGCGGGCGGTGTCGTCGCCGGCGCCGGGTTGGACCGTGACGGAGGTGGGGATGCTGGGCAGAGGCTCGCGATTGGAGAGATAGCCGACGGCGGAGTGGTCGGGGAGGCGGTCGCCGTTGGGCTGGGTGTGGTAGAGCAGGCGGCCATCGGGTCCCGGGTAGGCCCACTGGCTCTCGGCGGCTTGGGTTATGCCAGCGGGGCATAGCAGGGCGGCGGCGAGGAGGATCATGGATCGTTGGGCACGGAACTGCATGAAGCACGATCCTCTCGGGGCTGATCGGGATACCGTGTGGGCGAGCACGATCTGAGATCCGGATCGTGACCTTCTCGTGTAAGGATACCTCTTGGGCTACGGGGTCCAAGAGGTATCGCTAATGTTCATTTCGGTGTGAAATAGAGATATGAGAGGCATTCTGGCCCAGACTGGGCGATTGCCAGAGAGAATGACCCCTACGGGATTCGAACCCGTGTCGCCAGGATGAAAACCTGGTGTCCTAGGCCAACTAGACGAAGGGGCCAGCCAGACCCCCTGTGGGGGTGGTGTGGCGGGGAGAGTTTAGCGGTCTGGCGGGATTTGGCCAAGCGGGGGTCTGAAGGATGTTTTGAGTCCGAATAACCCCGAGTGTCTGGCTTACCTGTTTTATCGAATCGATCAGGGCAACCTGCTTGCGGGTAATCCAGCGTTACCTCTGGGGTGAGATTCGATCGACGTACTCAGAAGGACGATGCAGAACGCATGCTCCGTGCGGTCGTTGCCTTTGTGCTGCTGGCATTGATCGTCATCCTGCTGGATGACAGCTATCTGCTGGCTCGGGGACATCCGGTGATGCCGGAGTGGGTGCACACGGGTATCGAACTGGTGCTGGTTCTGGTGGTGATTGGGTTTCTGGCCATACCTCGTCTGCATCACAACTTCGTGCATGATCAGCGGCTCAGGCGTCAGGCGGAGCGATTGGGGCATGCGGCTCAGGCGGCTCATCTGGGTTTGTGGACCTGGGACGTGAAGCGAGACCGGTGTGAGTTTGATGCGGGGAGTGCGGAACTGCTGGGGATTCATTCGGGGCTGGAATACTGCAGGGACGACTTGCTGGGTTGTCTGTTGCCTCAGGACCGAGAGGCGTTGAGTGAGGCCTTGACGCGCTGTGTCGATGAAGGCGTGACGGTGACGCTTGAGTACCGGATGACAGACGCGAGCGGAGAGGCGCGGTGGGTCTATGGGACGATGACGCCTGAGAAGGGTCTAAGCGGCCGTGTGGTGCGGGTCACCGGTGTGAACTGGGACGTGACAGCGCGTCGTGTTGCGGAGAAGGAATCGGAACAGAATCGGTTGATCTTTCAGCAGATCGGGCGGGTTGCCAGGATAGGCGGTTGGCGGCTGAATCTGGACCCGCCTGAGCCGATCTGGTCGGAGGCGGTGCGTCATATTCACGAGGCTCCGGAAGACTATGTTCCGAGCCTGGAGACGGCAATCAAGTTCTATGCTCCCGAAGGACGCCCGCGTATTGAAGCTGCTGTCCGGGCGGCGATCAAGACAGGTGAGAGTTGGGATCTCGAGTTGCCGCTGGTTACATATCGCGGTCGGCGGATCTGGGTTCGCGCTCTGGGTGTTCCTCAGTTTGAGAATGGTGTGTGCACGCATATTCTTGGTTCGTTTCAGGACATCACCGAGCAGTACGAGACGATGACGAGGATCCGTGAGAGTGAGCAACGGCTCGATCTGGCTCTGAGTGCGGCGAAACAGGGATTGTGGGATTGGCAGATTCAGACGGGCACGACGTATTTCAGTGATACGTGGTACACGATGCTGGGGTACGAGCCCGGCGAGTTGCCGATGACCTTGAGCACGTGGGAGGTCTTGACACATCCGGACGATCTTGAACGCGCGTATGCGCGTGTGAATGAGCATCTACGTGGCGAGCGTGATCAGTATCGTTGCGAGATGCGTGTTCGGATGAAGGATGGGACCTGGCGGTGGATTCTTGATGTCGGGGAGGTGGTGGAACGTGATAGCGAGGGCAATCCAGCGCGCATGACGGGTGTGCACATTGACATCGACGAGCAGAAGCGAGCACAGGCTCGGGTCGAGTCGATTGAGCAGCGGTTGCGATGCTTTGTGGAGAACACGCCCGCCGCGGTGGCGATGTTTGACCGAGAGATGCGTTATCTGGTTGCGAGCGAGGGCTGGTATCAGCAGTACGGCATTGAGCAGGAGGATGTTTCGGGGCTATCACATTACGAGGTATTCCCTGATGTTCCGGATCGCTGGCGCGAGGATCATCGCCGGTGTCTGGTCGGGGAGACGTTGCATTGTGATCGGGATTGTTTTGAAAGGGATGATGGGTCTACTGTCTGGATTCGTTGGGTTCTTCAGCCGTGGCGAGAGACGGACGGCAGTATTGGTGGGATCATGATGGTGACGGAGGTCATCAATGCGCAGATTGCCTACGAGCATGAGTTGTCGGCGGCCCTGGATGCTGCGGAGCTGGCGAGTCGGGCCAAGAGCGAGTTTCTGGCGAACATGAGCCATGAATTACGCACGCCACTGAATTCCGTGATCGGTCTTTCCGAAGTCATGCTGGAAGGTATTTTTGGCCCTCTCAGCGACAAATACCGTGAATACATCTCGGACATCAATGTTTCCGGTCAGCATCTGTTGGAAGTCATCACCGACATTCTGGATATCTCGAAGATCGAAGCCGGAGAAGTCGATCTTGAAGAGTCCATCGTAGATATTCCCGATATCGTGCGCTCATCGTTGCGTCTGGCCTATACCCGCACGCAGGATAAACGCAAATGGACGTCAGTCGACATCCCCGACGGGTTCCCCAAGCTCAAGGCTGACAATCGGCTGGTCCGCCAGGTTCTGGTCAATCTGCTGACCAACGCCATCAAGTTCACGCACGATGACGGCGATGTTGGCATCGTAACGGCGATCGACGCGGAGGGCGGGATCGCGATCCAGGTGGTCGATACCGGCATTGGCATCGCCCCTGATGATATTCCTCGTGCGTTGGAACCTTTCGGTCAGGTCAGGCGCCGTGCGG